>NZ_RBWZ01000009.1:0-331242 GCF_003634765.1 Microbacterium sp. AG790
GCGACAACAGCTACGAGAGAATACCCATCCTAGACCAGAAGTCCTCTTCTCTCTACCGAGAGGTTCGGGACGGGATTTCGTTCTCCACTTGAGGGCGGCAGACCTTCCGGCCCTTCGCTCTTCCCTGTGGGGCGAACAAGTAATAACTTACGCGCCACGACACCATCGAGCAAATCACACCCGCGTCCCGGGCGTGTCGCACGCTACACCCCGCCGTAGGCTCCCTCCATGAGTCCTCGTTCACTACTCGCGCGGCTTCCCGTCGGCACGCTGGCGACGGGCGCCGTCGCCAGCGTCGGCGCGGAGGCGGCCGCCCTCGCTGGTGTGTCTCCCACGGCGGTGGACGTCGAGGCGGTCGCCGTCGCGTACACGAGCGAGCGGTGGTTCCGACGGGATGGGGAGCCGGGCATCGGCTTCGCCCCGCTCTCGGGCTTCTTCCGCACACGGGACGGCTGGGTGCGCACACATGCCAACTACCCGCACCACGAGCGTGCCCTGCGCGACGGGCTCGGCCTGGTCGATGCGCCGCAGGATGGCGATGGCCTCGATCGCGTGCGAGCGCGGCTGCGCGCACTGTCCACCGGAGAAGCCGTCGGGATGATCACGCGGAAAGGAGGTCTGTGCGTCGAGGTGCGACGGGAGGATCCCGCGACGGACGAGCGGCTCCGGGCATCACCGCTGACCACCGTGCGCCGCGTGGCGGACAGCCCGATCGCAACGATGGACGCTGATGCCTCGGCTCCCCTTCACGGCGTGCGCATCCTCGATCTCACCCGCGTCATCGCCGGGCCGGTGGCGACGCGGACGCTCGCTCTTCTCGGCGCCGACGTGCTCCGCGTCGATTCCCCCCGGATGCCGGAGATCGCCGTCCAGCATCTGGATACCGGTCACGGCAAGCGCAGCACCCTGATCGATCTCGATGCCGACGCCGATCGCCGACTCTTCGACGGCCTTCTCGCCACCGCGGACATCGTGGTCCTCGGCTATCGACCCGATGCCCTCTCGCGACGGGGCCTGGAACCCCGTGCGCTGTGCGCGCGGCATCCCGGCATGATCGTGGCCCGACTCAGTGCGTGGGGTGCCGCGGGCGGACGCGGCTTCGACAGCCTCGTGCAGGCGGCGTCCGGCATCGCCTGGATCGAGTCCGCCGACGGCCGCACCCCGGGCGCGCTCCCCGCCCAGGCGCTGGATCACACGGCAGGCTATGCGCTGGCCGCCGCAGTGATCACGGCACTGCGCCGTCGCGGCGAGGTCGGAGGAAGCTGGCTCGTCGAGACGTCCCTCCGACGCGTCGCGGCGGAACTCCTCTGCATCCGCCGGGGTGAGGCGGGCGATCTCGCCGCACCGGCGGATCCCGCGCGCTACCTTCAGCGCTTCACCGTCGGCGGCCACGATGTCGTTACCGCCGGGCCGGCCGTCACCTACACGGGGGCACCGACGCGCTTCTCGCCGCCGGAGCCGTGGGGCGCCGGCGACCCCGTCTGGCTCCCCCGCTGAGACGACGACGGCCCCCGCTCCGAAGAACGGGGGCCGTCGTGGGCGTGCGGGTCGCTTACTGGGCGGCCTTCACGATGTCCAGGAGCTTGGGGCTGTTGGCGTAGGCCTCGGCCGCGTTCTCCTTGGTGACGATGACCGGCGGCAGCAGGTAGGCCGGGACGACCTTGACACCGTTGTTGTACTGCGTGGTGTCGTTGACCTCGGGCGTCTCACCCTTCTGGAGCGACTGGATCATCTTGATCGTCTGGGCGACGAGGAGCGAGGTGTCCTTGTTGATGGTGGAGTACTGCTCCCCCGCCATGATCGACTTGACCGACTCGGCCTCGGAGTCCTGACCGGTGACGGTGAACTGCGAGATGTTCTTGCCGGCCTGCTTCACCGAGGTGATGATGGCGCGAGCCAGCGTGTCGTTCGGCGAGAGCACGCCGTCGATGGTCGCCGAGGTGTAGTTGGCCGTGAGCAGCGAGTCCATCCGGCTCTGCGCGTTCTCGGCCTTCCAGCCCTGCGTCGCCGTCTGCTGGATGGCGGTCTGGCCCGACACGACCTTCAGCGTGCCGTCGTCGATCTTCGGCTGCAGCACCTTCATGGCGCCGTTGAAGAAGACCGCCGAGTTGGCGTCGTCGGGCGAGCCGGAGAACAGCTCGATGTTCCACGGCGCGCCGTGGCCCGAACGCTTCTGCAGACCGTCGAGGAGGGCCTGACCCTGCAGCTCGCCGACCTTGAAGTTGTCGAACGCGACGTAGTAGTTCACGTTCGGCGTGTTCTCGATGAGGCGGTCGTACGCGATCACCGTGACACCGGCATCCGCCGCCTGCTGCAGCTGCGTGCCGAGCTGCTTGCCGTCCTTGGCACCGATGACGATGACCTTGGCGCCGTTGGTGATCATCGAGGAGATCTGGTTCTGCTGCTCGGCGACCGTGTTGGATGCCGGCGCGTACTGCACGTCGGCCTTGAACCCGGCCTGCTCGAGGCCGTTCTTGAACAGGTCACCGGCGAGCACCCAGTTCTCCGACGTCTTGTCGGGAAGTGCAATGCCGATCGAGGCGTCCGCGGCGAAGCCGGCGGCGGCCCCCGCCGATGCGGTCGCGTCGCCGCCGCGCCCGGAGCTCGAGCAGCCCGTGAGCGCGAGTGCCGTGACGGCGGCCAGTGAGGCTGCCGCAAGAGCGATTCTCTTCATTGATTCATCACTTTCTCTGGTGAGGGTGAGGCGAGTCGTTCCCGGACCTACACCTTGGGGAGGTCGGCCGGCTGGCTCGACTCGTTCGTGCCCGACGTCGGGATGACGGCGGGGACGTCTGTGATCACGGCTGCACTCTTGTCGCGACGGCGCAGGAGCAGACCGATGATGGAAGGACCGCCGCGACGCTTGCTGATCACGTCGATGGCGACGGCGAACAGGAGCACGAGGCCCTTGGTGATCTGGATCGCGTCGGCCTGGGCGCCGATCAACTGCAGACCGTTGTTGAGGAAGGCCATGACGAGCCCGCCGATGATCGAGCCGATGACCGTGCCGATGCCGCCGGAGACCGCGGCGCCACCGATGAACACGGCCGCGATCGCGTCGAGCTCCCAGCCGTTGCCGTCCTGCGGGCCGGATGCCGTGGCACGCCCGACGTAGATCATTCCGGCGACGGCGGCGAGCACCGACATGTTCATCATGACGAAGAAGTCGACGCGGCGGTCCTTAATGCCCGACAGCGCCGCCGCGAGGCGGTTGCCGCCGACCGCGTAGATGTGGCGGCCGAACACCGTGCGGTTGGTGACGAACGAGTAGATCACGACGAGCACCAGCAGGATCACGCCGGAGATCGGGAAGCTCGTGCCCGGGCGTCCCGTGGCGAACAGCCACGCCGCCCAGAGGATCGCGGCCGAGAGGATGACGACCTTCACGCCCGACACCCAGACCGGAGCGGAGTCCGCACCGATCTTGGCCTGCTGACGCCGCAGACGCCACTCGTTGTAGACGATCCACGCCACGCCGACGAGGCCGAGGAGCATCGTGAGCACGTTGAAGTCGACGGCGATCGGAAGTTCGGGCAGGTAGCCCGAGCCGATGTAGCTGTACTCCGGCGGCACCGGCGTGGTGGTCGACTGCCCGATCCACTGGTTGCCACCGCGGAAGATCAGCATTCCCGCGAGCGTCACGATGAACGCCGGCACTCCGACATACGCGACCCAGAACCCCTGCCACGCGCCCACGAGCGCGCCGACGACGAGCCCGATGAGGATCGCCACGGGCCAGGGCATGTTCCACTCGCTCATCGACTGCGCCACGATGATGCCGACGAAGGCGGCGACCGACCCGACGGACAGGTCGATGTGTCCCATGATGATGACCATCACCATGCCGATCGCGAGGATCAGGATGTAGGACTGCTGGCTGACGACGTTGATGAGGTTCTGGGGAGAGAGCGTCGTGCCCCCGGTCCAGATCTGGAAGATCAGGATGATGGCGATCAGCGACGCCAGGATGCCGAACTGGCGGAGGGACGAGGTGCCCCCGCCGAACATCTTCTTCAGGTCGGAGATGCCGCCTGAACGCTTGGTGGGTACCGTTTCGGTGCTCATCGTTGTGCCTTCTGTCGTGCGGAGGTCATGCTGCGCATGAGGTTCTCGGGGGTTGCGTCGGCGACGGGCAGGTCATCGGTGATCTGCCCCTCGAAGATCGTGTAGATGCGGTCGGAGATGCCGAGCAGTTCCGGCAGCTCGCTCGAGATGAGGATCACGCCCTTGCCCTGCGCCGCCAGCTGCTGGATGATCGCGTAGATCTCGTACTTCGCGCCGACGTCGATCCCGCGCGTCGGCTCGTCGAGGATCAGCAGTTCGGGGTCGGTGAACATCCACTTCGCCAACACGACCTTCTGCTGGTTGCCGCCGGAGAGCTTCGAGACGCCGACGTCGACGCTGGGCGTCTTGATGCGCAGCTTCTTGCGGTAGTCGTCCGCGATGTCGTTCTCGGCGTAGGGGTCGATGACGCCGTTGCGCGCGATCTTCTTCAGCTTGGCGGCCACGATCGAGCGCTTGATCGTGTCGAGCAGGTTGAGCCCGAGCACCTTGCGGTCCTCACTCACGTAGGCCATGCCGTGATCGATCGCGGACTGGACGTCCTTGATCGAGACTTCCTTGCCGTCGATGAGGATCTGTCCCGACTCGTACGTGCCGTAGGAGCGGCCGAACAGGCTCATCGCCAGCTCGGTGCGCCCCGCACCCATGAGTCCGGCGATACCGACGATCTCACCCCGACGGACGTAGAGGTTGGAATGCTTGGCGACGAGGCGCTCGGGGATCTGGGGGTGGCGCACCGTCCAGTCGCGCACCTCGAAGAAGACCTCGCCGATGTGAGGCGTCCGGTCGGGGAAGCGGCTCTCCAGAGAGCGACCCACCATGCCGCGGATGATGCGGTCCTCGTCCACCGCGCCCGTCGCGACATTGAGCGTCTCGACCGTGCGGCCGTCGCGGATGATCGTGATGGAATCGGCGATCTGCTCGATCTCGTTGAGCTTGTGACTGATGATGATCGAGGAGATTCCCTTGCCCTTGAGGGACAGGATCAGATCGAGCAGGTGCTGCGAGTCGTCCTCGTTCAGCGCTGCGGTGGGCTCGTCGAGGATGAGGAGCTTGACGTCCTTCGCGAGAGCCTTCGCGATCTCGACGAGCTGCTGCTTGCCGACGCCGAGATGCTTGACCTGCGTGTCGGGGTCGTCGCGCAGCCCCACCCGCGCCAGCAGGTCGACGGCGCGCAGACGTGCGGTGCTCCAGTCGATGACGCCGCCGCGCTGGATCTCGTTGCCGAGGAAGAGGTTCTCCGTGATCGAGAGCTCGGGGATCAGCGCGAGCTCCTGGTGGATGATCGCGATGCCGGCGTTCTCGCTCGCGCGGATGTCCTTGAACTGGACGACCTCGCCGCGGTACCAGATGTCGCCGCTGTAGGTGCCGTACGGGTAGACCCCGGAGAGCACCTTCATGAGCGTGGACTTCCCGGCACCGTTCTCGCCGCAGATGGCGTGGACTTCGCCCGCGGCGACGGTGATCGACACGTCGCTGAGCGCTTTCACACCCGGGAACTCCTTGGTGATGGAGCGCATCTCCAGGATCGGCACTGCATCCGGCATGGTGCGCGACCTCCTCGTCGTCAGCTTGTCTTCGTTGAGCGGGCTTCGCTCCGAAGCCCAATGTGACCGTTCACATCGCTTGAACATCGTGCACCCTCCGACCGGGGTTGTCAATCGCGGAAGGGCGCCGTTATCGAAGCGTCATCTTTTCGCCGTGAGGGCGACGGCACACGACTCCCGCACCACGAGCGAGGGCTCCAGATTCATGCCGCTCGCGGCATCCGTGGGGACCTCCGGCTCTCCGATGGCACGCAACAGCGCCGCCATCGCACGCTCGCCCAGCCCGGCGAACTGCTGATGGACGGTCGTCAGGGGCGGCCACGCATGCGCGGCGAGGGGGATGTCGTCGAAGCCGACGACGCTCACCTGGCGCGGGACATCGATGCCCAGATCACGGAAACCGTGGATCATCCCGAGCGCCATGGCGTCATTGGCGGCGAACACCGCGGTGAAGTCCAGACGGCGCGACAGCTCCACGGCGGCGCGGTAGCCGAAGTCGGCGGTCCAATCACCGAGGATCGGGGGGCGGGTCGGCAGATCAGCGTCCGACAGAGCCCGCAGGTAGCCCTGCATGCGGCTCTCCGCCTCGATCCAATCCTGCGGACCCGCCACGTGCACGATCTCGGTGTGTCCCAGCGAGATCAGATGCTCGGTGGCGAGCATGCCGCCGCGCACCTGATCCTCCGCGAGTTCCGCGATCCCCCGCTCGGCGCTGTGGAGCCCGAGGTAGGGGATGTCGACATCGAGTTCGGCGAGCACGTCGAACACCCGCACCTGCGGAGCGTGCACGATGATGCCCTCGACCGACTGCCGACGCAGATGCTCGACGGCGGCGGCGATCGTCTCGGGGCGCGTATCGCGCAGATAGGCGGAGTTCACCCAGTAGCCACGTTCGCGCGCGGCATCCTCGAGAGCCGCGAGGCTGGATGACGGACCGTACTCGCCCCGCGAGCCCAGCACGACCCCGAGAGTCTGCGACCTGCTGGTCACGAGGGCACGCGCCGCCTGGTTCGGCCGATATCGCAGGTCGGCCATGGCGTCGAGCACCCGCTGCTTGGTCTCGGGCCGGATCGACGGGTGGCCGTTCAGCACGCGCGAGACGGTCTGATACGAGACGTCGGCGGCGCGCGCGACGTCGCGGATGCTCGCGCTGCGCGCCTTCTCCTCGCCAGCCGACACGGTGCCCTCGCCTTCGATGTGCACGTTCACATTACCGCGGTGACACGCAACGCGTCACGCCGCGCGACGGCGGCGAACCGTGATGACGGCGCAGAGAACGAGGGTGGCCGCGCCCCAGAGGGCGCAGGCGGGCGGAAGCACACGGTACGCCAGGTGGCGCACCGTCCATTCGGGCGTGAAGGGACCATAGACGGCGAGGCCGAGGACCCACGCCGCCAGCAGCACGAGCGGCAGCGAGAGCCACCACAGATACCGAACGATCGGCGGGATGCCGGTCGTCGCCGGCTCCGTACGGCGTCGACGCAGCCACAGCGCGGCGGCGAGAGCGAGCACGATCAACCCGAACGCGGTGGAGCCGTACTGCAGCCACTTGAGCCCCAGGAGCGGCCCCCACTGCTCGTCGAGCGCGGGGAACAGCTGGGTGCCCCACCGCCCCTCGTGCGTGAACGCGTCCCACGCGATGTGGGACGCGACACCCAGCAGCAGGGACAGCGCTGCCAGAAGAACGGAGACCGCGGGCGCTCGGCGGCCCCACCAGGGCGGCACGCCGACGCGATCCCACTCCACCGGCAACCGCGCCGCGAGCCACGACGGCGACAGCGCGCGCACCGCGGGACGCAGCAGCAGGTACCACAGCGCCGTCAGAGCGGCGGCGATCAGGGTCGAGACCACGAGGTTCGTATGGGTGAGCTGGTACGACACCGGCGTGCCACGCACGAAGAGCGGCAGGTCGGGCGTCATCGCGCCGATCGCAATCGCCGCCGGAAGCAGCGGCGACCGCACGAACGGCAGCGCCACCACGGCGTGCGAGACAGTGAACGGCATGCGACCTCCGGCGCGGTGTCGGGCCCGGTCAGGCCGCAGGAGCGACGAAGAGCCCCGCGAGGGTCTTCTTGCCGCGGCGGAGCACAGCCACGCCGCCGGGCAGCGCACCCGCGATCGCGGTGGACTCGTCATCGACCTTGACCCCGTCGAGGCTGACCCCGCCCTGCGCGATCGAGCGGCGCGCCTCGCCGAGACTCGCGCACAGTCCCGTCTCCACCAGGGCTTGGGACACCGTGGTGCCGGCCGGGATCGTCGCGTGCGGCAGCTCCTCCAACGCGGTGCGCAGCGTGGCGGCATCCAGCGCCTCGAGTTCGCCCGCGCCGAACAGGGCCTCGGATGCCGCGATCACGGCGGCCGTGGCCTGCGGCCCGTGCACGGTCGTGGTCACTTCGAGCGCGAGACGCTTCTGCGCGGCACGGCGGAACGGCTCCGCGGCCACCAGCTGCTCGTACTGCTCGATCTCCTCCCGGGACAGGAACGTGAAGATCTTCAGTCGCTCGATGATGTCGGCGTCGTCGGTGTTCAACCAGAACTGGTACATCCGGTACGGGCTGCACATCTCGGCATCCAGCCAGATGGCATTGCCCTCGCTCTTACCGAACTTCGTGCCGTCGCTGTTGGTGATCAGGGGCGTGCCGATCGCGTGCACCGAGACACCTTCGACGCGGTGGATGAGGTCGGTGCCACTGGTGAGGTTTCCCCACTGGTCGGACCCGCCGGTCTGCAGCACGCAGCCGTACTGGCGATGCAGCTCGAGGTAGTCCATCCCCTGCAGGATCTGGTAGCTGAACTCGGTGTAGCTGATGCCCGCTTCGGAGTTCAGCCGCGCGGCGACGGCATCCTTCTTCAGCATCGTGCCGACGCGGTAGTACTTGCCGATCTCGCGGAGGAAGTCGATGGCGCTCATCGGCGCCGTCCAGTCGAGGTTGTTGACCATGCGCGCGGCGTTGTCGCCGTCGAAGCTCAGGTAGCGCTCGACCTGGGCACGCAGGTTGCCCACCCACTCGGCGACCGTGTCCTTCGTGTTGAGCGTGCGCTCCGCCGTGGGCCGGGGATCGCCGATGAGTCCGGTCGATCCGCCGACGAGACCGAGCGGGCGGTGACCGGCCAGCTGCAGACGGCGCATCAGCAGCAGCTGTACGAGGTTTCCCAGGTGCAGGCTCGGTGCCGTCGGGTCGAAGCCGCAGTAATACGTGATGGGCTCGCCGCCCAGCAGATCGCGCAGAGCGGTCTGGTCGGTGGACACGTGGACCAGGCCCCGCCAGACGATCTCGTCCCAGACGTTCTCGAACGAGGGGTCGTTGGCAGGGGCCAGCGCACGCGCAGGCGCGGAAGCACTCACGGAGACGGTTTCAGACACGCGCCCCAGGTTATCAGCGGCGGATGCCGCGCCCCGATCGCACCGATGGGGCTCGCGTCCGCGCCGCCGCGGCGACGTCAGGGCCCCGTGCGAGACTGACGGCATGGATCCCGACACCCCGGCGATCGTCACGCTGATCGGCGTGATCGTGCTGTTCATCGCGCTGTGCGCGGCCCTGATCCTCGTCGTGATCTCGCTTCGGCGTCCGCGAGGCCCGGTGCTGATCGCCGCGGCGGCGATCGTCGTGCTCGCACTCGTCACGCTCAGCATCCTGCCCGCGCACCTGCCCGTCCTGGCCGCCGCTGCGCTGGCGATCCTCGGCACCGCGCTGGCGATCGTCGGCGGCAACCCGTTCACGCGCTGGGTGCTGTCGGTCGCCGACGGCGGCCGGACGACAGAGGGCCCGCGCGGCGGCATCCTCGTCGAGATGATGTCCGGCCGCGATACCGATGCCGTCCACGAGGAGGAGATCCTGCGCGGCGGCACGACGATCGGCTACCTCGAGCGGGCGTGCGCGGCCCTCGGCATCCTCGCCGGCTTTCCCGGAGCGGTCGCCATCGTCGTGGCGCTCAAGGGCGTCGGACGATTCACGGAGCTGGCCACACCGGCCGCACGCGAGAGATTCATCGTCGGCACGATGGCGAGTCTGCTGTGGGCGTGCGCCGTCGCGGGAGTCGTCTGGCTCGCGGTCTGGTGACGTGAGCCGGGGGCTCACACCTCGGATGACGGTGTCGGGTCGGCGCGTAGTTGCCTGTACCCCTCGACGAGGGCGGCGACCCCCGCCACCCCGAGGGCTTGAGAAACCGCCGACTGGGTGATGCCCTCCGCGGCCGCGAGCTCCGCCTGCGTCGCCCCGAGGATCCGCCCATAGGCAAGCCGGCGGGTGCGCGGCGCCATGGAGGTCACCAGCTGGTCCCGCGCGAGGAGGTAGGCGTTGGCCACCCGGACGTCGACGGCGGTTCGGGCATCGGCGACGACCCAGGTGCGCGCGCCCGGGATCGTGCGCGCCTGCGCGGCGTGGATGGCATCGATCGCTTCCCGCGCAGCCCACCACCCCGGCCCCTCGGCGAGCGTCCCTACGCGGGAGGGGACGTCGCTGTGCGCTCCGATCCCGATGCCGAAACGACAGTCGAGATCGTCGGGCAGCGCGAGCCGAATCAGCAGCAGGGCCGCCATGGCGGCATCCAGAGAGGGGTAGACACCCTGCAGCTCGTCACCCACCGTCGCGGTGAGCTGTCGCTCCGCCAGGGGCACGTCCCGCTCGACGCGGGCGATCGCCTCTTCGAGAGCACGCTGGGCGGCAGCCCGATCGGGAAGACCACGCGATCCGACGATGTCGGCGATCACAGCGACACTCATGAAAAGAAGCATATCGCTGATATCCAGAAAATATCAGTATATGACTGCTATTCGAGATCGATCAGTGCGCGTGCGGCGCTCTGCGAGCGGGCGATGAGCTCGGCGCGCTGCTCCGCCACGCGGACACCCGCCGTGCCTCCGGCGCCGGTGCGGCTCGCGACCGACCCCTCGATCGTCAGCACCTCGCGGACGTTCGGGGTCAGATGCGTCGACACCTCCGCGAGCAGAGCGTCATCGGCATCCTCGAGTCCGATTCCGCGCTCCTCGCACGCGCGCACGAGCGACCCGGAGATCTCGTGTGCGTCACGGAACGGCACGCCCTGCTTCACGAGCCACTCGGCCACGTCGGTGGCCAGCGAGAATCCGGCCGGGGCGAGGGCGGCCATGCGCGCCGTGTCGAAACGCATCGTCGCCACCATGCCGGCGAATGCGGGCAGCACGGTCTCGAGCGTGAGGACCGAGTCGAAGACCGGCTCCTTGTCCTCCTGCAGATCGCGGTTGTAGGCCAGCGGCAGCGCCTTCAGCGTCGCTAGAAGACCCGACAGGTTGCCGATCAGGCGTCCCGCCTTGCCGCGAGCGAGCTCGGCGATGTCGGGGTTCTTCTTCTGCGGCATGATGCTGGAGCCCGTGGAGTAGCCGTCGTCGAGCGTGACGAAGCCGAACTCGCGGGTGTTCCAGATGATGATGTCTTCCGCGAAACGCGAGAGATCCACACCGATCATGGCCGCGATGAAGGCGAACTCGGCGACCACGTCACGCGAACTCGTGCCGTCGAGGGAGTTCTCCGCCGGACGGGCGAGTCCGAGCCGGTCGGCGACCAGCTGGGGGTCGAGGCCGAGGGTCGCACCGGCGAGCGCTCCCCCGCCGTAGGGCGAGACCGACGCCCGCGCCGCCCAGTCGCGGAGCCGCTCGAGATCACGAACGAGGGGCCAGCCGTGGGCCTGCAGGTGGTGGGCCAGCAGGATCGGCTGCGCGTGCTGCAGGTGGGTGCGCCCCGGCATGATCGCTTCGGCGTGCGCCTCGGCCTGCGACACGATGGCATCGACGACACGCAGGAGATCGCGGGCGATCACGCGGGCGTGGTCGAGCAGGTACAGCCGCACGAGGGTGGCGATCTGATCGTTGCGGCTCCGACCCGCGCGGAGCTTGCCGCCGAGCGCCGGACCGATCTCGGCGATGAGGGCGGCTTCCAGCGCGCCGTGCACGTCCTCATCCGTCGGCTGGGCGACCAGTGAACCGTCGGCGACCGCCGCCGCCAGGGCATCAAGCCCCGCGTGCATCCGCGCCTCTTCGTCGGCGGTGAGGTACCCGGCGGCGGCGAGCGCCGCGGCGTGCGCGTGCGAACCGGCGATGTCGTAGGGCGCGAGCACCCAATCGAAGTGCGTGGAACGGCTGAGGGTCGCAAGTTCCGGTGAGGGCCCCGACGCGAAGCGTGCCCCCCAGAGTGCGCCGTCGTTCGTGCCGTGCGGTGTCGTTTCGCTCACCGCACCAGCCTAGCGAGCACCGCGCCGACGCTCCGCCCGGTGCGCTCCGCGCGGCGCAGAGCCCGCCGCAGCGCGTTCATCCGTCCCGACGCGTCGCATCGCGGCATCCGATGCGACCAGACGAGACGGATGAGCGAGCCGCGGACCCCTCCCCACACCGCCCCGCTGCTCACGTATGCACAGATACCGCCGCCCGACCCGTCGCGCGGGAGGAGGCGCGCCACGCTGCGATGATGAGTCGTCGCCCGTCGCCGCTGCCCGACAGCCTTCCGGAGTCGTTCTCCGTCGCGCAGGCGCAGGATGCCGGGGTATCGCCGCGCCGGCTCCGCGCGCGCGATCTGGCCTCGCCGTTCCGGGGCGTGCGATCGCGGCCTCCAGCGGAGTCCGCGGCTGCGGTGGACGATGACGCGTCGCCCGCTGCGAACGAGAATGCGCGGCTGCGGCTGACGATCCAGCGGGCGGCGCGCGCGTATGCGACCCGAGCGGTCCCCGGCATCCTGTACACCCACGTCACGGCGGCGGTGATCTGGGATCTGCCGCTTCCGCTGCGGGTGCTGCTGCGCGGCGCCGAAGCGATCGACGTCGCCGTGCTCGGCGAGCGGCGAGCACCGAAGGGCGTGGGGGTGCGGGGCCATCAGCTGCGCGCCGAGCTCACGAGGACCGGCGTGCGGCGCGGGTTGCGCGTGGCCGCGCCGGCATCGGTGTGGGTGCAGCTGGCTCCGCTGCTGTCGGTGGGCGAGCTCGTCGAGGTGGGTGACGCGATCGTGCACATCCCGCGGCGACGGGGGATGCATCGCGGCACGCCCGCTGACGCCTTGGCGACGCGTGACGACCTGCTGGAGGCGATGGAGGCCGGCCGCCGCGTCGGTGCTGCGCGACTGCGCGCGGCACTGGGGCTGATCCGGGTCGGGGCGGCCTCACCACCGGAGACGCGGATACGTCTCGCGTGCGCGCGCCGGCAGCTACCCGAGCCCCTCCTCGACGTCGACGTGTTCGGCGTGGACGGCAGACCCATCGGCTTCACCGAACTGGCTTTCCCGGACCACGGCGTCCTCGTGGAGTACGAGGGCGATCACCACCGCCGATCGCCGAAGCAATGGCAGCGCGACATCGAGAAGCACGCGGCCTGCGTGGCCGCGGGCTGGGAGGTCGTGCGCCTGACGGCCGTAGACCTGCATCGGGACGCTGCTCCCGCCGCCGCGAAGATCGCCGCAGCGTTGGCTCGCGGCGATCTTCGCCGTTCATCCGTCCCGTGGGGTCGTGTCGCCGCTGCAGATGCGGCGGGAGGGGACGGATGAACGGCTCAACCGGGGATGACCGCGCGGGTGGCGTATGCCAGGGCGCGTTCCAGGGGGCCGCGGCCGAGGACGAGGGCCCACGCGGTGCAGAACACGAGCGTCACGCCGACGAACGGCCAGAACGGCTGCAGGTCGCGAAAGCCCGACAAGTCGCCGACGTCGCCCAGGGCAAGGGATGCCCACACGGCCCACGCGACGATCTGCCCGACGTACGCGCTGAGCGGCATCGATCCCACGGCGCGAACGGGCAGCAGCACGGTGCGCGCAGGCGTGCGGCAGATCAGCAGACACAGGCCGATGACGGCGAGAGCGAAGCCGCCCGATCCGACCGCCTCGAGCACACCGCCGGAGTGCGCGCCGTCGGCCAGCACCCGTCCGAGGTACGAGTCCTCGGGCAGGTCGATGACCGTGGATGCCGCGGCGGCCGCCATCGCGCACGCCGCGCCACCGACGACCAGCGCGACGAGGGTGCGCGCCGATCGCAGGTCGGAGCGCGCGGCGGCCAGACCCGCGATCAGGAAGGCCGCCCACACGAGGAAGGGATAGTGCCAGCCCAGCAGCAGAACGAGGTCGCCGCCGATCGCCCCGGCGTCCACGAGCGCCCGATCCGCCAGTGGCAGCACCCAGGGGGCGCCGACGCCGACGACCGCGGCGAGGACCCAAAGGGTGGATGCCGACAGGCGCAGCAGCGGCGCCGCGAGGAGGAACAGGATGCCGTAGGCCGGCAGGATCACGTAGACCGGCACACCCGTGGCATTCAGCAGCATCCCGATGCCCCAGATGATCGCCGCCCGCACGACCAGGCGTCGCCGCGCGACGACGAGCGTGCGACCCGTCGCGGGCCTGCTGCCCGCGCTCGCCCGCGCACCGGTCATGAGAGCGATCGAGACCCCCGCGAGCGTCGCGAACAAGATCGAGGACCGCCCGTTGACGAGATCGACCCACGTCTCGGGTTGCGCAGCATCGAAATGGGCGATCACCAGCAGGTGCGCGGCGAACATCCCGAACACCGCGAGACCCCGCGCGAGATCGACGCCGGCGAGCCTGCCGTCGCCATCCAACGTGCGCGCGCGGAGCGGACGGGGGGCCGTCATCGTCGTCCCACCGTCCGCATCCCGATCACTGCTGGCGCAACAGCCAGACCAGCAGGGCCTTCTGGGCGTGCAGCCGGTTCTCCGCCTCATCCCAGACCACGCTCTGCGGTCCGTCGATGACCTCGGCATCCACCTCGTACCCGCGGTCGGCGGGGAGGCAGTGGATGAAGATCGCGTCGGGATCGGCGAGGTCCATCGTCTCCTGCGTGACCTTGTATCCGCCGAGGTCGTGGACGCGCTGGATCTTCTCCTCCTCCTTGCCCATCGACACCCAGGTGTCGGTGACGATGACGTCGGAGCCGGCGGCCGCCTCGGCCGGATCGGTGAAGAGCGTGACCGAGCCGCCGGTCGTCGCCGCGATGCGATAAGCATCGGCGATGACGTCGGCGCGGGGGGCATATGCGGCGGGCGAGGCGACGCGCACGTGCATGCCGGCGGTGACGCCGGCCAGCACATAGGAGTGCCCCATGTTGGAGGTGCCGTCGCCGAAGAACGTGAGGGTCAGACCCTTCAGCTCGCCCTTGTGCTCGCGGATGGTGAGCAGGTCGGCGAGCAGCTGGCACGGGTGGAAGTCATCGCTGAGGGCGTTGATCACCGGAACGGTCGTGCCGCGCGCCATCTCCTCCAGGCCCGCCTGCGCGTAGGTGCGCCACACGATGGCCGCGACCTGGCGCTCCAGCACCCGCGCGGTGTCGGACGGCGTCTCCTTGCCCCCGAGCTGGCTGTTGGCGGTCGAGATGATCAGCGGCGATCCGCCGAGATCGGCGATGCCCACCGCGAACGACACGCGCGTGCGCGTCGAGCTCTTGTCGAAGATGACCGCCACGGTCTGGGGGCCTTCGAGGGGCTTGAGCTTCCAGCGATCCTTCTTCAGGGCGACGGCCAGATCGAGGATCTCGGCCTGCTCGGCCGGGGTGAGATCGTCATCGCGGAGCAGGTGGCGGGTCATGCGGAGGCCTCCGGGGTCGAGGGGTCGGACGCGTCGAGCACGAGGGCGTCGGCGACGGTCGCGAGGGAGCGGGTGAACAGGTCGATGAACTCGTCGATCTCGACGTCGCCGATGGTCAGCGCGGGCGCGATGCGGATCGTGCTGTCGTTGGCGGCGTTGACGATGAGCCCGTGCTGCTGCGCGGCGGCGACGAGCGCACCGGCCACGGGATGCCGCAGCGCGACGCCCAGCAGCAGACCGCGTCCGCGGCATCCTTCGATCAGTGCGGAGTCGATCTGAGCGATCGCGGCGCGCAGCTGCTCGCCGCGGACGGCGGCGTTGGCGACGAGTCCCGCGCGATCGATCTCGCCGAGCACGGCCAGGGAGGTCGCCGTCGCGAGCGGATTGCCGCCGAAGGTCGAGCCGTGCGTGCCCGGGTAGAAGAGGTCGCTGGCGGCGCCGAACGTGATGAGCGCACCGATCGGGAAGCCGCCGCCGATGCCCTTGGCGACGGTGATCGCGTCGGGCACGATGCCCTCGTGCTGGAAGGCGAACCAGGCGCCGGTGCGACCCGCGCCCGTCTGGATCTCATCGACGATCAGCAGCGCACCGTGACGCGCGGTGATCTCGCGTGCCGCGGCGAGGTATCCCTCCGGCAGCGGAACGACACCCGCCTCACCCTTGATGGGCTCGACGAACAGGGCCGCCACGTCGTCGCCCATGGCCGCCTCGAGGGCTTCCACCGTCGAGTCGAGGAACTCGACCCCGGGGACCATCGGCAGGAACGGTGCCTGCATGTACGGCTTTCCGGTGAGGGCGAGCGTTCCCATCGTGCGGCCGTGGAACGCATCCTTCAGCGCCAGGATGCGGGGGCGCGCGGCGCGCGCGTCCGTCGCCGCGCCGTGCAGGCGGGCGAGCTTGAAGGCGGCCTCGTTCGATTCGGCGCCCGAGTTCGCGAAGTACACGCGTCCGGTGTCTCCGGCACCCGACAGGCGCTTCAGCTCGGCGGCCAGCGCCAGCTGCGGCGGTGTCGCGAAGAAGTTCGACACGTGCGACAGCGTGGCGGCCTGGCGTGACACGGCCTCCACGAAGACGGGGTGTGCGTGACCGAGCGAGGTGACGGCGATGCCCCCGAGGAAGTCGAGGTAGCGGCGCCCGTCAGCGTCCCACAGCGACGAGCCCTCGCCGCGGACGAACAGGGCCATCCGGTCGCCGGCGTTGCGCACGAGGTCGCGCCCGGCATCCTCCTGCCACACCGCGCTCGTCGCCTCGAGCAGATCCGACTCCTGCACGCTCACGTTCTGTACGCCGCTCACTGCGCCACCACCTCTGTTCCGATTCCCTGCTCCGTGAAGACCTCGACCAGCACCGAATGGGGCTGGCGTCCGTCGATGATCGCCGCGGTGTCGACGCCGCCGTCGACGGCGTCGAGGCACGCCTGCATCTTCGGGATCATGCCCGACTCCAGCCGCGGCAGCATCGCGCGCAGCTCATCGGCGGTCAGATGCGAGACCAGCGAGTCGCGATTCGGCCAGTCGGCGTAGAGGCCCGCGACATCCGTGAGCACGACGAGCTTCGCCGCGCCCAGCGCGACGGCCAGAGCGGCTGCCGCGGCATCCGCGTTGACGTTCAGCGAGTGCCCGGGGTTGTCGAGGTCGGGTGCGATCGAGGAGACCACCGGGATACGACCGGCGGCGAGCTGGTCGAGCACCGGCTGCGGGTCGACGCGGACGACGTCGCCGACGGCGCCGAGGTCGTGCTCGGTGCCGTCGATCACCACGCCGCGCCGCCGCCCCTGGAAGAGCCCTGCGTCCTCCCCCGACACGCCGACGGCGAAGGGGCCGAACGCGTTGATGCGCCCGACCAGCTGCGGGTTCACCTGACCGGTGAGCACCATCCGCACGACGCTGATCGCCTCGGTCGAGGTCACCCGGTAGCCGCCCTTGAACTCGCTGGGGATGGCGAGCCGATCGAGCATCTGCGAGATCTGCGGGCCTCCCCCGTGCACGACGACCGGCTTGACACCGACGAACCGGAGGTACGCGATGTCCTGCGCGAACGCGTCCTGCAGCTCTTCGGAGACCATGGCGTTGCCGCCGTACTTGATCACGATGATCTGCTCGCGGAAGCGCTGCAGCCACGGCAGCGACTCGATGAGGACGGCGGCCTTCTCGGCGGCTTCCTCGGGCGTGGTCTGCTGGATCTTGCCGGTCATGAGCTGTACGCGCTGTTCTCGTGCACGTAGTCGTGCGTCAGATCGTTGGTGAAGATCGTCGCCGCCTCCTCGCCCTCCTTGAGGTCGATGAGCACGTCGGTCGCGCGCGGCGTGAGGTCGACCTCCTCGCGGGGGCGGTCCGGTGCGCCCGCGCTGCACAGTCGCACCCCGTTGAAGCTCACATCCACGGCGTAGGGGTCGAAGGCCGCCTGCGTCGTGCCGATCGCGGCCAGCACGCGGCCCCAGTTGGGGTCGTTTCCGAAGATCGCGGCCTTGAAGAGGTTGTTACGCGCGACCGAGCGCCCCACCTCGACGGCGTCGTCCTCGGATGCCGCGCCCACGACCCGGATGGTGATGTCGTGGCTCGCACCCTCGGCATCCGCCTGGAGCTGTCGGGCAAGAGAGGTGCACACCTGGATCAGTGCCGCACGGAACGCCTCCGCATCCGGCGCGAGGCCGCTGGCTCCGCTGACCATGAGGGTGACCTGATCGTTGGTCGACATGCAGCCGTCGGAGTCGAGCCGGTCGAAGCTCACCCGGGTGGCGGCACGCAGGTGCGAATCGGCCTCCGCGGCAGACAGCACCGCGTCGGTGGTGATGACCACGAGCATCGTGGCAAGGCCGGGAGCGAGCATCCCCGCACCCTTCGCCATCGCTCCGATGGTCCACCCCTCAGCGGTGACCACCGCCATCTTCGGCACGGTGTCGGTCGTCATGATCGCGCGCGCCGCGCCGTCTCCGCCATCGTCCGACAGCGCGGCGATCGCGCGCTCGGTGCCGTCGAGCACCTTCGCGCGGAAGACCTCGTCGCCCGTGCCGATGAGCCCGGTCGAGCACACGAGCACATCGCCGGGGCTGACGCCGAGCAGCTCGGCGGCCTTCTCGGCCGTCTGATGCGTCGTCTGGAAGCCGAACGCGCCGGTGAAGCAGTTCGCGCCACCCGAGTTGAGCACGATCGCCTCGACGGCGCCGTCCTGGATGGCCTGCTGCGACCACAGGATCGGGTTCGCCTTGGCGCGGTTGCTGGTGAAGACCGCGGCGCCGACGTTCAGCGGGCCACGGTTGACGACGACGGCGACATCGGGCTTGCCGGTCGACTTGAGGCCGGCCACGACACCGGCGGCGGCGAATCCTGCAGGGGCGGTGACGCTCACGGTGCCACTCCGTTCACGGTCAGACCCGTGGCCTCGGGAAGGCCCAGGGCGATGTTCATCGACTGGATGGCGGCACCGGCGGTGCCCTTGACGAGGTTGTCGACGGCGGTCACGACGACGACGCGGTTCGCGGCGCGATCGATCGCGAGGCCGATGAGGGCGGTGTTGGCGCCCAGCACGTCCGCCGTGCGGGGGAACTGGCCCTCGGGGAGCAGCTGCACGAACGTCTCCCGGTCGTACGCGCTCTCCCAGGCCGAGCGGATCTCGGCATCCGTCACGCCGTCCACGATCGGCGCCGTGGAGGTGGCAAGGATGCCGCGGGCCATCGGCACCAGCACCGGCGTGAACGAGACGCGGGCATCGGGAGCACCGGCGGCCGCGAGCGCCTGCTGGATCTCGGGGATGTGGCGGTGCGTGCCGCCGACGGCATACGGGTTCGCGGTGCCGAGGATCTCGGAGGCGAGCAGGTTCGTCTTCAGGCTCTTTCCCGCCCCCGACGGCCCCACGGCCAGCACGCTGACGATGTCGCGCGCATCGATCACCCCGGCAGCGACGCCGGGAACGAGGCTCAGCGCCACCGTGGAGGCGTTGCAGCCCGGGGCCGCGATGCGGGAGGCGCCGACGAGACGCTCCCGCTGCTTCTGTCCGCCGGCACCGACGATCAGCTCCGGCACGCCATACGTCCACGGCTCGTGGAAGGCGCCGCCGTAGAACGCGTCCCACGCCGCAGAGGAGGTCAGGCGGTGATCGGCACCGGCGTCGATGACCAGCGGCGTCTCGGCGAGCGCATCGGTGTACTGACCGGACTGGCCGTGCGGGAGGGCGAGGAAGACGACATCGTGGCCGGCGAGCACCTCGGGCGTCGTCGGCTGCAGGGTGAGACCGGCCAGCGAACGCAGGTGCGGCTGATGCTGGATGAGCGCATCGCCCGCGTTGCTGTGCGCGGTGACGGTGCGGATGTGGACGTCGGGATGGGCGGCGAGGAGGCGCAGGATCTCGCCGCCGGCATAGCCGGAAGCGCCGGAGACGGCGACCGAAAGGGTCATTGTTCAACCTTATTGTGACGTGAGTCGGCAAACGGTGGGCTCGAAGCGGCGACACCGGCGACTCGACCCGTCACGGCGACAGGGAGCTCGCGGGGTCGCCTAGAGTCGGCGGCCGGCCTGACGTCGGCGCGCACGCAGCACCGTGGGGACGGTGACAGGAGCGGCCGCGTGCATGCGGAGACGCTATCGCGCGGCGCGGCGTCGTCGCAAATCGACGCCGTCACTCCGCGAGGGCGTCGAGAAGCTCCCGCTCGTCGGCGCGGGTGAGGCCGGCGGAACGGGAACGGTCCAGACCCCGTTCGCGCTCGTCGGCGAGCACGCGCCGCAACACCTCCTCGAGCGGCCTCAGCCGGCCGCCGAGCAGGCGGTAAGCCGCGTTGGAGCGGGTGGCGAAGCCGGGCATGTCCTCGGGCAGCCACAGCGGAAGCGATCTCTCCCCCGCCCAGTACCCGACTCCTCGGGAGGCGAGCCACGGCGCGGATGCCGGGACGAGCGCACCGGTGTGGCCGGCGATGCTGCGTGCGGCGGCGAGCACCGCCTCCAGCGGAAGGCTGTCGCCGACGGCGTTGACTGCACCGGTGAACCGCGCCCGGCCGGCTTCGACCACGAAGTCGGCCAGGTCGTCGACGTCGATCGCCTGCACGCGCGCACCGGGCACGTCGGGGATCAGCACCGGCTCATCCGCGGCGGCGGCGAAGCGGGCGACCCAGTAGCCGAAGCGGTCGGTGGGATCGCCCGGGCCGGCGATCAGGCCCGGGCGCACCACGGCCGCGCGGTGGCCGAGCGTCGCCCGCACGGCCTGCTCGGCGGCGGCCTTCTCGCGTCGGTAGTCGTACGGGTCGCCCGGCTGGGCGGCCGCCGCGAGGGGGGCGGCCTCGTCGGCGCCCGCGGTGTCGTCGGTGGCGTAGGCGGAGACGCTCGACACGTACGTCCAGTGCCGCGTCCGCTCCGCGAGCGCGGCGGTCGCGCCGCGCACGTGGGCGGCTGACGAGGAGATGTCGACGACCTCGTCCCACTCCCGGTCCGCGACGGCGGCGTAGGCATCGTCGCGCCCGCGATCGGCGCGTACCAGCCGGGTGCCGCGGGGCGCGTCGCGGGCGCCGCGGGCGAGGACGGTCACGGCGGCACCGGCATCCTGCCAGCGCCGGGCGATCCGGCCCGAAAGCCAGCCGGTGCCGCCGAGGATCAGAACATCGGTCATGTCGTCGGGAAGGCCTTGATGCGCTGGAGCAGGTCGGGACCGGTGCGATCCAGCGTCCGGCCGCCGAGCCACACCCCCAGGACCGCGGCGCCTCCGCCGACGACGATGCCGACGACGAGCGCCACCCACCCCCAGACGGCCGCGCCGGTGATGAACCCGGCGACGGCGAACGCGATGGCCGGCGCTCCGATGACGAGGCAGGCGCCCATCACGACGAACACGAGCAGACCGGTCAGGAACGTCTGGCCCGGCACGCTCTTGAACGGGCTGTCGCCGGGGGCGGCGACGGGGGTCACGAGAAGGGCGGACGACACCGCCGAGACGCCGTAGCCGCCGAGCACGAGACCGAGCGAGGCCCCGAGGATGCCGGGCAGGTGCGCGAGGTGCCCGCCCACCGCCGTGGTCACCACGGCCAGCAGCACGATGAGCGGGATGCCGATGCTCGCCGCCCCCAGCATGCGGCCGAGACGGTCGTCGCGTCCGCGGATGCCGGTCGCGAGCACCGACGCGAAGGCCGTGCCGTCGTAGGAGACGTCGGTGTACCCGGCGAGGCACAGCACGAGCGCCACGAGCACCGCGGAACTGGAGAACATGAAGCCGTCGATACCGCCGGTGAACGCGAACAGCAGCGGGAACAGCGGCACGATGAGCAGCTGCCGCAGGTACCGCGGGTCGCGCAGCCAGGCCGTCAGCGACCGCGCCCACGTCGCTCCCACTCCCCCGGTGGGCATACGCCCGAACAGGCCGAGCGCTCCCGAACGCGCGACCTTGGCGGTGCGCTGCCGGGGCGCGGTGACGGCACCGCGCAGAGCGCGGGCCCACAGCAGCCACAGCACGCCGAGGGTCGCCACGGCGATGAGCAGCCGCGCCGCCGCAGCTGCCCACTGTCCGGCCGCGACGTCGGCGGGAACGGCCCATGCGGCGCCGATCGGCGTCCAGCCGAGCACGCCCGCGACCTCGGGGATCCGCTCGCGGACGCCGGCCGTCGACGTGAGTGCGAGGGTGCCGGTCACGATGGGCCCGGCCATGATCAGCAGGACGAGCACGATCGTGCCGATGAACTCTCGCCCGCGTCGGTTCGCCCCCATGCCGCCCGAGAGCGCGGACACGAGCCGGGACGCCACGACGCACGTCAACACCGCCAGGGCGACGCACACGAGAGCGCTGGCCGCGGCGAGCGGCCAGCGGACCCAGAGGGCGATCGTCGCGAGTGCCGCGATCGCGGTGGCGATGCCGGGGATGCCGGTGAGACCGGTGGCGGTGAGGGCCAGCATGATCTGCCGCGTGCTGAGCGGGAACGGGGCGAGCTTGTCGGCATCCACCGTCGTGTCCATGCCCGTGACGAGCACGGGGCCCAGGACCCAGCCCAGCAGGAGGGCGGATCCGCCGATGATCGCGACGGCGCGCGCACCGTCCAGACTCTGGAACACCGCGACGGCGACGAGCCCTGCGATCACGGAGGTGAGGATGCCGATCGCCCACAGGATGCCGAAGCAGAAGCCGACCAGCTGCCAGGGACGACGCGCGAGGGTGTTGCCGAGGATGCGGTATCTCAGCCTCAGGACTGTCGCAACCACTGCGGTCCCTCCGAGGTGTGGCGGCCTCCCACGAGGGAGAGGAACCGGTCCTGCAGACTCTCGCCCGCGCGCACCTCATCGACGGTGCCGGCGGCCAGGACACGACCGGCCGCGATGACGGCGACGTGGTCGCACATGCGCTGCACGAGGTCCATCGAGTGGCTGGAGATGATGATCGTGCCGCCCGATGACGTGTAGGAGCGCAGGACGTCCTCGATGTTGGCGGCGGAGACGGGGTCGACCGATTCGAACGGCTCGTCGAGCACGAGCAGACGGGGAGCGTGCACCAGGGCGCAGGCCAGCGCCACCTTCTTGGTCATGCCGGCGGAGTAGTCGGCGACGATCGTCCCGGCCGCCTCACCCAGGTCCATCAGTGCGATGAGATCGGCCACACGGGGGGCGATCTCATCGCGCGGCACCGAGAACATCATCGCCGTGTAGGTGATGAGCTGCTCGCCCGTGAGACGGTCGAACAGGCGAACGCCGTCGGCGAGGTTTCCGATGATGGCCTTGGCGCGCACCGGATCGGCCCACACGTCGACACCGTGCACCCAGGCGCCGCCGGCGTCGGGACGCAGGAGGCCGGTGGCCATCGACAGCGTCGTGGTCTTTCCGGCTCCGTTCGGCCCGACCAGTCCGTAGAACGATCCGGCGGGAACGACCAGGTCGACGCCGCCCACCGCGGTCTTGTCGCCGAAGCGCTTCACGAGGCCTGCAAGCTGCAGGGCGGGCACCATCTGCGTATCAGTCATCCCCACCGAGCCTAGCCCGACCCCTGTGGCCGGTAACACCCCCGTGGACGGACCGCCGGACGCCCGCGGTGTCGGACGGGTCTGCCACCATGACCGCATGCTGCAGACCCTCGCCGTCGCCGGTTACCGCTCCCTCCGGGATGTCGTGGTGCCTCTGGGTGGGCTCACCGTCATCACCGGCCCCAACGGGTCGGGCAAGTCCAACCTCTACCGCGCACTGCGGCTTCTCGCCGCCGCAGCGCGTGGCGAGGTGATCGGTGCCGTGGCGCGCGAGGGAGGACTGCCGTCCGTCTTGTGGGCGGGTCCGGAGAACGGCGGCACTCAGGGCACGGTGCGCCGTGGCCCGATCGCCCTCAGGCTGGGGTTCTCCTCCGACGAGCTCGGCTACCTCATCGACCTCGGCATCCCGCAGTCCGACCCTTCCGTCGCCAACCCGTTCGCCCGCGACCCGGAGATCAAGCGCGAGCAGGTCTTCGCCGGTCCGGTGGCCAAACCCGCCGCACTGCTGATCGATCGGCGGCGACAGAGCACACGTGTGCGCGAGGGCGGATGGACCGAGCTCGACCAGCGTCTCGCGCCCTACGAGAGCATCGTGACCGACCTGGCCGACGACGATACCGCGCCCGAGCTGCTGTCGCTGCGGCGCACGATGGGCGGGTGGCGCTTCTACGACCATTTCCGCGTGGATGCCGAGGCTCCCGCGCGCCGGCCGCAGGTCGGGACGCGCACCCAGACGCTGTCGCACGACGGGGCGACGCTGGCGGCCACGTGGGCGACGATCGTGGATGCCGGCCACGGCGACGCCCTGGACCGGGCCGTCCGCGACGCCTTCCCGGGGTCGCGCGTGGAGGTCCAGGCGAACGAGGGCCTGTTCCGTCTGGTCCTGCACCAGAGCGGCCTGCTCCGCCCGCTGGAGGCGGCGGAACTGTCGGACGGAACGCTGCGCTATCTCCTGTTGTGCGCGGCCCTCCTGCCGGCGCGACCCGCGCCGCTGCTGGTGCTCAACGAGCCGGAGGCGAGCCTGCATGTGTCGCTGCTCGCACCCCTCGCCCGGCTGATCCAGCATGCCGCCCAGCACACGCAGGTGCTCGTCGTCTCGCACGCGCGGGAGCTGGTCGAGGCACTCCCGGCGACGGCTCGCGTCGAGTTGCGCAAGGATCAGAACGGCACGGCCGTCGTCGGCCAAGGGTTCATGGACGTTCCCGCCTGGCATTGGGGGTCGCGGTGAACGGACCCCGAGGCCGCACTACTCCCGGATGCTCGCCCCGAAACGCTCGGCGGCCACCGCCACGCCGGCCAGCTTGGCCTCCGTGGCTTCTGCAGCGGTGAGCGTGCGGTCCGGTGCCCGGAACCGCAGCGCGAACGTGAGGCTCTTGGTGCCCTCGACGAGCCCGCTGCCCCGGTAGTCGTCGACGAGGCGAACGGCCTCCAGCAAGGCGCCCGCGCCCTCGCGCAGTGCCGACTCGACATCTCCCGCGACGACGTCGTCTGCGACCACGAGCGAGACGTCCTGCGTCGCGGCCGGGTATCCCGACAGCGAGGGCGCCACGTCGGGTGCGCCGGCGAGGCGCAGGACGCGGTCGAGATCGAGTTCGGCGACGTAGACCGCGCCCAGTAGGTCGGCATCGGCGGCCACCTGCGGCAGCACCTGACCGACGTAGCCCACCTCCTCGCCGTCGACCGTCAGGATGCCGGCACGGCCCGGGTGCAGCGCCGCACGCTGCCCCTGCGCGACCTCGATGCGCACTCCCGCCCCCGCGGCGATGGTCTGGACGGCGCCGAGCACATCCGACAGGTCCACCGGGATCGGGGTCTGGCCGGGCTGCTTGGCAACGATGTCGCCCGTGAGCAGAACCGCGACGTGGCGCGGCTGCGGCGGCAGCGCGGCGTTCAGCGCGGCGAGCGTGTCGTCGTCGGGACGAATCGCCAGCGGCGGCACGGTGTCGGTGCCGTACGTGACGCCCTCTTCCGGCGTGAACACGAGGCCCGTCTCGAACAGGGCGAGATCACCGAAGCCGCGGGCCTGGTTGCGGTGCGCGACCTGCAGCAGGCCCGGGATCAGTGAACGGCGCAGGTACGGCGCCTGAGCGTCGAGCGGGTTCGCGAGCTTGACCGATGCCACGGGCTCCCCCGAGGCCGACCCGTGCAGAGCGTTCGCCTCGGCGCTGGAGAACGGGAACGAGGGCGTCTCCACGAACCCGGCGGCGGCGAGCGCGTTGGCCACGCGCCGGCGACCCTTCTGCACCGGCGTCAGGCCGCGCCCGGACGGGGGCGTCGGCAGCACCGACGGGATGCGCTCGAGTCCGTGGATGCGCGCCACCTCCTCGGCCAGCGTCCACTTGTCGGTGAGGTCGGGGCGCCACGTCGGCGCAATGACGTGCCAGCCGTCGGCCCCGCCGTCGAGCTCCTCGCCGGACAGCACCTCGCAGCCGACCATCTCCAGGGCGCTCGTGATCTCGGCATCCGTGTAGTCGACGCCGATCAGCTGGGGGACGAACGCACGCGGCAGCTCGATGCCGGCGACGAAGACCTCGCCGAACAGCGCGCCACCGAGCTCGGTGTCGAGGGTGCCGCCGGCGAGGTCGACCATGAGGTCGGCGACGCGGCGGGCGGCCACGAACGGCAGCAGCGGGTCGACGCCGCGCTCGAAACGGCGCGACGCCTCCGAGGGCAGCTTGTGACGGCGGGCCGTACGGGCGATCGTGACCGTGTCGAAGATCGCGGCTTCGACGAGCACGTTGCGCGTGGCATCCGTCATCTCCGTCGTCCCGCCACCCATCACACCCGCGAGGCCGATGGGGCCGGAATCGTCGGTGATGAGAAGATCCTCGGCGCTGAGCGTGCGCTCTTTGCCGTCGAGGGTCGTGAGCTTCTCGCCCTCCTCGGCGCGGCGGACGGTGATGCCGCCCTGGAGCTTGTCGAGGTCGTACCCGTGGATGGGGTTGCCGAGCTCGAGCATGACGTAGTTGGTGATGTCGATGAGGATGCCGAGGGAGCGGATGCCGGCGAGGGTCAACCGGGCCACCATCCACGGCGGCGTCGGCCGAGTCGGGTCGACCCCGCGAATCACGCGGGCGACGAACTCGCTGGCACCGACGCGGCCGCGCAGCGGCGCGCGGTCGTCGACGACGATCGCGAACCCGGAGCCGGGCTGCACGTCGTCCCACGCGTGGGCTGCGGGGTCGGAGAAGGCGGCACCGGTCGCGTGCGAGTACTCGCGGGCGATGCCGCGGATCGACAGGGCGTAGCCACGGTCCGGAGTGACGTTGACGTCGACGGCGACGTCATCGAGGCCCAGCAGGGCGATCGCGTCGGTGCCGACCTCGGGATCGAGGCCCAGCTCGACGAGCCGCAGGATGCCGTTGTGCTCGTCACCCAGCCCGAGCTCGCGCGCTGAGGCGATCATGCCGTCCGAGACGTGCCCGTAGGTCTTGCGTGCGGAGATCGGGAACGGCCCCGGAAGGACCGCGCCGGGCAGCGACACGACGACCTTGTCGCCTTCGACGAAGTTGGACGCGCCGCAGACGATGCCGCGGACGCCGCCGTTCGCCGCGCCGACATCCACCTGGCACCAGCGGATCGTCTTGCCGTTGGACTGCGGCTCGGCCTCGAACGAGAGCACCTGGCCGACCACGACCGGTCCGCTGATCTCGAAGCCGATCGCCTCTTCCTCCTCGAAGCCCACCGACACGAGCGCCGCGAAGACGTCGTCGGTTGTGGCGTCCTGGGGAAGCTCGACGTACTCACGCAGCCACGACAGAGGGACGCGCATCAGACCACCATTCCGAACTGCTCACTGAAACGGACATCGCCTTCGGCCATGTCGCGCATGTCCTGCACGTCCGAGCGGAACATGAGCGTGCGCTCGATGCCCATTCCGAACGCGAATCCCGAGTACACCTCGGGGTCGATCCCCGCCGCGCGCAGCACGTTCGGGTTGACCATTCCGCAGCCGCCCCACTCGATCCAGCGCGGCCCGCCCTTGAACGTGGGGTGCCAGAGGTCGAGCTCGGCCGACGGCTCGGTGAACGGGAAGTAGTTGGTGCGAAAGCGCGTCTTCGCCTCGGCGCCGAAGAGCACCTTCGCCGCGTGATCCAGCGTGCCCTTGAGGTTCGCCATCGTGATGCCCTTGTCGACGACGAGGCCCTCGAACTGATGGAAGGCCGGCAGGTGCGTCGCGTCGAACTCGTCGGTGCGATACACCCGCCCGGGCGAGAGCACGTAGATGGGCAGGTCGCGTTCGAGCATCGATCGCATCTGCACCGGGCTCGTCTGGGTGCGCAGCACCAGGTGCCGCGCGATCGGGTCGACGAAGAACGTGTCCTGCAGCTGGCGCGCCGGGTGATCGATGTCGAAGTTCAGGCCGTCGAAGTTGTACCACTCGTGCTCGAGCTCGGGCCCTTCGGCGATCTCCCATCCCATGCCGACGAACAGGTCGGCGATCTCCTCCTGCAGAAGAGACACGGGATGCCGAGCCCCGACACGCGCTCGCGGTGAGACCGCGGTGATGTCGACGCGCTCGGATTCGAGCTGGGCAGCGGACTCCGCGGCCACGAGCTCCTCCTCGCGGGCGGCGAGTGCCTGCGTGAGACGACCGCGGGCCTGGCCGACCAGCTTGCCGAACGCCGCCTTCTGATCGTTCGGCACGTGGCGCAGCTGCGCGTTCAGTCGCGCCAGGGGCGAGCCTTCGGCGGCATGGGCGGCGCGAGCGGCCTTCAGCTCGACCGTGGAGCCTGCCGCGGCGATGGCGGAAAGCGCGTCCGCCACAGCGGCATCGACGTTCTCTGGAGTGATCTCGGGTGCGTCAGACACAAGAGAGGAGTCTACCGGGGGGCGGGCAGCCATCCCCGCCGCGCTGATCCCCGCCGATCAGTGCGGTCGGCGCGGCAGACGGCCGGGCCCGCCGCCCTCGTTGCCCGTGGCACGATCGGTCGACTGCTGCAGACCGATCAACTGGGTGTCGGTCGTCGCGCCCACCGGGTGGTGCAGCGCGCCCCCTTCTGCAGCCTGCTGCTGTTGGCGTCGCTTCGTGCGCTGCTCGATGCGATACGCGACGTAGCTCAACGCCAGGCACATGGCGACGTAGATCGTGCCACCGACGATGGCCGTCTGTATGAGAGGCGAGCTGTACACCGCGTTCGAGCCGAGCAGTTTGATGACGTACAGCAGCTCCGGGTAGGTGATGATGAAGCCGAGTGCCGTGTCCTTGAGGGTGACGACCAGCTGTGCGACGATCACGGGCATCATGGCCCGGATCGCCTGGGGCAGCAGGATGAGGCGCAGCACCCCGGCCTTGCGCAGACCGATCGCATAACCCGCCTCGCTCTGGCCGCGCGGCAGCGACTCGACGCCGGCGCGGATGACCTCGGCGAGCACGGAGCCGTTGTAGGCGACAAGGGCGATCACGACCGCCCAGTAGGGCTCCATGCGGATGCCGACGACGGGGAGGCCGTAATAGAGGAGCATCATGAACACGAGCACCGGGATGGCGCGCAGAACCTCGGTCACCCAGCCGACGGGGACGCGTATCCAGGCACGATCCGACAGACGCCCGATCGCGAGGACCAACCCCAGCGCGAGCGCACCCGCCGCCGCGGCCGCGAAGGCGGCGAGCGTCGCGAGGGCGCCGTCGAGCAGACGCTGCCAGATCGTCCCGTAGGTGAAGATCTCCCACTTGTCGGCGGCGAACTGACCGGTGGCGGCGAAGCGCCAGAGCACCCATCCCGCCACCGCCGCGATCACGACGATCGTCACCGCACCGAGCACCCGGTTGCGGGCGATCGCCTTCGGCCCGGGGACGTCGTAGAGGACGGAACTCATCGGGCGACCTTCCATCTGCGCTCCATCGCCCGTTGCAGCCACGCGAGCAGCAGCACGAGGGCGACGAAGATGACCATGACCCACAGAAGTGTCACGAGCTGGTTCTCGCCGCGCTCGCTGAGGTTGCTGCGCACGGAGCCGAGGTTGAGCACCGAGAAGCCGGCGGCGACCGTCGTGTTCTTCAGCAGGGCGATGAACACGCTCATCATGGGCGGGATGACCGAGCGCGTCGCCTGCGGCAGGACGACGAGCGTCATCACCTGACCGAAAGTGAGCCCGAGAGCGCGCGCGGCCTCAGCCTGCCCCACCGGGACCGTATTGATCCCCGAACGCAGCGTCTCGGCGACGTAGGTCGCCGTGTAGACGCCGAGGGCGAGCGTCGCCAGCAGGATCGCATCGATGCGCTCACGCAGCAGGATCGGCAGGCAGAACGCGAAGAAGAACATGACGAGGGTCAGCGGCGTGTTGCGGATCCAGTTGACGTAGACCGTGCCCACCGCCCGCGCCGCGGGGATCGGCGAGACGCGCATGGCACCGACGATGAAGCCGAGCACCAGCGCGAGAATGCCACCGCCGATGAACAGCACCATCGTTCCTCTGAGCGCCTCACCCCACAGATCGAGGTTGTTGGTGATGATCTCCACCGCCCCGCCTTCCGTCGTTCTCGTTGTCGTCGTCTCGGTGCCGGATGCCGGCGGCAGCGCGGTCGTCGCTGCCGCCGGCCCCGCTCAGCTCGCGGCGTCGACCGGGGGCTGCGTCGCCTTCACACCGGAGGCGCCGAGGTTCTTGTCGAAGATCGCCTGCCAGGTCGACCCGCCGTCGGTGAACATCGTGTTGATGAACGTCTGCAGCGCGGTGTCGCCCTTGGCGATGCCGACGCCGTAGCGCTCCTCGCTGAACGGTTCGCCGACGACCTTGAGCTTGTCGGGAGCCTGGGCCGCGTACCCGATGAGGATCGCTTCATCGGTCGTGACCGCGTCGACCTGACCGTTCTTGAGGTCTTCGACGCACGCCGAGTAGGTGTCGTACTCCTTGGTCTTGGCGGGAGTCTGATCCTTGATCCGCTGGATCGAGGTCGAGCCGGTAGCCGAGCAGACGGTGTCGTCCGCGGTCAGAGAGTCTTTGCCCGTGATCTTGTCGTTTTCGGCCGCGACCAGCAGGCCCTGTCCGGTGATGAAGTACGGACCGGCGAAGGAGATCTGCTGCTTGCGCTTGTCGGTGATCGAGTAGGTGCCGACGTAGTAGTCGATGTCACCGTTCACGAGGGCCTGTTCCCGGTTGGCCGAGGCGATCGGCTGGAACTGGATCTTGTCCTCGGCGACGCCGAGCGAGGCGGCGATCCAGCGCGCGATGTCGACGTCGAAGCCGCTGCGCGTGTTGGTCACCGGGTCCAGGTAACCCAGGCCCGGCTGGTCCTCCTTGACGCCGACGGTGACGGTGCCGGAGCTCTTGATCTTGTCGAAGGTGGGGCTGCCCTCGATCGTCACGTCGGTGGCGACCGTCCAGGGATTCTCGGCGGCACCCGAGGCACCGCCGGTGGAGCCCGGCTCCGCGCCGGGCGTACCGCTGTTGCACGCGGTGAGGGCGAGCGCGGCGAGGGCGATCCCCGCGATGCTGCCGGCGATTCTGTTCTTCTTCAGCATGTGATCCTCCTGTTTCGTATCCATCTCTCGTTGACCGCGCCGGTGCGAGGCGCGGACGTCTCGGTCAGTGCGTGATCAGCTTGGAGAGGAAGTCCTTCGCCCGGTCGCTCGTGGGGGCCGTGAAGAACTGGTCGGGGCGTGCCTGCTCGACGATCTGGCCGTCGGCCATGAAGACCACCCGATCGGCCGCTTTACGCGCGAACCCCATCTCGTGCGTGACGACGATCATCGTCATGCCGTCCTGGGCGAGACCGACCATGACGTCGAGCACCTCGTTGATCATCTCCGGGTCGAGCGCACTGGTGGGCTCGTCGAACAGCATGACCTTGGGCTTCATCGCCAGCGCCCGGGCGATCGCGACACGCTGCTGCTGACCGCCGGAAAGCTGTCCCGGCAGCTTGGACGCCTGATGCCCGACGCCCACGCGCTCCAGCAGCACCTTGGCTTCGGCTTCGGCATCCGCCTTCTTCATCTTCTTGACCTTGATGGGGCCGAGCGTGACGTTCTCGAGGATCGTGAGGTGGGAGAAGAGGTTGAAGGACTGGAAAACCATGCCCACGTCGGCACGCAGAGCCGCGAGCGCCTTTCCCTCTTTCGGTAGTTCCTTGCCGTCGATCGTGATGGTGCCGCTGGTGATCGTCTCCAGACGGTTGATGGTGCGACACAGCGTGGATTTGCCCGAGCCGGATGGGCCGATGACGACGACGACCTCGCCGCGGTTGACGGTCAGATCGATGCTCTTCAGCGCATGGAAATCGCCGTAGTGCTTCTCGACACCGGTGACGACGACCAGGGGATCCCCCCGCCGGACCGTGATGTTCGACGTCGCGGGAGCCGGGCTGGAATGAGACATGCGGGCCAGCCTAGGCAGACCCTGTGGAAGGCGACCAACTTATACACAGGATCTTGACCGAGTCGTAACCGACCCGGAACAATTCGCGTCAGCGATCGCCGCGTTGCGCGAACGCCGTCTCGTACAGGCAGACGCTCGCCGCGGTGGCGAGATTCAGAGACTCGGCGCGACCGTAGATCGGCAGTCGCAGGGAAAGGTCGGCGAGCGCCAGCGCATCGTCGTCCAGACCCCGCGCCTCGTTGCCGAACAGCCAGGCCGTGGGTGCGGCGAGCACGTCTCGGCGGGCGAGGAAGTCCTCTCCCCCGACGTCCGCGGCGACGATGCGCAGGCCTGCGGCATGTGCCCGTTCGACGGTGGCCGCCAGCTCCGCGGCGACGGCGACGGGAACGTGGAACAGCGAGCCGGTCGTGGCGCGCACGACCTTGGGGTTGTAGGGATCGACCGTACGTCCGGTCAGCACGACGGCATCGGCACCGGCGGCGTCGGCGGCGCGGATGATGGTGCCGAGGTTGCCGGGGTCGCGTACCTCTTCGCAGATCGCGATGAGACTCGGCGACGCGGCGAAGATGTCTTTGAGCGACGTCGGCGACTGTCGCGCCACGGCGACGATCCCCTGCGGGGTCACCGTGTCGGCCATCGCGTCCAGCACCGCCTCGGTCGTGAACACGATGTCCAGGCCCGCGTCCCCGGCCGCATCCCGGATGTCCTGATGACGCTCCATCGCCGTGGGCGTGGCGAAGAGCTCGACGAGGGTGTCGGGGCGGAAAGCGAGAGCCTCGCGGGCCGCCTGGGGTCCCTCCAGCAGGAACAGCCCGGTCTCCTGTCGGGCGCTGCGCTTGGTCAGCTTGGCGACGGCGCGCACACGGGGAGAACGAGGATTTTCGAGCACGATCTCATCCTAGGGAATGAAGAAGGGGCGTCCCCCGTTCGGAGGACACCCCGTCTCGTGCTGTGTGGGCAGTGATTACGCCTTGGGCGCGTTCACGTCCGCCGGCAGCGCCTTCTTCGCGGTCTCGACGAGCGAGGCGAAGGTGGCCGGCTCGTTGACGGCCAGTTCGGCCAGCATGCGACGGTCGACCTGCACGCCCGCGAGGCCGAGGCCCTGGATGAAGCGGTTGTAGGTGATGCCGTTCTGACGGGCCGCGGCGTTGATGCGCTGTATCCACAGGCGGCGGAAGTCGCCCTTGCGCTTGCGGCGGTCACGGTACGCGTAGACCAGCGAGTGGGTGACCTGCTCCTTGGCCTTGCGGTACAGGCGCGAACGCTGACCGCGGTAACCGGATGCGCGCTCGAGGATGACGCGACGCTTCTTGTGGGCGTTGACGGCCCGCTTGACTCTAGCCATTTTCTTCTACTTTCTCGTCTGCGTCAGCGCTCAGATGCCGAGGAGCTTCTTGGCGACCTTCGCGTCGCCGGGAGCCAGGATCTTGTCGGCCGACAGGCGGCGCGTGCGCTTGGTGGGCTTGCCTTCGAAGTTGTGGCGGAGGTTCGCCTGCTGCTTCTTGATCTTCCCGCTACCGGTGACCTTGAAGCGCTTCTTGGCACCCGAGTGGGTCTTCTGCTTCGGCATGTCTCTATCCTTCGTTGTGGTTCCCGCGGGGCGGGAGCTCTGGGGGCCGAGAGGCTGCGCCTCCGGCCGGCGGCCTTACTCCGCGGGAGCGGGCTCGGCGGCGGGGGCGGCCTCGGGCTCGGCGCCCGTGGTGCCGCGCGCCTGGCGCGCCGCCTCCTTGTTCGCAGCACGCTGGGCGTTCTGCTCGGTCTTCACCTCGGACTTGTTCTTGTGCGGGGCGATGACCATGACCATGTTGCGTCCGTCGATCGTGGGGTTCGACTCGACGGTTCCGTACTCGGCGACGTCCTCGGCGAACTTGCGCAGCAGCCGCACACCCTGCTCCGGACGCGACTGCTCGCGGCCTCGGAAGAGGATCATGGCCTTGACCTTGTCACCGGCCTGCAGAAAGCCTTCGGCACGCTTGAGCTTGGTCGTGTAGTCGTGCGCTTCGATCTTCAGTCGGAAACGGACCTCTTTGAGAACCGTGTTCGCCTGATTGCGACGCGCTTCCTTCGCCTTCTGCGCCGCCTCGTACTTGAACTTGCCGTAGTCCATGATCTTGACCACGGGCGGCTTCGAGTTGGGGGCGACCTCGACGAGGTCGAGATCTGCTTCCTGAGCGAGGCGCAGAGCGACCTCGATGCGGACGACGCCGACCTGCTCACCCGCGGGTCCGACGAGGCGGACCTCGGGAACGCGAATGCGGTCATTGGTGCGGGGATCGCTGATGCGGAACTCCTTAGTCGTACGGGTGGGTGCCACCGGACACAGGGATGTGTCTCGGGCGGAAGATCGTCACGTCCACCCCGCACGACGCGCACGTCGGCTTCGTTCCTGCACCCTCACCCGCACCGATTGTTCGGTGCGACAACCTCGACGGACGAGGCGGAGCGCGTGACCCGGTAGCCTGGAGCGGCAAGCGCGGGTGGGATGTGATCCTCTTTCGTTCCGGAGCAGAACACTCCGGCGCCCGCACAGTCTAGCAGAGAGCAGCACGTGGACACGATTCCTTCCTCCCCCGACCGTCACGAGGCCGAACGGCTCGCCCGATGGGAGGAACAGGAGCGTGCCTCCGCCGCCGCCACCCGCGACATCGCCGACGTGCCGGCGGTGGAGGTCATCACGACGGCCGCAGTGCATCTCATGAGCGCAGCCGCCGTCAAGACCGGTCTCGCGGACGATCCCGAGACGCAGCTGGATCTCGACGAGGCACGCAAGCTGATCAACGCCCTGGCGGGGCTGATCACGGCCGGAGCGCCGGAGATCAGCGACATGCACGCGCGGTCACTGCGCGATGGACTGCGCTCGCTGCAGCTCGCGTTCCGCGAGGCCTCGGTCATCCCCGACCCGATCGGCAAGGGCCCGGGCGAGAAGTGGACCGGACCCGTCACGTGAGACCCGGCGCGGCGCTCAGCCGCGGACGAGCTTGACCGTGAGCGAGTCGACCAGCACCGCAATGCGATCATCGGCGGCCCACCGCGCCGCCAGCCGCTGCAGGGTGGCGTCGAGCTGAGACTGGTCGAGCCCATCCACGAGCTGCAGACGGACGATCAGTTCCGGGCCGCGCAGACGCGCCTGCGGATCCCCCGGCGCCACCGACAGGTCGAGCACGCCCAGCTCGGAGCCGATCGAATCCTGCAGCCCGGCATAGACCTCCGGCGAGGTGTGAGCGGGTTCCCAGGCGAGCCCCTGACCGAGGGCCCACACCGCGGGGCGACGCAGAACGAACTCGGTCTCGGATGCCGGGTCGATCACGATCAGGTCCGTATCGTCGGCAGCGGCGGCCAAGGCGGTACGGATGCCGTCGGCCGGCACCGGTCGCGCTTTCGGATCCCACGCCGCCATCGTGCGCACCGACGTGAACACGGGCAGCACACGCCGCCCGTCGGGCGCAGCGACCGTCACGATGGACAGCTCCTGCGTCTTGTCGACGGTGTGGCCGGACGGGGCGACGCCCACATCGCCGGCCTCGGCGACCAGCGGGATCAACAGGCGTGCCGTGCGGTAGGCGTCGACGACCGCACGAGCATCACCCTCGCCCCGGCGGAAGCTCAGCAGTGCCGACAGCAGCGCAGGGTCTGCAGAGCCGTCGTCGCCGGCGTGCGGATTGGGCTCGAAGGAGCGCCCCTCCCAGGGCACGCCTGCGGAATCCGCGGCGCAGGCGTGGGCTGCGGCGTCGTCGGGACTCTCAGCCTGCGGCGACATCCAGCGCCTCGGCGAGGGTGAAGGCCCCCGCATAGAGTGCCTTACCCACGATGGCCCCTTCGACGCCGAGCGGAACGAGCTCTCGCAGGGCCGCGATGTCGTCGAGGTTCGAGATGCCCCCCGAGGCGACAACCGGCTTGACGGTGCGGGTGGTGACCTCGCGCAGCAGCTCGAGGTTCGGGCCCTTCAGCGTGCCGTCCTTGGTGACGTCGGTGACGACGTAACGGCTGCACCCGGCGTCTTCGAGGCGCTGGAGCACCTGCCAGAGGTCGCCGCCGTCGCGCGTCCACCCGCGCGCAGCGAGCGTGGTTCCACGCACGTCGAGTCCGACCGCGATCGCGTCGCCGTAGCGGCCGATCACATCCGCCGCCCACTCGGGATTCTCCAGCGCCGCGGTGCCGAGGTTGATGCGGCTCGCCCCCGACTCGAGGGCGGCCTCCAAGGTCGCATCGTCGCGGATTCCTCCGGACAGCTCCACCTGCACGCCCTTGAGCTGCTTGATGACTTTGCGCAGCACGGCGGCGTTGTTGCCGCGTCCGAAGGCGGCATCCAGATCCACGAGGTGGATCCACTGGGCGCCGTCGCGCGCCCAGGCCAACGCCGCGTCGACGGGATCGCCGTAGCTGGTCTCGGTGCCGGCCTCACCCTGCGTCAGACGTACCGCCTTGCCGTCGGCGACGTCGACGGCGGGCAGGAGGATCAGTTCGGGGGTCGACGCGAAATCGTTCATGGCTCCAGGAAGGGTTCAGTGCCCGCCATGCGCGGACACGAGGACACACAAGCAGAGAGACTACTACCGGGTGCGGGTGAGGTCCTGCGGAAGCGAGGAGATCCAGTTCGCGAGAAGCCGGATGCCGGCCTCGCCGCTCTTCTCGGGATGGAACTGCGTCGCCGACAGCGGCCCGTTCTCGACGGCGGCGAGGAACGGCGTGCCGTAGTCGCACCAGGTGAGGGCGGGTTGACGGAACGGCCGCGTGACCTCGAGCGACCAGTGCTGGGCGGCGTAGGAGTGCACGAAGTAGAACCGTTCGTCCTCCAGGCCGCGAAAAAGAGTCGAGCCTTCGCCCACCCGCACCGTGTTCCAGCCCATGTGCGGGAGCACCGGCGCGTCGAGTTCGGTGACCGCGCCGGGCCACTCGCCGAGCCCCTCGGTGTCGTCACCGCGTTCCACACCGCGCTCGAACATCACCTGCATGCCGACACAGATGCCCAGCACCGGCAGACCTCCGGCGAGACGACGTTCGATGATCTCGTCGCCGCGCGTGGCGCGCAGGGACTCCATCACGGCCCGGAAGGCTCCGACGCCGGGTACGACCAGACCTGCGGCGTCGTGGATCAGGCCACGATCGGCCGTGAGCCGCGCATCGGCTCCCGCGGCGACGAGGGCCTTCACCGCGGAGTGGACATTGCCCGACCCGTAGTCGAGCACAGCCACGAGAGGCCGCTCCTCGATGCGGGTACCGGCCTCGAGCCCTGCGGTGGCGTCGGTCATAGGGCGCCCTTCGTACTGGGGATGCCGTGGACCAGGGGGTCGAGCGTCTTCGCCTGCCGGAAGGCCCGCGCGAACGCTTTGTACTCGGCTTCGGCGATGTGGTGCGGGTCCCGTCCGCCGAGCACCGTGACGTGCATCGTCAGACCGGCATTGAAAGCGAGCGCTTCGAACGTGTGACGCACGAGCGAACCGGTGAAGTGGCCGCCGATGAGGTGGTGCTCGAACCCGACCGGCTCCCCGGTGTGGACCAGATAGGGGCGTCCGCTGATGTCGACGACGGCCTGGGCCAGCGCCTCGTCCAGGGGAACGAGCGCATCCCCGTAGCGCGAAATGCCGCTCTTGTCGCCGAGCGCCTGGCGGATCGCCTGGCCCAGGACGATCGCGGTGTCTTCGACGGTGTGGTGCGCATCGATGTCGGTGTCTCCCGAGGCGCGCACCGTGAGATCGGTGAGCGAGTGCTTCGCGAAGGCCGTGAGCAGGTGGTCGAAGAACGGCACCGTGGTGTCGATGCTGCTGTGCCCGGTGCCGTCGAGGTCGAGATCGAGTTCGACCGTGGACTCGCTGGTCGCGCGTCGCAGGGATGCCGTACGGGGGGCCGGGGTGCTCATGAGCCGAGTCTACCGAGAGCCCGCGCGCCGGCCCGGCGTGTTACCCCGGCGTTCACCGTCAGTGCGCGCCGGAACCGCCCGGGCCCAGTGAGGCGAGCGCGTCGAGGAACGCCGTCGACTCCTCCGCGGTGCCCGCGGTGACACGCAGACTGTGGGCGATGCCGACATCGCGGATCAGAACGCCGCGGTCGTAGAGCCCCTGCCACGTCGCCGCAGGATCTTCCACACCGGAGAAGAGCACGAAGTTCGTCCAGCTCTCGAAGGGGCGGTAGCCCAGCGCGTCGAGTGTCGCGGAGATACGGTCGCGCTGAGCGACGATCTCGTCGACCATCGCGAGCATCGCCGGCGCGTGACGCAGCGCGGCCGATGCCGCCGCCTGCGTCAGCGCACTGAGGTGGTAGGGAAGCCGCACCAGACGCAGAGCATCGATGACGGCGGGGTCGGCCGCGAGGTAGCCGACGCGAGCGCCGGCGAACGCGAAGGCCTTGCTCATCGTGCGAGACACGACCAGCCGCGGCCGATCGGGCAGCAGCGTCAGTGCCGACCGAGAATCGCGGGGCGCGAACTCCTGGTAGGCCTCGTCGACGATCACGATGCCGGGTGCGGCGTCATAGACGGCCTCGATCACGTCGAGTCCCAGTGGCGTTCCGGTCGGGTTGTTCGGCGCGCACAGGAAGACGACATCCGGCTGCGCCCGGTCGACCTGAGCGGACGCGTCTTCGGGGGCGAGTGTGTAGTCGACTCCGCGCGTCCCGCTCACGTACGTCGCGCCAGTGGCACGAGTGAGCAGCGGGTACATCGAGTAGGTCGGCGCGAATCCGAAGGCCGTCCGACCGGGGCCGGCGAACGCTTGCAGAAGGTGCTGCAAAACCTCATTGGATCCGTTCGCCGCCCAGATCTGCGCGGCCGACAGGCCATGACCCAGGTAGTCCGCGAAGCCCTCCCGCACGGCGGTGAACTCACGATCCGGATAGCGGTTCACCTCCCGGAGCGCACGGGCGATGCTGTCGAGGATGTCGTCCGCGACCGCTTCGGGCACCGGATGCGTGTTTTCGTTGACGTTCAGCGCGACGGGCAGCGGAGCCTGGGGAGCGCCGTAGGGCGTCAGGCCGCGCAGGTCGTCTCTGAGGGGAAGGTCATCGAGTCGAACGCTCACCCTCACCATCGTAGAGGTCGCCGTGATGAGCGGACGAGGCTGATCAGTGGCCGGCGGAGTACTCGGCCGGGATCGCGATGCTCTGTCCGGCGTCGAGGCTGCCCGAGTCCAAGGCGTTGAGTCGAACGATCGCGTCGACGGCGTCGCGCGGGTCGACGTCAGGTGCGACCGCGCGTGCGATCGACCAGAGCGTGTCGCCCGGCTGAACCGTGACGTGGGTGAACGTGACTCCCGAGGATCCCTCATTGGACGCCAGCGCGCCGCCGCCGGACACGATGCCGATACCGAGCGCGACGATGACGGGGATGGAGGCGAGGAAGGCGAGCACCCGGCGACCACGAACCGTCAGGCGCAGACGGGTGGCGGGGGCCGCCGCGATGACACGGCCGCGGGGCGAGGCGCCGAGGATGTCGATCGTGGTCATGGGTTCCTCCTTGAGACGTGTCCCGCGCCGCGGCGTCGGGGGTGAGAGCGTCACCTCGAAGATTCGAGTCGAGATTCGCATCCGCCTCTCGGCCGGGAGAGCCGGATGCGAATCTCTGTTCCGAATCTATCTTCGATAGTGTTCGAGTGTCAAGCGATACGGTTCTCGCAGATGAATCGAATCCGACACGCGCACGCGTGCCGTCCGACCGTGCGAAAACCGGATACGGTTTCGACAAGACGACCCCATCACCAACCTCCGACATTCGAAGGCTCTGCCTTCCGGGGACGCGATCGAAGGAGCGCGCGACATGGCCGAGAAGCCTCAGACACGCAGGCGGAAGAGCCTCAGCGACAAGCAGCTGAAGATCCTCGAGGTGATCCAGACCTCCATCGCGCGCCACGGCTACCCGCCGAGCATGCGCGAGATCGGCGATGCCGTGGGCCTGAAGTCGCTGTCCAGCGTCACCCACCAGCTCAACCAGCTGGAGCTGAGCGGCTACCTCCGCCGCGACGCCGGCAAGACGCGCGCGATGGAGGTCCTCATCGATCTGCCGGGTGCCGCCGCCGAGAATCCCGCCGACCTCGCTCCGGCCGTGGGCGATGCGGCACTGGTCCCCTTGGTCGGGCGCATCGCGGCGGGCGTGCCGATCACGGCAGACCAGCAGGTCGAGGAGATCTTCCCCCTCCCCCGCCAGCTCGTCGGCAAGGGCGACCTGTTCATGCTCAAGGTCAGCGGCGAGTCGATGATCGACGCCGCCATCTGCGACGGCGACTGGGTCGTCGTGAGATCGCAGCCGACCGCGGACAACGGCGACATCGTCGCGGCGATGCTCGACGGCGAAGCGACGGTGAAGACCTTCCGGCAGCGGGACGGCCACACGTGGCTGCTCCCCCGCAACTCCTCCTTCGAGCCCATCCTCGGCGACGACGCGGTGGTCCTCGGTCGCGTCGTGGCCGTCCTGCGCGCGATCTGATCATGTCGCGGGCGCGCGCCCTCGCATCGGCCGTCGCAATCGTCCTGGCCGTCGTCTGCCTCCCGTTGTCCATCCTGAGCGTCTGGGCGCGGGTGCAGCTGGTCGACGAAGACGCGTTCACCGCGACGCTTGCGCCGCTGGCCCGTTCGACCGCCGTCCAGGACACGCTGATCGCGGCATCCACCGACGCGGTCGACGCGAGGCTCGACGCCGAGGTCCTCACCGGCTCGATCGTCGACGGCATCATCGGGCTGGGCGTCGGCGACCGGGCGGCAGACGCATTGCGGCGGCTGCAAGCGCCCGCCGCCGCCGCCGTGCAGGGTCTCGTGCACGACACGATCGCCGGTGCGATCCGCTCCGACAGCTTCGGGGCACTGTGGGACCAGCTTCTTCGGCAGTCTCACCGCGCGCTGACACTCGCCGCGACCTCCGATGGCGCCGGCGTCGTGGTGCAGACCGAGGCCGGACTCGGCATCCAGGTCGGCGCCGTGGTGGCGGGCGTGAAGGAACATCTGAGCGCGCAGGGCGTGGCGTGGGCGACGCTCATCCCCTCCGTCGATCACGTCGTGATCATCGGCTCCGGAGACACCCTCGCCGCCGTTCGATCCGGGTATGCGCTCGGCCTGACGGCGGGATGGTGGATGCCGGTCGCCACCGCGATCCTGTTCCTCACCGGGATCGCGCTCGCTCGGCGACGCCTCGACGCCCTTCGGCGGGCCGCGCTCGCGGCGGCGGCGGGCCTCGGAGCGCTGCTGATCGCGGCCGCGGCGGGCCGGGCGGCCGTATCGTCCGCCGCAACCGGGACGGCGCTCACGCCGGCCGCGGCGGCCGCCGTCTACGACCAGCTGGTGTCGGCGGCGGTCGGCGCGGCCGGGGCAGCTCTGGCGATCGCTCTCGCCGTCGCCGCCGGAGCGTGGCTCGCCGGTCAGTCCGCGCGGGCGGCGGCTCTTCGCCGCGCGTGGAGTCGTTGGGGTCTTCGCCGCGCGGCGGCGGACGAGTCCTCCGACTGAGCGGACGGCGTCACGGGCTCGCTTCGGGGATCAGCTCTGCGGCGCGCAGCACGCCCAGAACGGTGTCGTGGTTGTTGAAGGCGTAGAGGTGGATGCCGTCGGCGCCGCCGGCGACAACGGACCGCGCGAGGTCGGCGGCATGGGCGAGGCCGACGGCGCGCTGCGCGGCGGCATCCGGAGCCGACTCGAGCGCCGCGGCGAGAGCGTCGGGGCGCGCATCCCCGGTGAGCTCGAGCACTCGGCGCAGTCGCCCCGGAGAGGTGATGGGCATGATCCCGGGCACGATCGGGATGACGACCCCGGCGGCGCGGGCGCGCTCGACGAAGTCGAGGTACTCGTCGGCGTGGAAGAAGAGCTGTGTCAGGGCGGACGTCGCCCCGGCGGCCTGTTTGGCCAGAAGTGCGTCGATGTCCTCGTAGCGGTGACGCGAACGCGGGTGACCGTTCGGGAACGCCGCGACGGCGATCTGGACGCGGTCGCCGTCGGTGACCTGCACGGCTCCCGGAAGCCCCGGGATCTCACGCTCGCGATACGGCGAGCGCTCCGCCTGCACCCGGCCGATCAGCTGCACGAGCTGAGCGGCCGACTCCAGATCGCCGAACACGATGTCGTCCTCGCCGACACCGACGGGCGGGTCGCCCCGCAGCGCCAGGAAGCGGGTGATGCCGGCATCGAGGAACTCGCGGATGACCGTCGTGGCTTCGGCGTAGCTGCTGCCGACACAGGTCACGTGCGCGACGGGCGGAACGGTCGTCTCGCGGAGGATGTGCGTCAGCACGGTGAGCGAGCGGTCGGTCGTCGAGCCCCCCGCGCCGAACGTCACGGAGATGAAACGCGGACCGGCGGCGGCGAGCACGCGAATGGTCTCGTAGAGAGCAGGCAGCTGCTCGGGGGTGCGCGGAGGGTAGATCTCGAACGAGAACGGTACCCGCCGCGAGGCCGCGCGGGCGACCGCCGGAGCGTCGACGCGGGGTTCGTGGGACATCATCGCTCGGTTCCCTCTCGGGTCGGGGTCCTGCAGCCGGTCGGCCGCGGCCTCGATGCCCCACTGTAGAGCCAGCGCCGTTCCCTCACCCGCGTGTGACGGCACGTGTCTGCCGACGTGGCAGGTCGCACACGCGTAGCGTGGCAGCCATGGTCGATGTGCACCCCTATGGATCCTGGCCCTCCCCGTTCACCGCAGCCTGGGCTTCTTCGGCTTCTCCCCGGATCGACGGCGCCGCGCTCGTGGGCGACGAGGTGTGGTGGGCGCAGTCGGTGGCCGAAGAGGCCGGCCGCACGGCCGTGTTCCGGCGCGATGCGACCGGCACGGTGCACCTCGTCCTGCCGGCGCCGTGGAACGCCCGATCCGGCGTCCACGAGTACGGCGGCGGGTCGTGGGCGGTCGACGATGCCGGTCGGCTGTTCTTCGTCGAACGCCGCGATCAGCAGGTGTGGGTGCGGGAGCCCGGCTCTGACCCTCGCCCCCTGACGGACGATGCGGATGTCCGCTACGGCGGACTTCGCGCGACCGGCGGGATGCTGCTCGGCATCCGCGAGCGCGCCGGCCGCGAGCGGGCGATCGTGCGCATCGACCTCGACGGTGCGGGAGCGAGCGACCTGGTCGCGGGCAGCGATTTCGTGGCTCAACCCGCACTGTCCCCGCGCGGGGACCGGCTCGCGTGGGTGGCCTGGAATCACCCCGACATGCCGTGGGACCGCACGACGCTGCGTATCGGTCGCCTCGAGGACGGCGCCGTGGTCGAGTGGGCCGACGTGACCGACGGCAGCACGGCAGCGCTCCAGCCCGAATGGACCGACGAGGACGCCCTGCTCTACCTGGACGACGCGACCGGTCGGTGGAACATCTGGAGCCTGCGCCTGGATGCCGACCTGCCGCGGGCGCCTCTCGCCCCGGCCGATGCGGACACGGGGGGCCCGCTGTGGTCACTCGGCAGCCGCTGGTTCGGTGCGACGTCCGACGGCGGGGTGATCGCTGTCCGCACGAACGGCGCGGACGAGCTCGTCTGGCGGGATGCCGCGGGCACCGAGACCGTGATCGACATCCCCGCCACCGCATCCCTCGCCGTCGAGGCGGTCGTCGGCCACCGGGCGCTGATCTCCGGCGTGGCACCGGGCCTGAGCGGCATCTGGCTGGTGGAGTTCGATGCGGCGGGGGCGACGGTGCACGTCGATCTCATCGTCGGACACCGTGCAGAGATCGCGGGTGAGGATCTCGATGCGTGGCTTCCCGCGACGCGCCCGTTCTCTGTGGAGGGTCCGACGGGGACGGTGCACGCGTTCGTGCACCCCCCTCACCATCCGCGTGTCGCGGCATCCGACGCAGAACGTCCGCCCTATCTCGTGCTGGTGCACGGCGGTCCGACAGGCCACGAGGGCGGCGTCGCCGATGCGAAGACGCTGTTCTTCACGAGTCGCGGCATCGGAGTACTGGAGGTGAACTACGGCGGCTCGACCGGGTACGGCCGCGCGTACCGGGAGCGCCTGCGCGGACAGTGGGGCGTCGGCGACGTGGCGGACGTCGCGGCGGCCGCTTCCGGCCTTGCCGCCACCGGCGCCGCCGATGGCGCCCGCCTGGCGATCAAGGGCGGATCGGCAGGCGGCTGGACGGTGCTCGCGGCGCTCGCGCGCACCGACGTGTTCCGCGCGGGCATCTCCCGCTACGGCGTCGGCGACGCCCGCACTCTGGCCGCCGATACGCACGATTTCGAGTCACGGTATCTCGACGGACTCATCGGGCCCCTGCCGGATGCCGAGGAGCTCTACATCGAGCGCTCCCCGTTGACGCATATCGACGGGTTCCGCGTGCCCGTGCTGCTGCTGCAGGGCGCGGATGACGCGGTCGTGCCTCCGTCGCAGGCCGAAGCGATCCGCGACGCTCTCGCCGCGCGCGGCATCCCGCACGCCTACGTGCTCTACGAGGGCGAGGGACACGGGTTCCGCGGCGCTGAGGCGGTCGTGCACGCGCTGGAGAGCGAGCTCGCTTTCCTCGGCCAGGTGTTCGGCTTTCCGACGCCCGGCGTGCCGGCGATAGAGCTGACGGCAGGCTAGGCGTGCGTCAGAGCGCGTAGGGTGCGAGCTCCGCCGCGAGTCGCTCCGAGACGTGCGCGTGCACGGCGGTACCACCCTCCTCGTGGGCCGTCGAGACGATGTGCCCCGACTCGTGCACCGCGTTGATGAGGTCTCCACGCTCATACGGCACGAGTGCGCGCACCTCGACCGCCGGCAGCGGCAGGGCGTCCTCGATGACGGTGCGCAGCTGATCGATGCCCTCGCCCGTGCGCGAGGACACGAACAGCGCGCTCGGCTCGAGACCGCGCAGCACCAGTCGGGTGTCGTCGTCGACGAGGTCCGCCTTGTTGAAGACGACGATCTCGCGCGTCGAGCGCGCACCCACGTCGCCCATCACATCGCGTACGGTCGCGAGCTGCGCCGCGGGGTCGGGATGGGAGCCGTCCACGACGTGTACCAGCACGTCGGCGTCGCCCACCTCTTCCAGCGTCGAGCGGAACGCCTCGACGAGCTGGTGCGGCAGGTTCCGCACGAAGCCGACCGTGTCGGTCAGGGTGTAGACGCGCCCGTCGACCGCTTGGGCACGGCGCACCGTCGCGTCCAGCGTCGCGAACAGCGCGTTCTCCACGAGCACGCCGGCGCTCGTGAGCCGGTTGAGCAGGCTCGACTTGCCGGCGTTGGTGTAGCCGGCGATCGCGACGGACGGGATCGTGTTGCGCTTGCGTTCGCTGCGCTTGGCCTCGCGAGCGGGGGCGAAGTCGCGCAGCTGCCTGCGCAGCTGCGCCATCTTCGTGCGGATGCGCCGGCGGTCGAGCTCGATCTTGGTCTCACCCGGTCCGCGTGAGCCCATGCCGGCGCCTCCGGCACCGACCTGGCCACCGGCCTGACGGCTCATCGACTCACCCCAGCCGCGCAGACGCGGCAGGAGGTACTCGAGCTGGGCGAGCTCGACCTGCGCCTTACCCTCGCGGCTCTTGGCGTGCTGGCTGAAGATGTCGAGGATGACGGTGGTGCGGTCGATGACCTTGACCTTGACGACGTCCTCCAGCGCGCGACGCTGGCTCGGAGCGAGCTCCGTGTCGGCGATGACGGTGTCGGCGCCGACCGCGGCGACGAGGTCGCGCAACTCCGCCGCCTTGCCGCGGCCGATGTAGGTCGCCGGGTCGGGGTGCGGACGTCGCTGCAGCACCCCGTCGAGAACGACCGCACCGGCGGTCTCGGCGAGCGCGGCGAGCTCGCGCAGGGAGTTCTCCGCGTCTTCCTGCGAGCCCTGGGGGTACACCCCGACGAGCACGACGTTCTCCAGCCGCAGCTGGCGGTACTCGACCTCCGTGACGTCTTCGAGTTCCGTGGACAGACCCGGCACGCGGCGCAGCGCCGCGCGCTCCTCACGGTCCCACTGATCGCCGTCGGTGTCGCCATAGGCGACGGTCGCGGCGTCCTGCAGCGCCTGGGCGGCACCGAAGACGCTCGCGCTGGAGCGGCCCTCGGCACGTGCCAGCACGCGATCCACCGGATCGAGCGGCTTGTCCTCGCCGTGCGCGTCGGTGGTCTCGGTGGTGTGGGTCATGGATTCCTTCCAGGTCAGCCTTGCAGTCTAGCCTCCCGCACAGGCCGGTGGCTCCGGTACGCTCGCAGGATGGGGAGTGACCACTACTTCAGCGCCTCCCCGTCCAGCGCCGAGAACCTCCGTCGCATCCGTGTGTCCCTCGGCGGACGCACCGGCGAGGTCACGACCGCGGGCGGGGTGTTCAGCCCCGACCACGTCGACGGCGGGACGGCGGTGCTACTCGCGAATACTCCGCCGCCCCCTCCGGGCGGCCACCTGCTCGACCTCGGCTGCGGCTGGGGGCCGATCGCGCTCAGCCTCGCCGTGCAGTCGCCGCACGCCACGGTGTGGGCGGTGGACGTGAACGACCGCGCTCTCGACCTGGTGCGACGAAACGCGCAGGAGTGGGGTCTCACCAACATCAACGCGGTGCGTCCCGAGGATGTTCCGGGCGACGTCCGCTTCCGCGGCATCCGGTCCAATCCCCCCATCCGCGTCGGCAAGAACGAGCTCCACGGTCTGCTGGAGACGTGGCTGCCGCGCTTGGACGAACGCAGCGACGCATGGCTGGTCGTGCAGCGCAACCTCGGGTCCGACTCCCTGCAGCGGTGGCTGGCGGCGACATTCGACGACGGATACTCGGTGACGCGTGCGGCGACCGGACGCGGCTTCCGGGTGCTGAAGGTGCGCCGGCACGGCGCGGTGCCGACCGGCGCGATCGAACTTCCCTGATTCGCCCGCGATCGACCGCACGTCAGGCCAGGCGTACCTCGCCCGAGTAGACGAGGGTCGCCGGACCCGACAGCAGCACGTGGTCGCCGTCGGCGTCGGCGACGATGCGGACGCCGAGGATGCCGCCGGGCACCTCGACACTCCAGCGATCGGGCGCCGCGGGTCCGGCCCAATGGCGGACGGCGAGCGCCGCTGCTGCGACACCCGTGCCGCAGGAGAGCGTCTCACCCACCCCGCGCTCGAAGACCCGCATACGGATGCTGCCGACGCCGTTCTTGACGAGCGGATCGGCTGGCACCACGAACTCCACGTTCGCCCCGGCGATCGGCTCCGGATGCAGCAACGGCTGCACCGTGAGGTCGAGCTCCTCGAGCTCACCCGCGCTGGAGAGCGCCACGACGACGTGCGGGTTGCCGACATCGACGCCTTGACCGGGGCGGGCGACGTCGAGTCCCCGCGCCTTGACGACGGTCTCGCCGTCGATGGCGAAGACGCCGAGGTCGACCTCGAACCCGAGGTCGCTGCGGGTGAGGGTCTTGATGCCGGCGCGCGTGCCGATGCGCAGCGGTGCGGCGTCGATGTCGGCGCGACCGGTGTCGACGAGGTACTTCGCGAAGACACGCGTGCCGTTGCCGCACATCTCGGCGGCGGAGCCGTCGGCGTTGCGGTAGTCCATGAACCACTCGGCATCCGTCATCGCCTCGCCCTCACGGATGCGGGCGCTGCGGACGACCCGCAGGATGCCGTCGCCGCCGATGCCGAAGCGGCGGTCGCAGAGCGCGGCGATCTGGTCGGCCGACAGGTCGAGGACGCCCTCGTCGTCCGGGACGATCACGAAGTCGTTGCCCGTGCCGTGTCCCTTGGTGAATGCGATCGGCTCTGCCACCCGGTCAGTCTACGGGCCGCACGCTGTGCACCGGCGGGGTGGACGGCGGGCACGCGTCAGTCGGCGATCAGTCGCTTGCCGGTCATCCAGACATCGAACGGCTCGTACCCGAGGCGAGCGTAGAAACCGTGGACCGCGGTGTTCTCCGGACGCACCATCAGCTCCACCTTCGGGCATCCGAGGGCGCGCAGGCCCTCCTCCGCCGTCTCCACGAGGCGGCGCGCGATCCCCTCGCCGCGACGCTCCGCAGCCGTCGCCAGGTAGTACAACCACCCGCGATGACCGTCGTAGCCGGCCATGACGGTGCCCACGAGGTCGCCCCGATCGTCGGCGACGAGGAACAGCTCGGGCTGCACGGTGAGCTTGCGGGCAATGTCCCGGTACGGGTCGTTCCAGGGCCGCGTCAGCCCCGCCTCTCGCCAGAGCGCGACGACGGCGTCCGTATCGGCGGTGGCGAAGGGGCGGATCTCTACGGCGCTCACGCCATCGAGTCTGCCAGCGCGGCGGCGTCGGTGTCGGGCGCGACCCAGTGGATGCCGGGATACCGACGGAACCACGACACCTGGCGCCGCGCGTAGCGCCGTGTCAGCGCCTGGGTCTGTGCGATCGCGTCCGCCTGGTCGATGCGTCCGGTGAGCTGGTCGACGGCCTGGGCGTACCCGATGGCACGGCTCGCCGTGACCCCGCGCTCGAGGCCCCGCGCGCGGAGCGCCTCGACCTCGGCGAGGAGGCCCTCGCGCCACATGCGCTCCACGCGCTCGTCGAGGCGTGCGACCAGCTGCGTGCGCTCGAGCTCGACGCCGACGAGCGTCGTGGGCTCATGCCACAACACCGGCTCCTCGGGCAGTGCCGCGCCGTGTCCGCGGTCGCCCTGCAGAGCGATCTCGAGCGCACGGACGATCCGACGCCCGTTGCGGGCGTCGATGCGCTCGGCCGTCGTCGGATCAAGGAGGCGGAGGCGTTCGAGCAGGGCGCCGGGGCCGTCCTGCGCGAGGTCTTGTTCGAGCCGCTCGCGCACCGCGTCGTCGTGCGGCGGGAAGCGGAAGTCGTAGACGACACTCGACACGTACAGCCCCGAGCCGCCGACGAGGATGGCATCGCCACCACGGTCGAAGATGTCGCCGATCGCGGTGCGCGCGGCATCCTGATATGCCGCGACGGCGGCCTCGTCGGTGACCTCGAGCACGTCGAAGAGGTGATGAGGGATGCCGCGGCGCTCGGCGACCGGCAGCTTCGCGGTGCCGATGTCCATCCCGCGGTAGAGCTGCATCGCGTCGGCGTTGACGATCTCCGCCGACCGCCCGCGGGCGATCAGGGCCTCGGCGAGGCGCAGCGACAGGTCGGTCTTGCCGGTACCCGTCGCTCCGACGACGGCCCAGAGACGGGAGGCCACGCGGCGGATCAGCCCAGACGCAGCGTCGGAAGGCCCAGCGACACCGCGCGCGGCGCGCCGCCCTCCGCGCCCGCGGGAGCGGGAACGGCGCAGGACTCGGCCTGCGCGCGGTCCCACGCATCCCCGGCGCGGGTGCGGCGGATGCGCAACGGGGCGCCGTCGGGGCTATCGGCGAGCAGGTGGAACGGAGCGGCGTGCGTCACGGTCACCGTCACGACGTCTCCGGGGCGCGGAACGGCCGAGCCCCGAGGCAGCTCGAAGTGGACGAGCCGATTGTCTTCGGCGCGGCCGGTCAGGCGGTGGGTCCCGGCATCCTTCTTTCCCTCGCCGGTCGAGACCAGCACCTGCAGCTCGCGGCCGATCTGGGCCTGGTTCTCTTCGAGGCTGATGCGCTCCTGCAGGGCGATGAGCCGCTCGTACCGCTCTTGCACCACGGCCTTCGGCACCTGGTCGGGCATCGTCGCGGCGGGGGTGCCCTCACGGATCGAGTACTGGAAGGTGAAGGCGCTGGCGAACCGTGCCTGGGCGACGACACGCATCGTGTCCTCGAAATCCTCATCGGTCTCACCGGGGAAGCCGACGATGATGTCGGTGGAGATCGCCGCGTGCGGGATGCGGTCGCGGACCCGCTCGAGGATGCCGAGGAAGCGGTCACTGCGGTAGGAGCGCCGCATCGCCCGTAGGACGCGATCGGATCCGGACTGCAGCGGCATGTGCAGCTGCGGCATGACCTGAGGAGTCTCGGCCATGGCATCGATGACGTCATCGGTGAAGGCGGCCGGGTGCGGACTGGTGAAGCGGATGCGCTCGAGCCCCGGGATCTGCCCGGCGGCACGCAGCAGCTTGCCGAACGCCTGACGGTCACCGAACTCGACCCCGTAGCTGTTGACGTTCTGACCCAGGAGGGTGACCTCGACGGCGCCGTCCTCGACGAGGAGCCGGATCTCGTTGAGGATGTCGCCGGGGCGGCGATCCTTCTCCTTGCCGCGCAGGCTCGGCACGATGCAGAAGGTGCAGGTGTTGTTGCATCCGACGGAGATCGAGACCCAGCCGCTGTGCACGGCGTCGCGCTTGGTCGGCAGGGTCGAGGGGAAGACCTCGAGCGCCTCGAGGATCTCCAGTTCTGCATCGCCGTTGTGGCGCGCCCGCTCGAGGAGGCTGGGCAGCGAGCCCATGTTGTGGGTGCCGAAGACGACGTCGACCCACGGCGCCTTCTCGAGCACGGCCTCTTTGTCCATCTGAGCCATACAGCCGCCGACGGCGATCTGCATGCCCTCGTGACGATCCTTGCGACTCTTCAGATGCCCGAGGGTGCCGTACAGCTTGCCGGCGGCGTTGTCGCGCACCGCACACGTGTTGATCACGACGACATCGGCCTCGGAGCCCGCCTCCGCTCGCACGTATCCGGCGCTCTCCAACGAGCCGGAAAGTCGCTCGGAATCGTGCACGTTCATCTGGCAGCCGAAGGTGCGCACCTCGTAGGTGCGGGCGCGACCGTCGGCGGTGACGGCGGCGACCGAAGGCGCGATCAGCGTGGGCGTGGCGGACGGAGAAGTCATGATGCGTTCATTCTACGATCCGCCGCGGGAACGGGGCCGGGGACGGGCGCGCGGAGCCCCGCACGGGATCTCGCACGGGATCCCGTACCGAGTTAGGGTAGCCTTTCCTGCGTCACCCCGGCATCCACGGGGCTCGGAGAACCGAAGGAGTCCCATGGCAGCCCACCTCCCGCGCGCCCTGCGCACGATCGCCCTCACCGCCGCGGCGGTCACCGCCCTCGCCGCCCTCACCGGTTGCGGCGCGTCGGAGCCGGTGCCGGCCACGTCGACGGGGGCGGTGGGTGAGGGCCGCACCGCGTACCCGCTGACGATCGAGAACTGCGGCGTCGCGGTCACCTTCGCCGCCGCGCCCGAGCGCACCGTCTCGCTCGATCAGGACTCGACGGAGATCCTGCTCTCCCTGGGACTGGAAGAGCGCATGGTGGGTACGGCGTCGTGGACCGATCCCGTGCTGCCCGCCCTCGCGGAGGCGAACGCGCGCGTGCCGCGCCTCGCGGACAACGCGCCGACGTACGAAGTCCTGATGGGCGCCGAACCCGACTTCGTGACCGCCTCGTTCGGGCGCCACTTCAAGGACGGTGGCGTCGTCACCCGCGATCGCCTGAGTTCGAGCGGCATCCCCTCCTACCTCTCGCCCACCGACTGCGACAACGGCAAGAGCATCAACGGCGGCACAGGACAACGCACGACGGCGCTGGCCGTCGACACGCTCTACCAGGAGATCCGAGAGCTCGCGGAGATCTTCGACGTGCCCAGCCGCGGCGAGGCCCTGATCGCAAGCCTCCAACGCCGCGCCGCCGCCGCCACCGCAGGGATGGACCTGTCCGGCCGCACCGTCGCGTTCTGGTTCGCCGACACGAAGACGCCCTACGTCGGCGGCGGCCGCGGATCGGCCCAGCTGCTCGCGTCGATGACCGGCATGACCAACGTCTACGCGGACCGCGTCGAGGACTGGCCGGCCGTCAGCTGGGAGTCGCTCGTCGATGCTCAGCCCGACGTGTTGGTGGTGGGTGACCTGCAGCGCGACCGGTTCCCCGGCGACCGACTGGACGACAAGATGGCCTTCCTCACCGGCGACCCTCTCGCCCGCACCATTCCGGCGGTTTCGGCGAACGCGATCATCGCGCTGCACGGCGCGGAGCTCAACCCCTCGATCCGCTTCGTCGACGGGCTCGAGAAGATCCGCGCCTGGTGGGACGCGCAGCAGGGCCGCGGATGACCGCGGGCATGACGCCCCGGCGCATCGTTCGGCTGCCGGCCGCGCTGGTGATCGCGCTCGGCGTCGTCGCCCTCGTCGCATCGATCGCCGCGGCCATGACGCTCGGAGCGGCCGACGTCTCCCTCGTGACCGTGCGCGACGTCATCCTGAACAACCTCGCTCTGGCGAACATCCCGGTGCGACCGGCGGCGAACGCGATCGTCTGGGAGGACCGGCTGCCCCGGGCGCTCGTCGCCGCCGCCTGCGGGGCCGGGCTGGGCCTGTGCGGCGTCGTGATGCAGGCGCTGCTGCGCAACCCGCTCGCCGACCCGTTCATCCTCGGCGTCTCCTCCGGCGCGTCCACCGGAGCGGTTCTGGTCGCAGTGCTCGGCCTCGGCTCCGGTGCGCTGGGGCTGTCGGCGGGCGCATTCATCGGCGCCCTCGTCGCGTTCGCGCTCGTGCTGGTGCTCGCGCGCGCCGCAGCGGCGGGAACGTCGGGCGTGATCCTCGCGGGCGTGGCCGGTACGCACTTCTTCTCTGCCTTGACCTCGCTGATCGTGTTCGCCTTCGCCGACTCCGATGCCACGCGCGGCGTGATGTTCTGGCTCCTCGGCTCCCTCGAGGGGATGAGATGGAACCACGTGCTGCTCGCCATCGTCGTCGTCACGGTCGGAGCCCTGGCGGTCGCCGCCTCCGCGCAGACACTGGACGCGTTCGCGTTCGGTGACGATGTCGCGGCGTCTCTCGGCATCCACGTGTCGCGCGTGCGGACCCTACTGTTCATCCTCACCGCGCTGATGACTGCGACGCTGGTGAGCATCGCCGGCGCGATCGGTTTCGTCGGCCTCGTCCTTCCCCACGCCGCGCGGCTGCTCGTCGGCCCCCGGCATGCGCGTGTGGTCCCCACGACGATCGTCCTGGGAGCCCTGTTCATGGTGTGGGTGGATGCCGCATCGCGCACGGTGTTCGCACCGTCTCCTCTGCCCGTCGGTGTCGGGACGGCGCTGGTGGGCGTCCCGGTGTTCGTGGCCCTGCTCGTGCGACGGAAGAAGGTGCGCGCATGACGCTGTCTGCCGACCGGGTGTCGTGGCACCGCGGCGGCGCGCTCGTCGTGGACGGGGTCTCGCTGCACCCGCGGCCCGGATCGACCGTCGGCCTTCTCGGCCCGAACGGCTCGGGAAAGTCCTCGCTCCTGCGCCTGCTGCAGGGCGTGGCGCGTCCCGACGACGGGCGCGTGCGCCTCGACGAGGAGGATCTGACCGGACTGCGTCGGCGGGATATCGCCCGGGCCGTGGCCGCGGTGTCGCAGCACGCCGATACCGACGTCGACCTGACCGTCCGCGATGTCGTCCGGCTCGGTCGCACGCCGCACCGGTCGGTGTGGGGCGGCGACACCGCCGCCGACGCGGAGGCGGTGGAGTCCGCACTCGCTCAGGTGCTGCTGACCGAGAAAGCCGAGCACGGCTGGCACACGCTGTCGGGCGGGGAGCGTCAGCGGGCGCAGATCGCTCGTGCGCTCGCCCAGCAGCCGCGGGAGCTGCTGCTCGACGAGCCGACCAACCATCTCGACATCCGCCACCAGCTGGAGCTTCTGGCGCTCGTCAGCGCCCTCCCGGTCACGACGGTGGTGGCCCTGCATGATCTCAATCTCGCCGCGACGTTCTGCGACGAGGTGGTCGTGCTGCGCCGCGGCGCGGTGGTCGCCGCAGGAACCCCCATCGAGGTGTTGACGACCGCGCTCATCGCCGACGTGTACGAGGTCGACGCGCGCGCCGAGGTCGACCCCGTGACCGGCCGACTCGCCATCACCTACGTCTGGGAACGGCCCCCATCGTCCTGAGCACGTCACCCACGCGGAAACGCCCCGGTCGTGGGCTCCTCCTCGAAGCGAACGGTCCCGGCCGGTGCGCGGCGCACCGGCCGTCCGAGCTCATCGAGCGCTTGACGCGCGGCGGACAGCGCCGTGGACCCGTAGCCGCGCCGCGCCAGTTGTCCGGATAGGCGCCGAAGCGCCGTATCGCGGTCGAGATCTCGCATCGTCCGAGCCTTCTGCCGAGCGAACTCCAGGGCGCGATCGGCCTCGTCGTCGGGGAGCTCGTCGAGCGCGGCGTCGATCACGTCGCGCGGGATCCCCCGCTTGGCCAGCGATTGCGCGAGCAGCGCCCGACCCTGTCCCTTGCGCTCGACCCCGCTGTGGACGAGTTGCTCCGCCAGCGCGGCATCGTCGAGGTAGCCGAGACCGCGCAGGCGGTCGAGCACCTCCTCGATCGCTCCGTCGACGAGCTCTCTCTCCCGCAGAAACGTCGATGCCTCGCGTTCGGACAGCGAGCGCGTGCGCAGCCGCTTCATCAACGCGGCCTCTGCGTCGGCGAGCACGGCGGCGGTCTCGTCGTCCCAGGTCGTCGCGGCACGGTCATCGGTCCAGGTCGGATGCCACGCCGCGGCGATGTCGGCGTCTACCTCGCTCGCCGCGGGTGCGGTGGCAGCGGCATCCGCCTCCCCGAACAACGGGATCACGGGAGCGAGGCGCTCGGACTCGCCCCCGTGTCGCGAGGTTGTCATCAGGCCGGGCGGCGTGCAGCCAGGTCGTCGGCGGGGGCCGTCTCAGCCGCGACGCGAGGCTGGCCGATGCCCAGCTTCTGCTTGATCTTGGTCTCGATCTCGGCCGCGATGTCGGGGTTCTTCAGCAGGAAGTTACGGGCGTTCTCCTTGCCCTGACCGAGCTGCTCACCGTCGTAGGTGTACCAGGCGCCGGACTTCTTCACCAAGGCGTGCTCCACGCCGAAGTCGATGAGCGAGCCCTCGCGGGAGATGCCGGTGCCGTAGAGGATGTCGAACTCGGCCTGCTTGAACGGCGGCGCCATCTTGTTCTTGACGACCTTGACGCGCGTACGGTTGCCGACCGCGTCGGTGCCGTCCTTCAGCGTCTCGATGCGACGGATGTCCAGACGCACCGAGGCGTAGAACTTGAGCGCCTTCCCGCCGGCGGTGGTTTCGGGAGAGCCGAAGAACACGCCGATCTTCTCGCGCAGCTGGTTGATGAAGATCATCGTCGTGTTGGTCTGGTTGAGGCCACCGGTCAGCTTGCGCAGCGCCTGGGACATGAGGCGAGCCTGCAGGCCGACGTGGGAGTCACCCATCTCGCCTTCGATCTCGGCCTTGGGTACGAGCGCGGCGACCGAGTCGATGACGACGAGGTCGATGGCTCCCGAACGCACCAGCATGTCGGCGATCTCCAGCGCCTGCTCACCCGTGTCGGGCTGCGACACGAGCAGCTGGTCGATGTCGACACCGAGCTTCTGCGCATAGTCGGGGTCGAGCGCGTGCTCGGCGTCGATAAAGGCGGCGATGCCGCCCGCGCGCTGCACATTGGCGATCGCATGGAGCGTGAGCGTCGTCTTACCCGAGGACTCGGGACCGTAGATCTCGATGATGCGCCCGCGGGGAAGACCACCCACGCCGAGAGCGACATCGAGGGCGATCGAACCGGTGGGGATGACCTCGACGGGGGCGCGGTCGTCACTGCCCAGTCGCATGACCGAGCCCTTTCCGAACTGCCGGTCGATCTGGGCGAGGGCCGACTCGAGGGCCTTCTCGCGGTCAGCGGGTGAGGGCATGACGTGCTCCTTGTTCTCTGCCGTGGGCGGCGCTGCCGGCCTCGGGATTCCGTCGCCTGTAGGCTGTCACGCCCCCTCCCGGCGGGAAGGATGCTGCGACAAGGCGGAGGTGTCGTGATGACGATGTCCACGCTAGAGACGGCCTCCGACATCGGTCGGCGACGGGCCTCGAATGTGGACAAACGTCCCGGGTCACCTCATGTGTAGGAGCCTATGCCCCTCGAACAGAGTTTCGATCACGCGACACGCCGCGCAGGCATCGGTTCAGCGCCGACGCGGCTCCATCAGGCCGACGCCGTGACGGCGCGAGGCGGGCACGTCGGTCTCGTCGCACAGAGCAAACCAGATCTCGCGCGGCTCGACGCCGTCGGCGAGGGCTTCGGCGGCGGTGCGATGGCCGACGCCGGGGAGGGCGAGGTCGGCGACCAGCATCGCTGCGCGATTGCCGAACTCGTCCTCGACGGCTCGCGTGAACTCGCTTCGCCGCACGTCAGCGCAGCGACAGTTCGGGCTGGACGAGGCCGTCCTCGAGCCCGGCGAGGTCGTCGGGAACCACGTCGGGGAAGACCTGCAGGCCCTCCAGCACCGACAGACGGTCTCCGACCTCGCGCATGATGGTCGAGATCGGGACGTCCAGCGCCTCGGCGACCGCGGCGAGGATCTCGCTCGAGGCCTCCTTCTGACCGCGCTCGACCTCGCTGAGATATCCGAGGGCGACACTCGCGCGGCCGGCGACCTGGCGGAGGGTACGCCCCTTCTGCAGGCGGAAGTCGCGAAGCACTTCGCCGATCTCCTGACGAACCAGGATCATGTTCGGGCCCCCTCCTCTACTCGAGATTCCCACCGGGTTTCGGTGCCCGGGTGGACAACAGTACCCCACGTGCTGGCCACGATAGCCCCCTCGTGCTGGGTAATGAATGGGAATCGCTGTCATGTAACGGCGTCGACACGAGCGGTATTCCCCCCGTCATCTGAGGACTCAGAGCGCGTCCAGCACCAGCCGGATGGCGCGGGCTGCCGTCTCGGCGCGGATGGCGGCGCGATCGCCGTCGATCAGCACGGACTCGACCCGCGAGCCCAGCGGCGTGGCGACGGCGATGTGAACCGTGCCGACCGGCTGCCCGTCCGGCGACAGCGGACCGGCGATGCCGGTGGTCGCCACGCCGACATCGACGGGCACGCCGCCGTGTCCGAGCGCACGGCGCACCCCCTCCGCCATCTGGCTGGCGACCCGGGGATGGACCGGTCCGTGCGCGTCGAGCAGATGTTGCTCGACGCCCAGCAGGCTCGCCTTCACGTCCGTCGCGTAGGCGACGATGCCGCCGCGGAAGACGCGCGAGGCCCCCGATACGGACACGATGGAGGCGGCGAGCAGTCCCCCGGTCAACGACTCGGCCGCCGCGATGCTCCAGCCGAGGTCGGCGAGTCGGGCGACGAGGCGTTCCGGGTCGCTGCGGCGTCCCGCGGAGACGAGGGTGCTCTCGAGATCGTCACCCTCGGCATCCTGGTGTTCGTCGTGCGCACCGCCGCGCCGGGACGAGGGGCTCATCGACGGGTCCCGGTGCCGGCACCGCCGCGGGCCGCTCGGGCCCCTCTGATCTCGGTGACCACGTAGTCGAGGCCGCTGGCGACCGTGAGGATGACGGCGATCCACATCGTCACGGTGTTCACGACATGGATGCCCTCCCCCACCACGTTCCACAGCGGCAGCAGCGCGAGCGACAGCGCGACCGCCTGCGCGACGGTCTTCAGCTTGCCCATCCAGGCCGCCGCGACGACGTGGCTGCTCGCGACGACCAGGCGATGCACCGTGATGCCGATCTCGCGGATGAGGACCAGAATCGTGACCGCCCAGGGAAGCTCACCCAGGATGGACAGACCGACGAAGGCACAGCCGGTCAGCGCCTTGTCGGCGATCGGGTCGAGGAGCTTGCCGAGGTCGGTGACGATCTCGTACTTGCGGGCGAGATAGCCGTCGATGCCGTCCGTCGCGATGGCGACGATGAAGAGCACACCGGCACCCCACCGCAGCGGACCATCCCCACCCTGATCGGCCAGGAGCATCCAGAGGAAGACCGGCGCGCACAGGATGCGGACGATCGTGATCGCGTTGGGGAGCTGCCGGGGAATCGCCACGAGGCGAGCCTACTCGCGGCCCGTGCGCTGCACCGCCGCGCGTCGGCTCAGTCTCGGCCGGTGAGGCTCCAGGCGTCTTCGGATCCGTCGTCGCCGTCGACCACCGCCAGCCCGTCGAACTGGGCGCTCACCGCATCCGGCCCGTAGGGGTCGCTCACCGGCGCGGCCGGCGGGTCGTCGCCGCGCAGGCGCGCGAGCACCTCGGGCAGCTGATCGGGCGTCACGAGCACGTCGCGGGCCTTGGAGCCTTCGGACGGGCCGACGATCTCGCGCGACTCCAGCAGGTCCATCAGGCGCCCGGCCTTGGCGAACCCGACGCGGAGCTTGCGCTGGAGCATCGACGTCGAGCCGAACTGGGTGGAGATGATCTGCTCGGCGGCGGCGAGGAGCAGTTCGAGGTCGTCACCGATGTCGGCGTCGATCTCCTTCTTCTCGGCGACGGCCTGCACGTCGGCGCGGTAGTCGGGTCGCGCCTGGTTCTTGACGTGCGTGACGACCTTCTCGATCTCGCTCTCGGCGACCCAGGCGCCCTGCACGCGGATCGCCTTCGACGCCCCCATCGGCAGGAACAGGCCGTCGCCCTGGCCGATGAGGCGGTCAGCACCGGGCTGGTCGAGGATGACGCGCGAGTCGGTGACGCTGGTCACCGCGAACGCGAGGCGGGACGGCACGTTCGCCTTGATGAGACCGGTCACGACGTCGACGGAGGGCCGCTGCGTCGCGAGGACGAGGTGGATGCCGCTCGCGCGCGCGAGCTGCGTGATGCGCACGATCGAGTCCTCGACATCGCGCGGGGCGACCATCATGAGGTCGGCGAGCTCGTCGACGACGACCAGCAGGTAGGGGTAGGGCTTGAGCACCCGCTCGCTGCCGACGGGCAGGTTGATCTCCCCCGCCACCACGGCGCGGTTGAAGTCGTCGATGTGGCGGAAGCCGAACGACGCGAGGTCGTCGTAGCGCATGTCCATCTCCTTCACGACCCACTGCAGCGCCTCGGCGGCCTTCTTGGGGTTCGTGATGATGGGCGTGATGAGGTGCGGCACCCCGGCGTAGCTCGTGAGCTCCACACGCTTCGGGTCGATGAGCACCATCCGCACCTCGGAGGGCTTGGCACGCATGAGCAGGCTCGTGATCATCGAGTTGACGAAACTCGACTTTCCCGAGCCGGTCGATCCGGCGACCAGCAGGTGGGGCATCTTCGCCAGGTTCGCCACGACGTAGCCGCCGCCGACGTCCTTGCCGACGCCGATCGTCATGGGGTGGGTCTGGCCGGTGGATGCCGGGGAGCGCAGCACGTCGCCGAGCGTGACGATCTCGCGGTCGGTGTTGGGGATCTCGACACCGATCGCGCTCTTGCCGGGGATCGGCGCGAGGATGCGCACCTCGTTGGAGGCGACCGCATAGGCGATGTTGTTCGTGAGCGCGGTGATGCGCTCGACCTTCACGCCGGGGCCGAGAGAGATCTCGTACTGCGTCACTGTCGGGCCGCGCGAGAACCCCGTCACCCGCGCGTCGACGCCGAACTGCTCGAAGACGCCCATGATGGCGGCGACCACGCGGTCGTTCGCCTCCGAGCGCGCCTTCGGCGGGTCGCCCTGCGCCAGCGCGGCCACCGACGGAAGGCGATACGGCGCCTGCGGCGGCTGACCGTCGTGGTCGTCCCCCAGGGCGGAGATGCCCGGGAGGATGCCGTCGTCGAGGATGATCTCGCCGCTGTCCTCGCGGATGCCGGTGTCGGCGCGACGCGCGGCCTTCTTGGCGTGGGCGATCACGGCCGGATCGATGATCTCGGTCGGCGCCTCCGGAAGCGGCGGGACCGGCGGAACAGCGGCCGGCATCGCGACGGCCTGCTCGAAGCCGCCGTCGCCGCTGGTGTCCAACAGCGCCGTCAGGTCGTCCGAGCCGAGGTGGCCGTCGACATCCTCCTCACGGCCGGACTTGTTGCGGCGCCACCACGGCAACTCCTTGTCCGCGGCATCCGTCGCCTCACTGAAGGCGACCGTCGGCGCGTCCGTCGACGGCGCGTCGGGACGCTCGGCACCGAACATCCAGGCGTACAGGTCGCCCAGACGCCGCCCGATGCGGTTGGGCGGGGTCTTGGTGAGGATGAGGATGCTCAACAGCGTCAGAGCGCCCAGCAGCACGTAGGCGCCGATCGTCGTCAGCAGCGACAGCGGCTCGCCGATCGTCCACCCGAACAGCCCTCCCGCGGCGCTCAGCGCCGGCATGCCCTGCGACGGTTGCGGCCGACCGCCCGCGACGTGGCAGAAGCCCGCGATCGACAGCACGAACAGCCCGAAGCCGATGCCGATGCGTCCGTTGTCGTGGATGGACGGCGGGTGACGGAACAGCCAGCCCGCTAGCAGGAGCAGCAGCACCGGCATGATGAAAGCGACACGACCGACGAACAACCCCACGGTGTAGGCGCTGATCTGCGTTGCGGCGTCGTTGCCGATGAAGAACCACTCGTTCACGGCGCCGAGCGCGGCCAGCACCACCAGCAGGAACGGGAAGCCGTCACGGCGCTGGTCCTTCTCGAGGGTCTCCAGGCCGAACGCGCGGAACATCCCCCCGACGGCATGGGCCAAGCCGAGCCAGGCACGGACGGCGACCGGCGGACGCTCGACCTCGTCGACGTACTTCGCGGGGGCCGGAGCGGGCTTGCGGGCACGGGTCGAGGAGCCCTTCGCGGACGCGCGGGCGTTCGTGGGCGTGCTCGTGGATCGTGCCATTACTCCACGGTAGGCGCAGGGGCCCCCGGATCCGCGGATTGACGCGGCCCGAGCCGGGCTCGGCATCCGCGGCGCCGCCGCGTCAGCGGAGTCGCTTGACCATGGTGTCGCGACCGTGACCGGCCTGGGTGAGCGCGAAGCCCTCGCTGCGATAGAGCGTCTGGGCGTAGTTGCCCCGTTCCACCGACAGGCTGATGCGGCCGTAGCCCTCGGCTCGCGCATGCTCGCACAGTCGCTGGAGCAGGGCGCGTCCGACGCCGTGCGCGCGCCAGAGGGGCCTCACACCGATGATGAGCTCCGGCACGCCCGTGCCGATGTACCCGAAGCCGGGGTCGCTGCGCGGCAGCATCCGATACCACGCCGCGCCGACCGGACTGTCCTGCGCGTCGACCGCGACGAAGCCGGCGTCGCCGGGACGCATCCACCCCGAGATGTAGCGGTTGTGGTCAGGATGCGTCAGCACCTCGTGCCGCGGGCGCGCGCCCCCCTGCCGCCAGTTCGCCGCTTCGACGACCATGTCGCCCAGGAACGCCCCATCGGCCTGTGTCGCGGGGCGCACACGAAAGCTGACGGGCATGGAGCCGATGGTAGCGCTCCGCCGCGACCGCTCAGGCCTCGATGACGAGGGGGACGATCATGGGCCGGCGACGCAGCCGCTGATTGACCCAGCGTCCGATCGTGCGTCGGACCACCTGCGACAGCGCGTGCGTGTCGCGCACGCCCGACTGCGCCGCCTCGGTGAGGGCTGCAGCGATCTTCGGCTTGACGTCGTCGAACACCTTGTCGTCCTCCGCGAAACCACGCGCGTGGATCTCGGGGCCGGTGATGATCCGTCCCGTCGCGGCATCGACGACGACGATCACCGAGATGAAGCCCTCCTCGCCGAGGATGCGGCGATCCTTGAGGTCGGCGTCGGTGATCTCGCCCACGGTCGATCCGTCGACGTAGACGAAGCCGAGATCGAGCTGGCCGACGACGCGGGCGACGCCGTCCTTGAGGTCGACGACGGTGCCGTTCTCGGCGATGATCGTGTTCTCCGCGGGGATGCCGGTGTCCTGCGCGAGCTTCGCGTTCGCGATGAGGTGGCGGTACTCGCCGTGCACCGGCATGACGTTGCGCGGCTGCAGGATGTTGTAGCAGTACAGCAGCTCGCCCGCCGCGGCGTGACCCGACACGTGCACCTTGGCGTTGCCCTTGTGCACGACGTTGGCGCCGAGCTTGGTGAGGCCGTCGATCACGCGGTAGACCGCGTTCTCATTGCCCGGAATCAGGCTCGACGCGAGGATGACGGTGTCACCCGGACCGGGCTCGATCGCGTGGTCCAGGTTGGCCATGCGGCTGAGCACGGCCATCGGCTCGCCCTGCGACCCGGTCGACATGTAGACGATCTTGTCGTCGGGAAGATCCTGCGCCTTCTTGTAGTCGATCAGCACGCCGTCGGGAACGCGCAGATAGCCGAGATCCTCGGCGATCGTCATGTTGCGCACCATCGAGCGCCCGAGGAACGCAAGACGGCGCCCGTTCGCCGCGGCCGCGTCGATGACCTGCTGCACGCGGTGGACGTGGCTGGAGAAGCTCGCCACGATGACGCGCCGGGGAGCCTTGGCGATCACCTGGTCGAGCACCGGACCGATGTCGCGCTCGAGGGGGGTGAAGCCGGGCACGTCGGCGTTCGTGGAGTCGACCAGGAAGAGATCCACGCCGTCCTCGCCGAGGCTCGCGAACGCGCGGAGGTCCGTGAGGCGGCCGTCCAGGGGCAGCTGGTCCATCTTGAAGTCGCCGGTGGCCAGCACCGTACCGGCGTCGGTGTGGATCGCGACAGCGAGCGCGTCGGGGATCGAGTGGTTGACGGCGACGAACTCGAGGTCGAACGGACCGACCTGCTCTTCCTGCCCCTCCTGCACGGTCAGCGTGTAGGCCTTGATGCGGTGTTCCTTGAGCTTCGCCTCGACGAGCGCGAGGGTGAGCTTCGAACCGATGAGAGGAATGTCGCTCTTCAACCGCAGCAGGTAGGGCACCGCGCCGATGTGGTCCTCGTGGCCGTGCGTGAGCACGACGCCCACGACGTCGTCGAGCCGGTCCTTGATCGGCTCGAAGTCGGGGAGGATGAGGTCGACACCGGGCTGGTGCTCCTCGGGGAAGAGAACACCGCAGTCGACGACGAGGAGCTTGCCCTCGTATTCGAAGACCGTCATGTTGCGACCGATCTCGCCCAGCCCGCCGAGCGGGATGACGCGAAGGGTCTGCGGGGCGAGCGCGGGGGGCTCGGAGAACGTCGTGGGCATCGTCTGCCTTTCGTGGATGCCGCGGCATCCACCGGTATCGCGGTCGCTCAGCGGGTGGTGCCGTGGACCTTGGGGAGCGCGCCGCCGGCGGCGGCGTTGCGGTCGGGTCGGAAGTTGGAGAAGTCGGCCCCGTCGACGCCCTTGACGAGTGCGAGCTCGTCCTCGATGAGGGCGGCCTCCCACTCTTCGGGGCCGACGAGCGGCAGACGCACGCGCGGGCTGGAGATGCGGCCCAGGCCGTGCAGGATGTACTTCGCGCTCACCGTGCCGGGCACATGGGTCATGACGGCGCGGACGAGCGGTTCGAGCTGCTGGTGCGCGGCGGTGGCGGTGGCCAGGTCGCCGCGGTTCACGGCATCCACGATGACGCGGTAGGGCGTCGCGGTGATGTTCGCCGTCACGCCGATCAGGCCCGCGGCGCCGATCGACAGGTGCGGGAGCACATTGGCGTCGTCGCCGGAGAAGTACATGAGATCGGTCTGGTTGAGCACCCGGCTGACCTCGCTGAAGTCGCCCTTGGCGTCCTTCACGGCGAGGATGTTCGGGTGGTTGGCCAGCCGCAGGATGGTCTCGTACTTGATCGGCACGCCGGTGCGACCGGGGATGTCGTAGAGGATGACCGGGAGGTCGGTCGCATCGGCGACGAGGCGGAAGTGCGTCAGGATGCCGGCCTGCGTCGGCTTGTTGTAGTACGGCGTGACGATCATGATGCCGTCGGCGCCGGCCTTCTCGCTGGCCTTGTAGAGCTCGATCGCGTGAGCGGTCTCGTTCGAGCCGCCGCCGGTGATGATCTTCGCCCGGCCGGCGGAGACGGACTTTCCGACCTCGACGAGCTTCAGCTTCTCGGGATCGGTGAGGGTGCTCGTCTCGCCGGTGGTGCCGGTGACGACGATGCCGTCGGCTCCGGCGGTGATGACGTCGTCGATGTGCTTCTCGACGGCGGGCCAGTCGACTTCACCGTCGGCCGTCATCGGAGTGACGAGCGCGACGAGGACCTGTCCGAAGGGATTGCCCGAGTGCGTCATGCCTCCAGGCTACCGGCTCGCGGCGACCCCGTCGGAGCAGACCACGGGCGCGTCATCCCCGACCCGTCACCGTCCGGTGCGACCCGTCACCGTCCGGTGCGGGCCAGACGGGCGGCTAGGGGGCTCGGCAGCAGGCGCATCGCCGCCACGAGCAGCTTGTAGCGCACCGAGGGGATCGAGACGGCCTTGCCCCGAGCAGCGTCGCGCAGCCCTTCGCGGACGACGTCCGCGGCGTCGAGCCACATCACCGACGGGATGCCTTCCCGCCCCGGCGGCAGTCCCAGTCGCTCGTGGAAGTTCGTGTGCGTGAAGCCGGGGCAGAGCGCCGTCACGCTGACGCCGCGGGGCGCGTAGACCACGTTGGCCCACCGGCTGAAGGAGATCACCCACGCCTTGACCGCGCCGTACGTTCCGCGAGGCATGAATCCCGCGACCGAGGCGACGTTGACGATGCGCCCGTGTCCCCGCTCGAGCATGGCGCCCAGCGCGGCGTGCGTCAGGTGCATCGTCGCGCGCACGTGCAGATCGAGATGACGCTGCTCGTCGGTGATGTCGCCCGCCGCGAAGTCGAGATCGAGTCCGAATCCGGCGTTGTTGACCAGGATGCCGATCGGCCGCTCGCGGTCGGCGACGCGGCCGACGACCGCGGCCAGACCGTCATCGGCGACGAGGTCCGCCGCCAGCACCTCGACCTGAACACGGTAGTCGGCGCCCAGGCGCTCGGCGATGTCCCGGAGTGCGGCGCGGTCACGGGCGACCAGGACGAGCTCGGCTCCGCGGGCCGCGAGCTGACGGGCGAACTCCGCGCCGAGGCCCGAACTGGCACCCGTCACCAACGCTGTCCTGCTCATCGCACGCTCCCTCTTGTCGTCGCGGCTGGTCGCTCCTGGTCGCTGCTGCTCGCCGTGCGAACCGCTCAGGGTCTGATCAGCGTCAGGAACCGGTAGGGGATGCCTGTGCGCGAGACCGACCATCCGTCCTTCGGGTCCACCCGCGCCACGCTCCAGCCGTGCCGCTCGGGGGCGAACGTGTCACCGTCGACCTCGAGATCGAGCTCGGTGACCTCCAGCACGTCGGCGCGCGCGATCGCCTCGGCGAACAGCCCCGCTCCCCCGATGACCCAGGCCGATTCTTCCCCGTGCACGAGCTCCAGCGCCTGATCGAGCGAGACGGCCCGCTCGGCGCCGTCGTCCTGCCAGGAGTCGTTGCGCGTGACGACGATGTTCCGGCGACCCGGGAGGGGTCGGAACCGGGGCGGGAAGGACTCCCACGTCCGCCGCCCCATGATGACCGGATCCCCCATCGTCGCCGCGCGGAAATGCGCGAGGTCTTCCGGCACATGCCACGGCATTGCGCCGTCCTTACCGATGACGCCACCGCGCGCCTCGGCCCAGATCAGGCCGAGTCGGGTCATACCGCGACCGCTGCCCGGATCGTGGGGTGGTGCTGATAGCCCTCCACGACGATGTCCTCGTACGTGTAGTCGAAGATCGACTCCGGCGTCCGTGCGAACGAGAGGCGGGGATACGGATACGGCTCCCGCGTGAGCTGCTCGCGGACCTGCTCGAGGTGGTTGTCGTAGATGTGGCAGTCGCCACCGGTCCACACGAAATCGCCGGGCTCGAGCCCGGTCTGCTGGGCGATCATCATCGTCAGCAACGCATAGGAAGCGATGTTGAACGGCACGCCGAGGAACATGTCGGCGCTGCGCTGATACAGCTGGCACGACAGCTTGCCGTCGGCGACATAGAACTGGAACAAGGCGTGGCAGGGAGCGAGCGCCATCTGCGGAATGTCGGCCGGGTTCCACGCCGAGACGATGAGGCGACGCGAGTCGGGGCTGGTGCGGATCTGCTCGATGACCTGCGAGATCTGGTCGATCTGTCCGCCCGACGGCGTCGGCCACGAGCGCCACTGCACACCGTAGACCGGTCCGAGCTCGCCCTCGGCATCCGCCCATTCGTCCCAGATGCTCACGCCGCGCTCCTGCAGCCACGAGACGTTCGACTCGCCGCGCAGGAACCAGAGCAGTTCGTAGGCGATCGATTTCATGTGCACGCGCTTGGTCGTGATCAACGGGAAGCCCTGCGACAGGTCGAAACGGATCTGGCGGCCGAAGACGCTCGTGGTGCCGGTGCCGGTGCGATCGTCCTTGTGCACGCCGTCGGCGAGCACGTCGCGCAGGAGGTCTTCATACGGGGTGGGGATGGATGCCGCGCTCACGCCAGCAACCCTACCCTCGCCCGCCGACACCGGGACTGTTACGAACGGCCCGTCATCGGAGCCGGCTCCCATCGAGAGGCGGTATCGTGGCAGACCGTGAACATCGTCGATGCCGTGCTCGTGCTGACCGCACTGCTCGCCGTGACCCTCGCCGTCGGGCTCTTCCTGCGGTGGACGCAGAACCGTGCCCGCCGCGCCTCGACCGATGAAGTCGTGGAGCCGCATCGGCTCGGAGCGGACGCCCTCGGTGAACGCGCCACCCTCCTGCAGTTCAGCACCCAGATGTGCGCCCGCTGTCCCGGCGTGCACCGCGTGCTCGGATCGATCGCCGACACCCATGACGGCGTGATGCACCTGGACGTCGACCTCACCGACCGTCCCGACATCGCGAAGCACTTCCACGTGCTCCAGACGCCGACGACGTTGATCCTCGACCGCGACGGGGTCATCCAGACCCGCTTCGGCGGCACCCCCAGCCGCAGCGCGATCGAGCTGGAGCTCGGACGCGTCACCGGCACCCCCGCCGCCGTCTGAGGGGCCGTTCCTGCCGCCGGCCCGACCGGTTCCGTGGGGGCACGGGCCCGTCTAGGCTCGGATGCACACCGCCGCCACGCGGCCCGCATCCGACACGAGGAGCACACATGAGCGTCACGAGCGAAGCGTCCACGAGCTGGAAGGGCTCCCTCACCGACGGATCCGGCGAGGTCGCGCTGGAGAGTTCGAACCAGGGTCCGTTCGCCGTCAACTGGAAGGCCCGCAGCGAAGGCTCCTCATCGGTGACGACGCCGGAGGAGCTGCTCGCCGCGGCGCACTCGTCGTGCTTCAGCATGGCCCTCTCCCACGCGCTCGCCGGCAACGGAACGCCCCCGGAGAGCATCGAGACCACGGCATCCGTCACCTTCATCCCGGGCACCGGCATCACGGGCTCGCACTTGAACGTCAACGCGGTGGTCCCGGGACTGTCGGCCGAGGACTTCGCCCGCATCGCGGGCGAGGCGAAGACGGGCTGCCCCGTCTCGGCCGCCCTGGCCGGCATCGATATCACGCTCGAGGCGACGCTTGCCTGAGAACGGCCCATCGCGCGCCGAGGGGCGCGTCGTCGTCGCGGGAGCCTCCGGTCTCATCGGCCGCGCTCTCGTGGCGAGCCTGCGCGCCGACGGCATCGCCGTGACGCGCCTCGTGCGCCGCGCGAGCGCCGCGCCCGACGAGATCTCCTGGGATCCGGCCACCCAGCCGCTGCCCGCGGCGGCACTCGAAGGCGCGCGGGCCGTCGTCGGGCTCAATGGCGCAACGCTCGGGCACTTTCCGTGGACGCGACGGTACAAGCACGATCTCGTGTGGTCGCGGATCGCTCCGACGCAGGCGCTCGCGGCAGCGGTGCGCGCGCTCGGCGAGGACGCCCCCCATTTCGTGTCCTCGTCAGCGGTCGGCTACTACCCGTCGGCGCCGGGGGCGAGTTTCACCGAGTCGTCTCCGCGCGGAGACACCTTCTTGGCGGACCTGTGCGGCGAGTGGGAGACGGCCGCGACCCGCGGCGCCGGGGATCACGCCCGCGTATCCCTGCTGCGCACCGCGCCGGTCGTGCACACCGACGGTGTTCTCAAGCCGCTTCTGCTGCTCACCAAGCTCGGCGTGTCGGGCCCGATCGGGCGCGGAACCCAGGTCTGGCCGCTGATCTCTCTCGACGACGAGGTCCGCGCGATCCGCCACGTCATCGACAACGGCCTCGTCGGCCCGGTCAACCTCGCAGGACCCGAGCGCACGAGCGCCAACGATCTCGGGTTCGCTCTCGCGAGGCGGATGAACCGCCCCTACCTGCTGCGCGTACCGGAGTGGGCGCTGAAGCTGGTCCTCGGGCGCGACGCGGCAGAGGGACTGCTCACGTGCGACATGAATGTGGTTCCCGAGGCGCTCACGGCATCCGGCTTCGTCTTCTCGCATCCGACAGTCGAGGATGCCGTGGCCGCCGCGGTGCCGGCCTGATCAGCGCGTCGGCGGGTTCTTCTCGAGCGTGATCGCCCGTCGGATGGCTTCGCGGGCGCGGCGTCGATCACCGGCGCCGTCGTAGGCCAGCCCCAGCCGGAACCAAGCGCGCCAATCGGTGGGGTGCGCCTCGACGTCGTGCCGGTAGTGCGAGAACACCGCATCGGCCTGCGCACGGTCGGGACGGCCGCTGACACGGACATCCATCTCCTCGCTCGGGAGCGCGCCTTCGGCCTCCAGCCGCCTGGCGAGGCGCTCGGCGCTGCGCCCGAAAGCAAGCTCCCGCCAGAGCGCCCACCCCGCGATGACGGGCAGGACGATCAGCGCCACGCCCATGGCGACGCCGATGATCTGCCCCGAGATCAGCAACAGCCACGCGCGCTGCGCGACGAGAACGATGTAGAGGACGAGCAGCGCCGCCATGACGGCGACGCCCGCGCGAGCCTTCATACCCCGGTGACGCGGGCGACTTGCCCGGGAACGGAGCCCTCGTCGACGACCTCGATGACCGGCGCTGCGGGGCGCGGCGCGCCGAGACCGAGATCGATGAGCGCGTCGAGGCCGATCGTCACCCCGCGCGCGTCCCGCGCCGCCGCAAGGGCGACGCGGATGCCGGGCGCGTACGCGCGCGCCGGCTCGATCGTGTCGTGGACGATGGTCAGCGACTCCCCCGGCCCCGACAGGATCGTCTCCTGCTTCGCGATGACGCCCGGCCGGCGCAACGAATGGATGGGAACACTCGCGACCTGCTGGCCGCGCGCCCGCTGATCGACATGCGGCGATTCGACCGGGCCGACCCCGACGCGAGCGTCGGCGATGAGTTCGGCGGTGCGCACCGCCGTGCCACTCGGCGAGTCGACTTTCGTCTCGCGATGCGTCTCGACGATCTCGATCGAGGGGAACAGAGGTGCCGCTGCCGCCGCCAGTGCCGTCGCGACGACCGAGCCCAGGGAGAAGTTGGGAATGAAGACCGCGCCCGTACCCGCCGCTTCGACGAGGGGGCGCACCAGCGCGATCCGTTCGGTCGACCAGCCCGAGGTGCCGACGAGCACGTTCTTCCCGCGTTCGATCGCCGCGCGGACGACATCGATCGACACACCGGGCGTCGACGCATCGACGACGAGATCGGCCGCGTCGATCTCGGCGAGATCGCTCGCCGACCCGAGAACGGCCACCGTCTCGAAGTCGTCGAGCTCGTCGATCACGCCGGCGATGATCGCACCGAGCTTGCCGGTGCCGCCCACGAGGGCCACTCTCGTCGTCATGGTTCCAGCCTAGGCCGTGCGGCCGACACGGTTACGCTCGAGGGATGGTGCTGCTCGACCCCCTCGCCGCCGACGACCCGCGCGCACATGCCCTGCTGGAGGAGTACTTCCGGATGCGTGCCGACGCGTTCCCTGAGGGGCAGGCGTACCGTCCCGTCTTCCCCGCGCCATCCGTCTTCACGCCGCCGGCCGGCGTCTTTCTCGTGCTCGTCGACGATGACGGGGCGGATGCCGGGTGCGGCGGCATCCGCAGGGTCGAGGACGGACCGGCGGGCGTGCGGTACGAGGTCAAGCATCTGTACCTGCAGCCGCGCACCCGCGGCCGCGGCTGGGGTCGGCTTCTTCTGGACGCGCTCGAGGAGCGGGCCCGCGCGTTCGGCGCGGCAGAGCTCGTGCTCGACACCCACCACACGCTGGAGGCCGCCGGCGCGCTCTACGCACGGACCGGTTTCACCGCCATCGAGCCCTACAACGACAACCCGAACGCGACGCGCTGGTACGGCAAGGTGCTCTGAGCTCGGGCGTCTGCATCGACGGGTCGGCTTCGAACGGCGCGCCGACACGCGTGGAAGGATGTCGACATGCCCGCTGCGGAACACGACGTCACGGAACTCGTGGAGGCCGTGGCCTGGTGGCGCGCCGATCTGCCCCGCGCCCGAACCCTGCTCGCCGACGCGGCAACGGCGGCGCTGATCGCCGGCAAAGGCGGCGACGACCTGGTGCAGCTGGCGCTGATCGATGAAACCGCGAGCCGGTTCGACGTCGACACGTTGATCGACCGGGCAGCGATTGACGCGGGCATCGCCGAGGCCGTTCACGCGGACCTCGACCCGGTCGTCACGCGTCGGCTGTGCCGCCTCGTTCTCTGTGATCAGCTGAGCCCGCGTGAACTCACACGGTGGGCACACTCCCGGTACCATCACGGCTCCTGCGACCAGGCGATCGATCTGCTGGCGGTGCTCGACGACGAGTACGACGACATCGCCGAGGTCGACGGGGAGCTGGCGCCGCTCGTCGCAGAGATCCGCCGCGTCGCCGCACGGATCCTCGCACGCAGCGACTGATCAGCCACGCGGCGTGTTCACAACTCCGGAGTTTCGTCGACTCGCGCCCGGGTTTCCCCGCGGGGGCGCAGGCGTCCCGACGGCCCGGCGAGAATCTCCGGAGTTGTGAACGCGGACGACCGATCGCGCAGCGGCGGATGCCGGGCGCCTGAAGCGGTCGCCGCTCATCCCGCGTTCGCTCAGACCGGAGGAACCTCGGGCAGGCCCGTACGCAGTTCCATCGGCAGATGGGCGAGGTCGTTGTGGGTCACAAGAGCCCACGGCCGGCCCTTGCGCTGGGCGAGCACCGTGAGACCGCAGTGCGCCTGATTGATCGTCATCCATCGCCAGTCCGGGGCGTCGAGCACCTCACGGACGAACCAGGCGATGACGGAGTTGTGGGTGATGAGCAGCTCATGGGCGGCGGGCTTGCGTACGAGGAACTCGGCGACCGCATCCCCCATCTGTGCGCGCCCGGCGTCCATCTCGGCCTCGGTGTAGGAGCCGAAGAACGGCTCGTAGATCGACGGCGTCTCGGGCAGCATCCCGGTGGGAATGCAGTCGAACAGCAGCGCCGAGGGCTTCGGAGTCACCGAGGGGAGGCGACCTGCCACCGCGCGGGCCGTCTCGGCCGCGCGCTCCAGAGGCGAGTGCCACACGGCATCCAGCGGCACGCCGGACAGCCGGTCGGCGAGAAGCTCCGCCTGGCGTCGACCCCGCGGCGACAGCGGGCCGTCTTCGAGTCCGTGCTCCGCGTCGAGATGCTCTCCGTGTCGCACGAGGTACAGGTAATGCGTCACGTCATACTCGTCTCGCCTGGGGGTGGGGCAACTCCCAGCCTACGTCAGGCCGTCGCCGTCGCCCCGGGTCTTGACACCGGGCGACACGCCACCCTCTACTGCGTGGCGCGCGCGATCTCGCCCAGGTGCGAGCGGCTGAGCCGCGCCCCCACGCCCTGCACCAGCTCGTCGACGTGGCTCACGGCGAAGACGTTCACGATCGGGGCGACGACGGCGCGCTGCGCCAGCAGCCAGGCGATGGCGACGGCCGACGGCGGCACCGCGAGTTCGTCACCGATGCGGTCCAGCGCACGGAGCGTTCGCGATCCGCGCCGGTTCATGGCCGCCGCCAGTTGGATGCCGCGAACCGAATACGCCACCTGAGCACGGTCGCGATGTACGCCGGCGAGGTAACCGTGCTCGAGCGCCTGCGACGGCGTCACGGCGATGCCCTGGGCGCTGGCCACGAGACGCAGGTCACCCTCGAACTCCGACTGCCGCAGGATGTTGTACGGGACATCGAGCACCGTGAAGCGGGGGTAGCCCGCCGAGGCGAGAATCCGGGCTTCGACCAGCTGGGCGGCCGTATGACCGTAGGCGCCGACGGCGCGCACCTTTCCCGACTCGATCAGCCATTCCACCGTGGCCAGAGTGTCTTCGAGGGTGGTCGCGTCATCGGACAGCGCGTCGAGGTACAGCAGATCGATCCGGTCCGTGTGCAACCGCGTCAACGACGCTTCGACAGCCCGGATGAGGTTGACCGGACCGAGCCCGGGGTGGTCGGGGTTGGCGCCGACGCGAACGGCGACGACGATGTCGTCGCGGATGCCGCGATGCTGCATCCATTGCCCGACGATGTGCTCGCTGCGCCCCGCCGCATAACCGTCGGACGTGTGCACGGCGTTGCCGCCCCGCGCACGGTACGCGTCGAGGATGCCGTGCGCGGCGGTGAGGTCGACGTGCCAACCGAATTCGGCCGCGCCGAGGATGAACGGGAAGACCTGGAGCCCGGACTCGCCGAGCGCAACGCGGATGCCGGCTCCCACGGGTGCCCCCTGAACGGGAATGGGAGCGGACGGGTGCACGGGCGGCGCGGCGCGCACGGCCGTCGACGTCGCTCCGATGCCGAAGTAGCCCATCCGTTCACCCCCTTCACGAACCGCGGATGCGGTGTCGCCCTTCTTGTCTACCCACCCCCCGATGTGTAGTTCCGAGGGTAAGGCAGACGCGGGTACGGGCCGCGCATTGAGCCCAACGAACGGTAAACATTCCATAACGCTTGCGTCACGACGCCGTTCCGTGTGGGTGCGTGTCCCCCATCCGGTGGACATCGCGTGAACGAACGGATGCCCGCCCCTCCGAGACGGGAGGAAGCGGGCATCCGTGTCCTGGTCGCCGCCGCAGCACTGTCAGGGTGAAACCCTCAGCGCCGGGCGACGAAGCACTCAACCTTCGGCGGGAGCCTCCGGGCCCTCGCTGGCGGCCGCACGGCCCTCCTGGTCGGCAGCCTCTTCGAGCACGGGCTCGAGCGACAGCTTGCCGCGGTCGTCGATCTTGGTGATCTTGACGAGCAGCTTCTGACCGACGCCGAGGACGTCTTCGACGTTCTCGACACGCTTGCCGCCGGCGAGCTTGCGCACCTCGCTGATGTGCAGCAGGCCGTCCTTGCCGGGCAGCAGCGAGATGAACGCGCCGAACGCCGCGAGCTTGACGACGGTTCCGAGGAACTGCTCGCCCACCTCGGGGTTGGTCGGGTTGGCGATCGCGTTGACCTGGGCGCGAGCGGCTTCCGCCGCGGGGCCGTCGGTCGCACCGATGTAGACGGTGCCGTCCTCCTCGATGGAGATCTGCGCACCCGTCTCGTCCTGGATCGCGTTGATCGTCTTGCCCTTCGGGCCGATCAGCTCACCGATCTTGTCGACGGGGATCTGCACGCTGATGACACGCGGGGCCGTCGGCGCCATCTCGTCCGGGCCGTCGATCGCGGCGTTGAGGACGTTCAGGATCGTCATGCGCGCGTCCTTGGCCTGCGTCAGCGCGGCGGTCAGCACCGACGACGGGATGCCGTCGAGCTTCGTGTCGAGCTGGATCGCCGTGACGAACTCGCTCGTGCCCGCAACCTTGAAGTCCATGTCGCCGAGCGCGTCTTCCGCGCCCAGGATGTCGGTCAGGGCGGCGTAGCGCGTCTGGCCGTCGACCTGGTCGGACACGAGGCCCATCGCGATTCCGGCGACGGGGGCGCGCAGCGGCACACCCGCGTTCAGCAGCGACAGGGTCGATGCGCAGACCGAACCCATCGAGGTCGAACCGTTGGAGCCGAGGGCCTCGGAGACCTGACGGATCGCGTACGGGAACTCCTCGCGGCTGGGCAGCACCGGCACGAGGGCGCGCTCGGCGAGGAAGCCGTGCCCGATCTCGCGACGCTTCGGCGAGCCCACACGACCGGTCTCACCGGTCGAGTACGGCGGGAAGTTGTAGTGGTGCATGTAGCGCTTGCTGGTCGTGGGCGACAGCGAGTCGATCTGCTGCTCCATCTTCAGCATGTTCAGCGTCGTGACACCCAGGATCTGGGTCTCGCCGCGCTGGAAGATCGCGGAGCCGTGCACGCGCGGGATGACCTGGACCTCGGCATCCAGCGGACGGATGTCCGCCAGACCGCGGCCGTCGATGCGCACACCCTCGGTGAGGATGCGGCTGCGCACGATCAGCTTCGTGACCGACTTGTACGCGCCACCGAACTCGGCCAGCGCGCTCTCGGGCAGCTCGCCCGCCTCGACGGCGGCGACCAGCTGCGCCTTGACGTCGTCCTTGACGGCGTCGTCGGCGTTCTGGCGCTCGATCTTGTCGGCGATCTGGTACACCGGCACGAGGCGGTCGTACGCGCGACCGGCGACGAAGTCGTAGGTCTCCTTCGCGTAGGCCGGGAAGACCGGGTAGGGCTGGATCTCCTTGGCCGCCGTGTTCGCGACGACGTTCTGCGCCGCGACGAGCTCCTTGATGAAGGGCTTGGAGGCCTCCAGGCCCTGCGCGACGATCTCCTCGCTGGGCTTGACGGCGCCGGCCTTGATGAGGTTCCAGCTGTTCTCGGTGGCCTCGGCCTCGACCATCATGATCGCGACGTCGCCGTCCTCCAGGACGCGACCGGCGACCATCAGGTCGAACACGGCCTCCTCGACCTGCGCGGCCGTCGGGAACGCGACCCACTGGTCGGCGTGCTCGCCGTGGCCCGGGATGAGCGCGAGGCGGACACCAGCGATGGGGCCGGAGAAGGGCAGACCGGAGATCTGCGTCGACAGGGATGCCGCGTTGATCGCCAGCGCGTCGTAGAACTCGCCCGGGGCGATGCTCAGGACGGTGACGACGATCTGGACCTCGTTGCGCAGGCCGTCGACGAACGACGGACGCAGCGGGCGGTCGATGAGGCGGCAGACGAGAATCGCCTCGGTGGAGGGCCGACCCTCGCGACGGAAGAACGAACCGGGGATCTTGCCGGCGGCGTACGAACGCTCTTCGACGTCGACGGTCAGCGGGAAGAAGTCGAAGCCCTCACGCGGGTGCTTGCCCGCACTGGTGGCCGACAGCAGCATGGTCTCTTCGTCGAGGTAGGCGGCAACGGCACCCTGTGCCTGCTGCGCCAGTCGTCCGGTCTCGAACCGGATCGTGCGGGTGCCGAATCGGCCGTTGTCGAGAACGGCTTCGGCGGCGGTGATTTCTGGACCTTCCAAGAGGTCTCTCCTTCTTTGTTTAGACTCGCGCGCGCGTTTCGCGCACGAGATCGTGCGAAGGAGCAGGAACAGGCAGATCCAGACGCGCGGCGGCTCCGCGTGCGGCGCCGCCGGGACGATCAGCGCTGGCCACCAGTAGAAAGCCACCGTTCGCATCGGATCTCATCGAACGGGAACCCACCACAGGGGACCAGCTTCCTGCCGGCCTGCTCCGGATGCCGCGGAAGATCCACGGCAACCTGCTCAACCCTATCAGTCGCACCTCGGCGTGCGTATGGTTGACGGTATGAGCACCCACGACACCTCGGCATCCGATGAGATGAAGCGCAAGTTCAAGGAGGCGCTCGACAAGAAGAACGCGCAGCACCGCTCGGGTGAGGCGCACCTCGACGGAGATTCGTCGGTGCACGCCAGCCACGGCGCGGTCGCCAAGCGGGAGTTCCGCCGCAAGAGCGGCTGACTCCGCCGCAGCCGCTCGCTCGCCTCAGGACTGTGGCGCGGGGGTCCGCGCGCTCGATCCTCCGGCCGGAAGCTCGATGTAATCGGTGTGCTTCGCGGTGATCTGGTCACCTGCCGTGCGGCCGCGCAGGCGCCGCCACACCCAGGGCAAGGCGTCGCGCGTGAGCCAGGTCCCCGAGACCGGACGATCCTCTTCCGCGTGCAGAGCGGCATCGAGCGCCCCGAGCGCTTCGACATCCGGCACCCCGAGCACCTCCGCCGCACGGTAGGAGACGAAGCGGTGGCCTCGTGAGCTCAGGTGCACCTTGTCGTGCGACCACTTCTCGAGTTCCCCGACGTCCGGGTCGGTGTCGAGATCGAGGAGGAATGCGCCGTGTGCCGTCGCCGTCTCGCGCAGGCGCTCGGCGAACCGGGCGAAGCGCCGTGCGAACAGCCCCGACGCACGACGAGCGGGAAGAAACGGCGTCACCAGCAGCACATCGCTGCCGGCGGCCCGCAACACACCGACGGCGTGGTCCAGCCGATCGGCGAGCACGTCCGGATCGGCGCGATGCGACACGAGGTCGTTCGCGCCGATCAGCACGGTGGTCAGATCCGGAGCGAGCTCGAGCGCCCGCGGCAGCTGCTCGTCGAGCAGATCCCGCACCCGGCGACTGCGGACGGCGAGGTTCGCGTAGCGCACCGTCGACGACGAGCGCTGCGCGAGGAGCGTCGCGAGACGGTCGGCCCATCCCCGGTACTGACCCTCGGGCATGCGGGACGTGTCGCACAAACCTTCGGTGAGCGAATCGCCGAGTGCCACGACGCGGCTCCACGACCGCGGCGGGCGGGCAGGAGCGATGGATGCCGGGCGCACCCGCGCTGCGCGCGCCGTCGAGAGACCGGCCCCATGCAGCTGCTGCGCCTCGAGGTAGTAGCCGTGAAGAGTGTCGACGAGCGCGGGCCAGGTGCGTCCTTCGACGCCCGCGCGTGCCGCCGTCCCGAACGCCTGCCGCTTGGTCGCGTCGCCGACGAGATCGCGCACACGGTCGCGCAGATCATCGAGGTCGCCGGGGCGATAGAGCCAGCCGTCCACGCTGGAGCGGACCAGGTCGACGGGGCCGCCGCGTCCCGTGGCCACCACGGGAACCCCACTGGCGTGGGCTTCCTGGATCGTCTGACCGAACGTCTCGCTCTCCCCCGGATGCACGAAGACGTCGAAGCCGGCCACCGCCTGGGCGAGCTCGATCCCGGAGAGGTGTCCGAGGAACACCGCGCCCGGCAGCGCACGCTCCAGCCGGGCACGCGCGGGGCCGTCGCCGACGATGACCAGCCGCACACCCGGCATCCCGGCGATCACGGCCAGATCCTCCACCTGCTTCTCGGGAGCGAGTCGCCCCACGTAGCCGACGATGACCTCGCCTGGAGCGATCCACTGGCGCCACGCGTCACTGCGACGGCCGGGGTGGAAGCGTTCGGTGTCGACACCGCGACCCCAGAGGCGGGTGCGATCGACGCCGAGCTCGTCCAGTTGCGCGAGCGCCGCCGAGGACGGGGCGAGGGTGAGCGTCGCGCGGGCGTGCAGGCGGGCGACGTGCGCCGCGGTGAGGGCCGTCGCCCGCGGCAGACCGTACTTTCTGGCATAGGCGATGACATCGGTCTGGTAGACGGCCACGGTCGGCAGGTCCAGGCTCGCCGCCGCCGCGACGGCGCGCCAGCCCAACACGAACGGTGAGGCGAGGTGGACGACGTCGGGGTCGTAGTCCCGCAGGATGCCGGCCAGGGTACCGGTGCGTCCGAACGCCACACGCACCTGGGGGTAGCCCGGCAGCGGCATCGAGGGCAGCAGGCGTGTCTGCGCGTCGGAGCGTGCCCCCGGTGCGCCGGGGGCGACGACGAGAGCCTCGTGTCCGCTCGCGGTGAGATGGCGGACGGACTGCAGCACCGAACCGGTGACCCCGTTCATGTGAGGCAGGAACGACTCGGCGACGAACGCGACTCTCATGGGTCCAGCGTCGCGGCTGCGGGGCCGGCGACGGGGCCGAATCGGGCGCCGGAACGCAGTGTTCGCCGAACGGTCCCGCGGCGGCCATCCCGACGTCACCGGCGCACACGCCGTTCCCCGCCCGTTCATGACGGCGTGATACTCCGAGGGAGTGAGCGACGCGTGGTTGCAGGCCCTCGCCCAGAGCCCGTGGGCCCTCCCCGCGATGGCGCTCCTCGTCGTCGGTGACGCGTTCCTCGTCGTCATCCCGGGCGAGGCCGCCGTCACGACGCTCGGCGCCCTCGCCGTCGCGGAAGACTCTCCCCCGCTCGCCGCCGTCATCGTCGTCGCGGCGGCGGCCGCGCTGACCGGAGACCTCGGCTGCTACCTCGTCGGCCGCACGGCGGGGCTCGAGCGGTGGCGCTGGATGCGCGGGCCCAGAGTGGCGGCGGCCTTCGGTGCGGCGCGAACCGCGCTGGACCGCCGCGGTGCCACGATGATGTTCACGGCCCGCTTCATCCCGTTCGCCCGCCTCGCCGTGAACCTCGTCGCGGGTGCCTCACGGATGCCGCTCCGGCGCTACCTGCTGCTGGCAGCGCCTGCGGCTAGTGCGTGGGCGCTCTACCAGGCGTTGCTCGGCGCGGCCGTCGCGGCCATCATCCCGGGCGGCACCGTCGCCGCCGTGATCGCCTCGATCGTGGTGGCGATCGCGCTCGGCGCGGCGACGGACGCCATCGTCACCCGCGCACAACGGCGCCGCGCCCCCGACACATGATCGGGAGCGCGGCGCCGCGTGCGCACGGGTCGGGTCAGCGGACCCCGGCGCGCTCGCGGGCGCGCTCCTGCTTCGCCTCGGCTTCGGCGATCGCAGCCTCCTCGAGCCCCTGCGTGCCGACGGCCGCGGTGTCGGTCGACATGCCATCGTGCCCGTCACCGGTGAGGGTGGCCTCGTCGAACGGGATGCGTCCGGAGAGCACGTCGCGTACGCGGTCGCGGTCGATCTGCTTCGTCCAGGTGCCGATGAGGAGGGTGGCCACGGCGTTGCCGGTGAAGTTGGTGACGGCGCGGCCCTCGGACATGAAGCGGTCGATGCCGACGATGACGCCGACGCCGTTGACCAGATCGGGGCGGAACGCCTGCAGACCGCCGGCGAGGGTCGCCAGGCCCGCACCGGTCACGCCCGCAGCGCCCTTGGAGGCGATGATCATGAACACCAGCAGGCCGATCTGCTCGGGGATCGACATCGGCATCCCCATCCCGGTGGCGATGAACAGCGACGCCATCGTCAGGTAGATCGCGGTGCCGTCCAGGTTGAAGGAGTAGCCGGTGGGCACGGTGATGCCCACGACGGGCTTGGACACGCCGATGTGCTCCATCTTGCCGATCAGACGCGGCAGCGCCGACTCGGAGGAGCTCGTGCCGATGATGAGGAGATACTCGCGGGCCAGGTACTTGATGAGGCTGAAGATGTTGACGCGGGTGACGGCGTACAGCAGCGACCCCAGCACTCCGACGATGAACACCGCGCACGTGATGTAGAAGGCGATCATCAGGATGCCGAGGCTCACGATGGCCGAGACGCCGGTCTTGCCGACGACCGCCGCGATCGCGCCGAACGCGCCGATCGGGGCGAGCCACAGGATCATGCCGAGGATGCGGAACACGAGCACCTGCAGCTGCTTGACGGCGAACATGATCGGCTCGCCCTTCTTGCCCAGCTGCTGGAGTGCGAAGCCGACCAGCAGCGCGATGAAGAGCACCTGCAGGACGCTCGAGCCCGTGAACGCGCTGAAGAAGGTCGTGGGGATGATCCCGAGAAGGAAGCTGACGGTGTCGGTGGCCTCGGTGGACTTGCCGGCGTCGTACGTGGCGCCGGCCATGTTCAGGCCTTCCCCGGGGTGGATGATGTTGCCCACGACGAGCCCGATCGCGAGGGCGAACGTCGACATCACGAGGAAGTAGAGCAGCGCGAGGCCGCCGATCTTTCCGACCGTGGCGGCCTTGGCGATCGAGCCGACGCCGACCACGATGGTGCAGAAGATGATCGGCGCGATCATCATCTTGATGAGGTTGACGAAGGCCTTGCCGACCGGCTCGAGCCCCTTCGCGAAGTCCGGCCACAGCAGACCGACGACCGCGCCGAGCACGACGGCGATGATCACCGCCACGTAGAGCCAGGTGTGCTTGTCCCACGAGCTCTTGCCGCGGCGCCAGTTGTAGCCGGGGAGCTTGAAAGATGATGTGAGGGCCATGTCCGCCTCCAGGTGTGAACGGGTCTTTGTTCGGGTGCCGCCGACGCTGGCGGCCACACGCACAGAGTGCAGCGCGGGCCCCCTCGTGGTTCACTTGTGGTCGTATTGGTCCCGGCGGCCGCTCCGATACGCCGCCGGGACGACCCGAAGACCCGCCATCGACCGCCGAGGACGCCATGACCCGAAGGATCGGACGCAGCGCCGCGTCCCGGATCTTCCTGTGGCTGGCCGGCGCCGCTCTCGTGCTGGCTCTGGCCACCGCCGGGCTGCTGGTGCTGGAGGCGCAGCGCACCGCACGGGCCGAGGCGGAGCGTGTCACGCAGGCGGTGGCGGCGACCCTCGCCGACCTGCGAGAGGTCTCTGTGGCCCTCGCGCAGGGCGACGACGCCGCCGCCAGCCGCACGCTGCAGCCGGTGGCGACGGCGGTCATGTCGGGCGCCGGTGTCGACTTCGTGACGATCATGGATGCCGACGGCATCCGCGTGACCCACCGCGACCCGGCACAGATCGGAAAGCACTACATCGGCACCATCCCGGCCTCACCGGCGCCTCTCACCGAGGAGTTCAGCGGAACGCTCGGACCGTCGCTGCGCACGATCGTGCCCGTCGAGGCCGACGGGCGCCTCGTCGGCTGGGTCTCGGTCGGCGTGACGATCCGGACGGTGACCGCGCAAGTGGTGCCGCGCCTGCTCGTCGTCGCGGCCGTCGGCCTCGTGCTCGTCGGCGCCGGGCTCGCCAGTGCGGTGCTCGCCCGCCGTGCGACCCGTCTGGTCGCCGGCGACCTTCCCGCCGGTGCCATCCGCGACACCCTGGCCTCCGCCGAGTCGATGCGCACACTCGGCGAGGCCCTGCGCGCCCAGACCCACGAGCACGGCAATCGCATGCACGCCGCCGTCGCGCTCATCGAACTGGGGCGCACGGACGACGCGATCGGCATCCTGACGGATTCGGCGCGGCAGAGCCAGGCGCTCGTCGACCAGGTCGCTGCCCGCACAGACGGCGATCCCACGGTGGGGGCGCTGCTGCTGGGCAAGGCCTCGCAGGCGATGGAACGCGGCATCGAGTGGTCGACCGACATCGCCGCGGACGCCCCCCGCTCGCTTCTGAGCCCGATCGACGCCGTCGCGCTCGTCGGCAATCTCATCGACAACGCCCTGGATGCCGCGGCCGCCGGTCCGACGCCGAGATGGGTGCGCGTGCACATGTCGCGCACGGTGGAGGACGAACTGCTGCTCACCGTCTCCGACTCCGGCGACGGTCCCGACGAGGAGGTGCGTGCACGGATGTTCGAGCGAGGGTTCTCGACGAAGCCGGCCGGCAGCGACGGCCGCGGCATCGGGCTGGCGCTGGTGCGCGCCGTCATCGACGAGATCGGCGGGACGATCGCCGTCGATCTCTCCCCGACGACGTTCCGCGTCGTCCTACCGACGGTGCGGTCATGATCGGCGTGCTGCTCGTCGATGACGAGGCACTGACGCTCGAGCTGCACCGCTCGTACATCGACCGGGTCGACGGTTTCGAGGTGGTCGCCGAGTGCGCGGGCGCGCGGGCCGCGGTCACGGCGATTCTTGACGCGTCCGATCGCGACCGCATCGATCTCGTGCTGCTGGACATGACCATGCCCGACGGCTCCGGCCTCGACGTCCTGCGGCACGTCCGCGCGCGTGCCGCAGACGTCGACGTCATCGCCATCACCTCGGTGCGCGACGCCGACGTCGTCCGCCAGGTGGTCGCCCTGGGCGCGGCGCAATACCTCGTCAAGCCGTTCACCTTCGCGACCTTCCACGACCGGCTGGAGCAGTACCGCGCGTATCGCGAGCGCGCACGCGCGGCATCCGGGGCGGCGACCCAATCCGAGATCGATGCGATGCTGGGGGCGCTGCGCCCGACGGGGACGATCGAGTTGCCGAAGGGGCTGTCCCCCGCGTCGCTGGAACGCGTGTCGCAGGCCGTCCGCGACGGCGGAGGACTGTCGGCGACCGAAGCAGCCGATGCGTTGGGCATGTCGCGTGTCGCGGCCCGGCGCTACCTCGAGCACCTCGCGGATGCCGGTCGCGTGGACCGCGCGCCCCGCTACGGCACGCGCGGACGGCCGGAGACCGAGTACCGCTGGAGATGAGTCAGGAAGAGGCCCACCCGTCGGGACCATCCGATCCGGCCGGGTAGTCCTCCATGGGCACATCGCCGCGTCGCCACGCATCACGGACGGGTTGGATGATGCGCCAGCACTCCTCGGCGGCGTCTCCGCGGACGGCCAGCATGGCGTCGCCGTCGAGGATCGCGGCGAGCACCTCCGTGTAGGCGGCATGCGTGCCCAGACCGAGGTCGGCCTCGAGAGTGGCGCGGTGCAGGGCGAACGGCTCCTCGCCGCCGTTGACCGAGATCTCCATCGTGAGCTTGTCGGGCCCGAGGCCGAAGCGGATGACGGCTCCGCTCGCATCACCGGTGAAACCGACTGGCAGGTGGCGCACGGGTCGCAGGACCACGTCGACTTCCGCACGCTTGGCTGCAAGCGCCTTGCCGGATCGCAGGGTGAACGGCACGCCGGCCCACCGGGCGTTTCGCACCTCGACGCGCACCTGCGCGAGCGTCTCGGTCTCCCGTGCGGGATCGACGCCCGGCTCGTCGACGTACGACGGCATCCGTTCCTCGCCCGCCGTGCCGGCGGTGTAGCGGGCGCGGTGCGAGAAGCGCACGGCGTTGTCGTCCCACACGTGCGTCGCCCGCAGCACTGCCGCCGTGGCGTCACGGAGATCCGTCGCGGTGAGGGCCGCGGGCGGCTCCATCGCGACCACGGCCATGACCTGCAGCAGATGGCTCTGGATCATGTCGACGAGTGCTCCGGCGTGATCGTAGAAGCCCGCGCGGCCCTCCAGCCCGAGGGTCTCATCGAAGCGGATCTCGACGCGCTCGATGTGCTCCGCCGACCAGATGGGCTCCAGCAGCCGGTTCGCGAACCGCGCGCCGAGAACGTCCAGGACGGTGGAGCGGCCGAGGAAGTGATCGACACGGAACACCTGCTGTTCGGGCAGCAGCTTCAGCAGCACCGCGTTGAGCTCACGCGCGCTGGCTTCGTCCTCGCCGAACGGCTTCTCCAGCGCGAGGACCGTCCCCTCGGGCAGATCGGACGCAGACAAAGCCGCGCAGGCGGCGGCAGCGGCGGCCGGTGGCACGGCGAAGTAGAGCACGAGACGCCCCTGCGGCACGGCGCCGATCACCGCACGCAGGCCGGCGGCCGTGGTCGCGTCGGCCGTGATGAACGGTGTCGAAGCGACGGCGGAGAAGGCGTCCTCCGCCCCGGCCTCGCGGAAGGCGGTCCGCACGCGTCGCCGCCACTGCGCCTCGCTGATCTCGGTACGCCCGACGCCGACGAGGTGCAGCTGTCGGGCCGGTTGCTGTCGCAACAGGTCGGCGAGCGCCGGCAACAGCAGTCGCTGCGTCAGATCGCCGCTTGCCCCGATGATCACGAGTGTCGACACGTCGCCCATGTGCTCACCCTATGTCGCCCGATCCAGGTGGGCGAGGAGGCAGAATCGATCCGTGGCAGATGCATACACGGGCGGGGGCCCGTCCCCCACGCCCATCGAGGACTACGCGTTGCTGAGCAGCTGCCGCACGGCGGCGCTGGTCTCGCGGGACGGATCGATCGACTGGCTGTGCCTGCCGCGCTTCGATTCGCCATCCGTGTTCGCGGCCCTTCTCGGTGACGACCATCAGGGGCGATGGGCGCTGCGGCCCACAGATCCCGACGCGCGGGTGGCGCGACGCTACGACGGCGACAGCTTCACCCTCATCACCCGCTGGGAGAGCGCCGATGGGGTGGCCGAGGTGCACGACTGCCTGCCCGTCGACCCCCGACACCTCGACGTCTCGCACCGCGTGGATCTGGTGCGCCGCGTCGTCGGCATCAGCGGCCGGGTCGAGTTCGAGCAGCAGGTGCGCCTACGCTTCGACTACGCCCGCGCGCTGCCGTGGGTGCGCCAGACCGGCACCGCCGATGCCCCCGAGGTGACCGCGATCGCCGGGCCGGATGCCGTGGCTCTGCGCGGTGCGCCGCTCACCGCCACCGACCACGTGCACCGCGGCACGCTGAGCGTCGCCGCCGGCGAGCACCGCGACCTCACGCTCACCTGGCACGCATCGCACCGCCCCGCGCCGCCACCCCTGGACGTCGAGGATGCCCTGCAGTGCACGCGCGAGTGGTGGAGCACATGGGCCGAACGCATCGACGTGCAGGGTCCGCACCGGGACGTCGTGGTGCGCTCGCTGCTGACGCTGCGCGCACTGACGCACCGCGACACGGGCGGCATCATCGCCGCACCCACCACGTCGCTGCCCGAGCAGTTCGGCGGCGGGCGCAACTGGGACTACCGCTTCGTGTGGTTGCGAGATGCCTCCCTGACGATCGAGGTGCTCCTCGGCCAGGGCTTCGCCCACGTCGTCGCGCACTGGCAGCGCTGGCTGCTGCGGGCGATCGCAGGCGACCCCGCCGACCTGCAGATCGTCTACGGCATCGCCGGCGAACGTGACCTCGTCGAGCGGGAGCTCGGCGACCTGCCCGGCTACGGCGGCGCCGCCCCGGTGCGGATCGGCAACGGCGCGGCGCAGCAGTACCAGGCCGACGTGACCGGTGAGGTCATGACCTGCCTGTTCGCCGCGCGCGCGGCCGGCATCGAGCAGTCGGCGATCTCGTGGCCGTTGGAGCGCGCGCTGCTGCGCCGTGCCGAAGAGCGCATCGACGAACCCGATCAGGGCATCTGGGAGATCCGCGGCGAGCCGCAGGTGTTCGTGCACTCCCGCGCCATGGTGTGGGCAGCGTTCGATCGCGGCGTGCGCTCGGTGCGCGAGCACGGTCTGCACGGGCCCGACGCGCACTGGGAGCAGCTGCGCGACCGGGTGCGCGCCGGCATCGACGCGCACGGGGTCTCCGCGCGCGGCCACTTCGTGCAGCACACCGGCACCGACGCGGTCGACGCCTCGCTGCTGCTGCTGCCGACGGTCGGCTTCTGCGCCGCCGACGACCCGCGCATGCTGGCCACCGTCGCCGAGATCGAGCGCACGCTCATGGTCGACGGGCTCGTGCTGCGCTACCGCACCGAGTCGGGCGTGGACGGACTGTCCGGCACCGAGAACCCGTTCCTCGCGTGCTCGTTCTGGCTCGTCGAGCAGTATGCCGCCAGCGGCCGCCTCGATGACGCACGGGCGCTCATGGATCGAGCGTGTTCGCGAGCCAACGACGTGGGGCTGCTGTCGGAGGAGTGCGACGTGGTCGAGGGACGGCAGGCCGGCAACACCCCGCAGGCGCTCTCACACCTGGCTCTCGTGCGCGCGGCATCCGCCCTCGCCCGCGCCGAGGCCGCCGCCCGCTGACACGACGATGCCCCCGGCCGCAACGCGCGGCCGGGGGCATCGTGGGGGTCACTCCCCGGCGAGACCGCCGAGCAGATGACCGAAGGAGCGCCCCTCTCCGAGGTAGTTCGCCGGGTCGAACGGGTCGCCGCTGCCGACCGGTTGACGACGCGCGACCGCTTCCGCCAGTTCGCGAGCACCGCGCTCGACGCGGGAGCTGAGCGGAGCGACCTGGTCGGCCGCCGCTCCCCAGTCGCTGGATGCCGCGAACACACCCGTCGAGACGGCCTCCGCGTGCAGGTAGGCGAACAGCGGACGGATGGCGTAGTCGATCGCGAGCGAGTGCCGCGCCGTCCCCGCGTTCGCGCCGATCAGCACGGGCTTGCCGGTCAGCGCATCGGGGTCGAGCACGTCGATGAACGACTTGAACAGACCCGAGTAGCTCGTCGAGAAGATCGGCGTGACCACGATCAGCGCGTCGGCGGAGACGACCGTGTTGATGGCCGACTCGAGCGCCGGCGGGGCGAAGCCGGTCAGCAGGTTGTTCGTGATGTCGTGCGCGAGATCGCGCAACTCGATCGTGTCGACCGTGGCCTGGATGGGAGCACCGTCAGGCCCCGACAGCTCACCCAGCGCCGCCACGGTCGCCGCCGCGAGGCGGTCGGCGAGCATCCGCGTGGAGGAGGGGTTCGACAGCCCCGCCGAGACGACGGCGATGCGACGCGCGCTCATCGGGTCGCCCCCACACCGAACGCGGCGCCGGCGGGAGCGGGCGCGTCCTGGTAGGGCGACGGACCGCTGAGGTTGTCACCGCGGTTGGCGCGCGGCGTCGCCTGACGTGCCGGTCCATCGCCGTACGCGGCGCGCACCAGAGAGGCGTGCGTGGGGGCGTCGGGCACGTTCTCGGGACGGTCCTTCGCGAACTCCTTGCGCAGCACCGGTGCGACCTCCCCGCCGAGGAAGTCGAGCTGCTCGAGCACGGTCTTCAGCGGAAGACCGGCGTGATCCATGAGGAACAGCTGGCGCTGGTAGTCGCCGAAGATGTCGCGCATGCCGGCGTAGCGGTCGATGACCTGCTGCGGCGAGCCGACGGTCAGCGGCGTCATCTCGGTGAAGTCCTCCATCGACGGGCCGTGGCCGTACACCGGAGCGTTGTCGAAGTACGGACGGAACTGGTTCACGGCATCCTGCGAGTTCTTCGCCATGAACGCCTGTCCGCCGAGCCCGACGATCGCCGTCTCGGGGGCGCCGTGGCCGTAGTGCTCCCAGCGCTGGCGGTACAGACCGATGAGGCGCTGGTAGTGCTCGGCGGGCCAGAAGATGTTGTTCGCGAAGAAGCCGTCGCCGTAGTAGGCGGCCTGCTCGGCGATCTCGGGCGTGCGGATCGAGCCGTGCCAGACGAAGGGCGCGACGCCGTCGAGGGGTCGCGGGGTCGCGGTGAAGCCCTGCAGCGACGTGCGGAACTTGCCCTCCCAGTCCACGACGTCCTCGCGCCACAGCTTGTGCAGCAGCGCGTAGTTCTCGATCGACAGCGGCAGCCCCTGGCGGATGTCCTTGCCGAACCACGGGTACACGGGACCGGTGTTGCCGCGACCGAGCATGAGGTCCATGCGGCCGCCCGACAGGTGCTGCAGCATGGCGTAGTCCTCGGCGATCTTCACCGGGTCGTTCGTGGTGATGAGCGTCGTCGAGGTCGAGACGATGAGCCGCTCGGTCTGGGCGGCGATGTAGGCCAGCGTGGTGGTCGGCGACGACGACCAGAACGGCGGGTTGTGGTGCTCGCCGAGGGCGAAGACGTCCAGGCCCACCTCCTCGGCGTGCTTGGCGATCTCGACGGTCGCGCGGATGCGCTCGGCCTCGCTGGGCGTGTGGCCCGTGGTCGGGTCCTGCGTGATGTCGCTGACGGTGAAGATGCCGAACTGCATCTGCGGGCTCTTCTCGTTCACGGTGTCCTTCGCCTTCCGGATGCCTCGGCATCCAATACATGCAAATGAATGTATCTGGTGCAACGCGTCCGTGTCCAGGTTATTCCCGCCGCCGACGGCGGTCACACGGCGCAACACAGGCGCGCGATGGCGCCGCAGCGGCCTACCCTCGCCTTCATGAGCGACCTGAACCTGCCCGTCCTCGACTTCGCCCTGCTCGACGCCGGCCCGGAACAGGCGGCGCTGTTCCGCGAGCAGCTGCGGGTGGCCACCCACGACGTGGGCTTCTTCTACCTCACCGGCACCGGCATCAGCGGCGAGCTCGAGGAGCGCCTGCACCGCGCCGCCCGGGACTTCTTCGCCCTGCCGGAGGCCGACAAGCTCGCGATCGAGAACGTGACGAGCCCGCACTTCCGCGGCTACACGCGCATCGGCGGCGAGCGCACCCAGGGCGAGGTCGACTGGCGCGAGCAGATCGACATCGGCCCCGAGCGGGATGCCGTGACGGACCCCGAGGCTCCCGACTTCGCGCGGCTGATCGGGCCGAACCTGTGGCCGGCGGCCCAGCCGGAACTGCGAGATGTCGCGATCGCCTGGCAGGAGCACCTGACCGTCGTGGCGCGGACGCTGCTGCGCGCCTGGGCGCTCACCCTCGGCGCCCCCGAGGACTACTTCGACGAGCATTTCGGGGAGCCCTCGACGCTGCTGAAGATCGTGCGCTATCCGGGCTCGACCTCGCCGGAGCCCGCCCAGGGTGTCGGCGCCCACAAGGACTCGGGCGTGCTCACGCTGCTGTGGGTCGAGCCCGGCAAGGGCGGGCTGCAGGTCGAACGCGACGGGCAGTGGGTGGACGCGCCGCCGGTGCCGGGCGCGTTCGTCGTCAACATCGGCGAGATGCTCGAGTACGCGACCGACGGCTACCTGATCGCGACGAATCACCGCGTGGTCTCGCCCCGGCATCCCGAGGACCGCATCTCCGTGCCGTTCTTCTTCAACCCGGCCCTCGACGCGCGACTGCCGCTGATCGCGCTGCCCCCGCAGCTCGCCGCCCAGGCCCGCGGGGTCACGCAGGACCCGTCGAACCCGATCCACGCCCGCTACGGCGAGAACGCCCTGAAGTCACGGCTGCGCGCACACCCCGACGTCGCCGAGCGCTGGCACGCCGACCTGCTCGCCGCCCGCTCCTGAACCGCGCCTGAACCGCGCGCACGACGAGAGCCTCCCCACACCGTGGGGAGGCTCTCCAAGAACGTTTTGCGCGATTGAACGCTGAGCGCGAAGCTTAGCGGCGCAGACCGAGGCGCTCGATGAGCGAGCGGTAACGGTTGATGTCGATGTCCTGCAGGTAACCCAGCAGGCGACGACGCTGACCGACGAGCAGGAACAGGCCACGACGCGAGTGGTGGTCGTGCTTGTGCTCCTTGAGGTGCTCGGTGAGGTCCTTGATGCGCTGCGTCAGCATCGCGACCTGCACCTCGGGGGATCCGGTGTCACCGGGGTGCGTCGCGTACTCTTCGATGATCGCCTTCTTGACGTCTGCTTCCAGTGCCATAGGTGATCCCCTTCCTCTTCGTTGCGCGGCGCCCGACGCCTGATGCGTGGGCTCTCTTTATCCGCGGCCGATCGAACGGCAACCTCAGGAGTCTACCAGCGCCGAGGCCGGTCCGGAAACTCGTAGGCTCGGTGCGTGCAGTTCACCGTCCACGTCAAGCCCGGCAGCCGCAAGGGCCCCCTCGTCGAAGAGGATGCCGAGGGTCTCACGGTCTTCGTCCGCGAACGGGCTGTGGACGGCGCCGCGAACGAGGGCGTCGTGCGCGCGCTCGCGGCCCACTTCGGGGTGCCTCCGCGCGACGTGACGATCCTCCGCGGACACGCCTCGCGCCACAAACGCGTCGAGGTGGACGCATGAGCGGCAGCCATCTGATCGATCTCACGCCGTTCCGGCGCAGTCCCGCGTTCGCACGACTGTGGGTCGGCTCGACGCTGTCGGGGCTCGGCGGCCAGCTCACGATCATGGCCGTCATGCTGCACATGTACGCACTGACGTCATCGACGTTCGCGGTCTCGATGATCGCGGTGGCGGGCCTGGTGCCCATGGTGCTCGCGGGCATCTACGGCGGCATGCTCGCCGACGCCTTCGACCGTCGCACGGTCGCCCTGACGGCCGCCACGGTCACCTTCGCCTCGACGCTGCTGCTGGCTGTCCTGGCGTGGATGCAGCAGGAGGCCGTCTGGTCGCTGTACGTCCTCAGCGTCGTCAACGCGGCCGCCAACTCCATCGTGATGGCGAGCCGCTCCGCCATCATCCCGCGCCTGCTCCCCCGCGAGCTGCTGCCCTCGGCGGCGGCACTGCAGGGCGTCACGGTGGGCATCATGGTGATGGCGGGCCCTGCACTGGCGGGCGTGCTGGTGGCGACGACCGGCTACGCCTGGACGTACTCGATCGATGTCGTCCTGATGCTCAGCCTGTTCCTCGGGCTCTGGACGCTGCCTGCGATGCGGCCCGAGGGCGAGACGGTGCGTCCGGGGCTGGAGTCGCTCAAGGACGGGATCGCGTTCCTGAAGCGCGCGCCGAACATCCGTCTGCAGTTCGTGATGGACATCGTCGCGATGACCTTCGGCCAGCCCCTCGCACTCTTCCCTGCGCTCGGGATGGTGCTGCTCGGCGGCGGTCCGGTCACGGCCGGCGTCCTCACGGCCGCGATCGCGGCCGGCGCCTTCCTGTCGAGCCTGTTCTCGGGCCGCGTCGGCGGCTATCGCTGGCACGGCCGCGGCATCGCGCGTGCGATCGAGGTGTACGGAGCCGCCATCGGCGCCTTCGCCCTCGCGCTCGTGCTCGCCGCCGTCGGCATCGGTGCCCCGGACGGAGTGGATGCCGACCACGCCAACATTCCGATGATCGTCGCCGCCTGTGTGGCACTGGCCGTCGGCGGCGCCGCCGACAACGTGAGCGCGATCTACCGCTCCACCATGCTCCAGGCCGCGGTGCCGGATGCCGTGCGCGGGCGACTGCAGGGCATCTTCATCGTCGTCGTGGCCGGCGGTCCGCGGATCGGAGCGCTCTACGCCGGGACGCTCGCCACGATCACGACACTGTGGTTCCCGCCGCTGGTGGGCGGCATCCTGATCATCGCGATCGTCGCCGTCCTCGCGCGTCTGCACCCGCGCTTCCGAAGCTACGACGCCGAGAACCCCCTCCCGTAGCGAGCAGGGGTCCGCGAAGAGTTCCTGCCAGGCTCCGGCGGGTTTCGGACGTGGCACTCTGCGGCTGCCGGCGGCGTCGGACACCGCCGCTAGAGTCGGCCCGTGACACGTTCCCCCACTTCCCTGCCAGCTTCGGCGCCGGCCGCTCTCGGGCCTTCTGCGGCGGTGATCGCCGTGCAGTTCGTTCTCGTGGGGATCATCTGGGGATCGAGCTTCCTGTTCATGAAAGTCGCCCTCGGCGGCATCTCCCCCGCGCAGGTGGCCTGGGGGCGTCTCGTGCTGGGCGCAGCCACGCTCGGCGTCTTCGTCCTCATCCGTCGCGACCGGCTTCCCGCGCTGCGCGGTGCGGGCGCGCGCATCTGGGGGCACATGACGGTGCTCGCGGTGACATTCTGCGTCGTGCCGTTCTTGCTGTTCTCGTGGGCCGAGCAGCACGTCTCCTCGGGCCTCGGGAGCATCTACAACGCGACGACACCGATCATGACCGCGATCATGGCGGCCCTCGTTTTCCGTGTCGAGCGGCTGAAACCGGTGCAGATCACGGGCATCGTCGTCGGCATCGGCGGGGTTCTGGTGATCATCGCCCCCTGGAGCGGCCTCGACCTGACGCAGAGCCTGCTCGCCCAGCTCGCGCTGCTCGGCGCGACCGCCTGCTACGGGTTCAGCCTGGCGTACATGCGTCGCTTCCTCGCGAACTCGGGCATGACCCCGCTCGCCTTCTCCTTCGTCAACATCGGGATCGCCGCGGTGATCATGACGATCCTCGCGCCGGCGATGGCCCTCACGCCGGTGCGACTGGACCCGTGGATCGTGGGGAGCATGGTGTTGCTGGGCTGTCTCGGAACCGGAGTCGCCTACATCTGGAACCAGAACACCCTCCGGGCATGGGGGCCCACGGCGGCATCGACTGTGACCTACATCACGCCCGTCGTGGGCGTGGCACTGGGCGTGCTCGTGCTCGGCGAACGCGTCGGCTGGCACGAGCCGGTCGGCGCCGGCATCGTCTTCCTCGGCATCCTGCTGGCGCAGAACCGTCTCCGGATGCCGAAACGGCGGCCGCCCCGTGCGAACGGGGACGACCGCCGTCGGGCGGAGGGGCTCAGGCCTGGAGCGAGCCCTGCAGGTCGAGCGTGATGGTGACGTCCTTGCCGACGAGCACGCCGCCGGTCTCGAGGGCCGCGTTCCACGTCAGACCGAAGTCCTCGCGGTTGATGACACCCGTGGCGGTCGCGCCGGCCTTGTAGTTGCCGTAGGGGTCGGTGCCGAAACCGCCGAACTCGAGCTCGAAGGTCACCGGCTTGGTGACACCGTGCATCGTGAGGTCGCCGTCGACGAGGAAGTCGCCGTCCTGGTAACGGACGCCGGTGGAGACGAACTCGATGGTCGGGAACTGCGCGACGTCGAAGAAGTCGGCGCCACGCAGGTGGTTGTCGCGGTTCTCGTCGTTGGTGTTGATCGAGGCGACGTCGACGGTTGCGCTGACCTTCGCCTCGAGCGGGTTCTCCGGAGCCTCGATGCTGGCGCTCTTGAGCCCGAAGACGCCGCGCACCTTCGAGATCATCATGTGGCGGAGGCTGAAGGTGACTTCGCTGTGCGCCGGGTCGAGCACCCAGGTGCCGGCCTTGTAGCCCGGGATCTCGGGAACGGTGGTGGTGGTCTCGGTCATGTCTGCCATCCTTCGTCGGGGAAACGGTCTGCGGCTACTCAACACGCGGAGTCCGTATGTATTCCCACACATGGAAAAACTCTCGAGGAACACCTCGTGGAGAAAACGAGAAGGGGGTGGATGCCGCGGCATCCACCCCCTTCTCACGGAGATGTCGGATCAGCCGACCTTGAGCAGGTCGATGATGAAGATGAGGGTCTTGCCGCCGAGGAAGTGACCGCCGGCGGGGCCGTAGGCCAGGTGCGGCGGGATGATCAGCTCGCGACGTCCGCCGACCTTCATGCCGGGAATGCCGTCCTGCCATCCCTGGATGAGTCCGCGCAGCGGGAACTGGATCGACTCGCCGCGGCCCCACGAGGAGTCGAACTCCTCGCCGGACTCGTACTCGACGCCGGCGTAGTGCACGGTGACGTTGTCGCCGGGCTTGGCCTCGTCCCCGTCGCCGACGATGAGGTCGCGGATGACGAGATCGGCGGGAGCAGGTCCCGTGGGGGCGTCGAACTCGGGCTTGGTGCGCTCTTCGGTCATACGTCCATCCAAGCATGCGCGGATGAGTCGGGCACCCTCTTGACACCCTCCGCGCACCCGGAACACAATGAATCCAGGCCAACTCAGCGCCCGGGAGACACGCAGGCATCGCCGCGGCACCGGGCGCTGAGTCTGTGTCGGGGCAGGTGTCCGGCGACCGAAATCACCAAAACCTGCGGAGTTCATCGCCCCGCACTACCCTGGAGGGATGCGTTTCGCCCACGTCCTCCTGCCCGAGACGGACGATCCGCAGCTGGTCGTCGTCGTCGCACCCGGACGGATCGCCCCCGTGGCGGCCCTGTTCGACGCGGCACCGACCACGCTGCAGGCCTTGATCGAAGGGGGCGACGAGCTCCTCGCCCGCGTGCGCGAGGCTGCCCGCCACGTCGACGGCATCCCTCTGGACGGCCTGACGTTCGGCCCCGCGGTCAACGAGCCGCCCATCGTCCTCGCCGTCGGCTTGAACTACGCGGCGCACTCCAGCGAGCTCGGCCTCAAAGCCGACACCGCTCCGACGGTCTTCGTCCTGTGGCCGAACTCGCTGTCCGGACACGACGCCACCACCTCGTGGCCGCGCTCGCTCAGCGAGTCGGTGGACTACGAATCGGAACTGGGCGTCGTGATCGGCACACCCGCCAAAGATGTGGCGGCCGACGACGCGCTGGCCCATGTCTGGGGATACACGGTGGTCAACGACATCACCGCGCGCGACATCCAGTTCTCGGAGGCGCAGTGGTCACGCTGCAAGTCGTTCGACGGGTTCACCCCCAACGGTCCCTTCGTGGTCACCGCCGACGAGATCGCCGACCCGCAGGACCTGCACATCTGGGCCGTCGTCGACGGACAGACCGTGCAGGACGCCTCCACCGGGCAGATGATCCGGTCGGTGGCGACCCTGATCGCGCACCTGTCGCAGTCGGCGACACTGCTGCCGGGGACCCTGATCTCGACCGGCAGCCCGGGAGGAGCGGGATACTCTCGCGATCCGCAGATCTTCCTGCGTGACCGCTCCGTCGTGACCGTGGGTATCGACGGCATCGGCGAACTCACCACCCACTGCCGCATCCTGGACTGAACGCACGACGCCCCGGTGATCCGCGTCGGCGGACACCGGGGCGTCGTCTGCGGGCGACTCAGCCGCCGTTGCAGGTGATCGTCTTGCCGTTGAGCTCGTACACCCCGCTCGGATTGTTGGCGCAGAACTGGATGAGGTCGCCGGCCGTGTTGGCGAACACGACCGCGAGGATGATGCCGATGATGATGCTGATCACGATCAGCGCCGAGCTGACGATGATCGCGGCGAGCGCCATGCCGTTCTTGACGCCCGCCTTCTTCGACTGCACCAGGGCGACGATGCCGAGGATGAGGCCGATCAGCTGCAGCCCCACCGGGACGATGGCCAGCACGAGCGCGACGATGCCGAGCGTGCGTCCGGGAACAGTGCCGGCGGCGGCAGGGCCCCCGTTGTAGGCGGGAGCGGCGGGGTAGCCGGGCTGCTGATACGCGGGAGGTGCGACCGGAGGTGCGGCCGGAGGTGCGGCCGGCGGCGGAGTCTGCGGATTCACAGGGGGCTGGGTGGGGTCGGTCATGCGTCTCTCCTCGGTCGGCCGGTGCGGCGCGTTGCTGACAGCGACGTTATCGGCCCGCGCGCGTCTCGCGCAAAGGGTTGCGCCCCTCAGCTCTCGACGAGATTCTCCGCAGGCTGCACGACCGGAATGGCCTGCGTGACCGCCTCGAGCCCCGACAACCGCGCCGGAGAGAGCTGCTTGTCGACCTCATCACGAGTCATGAGCCCGGCTTCGACGACGAGGTCGCCGACGTTGCGGTGGGTCAGCAGCGCGGTCTTGGCGAGAGCCGCCGACGCCGCATAGCCGATGAACGGGGTGAGGGCCGTGACGACACCGACCGAGGAGCCGACCATGGCGCCGAGACGCTCGCGGTTCGCGGTGATGCCGTCGACGCAGTTGATGCGGAAGGTGCGCATGGCGCGTCGCATCCACGTGATCGACTGGAAGATCGAGTGGGCGATGATCGGCTCGAACGCGTTCAGCTGGAGCTGACCCCCTTCGACGGCCATCGTGACGGTGAGGTCGGCACCGGCGACGGAGAACGCGACCTGATTGACGACCTCGGGGATGACCGGATTCACCTTGCCGGGCATGATGCTGGATCCGGCTTGACGGGCCGGAAGATTGATCTCGCCGAGCCCGGCCTGCGGTCCGCTGGAGAGCAGCCGCAGGTCGTTGGCGATCTTCGAGAGCTTGATGGCGTTGCGCTTGAGGGTGGAGGAGAAGGACATGAACGAGCCGGTGTCGCTCGTCGCTTCGACCAGGTCGTCTGCGGTGGCAAGGTCCAAGCCCGTGATCTCGCGGAGGTGTCGCAGGACGGCGGGCGCATAGCCGGGGTGCGTCGTGATGCCCGTGCCGATCGCGGTGGCGCCCATGTTGATCTCGAACAGGAGGTAGGCGTTCTCGGTGAGGCGCTGGTGGTCGTAGCCGAGGGTCGTCGCGAAACCGTGGAACTCCTGGCCGAGGGTCATCGGCACGGCATCCTGGAGCTGGGTCCGCCCGATCTTGAGGATGTCGTGGAACTCGACGGCCTTCGCGAGGAACGACTGGCGCAGCAGGTCCAGTTCCTCCAGCAGGGTCTTCAGATCGAGACTGAGGCCCACCTTCACCGCGGTCGGGTAGACATCGTTGGTCGACTGCGAGCGGTTGGTGTGATCGATCGGCGAGAGGTACGCATAGTCGCCCTTGGGACGTCCCGCGAGCTCGAGCGCGATGTTGGTGATCACCTCGTTCGCGTTCATGTTGGTGGAGGTGCCGGCGCCGCCCTGGACGACGCCCACGACGAACTGATCGTGGAACTCGCCGTCGATGACGCGCTGCGAGGCCCGGTCGATGAGGTCGGCACGCTCGGCGTCCAGCACCCCGATCTCGAGGTTTGCGCGGGCGGAGGCCTGCTTGACCATCGCGAGCGCGGTCACGAGGTCCTTGTAGACGGAGATGGGCCGCATGGAGATCGGGAAGTTCTCCAGTGCACGTGCGGTGTGGATGCCCCAGTAGGCATCGGCGGGGATCTCCATCGATCCCAGGGAGTCGGTTTCGGTGCGCATCGTTGCGTCGAATGCCATGAGTGCAGTCCTTTTGGGTCGTCGCCTCGGGTGGTCGGGGTCGAGCCTACCTGCGGCGTCGATGCGTTTCCGGTGTACACGGCGTACACCGGATATGACGGTGCCCTCCGCCGCGGCAGGAGATCCGCGGCGGAGGGCACCCGCCCGCTCAGCGGTTGACCGTGGACATGTCGGCGTACCGCTCCCCCACCGGGGCCGTGACCGCGCTGAGCGCGGCGAGCTGGTCCGCCGTCAGCGCGAGCTCGGCCGCACCGATGTTCTCCTCGACGCGCGCGAGCTTGCGCGTGCCGGGGATGGGCGCGATGTGCTCGCCCTGTGCGAGCAGCCACGCGAGCGCGACCTGGGCCGGGGTGGCCCCGGCATCCCGCGCGATCTGCTCGACCTCGTCGACGATCGCGAGGTTGGCCTGGAACGCGCCGTCGGCGAAACGCGGGTTGCTCTTGCGGAAGTCATCCTCGTCGAGCACGTCCAGCGAGCGGATCGCGCCGGTGAGGAACCCCCGCCCGAGGGGAGAGTACGGAACGAACCCGATGCCGAGCTCGGCGAGCGCCGGCAGCAGCTCCGCCTCGGGGTCGCGCGTCCACAGCGAGTACTCGGTCTGAATCGCGGTCACGGGATGGACCGCGTGCGCGCGACGGATCGTCGCGACCGAGGCCTCCGAGAGGCCGTAGCCGCGGATCTTGCCTTCGGCGACGAGCTCGGCCAGCGCGCCGACCGTGTCCTCGATGGGCGTCGCGGGGTCCATCCGGTGCTGGTAGTAGATGTCGATGCGATCGGTGCGCAGCCGGCGCAGCGACCCCTCGACGGCCAGCCGCACGTTGGCGGGTGTGCCGTCCAGCCCGCGCTCGCCGGTCGTCGTGTGGCGGATCGTGCCGAACTTCGTCGCGATGACGGCGTCGTCCCGGCGGCCCGCCTCGGCCAGCGTCTTGCCGAGGAGTTCCTCGTTCGTGTACGGCCCGTACATCTCCGCAGTGTCGAGGAAGGTGACGCCGCGGTCGAGGGCGCCGAGGATCGTGCGCGCCCCGTCGGCGTCGTCCTGGCCCGCGCCGGTGTAGAAGGCGCTGATGCCCATCAGCCCGAGGCCGATGCGGCTGACCTCGATGGGCGTGGAGGTTCCCAGAGTGGTGGTCTTCATGAGAGTGAGATCTCCTTGTCGTAGATGTCGATCTTGTGGTCGATGGCCCGCAGGCTCGCGGTGATCTCGTCGAGCTGTGCGCGCACACGTTCGCGATGGGCGACGAGCAGCTCCCGGCGCTCGGGCACGGTGGACTCCCCCACGCGCACCAGCTCGGTGTAGCGGCGGATGCCGGCGATCGGCATGCCCGTAAGACGCAGCCGGGTCAGAAAGCGCACCCAGGCGATGTCCGTCTCGGTGTACCGCCGGTGCGAGGAGGATGCTCGGTCGATCGGCGCCAGCATCAGGCCCTCGCGCTCGTAGTAGCGCAGGGTGTGCGTGGACACGCCGGTGGCGTCGGCCGCCTCGGCGATCGAGACGCCTTCGTGGAGGAGTGTCATGCCCCCACGGTAGAACTTCGAGTGCACTCGAAGTCAAGCCGCCGACGGCACGGCGGACGCGTCACCGCTTGCGGGAGAACGCCTCGAGCCGTTCCTCGGGGCTGAGTGCGGCCATCGCGCGCGTCCACTCCTCGCTGAAGACGTCGGCGGTCTCCGCCTCGCCGACCGGCACGACGCTGTGCGTGATGGTGTCGTCGTAGACGTGCACGAGGTGGAAGGACTGCCCCCCGTCCATGCCGTTGACCTCCTGCGGCGGCCGCTGGAGGTTCATCGTGTAACAGGTCGCCGATGCGACGCTCACCGGGATGCCGGCGAAGGTTCCCGCCGTGGCGTAGTGGAGGTGTCCGGCGAGGATGGCGCGCACGTCGCTGCCGGCGAGCGCCTGCGCGAACTCGTTCTGATGGCGCAGTTCGAGGATGTCGAAGAACGGGATGTGACTGGGCAGCGGCGGATGATGCAGGGCCAGCACGGTGCCCCGCGGCGCCGCGTCGGCGAGGATGCCGCGGAGCCAGTCGAGCTGCGCGGCATCCAGATCACCGTGGTGCCAGCCCGGCACGGAGGAGTCCAGAGCGATCAGTCGCAACCCGCCGAGATCCCACACACCGGTGACGGGTTCGAGGCTCGGCGGCTCATCGAGCAAACCCTCCCGCAGCGCCGGACGCTCATCGTGATTGCCCGCGACCCACACGATCGGTGCGCCCAGACGCGCGGCGACTGGCTCGACCTGCGCACGCAGTGCGGCATAGGCCTCCGGCTCACCCAGGTCGGTCAGGTCTCCCGTGAAGACGATGGCGTCGGGTCGGACACCCGTGCGCTCGAGGGCCGCCAGCGTCGCGGTGAGGTTGGCGGCGGTGTCGTAGCGGCCGCCGAGGGGCCGGTTTCCGGCCAACAGATGCGTGTCGCTGAGATGGACGATCACGCGCTGGGCGGGCGGATGGATGCCGAACGAGAACGAGGCGGGGGCCATGAGGTCAGCCTAGGCGCCGCCGCCGACGCGGCACAGGCTGCGCACACGGGCGTTGCCGGTGCAGCGCGGGACGATCAGCGCAGAACGATCAGCGAGAGCCCAGCGAGCACCGCGAGACCACACAGCGCGAACGACAGGTACGCGCCGATCCGCGCCAAACGCTTCTGCCCGTCGGTCAAAGGGCTCTTCTTCGCCGCCTTCGCCGCGGCTTTGGCCGCGCGACGCGCCTCCTTCTCGCTGATCACGGTGATCGCGTCGGTGAACTCCGCGGGAGCGACGATGGGCGCCCGCCCTCCGCGCACCAGCAGCCGCAGGCCGACCGCGTAGAAGCCGACGACGAGCAGCGCGCCGAGCAACGCGGCGACGAAGACCTGGACGAAGGCGAACCAGTCGATGCTGATACCCATCACCGCTCTCCCGTCTTCTCAGCGCCGGCCTTCTCGACCGTGGACGTGCCGGGCGAGGGTTTCTCGGACGGGGGCTTCGCGGCTGCCGGCTTCTTCCCGCCGGGCGCCGTGCTCTTCGCCCGCTCCTTCGACCGGTCTGCCTTCTGCTGCGCGCGCTCGGCGCGCAGGATCGCGCGCTGACGACGCGTGGGCGGCGGGTTGCGCTTGACCTTGACCGCGAGCCCCGAGTCCGCGACCTCGCTCATCGCATTCGACGAGTCGACGTGCGTGCGACGCGAGCGCAGGAACAGACCCACGATGATCGCGACGGCGAGCACCGCGTCGATGACGATGCCGGCGCCTCCGAACCAGACGACCAGCAATGCGGCGAAGGCACCGACGGCGGCCGAGGCGGGCAGCGTCAGCACCCATCCCACGGCGATCCGCCCGACGGTGCGCCAACGCACTTTCGAGCCCCGCCGCCCGAGCCCGGAGCCGATGACCGAGCCCGAGGCGACCTGCGTCGTCGACAGCGCGAAGCCGAGCGCACTGGAGGCGAGAATGGTCGCCGCCGTGGAGGTCTCTGCGGAGAAACCCTGCGCAGGCTTCACGTCGGTCAGGCCCTTGCCCAGCGTACGGATGATGCGCCAGCCGCCCATGTAGGTGCCGAGCGCGATCGTGAGCGCACAGGCGAGGATCACCCACAGCTGCGGATCGGCGTGGGCACCGCTCTGCCAGCCCGCCATGATCAGCGCGAGGGTGATGACGCCCATCGTCTTCTGCGCATCGTTCGTGCCGTGAGCGAGGGCGACGAGGGAGGACGTGAAGATCTGACCCCAGCGGAATCCGTCGCGGCCATCGGGCTTGTTGTCGTAGCGACGTGTCATCGCGTAGGCGAGCCGCGTCGCCAGGAAGGCGATGACGCCGGCCGTGAACGGAGCGATCAGGGCCGGCAGGACGACCTTGCTCAGCACCATGCCGAAATCGATGGCGGACGCGGTGGCACCGACGAGCGTCGCGCCGATGAGGCCGCCGAACAGGGCATGCGAGGAGCTCGAGGGCAGGCCCAGCAGCCACGTCAGCATGTTCCAGGTGATCGCACCGATCAGGCCGGCGAAGATGATCGGCAGGAACGCGAGCGGTTCGATCTGGTCCTCGCGGATGATGCCGTGCGAGATCGTCTTCGACACCTCGGTCGACAGGAACGCGCCGACGAGATTGAGACTCGCGGCGAGGAGGACGGCGACCTTGGGCTTGAGTGCCCCGGTCGCGATCGGGGTGGCCATCGCGTTCGCGGTGTCGTGGAAGCCGTTCGTGAAGTCGAAGAACAGCGCCAGCGCGATCACCAGCACGACGATGAGGGCAGCGGTTTCCACAGTTCGCTTTCGTCGGGATTCACAGGAAGGGAGCCGACGGAATCGGCGATGCGAACGAAGAGTTCACCGTGGTTTCATACTCCGGCAACCGGACCACAGAAATACTCCCACATCCGCGCCCCCTCACAGAACGGGGAGCCCACCCCGACACGCCGAGCGTGGATTAGCGTGGAACGGTGACCCGAGAGCCGTCCTCCACGCCGCTGTCCGCCCCCGTCGCCCCCGTGCGTCCGACGCTGCGTCGTCATCATGGCGACGAGGTGCGCGACGACTACGAGTGGTTGCGGGCGAAGGAGGATGCCGAGGTCATCGCGCATCTCGAGGCCGAGAACGCCTTCACCGAGCAGCGGACGGCGCACCTGGCGGGCCTGCGTCAGCGGATCTTCGACGAGATCAAGGCCCGCACCCTCGAGACCGATCTGTCCGTGCCGACGCGCCAGGGCGCGTGGTGGTACTACGGGCGCACCGTCGAGGGCAAGCAGTACGGCATCCAGTGCCGTGCACCGCTGGCCGGCCCGGACGATTGGACGCCGCCCGTCCTCACCCCGGGCGTCGACGTGGAGGGCGAGAGCGTGCTGCTCGACGGCAACGTCGAAGCCGACGGTCATGAGTTCTTCTCCCTGGGCAGCTTCGACGTCTCCACGGACGGCTCTCGACTGCTCTACGGCGTCGACGTGGAGGGCGACGAGCGCTACACGCTGCGTGTGCGCGACCTCACCACCGGGGAGGATCTCTCCGACGTCATCGAGAACACCTCCGCGGGGGCGTCGTTCTCTCCCGACGGCCGGTACGTGGTCTATACGACGGTCGACGATGCGTGGCGGCCCGACACCGTGTGGCTGCACGAGGTCGGCACCGACGCCGCTGCCGACGCGCGCCTGTTCCACGAGCCGGACGAGCGGTACTGGGTGGGCGCCGGCTTCACCCGCAGCGAGAAGTACCTGGTGATCGAGGTGGGCTCCTCGATCACGACCGAGGAGTACCTCGTCGAGGCGACCGATCTTCGCTCAGAGCCGCGATCGATCTGGCCGCGTCGGGAGGGAGTCGAGTACTCCGCCACTCATGCCGTCGTCGGCGGCGAGGACGTGCTCTACATCGTGCACAACGACGGCGCGCTCGATTTCGAGCTGGTGCGCGTCGCGGCATCCGATCCGCAGGGTAAACGCGACGTCGTGCTGGCCCACACTCCCGGGCGCCGCGTGCTCGATGTGTCGGCCTTCCGCGACTGGGGGGTCGTGTCGTACCGTCGCGACGGCCTGTCGCGCATGGGAATCCTGGACTACGCCACCGGCAGCGTCGACGAGCTCGCCTTCGAGGAGGACCTCTACACCGCCGGAGCCGGCGGCAATCCGGAATGGGCCCCGCCGGTGGTGCGGCTCGGCTACGGCTCGTTCCTCACGCCGGGAACCGTGTACGACTACGACGTGGCGGCGCAGGAGCTGCACCTGCGCAAGCGCCAGCCCGTGCTCGGCGGCTACGATCCGTCGGCCTACGGTCAGCGGCGCGAGTGGGTCACGGCATCCGACGGCACGCGCGTGCCCGTCTCGATCGTGTGGAAGCGGTCGTTCGGCGAGCCGGGGGATGGCCCGCGCCCGGTGCACCTGTACGGGTACGGGTCGTACGAGCACTCCATCGAACCGGGATTCTCCGTCGCGCGTCTGTCCATGCTCGATCGCGGCGTCGTCTTCGCCGTCGCGCACGTGCGCGGCGGGGGCGAACTCGGGCGCCAGTGGTATGAGGACGGCAAGCTGCAGCACAAGCGCAACACCTTCACCGACTTCGTCGCGGTCGCGCGCCACCTGGTGGGCACCGGCGTCACCGCGCCGGATCTCCTGGTCGCGGAGGGCGGCTCGGCAGGCGGCCTGCTGATGGGCGCGGTCGCGAACCTCGCCCCCGAGCTGTTCGCCGGCATCCTCGCGGACGTCCCCTTCGTCGACGCCCTGACGACCATCCTCGATCCCTCGCTCCCCCTGACGGTGATCGAGTGGGACGAGTGGGGCGATCCGCTGCACGACGCCGAGGTGTACGCGTACATGAAGTCGTACACACCGTACGAGAACGTGCGCGAGTCCGTGACGTATCCGCGGATCCTCGCGACCACCTCCCTCAACGACACCCGCGTCTACTACGTCGAACCCGCCAAGTGGGTGGCGCGACTGCGCGAGGTCGGCGCCGACGCGCTGCTCAAGTGCGAGATGGTCGCCGGCCACGGCGGCGTCTCGGGGCGCTACAACTCCTGGCAGCAGCGCGCCTTCGAACTCGCCTGGCTGCTGGACGTGCTGGGCCTCGCCGAGGACTGACTCGGCCTGCCGGGCACGCGCACCGCACCGCGGCCACCCGCCGCGCGCCGCGCGACGCGCCGCATGACGCGCGACGCGGCTCGCCGAGAACAGGCGAACCGCCGGAAACAGGCGGAAATCCGCTGGATCTGCCTCTGCCCGGCGGATCGCCTGCGGCGGCGCGGCGCAACTCCTCCTCCCCCGTCGCGCGCAACCGGCACGTGTGCACAAAAGCCTGCGCGGGTTTCCTGCCTGCACCTCAGTTCGGGGAGAGTTCGAGGGTGACGGGGATCGACGACTGGCTGCGGGCGCGGGGCGGCGTCGCCCACAGCAGTGCGCTCCACGACGCCGGATTCTCCACGCACCGGATCGCGGGCGCGGTCGCAGCCGGCTCCGTCGTCCGGGTGCGGCGCTCGTGGCTGACCGTCCCCGAGGCGGATGCCGCGGTCATCGCCGCGGCCGAAGTCGGCGGGCGTCTCACCTGTGTCAGCGCGGCCGCGCGCCGCGGCCTCTGGGTGCCGGGTGCCCCCTCCCTGCCGCACGTCGCGGTCGCGCACTCCTCGTCAGCCCGCGCGGATGACGGCATCCGCCTGCACCGCGCGCGGGCGCCGGTGCCGTTGCACCGGACCGACCCGCACGAGCACGTTCTGAACGTGATGTTCCACGTCGCCCGCTGCCTCCCGCGGGGCGACGCGCTCGCGGTGTGGGAATCGGCGCTGCGCACCGGCGCGGTGGATGCCGAGGTCCTCGCCCGCGTGCAGTGGCGTTCGACGCGGGCGGCCGAGTTGGCGGCGGTGTCGGGTTCTTTGTCGGACTCCGGCGTCGAGACCGCGTTCGCCGCTCTCATGCGCTCCAGCGGTATCGCGATGCGCCAGCAGGTGTGGATCGACGGCCATCCGCTCGACGGACTGATCGGCGCACGCCTCGCCGTGCAGCTCGACGGCTTCGCCCACCACCAGGGGCGAGATCGCCGCCGTGACCTGCGCGCGGATGCGCGGTTGGTCCTGCGCGGCTACACGGTGCTCAGGTTCGATTACCAGCAGGTGCTTTTCGATGCCGGCTACGTCCGAGAGACGGTCCTGCTGGCGATCGCCCAGGGCTTGCACCGTGCCCGTTGAGAAGTCGGCGCCTCCGGGTGCGATCAGGCTCCGAGAAGAGGCGATCGGCCCAGAACAGGCGGGCGCGGAGCGCGGATGCCTGTTCTGGGCCGATTGCCTGTTTTCGGGCGGCGCGGCGCAGGGCGCGGCGCCGCACCGGGACTCAACCGAAGAGCGCGGCGGCCTCTTCGTAGCGGTAGATCGGCACCGTGTTCAGCTCGCCGAGCGCCTCGGCGAAAGGCACCCGCACGATGTCGGTGCCCTTCAGCGAGACCATCTGGCCCCAGGCCTGCTCGTAGACGGAGTCGGCGGCGTGCAGACCCAGGCGCGTCGCGAGCACTCGGTCGAAGCCGGAGGGCGAGCCGCCGCGCTGGATGTGGCCGAGCACGGTCGCACGCGTCTCGATACCGGTCAGACGCTCGATCTCGGGCGCCAGGACCTCGCTGATGCCGCCCAGGCGAGGGCGGTTGAAGGCGTCGAGCCCCTTGTCGCTGAAGGCCTCGTCCATACCCGTGAGCGTGAAGCCCTCGGACACGACGACGAGGGGCGCGCGCCCCCGGTCATGCGCCTTCTGCACCTGCGCGGCGATCTCGGTGATCGACATCGGCACCTCGGGGATGCAGATCACGTGCGCGCCGGCCGCGATGCCGGAGTGCAGGGCGATCCACCCCACGTGCCGGCCCATGACCTCGGCGACCATGCAGCGCTGGTGCGAGTCTCCGGTGGTGCGCAGGCGATCCATGGCGTCGGTGGCGATGTTGACGGCGGTGTCGAAGCCGAAGGAGTAGTCGGTGGCCCGGAGGTCGTTGTCGATCGTCTTGGGCACACCCATGACGTTGATGCCGTCGTTCCACAGCCGGTTGGCCGCGGCGAGCGTGCCCTCGCCGCCGATCGCGATGATCCCGTCGATGTGGTGGCCGTAGAGCGTCTTCGCGATGTTCTCCGCGCCGCCGCGGGGGCCCTCGTAGGGGTTGGTGCGGCTCGTGCCGAGGATGGTGCCGCCGACCTTCGAGAGGCCCTTGACCTCGTGGCGGGTGAGCGGGAAGAAGTCGCCGTCGACGACGCCACGCCAGCCGTCACGGATGCCGACGAACTCGATGTTGTAGTTCGTGGTGCCCTTGAGGACGACGCCGCGGATGACCGCGTTCAGTCCGGGGCAGTCTCCGCCGCTGGTGAGGATACCGATCTTCATGTGGAGATCCTTTGGTGATTCGGGATGTGATTCGGCGACGCTGCCTCCTTGACACTATCGCCGTATCGACGGCGGATGCCACCGCATCCGCCGTCGATAATCCCGGCCCGCCTCAGGCGGCTCCGAGCGCCTGTCGCAGCAGGTGCATGAGCGCCGACAGCTGCACGGAATCGCTCGAGGTGGGGTCGAGCTGGGCGCCGTCCAGGGCGCGCTGGGCAAGACCCTGCTTGGAGTCGATGAGCTCCGCGATCTTCGTGTCGATCGTGTGTGCGGCGATGATGCGCCACGCCGTGACCGGCTCATCCTGGCCGATGCGGTGCACCCGATCGATGGCCTGCGTCTGCTCGGCCGCGGTCCAGGAGAGCTCGGCGAGCACGACGTTGGATGCCGCCTGCATGTTCAGTCCGACGCCGGCCGCCGTCAGCGAGCACACCGCGATCGCCACACCGGGGTCGGTGTTGAAGGCGTCGATCGCCTGCTGGCGGGCGGTGGTCGTCTGATCGCCGCGGATGGAGATCGTCCGAAGGCCGGATGCCGCGAAGTGCGCCTCTGCGGCATCCATGACGTCGATGTGCTTCGCGAAGAAGACCACCTTGCCGACGGAGCGCTGCAGCTGCACGGCATAGTCCGCGGCGAGATGGGCCTTAGCCTGACCGATCTTGCGGACCATCGTGAAGACGTTGTCCGCGCCGGCGGCCGACGCCTTCGCGTCTTCGAGCTCACCGTGCGCGACGAGGCGGACGATGTCCTCGTCGACCTCGCCGATGAGCACCTTGTCGCCGCGCGCCTCGATGATGCGGCGGTACTTGGCCGCCAGGCGCGAGCCGAGCTCACGTTCGGCTTCGCGGATGGAGCGTCCGAACTCGTCGTCGAGCTCAACCGGCAGGTCGGCGACGAGCTTGTCGGGAAGATCGGCCGCGACGTCCTTCTTCTTGCGACGGACGATGCCCATCGAGATCACGGCGTCGCGCGCCTCGGGGTAGAACGCCTTGTCGGCCGGCGTGAATCCCGTCGCGTCGAGCTTCTCCATGAGCTCGGGTCCCGGCTTCTCACCGTTGGTCCAGCCGAGGAAGCGCCAGATCGCGTCGAAGTCTTCGACATCGTTGATCAGGGGCGTTCCGGTGAGCGCGAGCATCAGCGGGTTTCGCACCTGCTCGCGGATGCGCCCGCCCAGGGCCAGCACGTTCTGGGAACGCTGCGAGGTGAGGTTCTTGATGAAGTGCGCCTCGTCGACGACCATGCCCTTCACACCGAGCGAGCCGAGCCAGGACAGGTGCCGGTCGAGCACCTCGTAGTTGACGATGAAGACGTCGGCGAAGGCGTCGACGGTGTCGCCGTCGCCGTGGATGACGGTGGCGCGACGCTGCGGCGTCCAGCGCTCGACCTCGCGCGCCCAGTTCATCTTGACGACGTTGGGCACGACCGCCAGAAGCGGGTAGGCGTCGGCGACGGAGGCGGCGAGCACCGACTGTGCGGTCTTGCCGAGGCCCGGCTCGTCGGCCAGCAGGAACGACCGGTGACCGGCGCGCACGGCCTCCAGGAAGCGCGACTGGTGCGGCATGATCTCGAGCCCCTTGGGCGAGATCCGATCGAACTCGGGAACGGGCGGGAGCTCCATGGAGGCGCTCGCGCCGCCGGCCCCGATCTCGAACGCCTTGTACAGCGGTCCCATCAGCTCCCAGCCGTCCAGCCGGCGGCGGGCGGTGGATGCCGGTGCGCGCAGTGCCACGTCGGGAGCCAGGAACGGGTTCGCCTCACGGCGCGCCTCGATCTGCGGCGGCACGACCTGGCGCTCGGCGAGCGCGGCGGGCACGACGGGAGTCTGTCCCCAGCCCTGAGCGGCGGGCGCGGCATCGGTGATGATGAGCTCGTCATCGGGCAGCTCCGCCCCCGACTCGAGCAGCCAGTCGCGGCGCATGCGCTTGGCGACCGGCGAGGTGGCCTGGTCGACCTCGAGCAGCTGGATCAGCGAGGTGTCGCGGGCCGCGGTCTTGGCGAGGATCGTCGCGACGCCGTCGAGGCGCTTGAGCAGCTCGGCACGCGCTGCGGTGGGCACGGTCTCGTCGGCCTTGACGCGCGCGCGCTCCTCGCGGACGAGGAAGGCGATGACCTGGAACTTGACACGGTTGGTCGGACCGAGTTTGCCCTTCTGGGCCTTCGCCTCGACCTCGCGCACTTTGCGGGCGAGGATCGGGATCAGCGGGGCGTCGTCGTCGCGACGGGCGGACGAGCCGCGATGGGACGAGCCGCGTCGGCGTGACGCGGTGGCAGTGGATGCCGTGGTCGGCATGCTCCTCCTGAGCGTGAAGCGCCGGAAGACCGGCGTGGGTCCGGTCGGATGACCGGTCAGTCGTTCCGCAGCGGTCGCCGCGGGGTAGGGCGAGGTGCGGATCCTCCGGCTGCGGGTACTCGCTTCTGCGAGCTGCGGCGACGAACGGCGCGGACCTCCCCCTCAGTCTAGCGCGCCCTCCCCCATCGCCGCGAGCAGCCACATTTCGGACGAGCCGCCACGGTTCGGACGCACGGATGGTGGCGGCTCGCGAAGAACGTGGCGGCTCGCGGGAATGACGAGCGGGTCAGCGGCGCAGCCGCAGGCTGTTGAGAACGACGAAGACGCTCGAGAAGGCCATGGCCGCTCCGGCGATCATCGGATTGAGCACGCCGAGCGCTGCCAACGGCAGGGCGGCGACGTTGTAGGCGAAGGCCCAGAACAGGTTGCCGCGGATGATGCGCATGGTGCGCCGGCTGAGGCGGATCGCGGTGAGCACCGGTGACAAGCCGCTGCCGGTGACCGCGATATCGCTCGCATGCATCGCGGCATCCGTCCCCGACCCCATCGCGATGCCGAGATCGGCGGTCGCCAGCGCGGCCGCGTCGTTGACGCCGTCGCCCACCATGGCGACCCGGTGTCCGGCGGCACGCAGCCGCTCGACCTCGGCGACCTTGCCCTCCGGGAGCACGCCGGCGATGACCTCGTGGATGCCGACGGCACCGGCGACCGCCCGCGCGGCGCCCGCGTTGTCGCCGGTCAACAGCACGACCTCGAGGCCCATCTCCCGCAGCGCCGTGACCGTCTGAGCACTGTCGTGACGAACGGTGTCGGCGACGGCGATGACAGCCTTGATACGGCCGTCCCACCCGGCGACGATCGCGGTCGCGCCGCCTCGCTGCGCGCGATCGACGGCGTCCTCCACCGCAGCGGCCCGCTCCGGGTCGGACGCGGCGGCCTGATCGAGGGCGAACGCCGGTCGACCCGCGAACACGCGGTGACCGTCGACGACACCGGTCACGCCGAGCCCGGCACGCCCGGCGAAGTCGCTGACCTCCCGAGGGTGCTCGGCGAGCGCTGCGACGGCGCGCGCGACGGGATGCTCGGAGGCCCTCTCCAGCGAGCCGACAAGCAGTCGCACCATGGCGATGCCGGCTCCGCCGATCGGCGTGACGGCGTCGACCGTCATCGCCCCCTCGGTGACGGTACCGGTCTTGTCGAGGATCACCGTGTCGATCCTGTCGGCGGCCTCGAGCGCTTCGGGGCCTGTGATCAAGACGCCCAGTTGCGCGCCGCGTCCGGTGCCGACGAGGATCGCGATGGGCGTGGCCAGCCCGAGCGCGCACGGACAGGCGATGATGAGCACCGCGACGGCGGCGGTGAAGCCCGAGGCGAGCGCTTGGCCGGTGAATCCCCCCACCAGCAGCCACACGAGCAGCGTGAGGAGGGAGAGGCCGATGACCACGGGAACGAAGATCCCCGAGATGCGATCGGCCAGGCGCTGGACGCGACTCTTTCCGGCTTGCGCGTCTTCGATGAGCCGAGCCATCCGGGCGAGGCGGGTGTCGTCACCGATCGAGGTCGCCTCCACGACGAGGCGGCCGTCGGCGGCGATGGTGCCGCCGGTGACGGCGGAACCGGCCTCCACATCGATGGGAACGGACTCCCCCGTGATCATGCTCTCGTCGATCGACGCCTGTCCGCTGCGGACGACGCCGTCGGTCGCGACCTTCTCCCCCGGGCGCACGACGAAGGCGTCGCCGACACGGAGCATCTCGATCGGCACGCGGCGTCCGTCCTCGAGCTCGACGTCCCGAGCGGACAGTTCCATGAGCGCGCGCACGGCTGCGCCGGCGGTGCGCTTCGAACGCTGCTCGATCACACGTCCCAGCAGGAGGAACACCGTCACCACCGCGGCGACCTCGAAGTACACCAACGAGGAGGGGTCGTGGACAGGAGCGAACATGCCTCCCTCGTGGCGCATGTCTAGCCGTCCGGCGGTTCCGAACAACAGCGCCCAGATGCTCCACAGCGTCGCCGCTCCCGTGCCGAGTGTGATGAGCGTGTCCATCGTCATCGCGCCGTGACGCGCGTTCGCGATCGTCGCACGGTGGAAAGGCCACCCGCCCCACACCACGACCGGAACCGCCAGGACGAATGAAACCCACTGCCAGCCCGCGAACTGCCACGCCGGGATCATGCCCAGCACGACGACCGGAACGGCCAGCGCGGCACTCACCCACAGTCGGGTCATCAGCGGTGTCGCGCCCGGCCGGTCCTCCACATCATGGACATGGCCCCCCTGCGAGCCGTGCTCGTCATACGCTCCCGTCGCGGAGGCGTGCGCCGCCTCGTGTGCGTTCCCGCCGCGCTGGCGCACACGGGCGTCATACCCGGCCTCGCGCACCGCGGCGATGAGAGCCGCGGCATCGAGGCCGCTCGGGTAATCCACCCGCGCGGACTCGGTCGCGAGATTCACGGATGCCGAGACGCCGTCGATCCGCTCCAGCCGTTTCTCGACGCGCGCGACACAGCTCGCGCAGGTCATGCCCTCGATCTCCAGCACCGCCTCTGCCCGCGGCTCGGCGTCAGACGTGATCGCCTCCATGATCGTCCCCTCGCGTCAGCGTGCGACGACGGCGTAACCGGCCTCGTCGACGGCGGCGGCGATCTCGTCATCCGGCGCGGCGCCCTCGACGGTGACGGTGAGCGTGCCCTCGGTGACGTCGACGGCGACATCGGTCACGCCGTCGACCTTCCGGACCTCACGGGTGACCGCCCCGGCGCAGTGGGCGCAGGTCATCCCCTCGACGGCGTACGTGTGCGTGGACATGGGAACTCCTTTCGCCGACGGCGCGGATCCGCGTCGGCTGTCGATGACAACCATGATACCCCCCTGGGGTATTCCCGCACAGTGCTGGCGTAGGCTGGGAACATGTCCAGCATCACCGAACGCGACCTTGCCGCGACGATCGATCACGCCATCCTGAAGCCCGAACTGACGCGCGCCGATGTCGACGCCGAACTCGACATCGCCGCCGAGTGGCGCGTGTTCAGCGTGTGCGTCCGCCCGAGCGACATCGCGCACGCCGTCGAGCGGCTGGCGGGCACCGGCGTCAACGTCGGCACCGTCATCGGCTTTCCGCACGGCACGACCTCCAGCGCCGCGAAGGTCGCCGAGGTCCGCCAGGCCCTCGCCGATGGCGCGGTCGAGTTCGACATGGTGATCAACATCGGCGCCCTGCGCTCGGGCTTCGACGACGCCGTCGTCGCCGACATCCAGGCGGTGGTCGCGGCCGCAGCCGGCAAGGTGACGAAGGTCATCCTCGAGACCTCTCTCCTGGACGACGAGCAGATCGCCCGCGGCAGCCGACTGACCGAAGCCGGTGGCGCCGACTTCGTCAAGACCTCCACGGGGTTCGCCGGCGGCGGGGCGACCGTCCCCCATGTCGAGCTCATGCGCTCCAGCGTCGGCCCGGACGTGCAGGTGAAGGCCTCCGGCGGGGTGCGCAGCTACGCCGACGCCCTCGCGATGCTCGCCGCCGGAGCAACCCGGCTCGGCACCAGCGGCAGCGCCGTCATCCTCGGCGAGGCTCGCCGCGTGGATGCCGGGGAGCAGGCATCGGGCGCCGTCGACACCTCGTCGTACTGACCCTGCTCGGGTGCGCGCGGCTCAGCCGAGCGCGGTGCGCACCCGGGTGACGTCGTCGTCCATCTGGGCGATGAGCGCCTCGATCCCCTCGAAGGCGACCATGCCGCGGATGCGGTTCGTGAACCGGATCTGCACGCGATGCCCGTAGAGGTCGAGCCCCGTCTCATCCAGCACGTACGCCTCGACCTGGCGCGTCGGAACATCATCGAACGTCGGGTTGGTCCCCACCGAGATGGCCGCCGGGTAGCGGGTCGTCACCGTCGCACCATCGGTGCCGAGGTCGACGAGCCACCCGGCGTACACGCCATCGGCCGGGATGAAACCCTGTGCATCGGGCGACAGGTTCGCGGTCGGGTAGCCGAGCTCCCGGCCGCGCTTGAGGCCGTGCACGACCTCGCCCTGCACCGCGTGGGGACGTCCCAGCAGGCGCGCGGCGCCCTCGACGTCGCCCGCTGCGAGCAGATCCCGCACCCACGTGGACGACACACGGCGGCCTCCGCCCTGCACGTCCCCGACGACATCGACGTGGAAGCCGTACTCCGCCCCCAGGCGCACCAGGGTGTCGGGATCGCCCGCTCCCCCGTTGCCGAAGCGGAAGTCGTCGCCGACCATCACGTTGACCACTCCCAGGCCGACGAGCACGTGCTCGACGAAGGCACGGGGATCGAGAGAGGCCAGCGCCTCGTCGAAGCGGAGCACGAGGGTGGCGTCGACCCCGGCGGCGGCGAGCAGGTCGAGCTTCTGCGGGAGGCTGCACACGGGCTGCGGGCACCGTTCGGGGCGCAGCAGGCTCAAGGGGTTGCGATCGAACGTGACGGCCACCACCCGCGCCCCGGCATCCTCCGCGGCGACACGCGCACGGTCGATCACCGCACGATGTCCGGAGTGCACGCCGTCGAACTTGCCGATCGCGACGACGCTGGGGCCGAACCCGGCCGGCACCTCCGCGGGGTCGTGAAAGACGATCACCAGCTGGAGCTCCCCTCGGTGCGCACGGCGCCCAGGCCCGCCTGGTCGGACGCGGCTGCCGCGGCATCCACCTCTTCGGCGCGCTCGCGGCCTCCGCCGCTGCGCAGCCACCACAGACCGACGAACGGCAGCACGAGCGGCACCCAGAAGTAGCCGAAGCCATAGCCGGACCAGACGGTCGCGTCGTGGAGGAAGAGCTCGGGATGCGTGAGGCTGAGCGTTCCGACGATGAGCACGCCTGCCAGCTCGAAGCAGATCGCCACCCAGGCTACGAGGTACCACCGGCGGCTGTCCGACTTGACGAGGGCCACGGTAGCGAGCACGTAGACGACGGCCGCCGCCGCCGACAGGGTGTACGCCAGCGGCGCGGCGGCGAAGTCCTGCACGATCTGAACGAACGAGCGTCCGGTCGCCGCCAGCGCCATCACCGCGTAGACGACGACGAGCACGCGCCCGATTCCCGTCATCCGGGTCGGGGCGGCGGCGTCGGTGTGTGGCGCAGTCATGACCTGTCAATGATAGGCGCCCGCCTCCGCCGCAGCGGCGGCCTCACATGCCCGCGGTGGTCCAGATGACCTGCATGCGCCACACCATGACCGCGACCGACAACGCAGCGATGCCCATGATCACCGTGCTCCAGCGGCTGCGTTCGATGAGCGCCCAGATGACGGATGCCGGGGGGATGAGCACCGCCGAGACGAGGTAGACCCAGAACTCCAGCGCGCTGCCGGCCGGCGGGTTGCCGACGAGGGGGGCGACGATCGCGATGACCACCTGGGCGACCAGGAGCAGCAGGATCAGCGCCATCGCGCCGACCGTGAGATCGCTCGGTCGACGGCCGGCGAGTCCGAGGATGATCGCGACGAGTCCCGCCACGACGGCGACGGCGACCTGCACGATGGCGAACCACTCGATCATGCGTCCTCCGCCATGTTCATCGCGCTCTTGATGTCGGCACCGCGTCGCTCGACGATCCCGACGAGCCGGCCGTCGGGATCGATCGCCGCCGGCGTCGGTGACATCGCCCCCTCCAGCCGCGGTGCCGCGCCGACCAGACGTTTGCCGTGGCGGAGGTCGCGCGCTTCGTCGGCAGTGACGGGGAGGGCACCGAGCACGGATGCCGCAACCTGCGCCGGCGACAGCAGCGGCGCGTCCGCAGCGATCTCGGAGACGGCGTCGCGCACCTCGAACGCGCCGATGCGCGTGCGCCGCAGCGCCGTCAGGTGGCCGCCGACTCCCAGAGCGGCGCCGAGATCGCGCGCCAGGGCGCGGATGTACGTGCCGCTGGAACAATCGACGACGACGTCGAGTTCGATGCGCCCCTCGGCGGTGTCGCGGCGGCGAACGATGTCGAAACGATCGACCGTCACCCGGCGGGCTGCCAGCTCGACGCTCTCTCCCGCTCGGGCGAGGTCGTAGGCGCGTCTGCCGGCGACCTTGATCGCCGACACGGTGGTCGGAACCTGATCGATCTCGCCCGTGAGCGCCGCGATGCCGGCGGCGATGCGCTCGTCGGTCACGGCCGCGAGGGCCTCGGCATCCGCCCACGCGGTCTCGATGCCGTCCGCGTCGTCGGAGTCGGTCGCAACGCCCAGCAGCACGGTGGCCTCGTACGTCTTGCCGAGCCCGACGATGAAGGTGAGCAGCCGGGTCGCGGGTCCGACCCCCAGGATGAGCAGCCCGGTGGCCATCGGGTCGAGCGTGCCGGCGTGTCCGATCTTGCGGGTGTTCAGGGCGCGGCGCGCCCGTGCGACCACGTCGTGGCTCGTGATCGCCTGCGGCTTGTCCACGAGGAGGACGCCGTTGGGGGCAAGCAGAGAAGCGGGCATTGCTCCAGCCTAGGCGCGGCGCCACGTCTCGCCGTGTCTGCGCGCACCGCAGCGGCCCGCATCACAGTGTGGCCCCGCGTCACGCTGTGGCCCCGTCTGCCGCGCCTCTTCTCCCCTGCCGTCCGGCCGGTTCCGTGTTCAGTCCGCGCTGCCGCGGCAGAGTGCGGATCGTCGAGAACTCGCGGGCGCGCGGATGCCGCGATCGTGCGGAGACTGAATACGCAACGCGTCGGCGACCGTAGGCTGGTGCGATGCCCGACCTCGCGACGCCGCTCATCGCCTGGTACCGCGACAACGCCCGCGATCTGCCCTGGCGCGCGGAGGGGTTCGGGGCCTGGGGCGTGCTCGTGAGCGAGTTCATGCTGCAGCAGACGCCCGTGACACGCGTGATCCCCTTGCTCGAAGCCTGGCTGGCGCGGTGGCCGACACCCACGGCTCTGGCCGCCGATCCGCCCGCCGCGGCCGTCGCACAGTGGGCGAACCTCGGCTACCCGCGGCGGGCGCTGTGGCTGCACCGCGCCGCGGTGGAGATCCGCGACCGTCACGACGGGGTCGTGCCGCGTGAGGTCGAGGCCCTTCTCGCCCTGACGGGCATCGGCGACTACACGGCGCGGGCCGTGGCCGTGTTCGCCTACGGCGAGCGTCACCCGGTGGTCGACACGAACACCCGGCGCGTCATCGCGCGGGCCGTCGACGGACGCTCTCAGCCGGGACCGCCGGCTCGCGGTGATCTGGCGGCGATGACGGCGCTGCTTCCGCGCGACGATCAGGATGCCGCGATCATGAACGCCGCCATGATGGAGCTCGGCGCGCTCGTGTGCACCGCGCGTGCAGCGCGATGCGACGCGTGTCCGATCTCCGCGCTCTGCGCCTGGCGCGCCGCCGGCTACCCCGACACCGGCGATCTGCGCCGCAAGCAGGCTGCCTACGAGGGCAGCGACCGTCAGGCGCGCGGAGCGGTGCTGCACGCCCTGCGGGCGGCGCCGTCACATGCGCTGCCCGCCGACGACGTCGTCGCCGACTGGCCGACTCCCGCGCAGCGTGATCGTGCGATCGACTCGCTCATCGTCGACGGACTCGTCGAGGCCGTCGACGGCAACCTGCGCCTGCCGCAGTGAGGCCGCAGCGATGAGGCTCAGTCCTCGTCGTCGTCCTCACGCGGCTTGACGTACGGGTCGGCATCGCCCGCGTACGCGGCCCCGGCCGCAAGCCCTGCCACGGCCGCATCGCGCTCCTGCGCTTCGCGCAGCAGCTGCGCGATGTGCCCCGCGTTCTCGGGAAGCGCGTCGGGGATGAACTCCAGCGACGGGGTGAGACGGATGCCGAGACGCTTGCCCACCTCGCTGCGCAGCATGCCGGTCGCGGCCTTGAGCGCAGCGGCGGAGTCTTCGCGCGCCTGGTCATCGCCGTAGACCGTGTAGAACACCGAAGCGTGCTGCAGGTCGCCCGTGACGCGTACGTCGGTGATCGTCACGAAGCCGAGGCGCGGGTCGCGCAGCCCCTTCTCGAGCCGCTCGGCGATGAGCACGCGGATGCGGTCGGCGAGTCTCGCCTGCCGTTCGTTCGACATCTTCTCTTCCCTTCACACCACAGCAATGCGGCTGCACCGCAGTCACGGCAAAGGCGGAGCCGGTCGCGCCGCGGAGGCAATCGGGGTAGGGGCCCCGCTCTTGCCTCCGCGGCGCGACCGGCGCAGCCGCAGCCAAGGAGCGAGGATCAGCCTCGCGGCTTCTCCACCATCTCGGTCGTCTCGATCTCGTCGCCGACCTGGATGTCGTTGTACTTGCCCAGTCCGATACCGGCCTCGAAGTCGGTACGGACCTCGGTGACGTCGTCCTTGAAGCGGCGCAGCGACTCGATGGCCAGGCCGTCGGCCAGCACGACGCCGTCGCGGATGACGCGAGCCTTGGCATTGCGCGTGATCGTTCCCGAGCGCACGATGACACCGGCGATGTTGCCGAACTTCGAGGAGCGGAACACCTCGCGGATCTCGGCGACACCCGACTGCACCTCTTCGAACTCCGGCTTGAGCAGGCCCTTGAGCGACTGCTCGACGTCGTCGATCGCGTTGTAGATGACCGAGTAGAAGCGCACGTCCACGCCCTCGCGGGCGGCACGCTCGCGGGCCTTGGTGTCGGGACGGACGTTGAAGCCGATCACGATCGCGTTGTCGATCGTGGCGAGGTTGATGTCCGACTCGGTGATCGCGCCGACGCCGCGGTGGATGATGCGCAGCTGGACGCTGTCGTCGACCTCGATCTTCAGCAGCGACTCTTCCAGCGCCTCGACGGCACCGGAGACGTCGCCCTTGATGATGAGGTTGAGCGACTCGACCTTGCCCTCTTCGAGAGCACGGGTGAAGTCCTCGAGCGAGATGCGCTTGCGGGCCTTGGCCAGCTGGGCGTTGCGCTCGGCGGCCTCGCGCTTCTCCGCGATCTGGCGAGCCAGGCGGTCTTCCTCGGTGACGATGAAGACGTCGCCGGCGCGGGGCACCGAGTTCAGACCCTGCACCTGGACGGGACGCGAGGGGTAGGCCTCGTCGACCGCGTCGCCGTTCTCGTCGATCATGGCGCGGACGCGGCCGTAGGCCGTTCCCGCCACGATCGCATCGCCGACGCGGAGCGTTCCGGACTGGATGAGCACCGTCGCCACCGAACCGCGGCCCTTGTCGAGCTTCGCCTCGATCGCGACACCGCGGGCGGCCTTGTTCGGGTTCGCCGTGAGGTCGAGCCCGGCGTCGGCCGTCAGCAGGACGGCATCCAGAAGCGCCTGGATGTTCGTGCCCTGACGCGCCGACACGTCGACGAACATGACGTCCCCGCCGTACTCCTCGGCGACCAGCCCATACTCGGTGAGCTGCTGGCGCACCTTCGCGGGGTTCGCGTCGGGCTTGTCGACCTTGTTCACCGCGACCACGATCGGCACGCCTGCGGCCTGCGCATGGTTGAGGGCTTCCACCGTCTGGGGCATGATGCCGTCGTCGGCGGCGATCACGAGGATCGCGATGTCGGTGACCTGCGCACCACGGGCACGCATGGCGGTGAACGCCTCGTGACCGGGGGTGTCGATGAAGGTGATGGCGCGCTCGATGCCTTCGTGCTCGGTCCACACCTGGTAGGCACCGATGTGCTGGGTGATGCCACCGGCTTCACCCGCGACCACGTTGGTCTGGCGGATCGCATCGAGCAGTCGCGTCTTACCGTGGTCGACGTGACCCATGACGGTCACCACCGGAGGCCGGATCTCGAGGTCGTCCTCGCTCTCCGCCTCCAGCTCGGCCTCGAGGTCGAGACCGAAGCCCTCCAGGAGCTCCTTGTCCTCGTCCTCGGGCGAGACCATCTGGATCTTGTAACCGAGCTCGGCACCGAGCACCTCGAACGTGGCCTCGTCAAGCGACTCCGTCGCCGTGGCCATCTCGCCGAGGTTGAAGAGGATCGTCACGAGCGTTCCGGGCTGCACGGTGTAACCGCGCAGGGCCTCGAGCTTGTCCGCGAAGTCGGCGATGGATGCACCGCGGCGCAGGCGAATGATCTCGCCGTTGCCCTTCTGGACGTTGACGCCGCCGACGACGGGCGCCGACCGCATCTCGAATTCCTGCCGCTTCGCACGACGCGACTTACGCTGCTTGCTCTTGCCGCCACCCTTACCGAAGGCACCCGCGGTGCCGCCGCCGGGACCACGGCCACGACCGCCGCCACCGGCCGGACGACCCGCGAAACCGCCGGGAGCTCCCGGTCCGCCCGTGCCGCCGGGGCGCTGGAAGCCACCGGCACCACCGGGACGACCCGGACCACCGGGACGCTGCTGGAACGGTGCACCCGGACGGCCACCGCCGCCGGGCCGACCGGCGCCACCGGGACGCGGGGCACCCGGACGCGGCGCGCCGGGGCGAGGGGCCTGCGGACGCGGGATGTTGCCCGGCGTCGGGCGCTGGCCCATGCCCTGCGCGGACGCGAAGGGGTTGTTGCCCGGACGCGGGCCGGCGGGGCGCTGCCCCATGCCCTGCGCGGACGAGAAGGGGTTGTTGCCCGGTCGCGGTGCACCGCCCGGACGCGGTGCCTGCGGGGTGCTGGCACCAGGGATAGCCGGTGCGGCCGGTGCCGCCTCAGCGGCCGCGGGAGCAGCCGGAGCGGCCGGAGCAGCGGGAGCCGCCGGCGTCGCGGGAGCCGGCGTGGCGGCCGCGGCGGGCGTGGCCGGTGCGGCGGGCTTCGCCGGTCCGGGACGCGCCGCCGGGCGAGCGCCCGGCGTGGGGGCCTTGGGAGCCGCGCCCGCCGCCGGGGCGGCAGCGGAGTCCGCCGGCTTCTTCGCTGCGCCCTCGGCCTCGAGGGCCGCGCGGAGCTTGCGCGCCACCGGGGGCGCAATGGTCGATGAGGGGCTCTTGACGTATTCGCCGAGCTCCTTCAGCTTCGCGAGGGCGACTTTACTGTCGACGCCGATCTCCGAAGCGATCTCGTGCACGCGTGGGTTTGCCACAATTCTCCTGTCTGAGGTCTCCCCCGGACAGGGCAGACCGTTACTTGCGGACGGGTCTCATTTCGAGCCGTTCACTTTGTGTCCATAGCCGTTCAGCCGTTTCGCTGGTGGGTGTGTTGAAAGGTCTGCGTGTCGAGTGGTCCCGACACACGCAATGCTCGTCCGAAGGCGCGGCGCCGGATCGCGGCATCCACACACGCATCCGTGTCATGCACCCACGCACCTCGCCCGGGGAGGACGGCTTTCTCGTCGGCGACGAGGACACCGTCCCTGTCCACCACCCTCAGGAGGCTGGACCGGGAGACGCGCGCGCGGCATCCCACGCACGTTCGAACAGGATCCATCTTACCCCCACTCGCCACGCGGAGATTGCGATGCGGGGCGAGAGTGAGCAGCCGGGCCGGATCTCTCGGTCACGACTCGAGGATCGAGTCGGGCTGGATGTCGATCTTGGCGCCGGTGAGCTTCGCGGCCAGACGGGCGTTCTGGCCCTCCTTGCCGATGGCGAGCGAGAGCTGATAGTCGGGAACCAGCGCACGCACCGCCTTGGTGCCGGCGTCCAGCACGAAGCTGGACGTGACCTTGGCGGGCGACAGGGCGTTGGCGACGAACTTCGCGAGCTCCGGGTCGTAGTCGACGATGTCGATCTTCTCGCCGCCCAGCTCTTCGGTGACGGCGCGCACGCGTCGTCCGAGCTCGCCGATGCAGGCGCCCTTGGCGTTGATCGCCGGATCCTTGGCCGTGACCGCGATCTTGGTGCGATGGCCGGCCTCACGTGCGAGAGAGGTGATCTCCACGAGCCCCGACGCGATCTCCGGCACCTCGAGGGCGAAGAGCTTGCGGACAAGGCCGGGGTGGGTGCGCGAGACGGTGATCTGCGGACCCTTGGTGCCCTTCGACACCGACGTCACGTAGACGCGCAGACGGGAGCCATGGGCGTACTGCTCACCGGCGACCTGCTCCTCGGGCGGAAGGATGGCCTCGACGGTGCCGAGGTCGACGTGGACCATGCGGGGGTTGGGCCCCTGCTGGATCACACCGGCGACGATGTCGCCCTCCTTGCCCCGGAACTCGCCCAGGATGGCGTCATCGGCGATGTCACGCAGACGCTGGCCGATCACCTGCTTGGCGGCGTAGGCGGCGATGCGGCCGAAGTCCTCGGGCGTCGACTCCTCCTCGCCGATGATCGCGCCGTCCTCGTCGCGCAGGGGAATGTAGACGGCGACATGACCGGTCTTGCGGTCCAGGAGCGCACGTGCGCCCTCGGGAAGCTCCCCGTCGGGAGAGGTGTGCTTGGCGTAGGCGGTGAGAATCGCCTGCTCGATGATCCCGACCAGTTCGTCGAACGGGATCTCCTTCTCGCGCTCGACCGTCCGTAGCAGTCCCAGATCGATGTCCACAGGTGCCTCCCTATTCAGCTCTCGACGCGAGGTCACCCTCGGTCACCCGGCCGATTTTACCCGATGGCCTCCGCTGGCGGACTCCGCGGCCGTGCATACTGACGGAATGGATGCCGCAGTCCCCCCACTCGCACACGTGATCCCGGAGCCGCGGCGCGCGGATCCCGGTTTGATCGGCCTGCTCGGGTTCGTGATCGCGACCCTCACCGCTCAGCTGGCGCATCTGGGTGTGCAGAACGAGAGCGCGGTGTTCTGGGTGGGCGCGGTGTTCGGGGGCCTCGTCCAGGTGATCGCGGGGATGCTCTCCTACTTCGTCGGCGACGACTTCCACTTCGTCGTCTACAACGCCTTCGGGTGGTACTGGATCTGCATGCCCGGATTCCTCCTCGGCGGAGAGCTCGGCTTCTTCGAGGTGTCGGGCCCGGCGCGCCCGTTGTTCTCGATGATGTTCGCGGTGCTCGCGCTCGGATTCATGTTCGCCGGCGCCACCCACAACTCGGCGCTACCGCTGACCCTGCTGCTCGTGGCGGCGGGGTTGGCCCTCGAAGCCGTCGCCGCCTTCGCCGGTGCGGCGACGCTGGGTACCGCCGGCGCATGGCTGCTGATCGGCGCGTCGGCGCTGGCGTTCTACATGCTCGTGGACAAGTTCGCCTGGCGCACGATGGGGCGGCACGTGGTCCCCCTCGGACCGCCGTGGATCCGCCGCGGCGACGCGCCCGCCGGCCGCTCGTGACGGAAGCGCGCCGCGCGGCCGCCGCGACCCGGCGCCATCCGCTGGTGCAGGTGCTGGCACGGGCGGGCTTCGCCGCCAACGGCGTCGTCCATGCGTTGATCGGCGTGCTGGTCATCGCTCTCGCGGCCGGCGGTCGCGGCGAGGCCGATCAGGTGGGCGCGCTCCGTTCGGTCGCCGCGGTGCCGTGGGGCGCCATGGTCGTGTGGGCGGTCGCGATCGGACTCTGGGGCCTCGCGCTCTGGCACCTGGCGGCGGGCGCCACGTCTCGCGGCGACGGTCGCTGGGGACGACGTGCATCGGAGTGGAGCCAGGGTGTCGTCTTCGCCGCCGTCGGCATCCTCGCCGCGTCGATCGCCCTCGGCGCGACGCCGGATGCCGATGGGACGGCCCGGGTCGCCAGTCGGGGAATCCTCGCTCTGACCGGCGGACCCTTTCTGCTGGCCGCCGTCGGGGCGGGTATCGCCGTGGCCGGCGTGGTCTTCGTCGTGATGGGTGTGCGCCGCTCGTTCGAGATGCGCATGGCGATCCCGCGATCCTCCCTCGGCGCGCTCGTGCGCTCGCTGGGCGTCGCGGGTTTCGTCGCCAAAGGCGCGGCGCTCGGCATCCTCGGCGTCCTGCTGCTCGTGGCCGCCGTGCACGCGGATGCGGCACGCGCCGGGGGCCTGGACAGCGCCGTCGACGGCCTGCTCACGCTGCCGGCTGGACGGGGGATCGCCGTGGCCCTCGGGGTCGGGTTGATGGCGTACGGCGTGTTCTGCGGATTCCGAGCGCGGTACGCGCGCCTCTGAGTCCTGCGGGCCGTGCTGTCAAGGGCCTGGGGCGGGCGCGGGCGGGCGGGCAGGCTCGGGACATGAGCGAAATCACTGGAACCGAGGCCCGCAACCGCGTGAAGGCACTCGTCGAGGACATCGACATCACCATGCTCACCACCGTGGACTCGGCGGGACGACTCGTCAGCCGCCCGATGAGCACACGCGAGATGGACGAGGCCGGCGACATCTGGTTCTTCACCTCCGATGAGACGAAGAAGGCGGAGGAGGTCGAGGCCGACCGTGACGTCAACCTAGCGTACTGCGACGCCAAGGGCATGCGGTACGTGTCGGTGGCAGGCCGGGCCGCCCTCGTGCACGACCGGGCCCGCATGGAGCAGTTTTGGTCGCCGTCGCTGGACATCTGGTTCGAGGACGGACTCGACACGCCCGACATCGCGCTGCTGAAAGTCACCCCGGTCGAGACGGAGTTCTGGGAGCCGGCGCACGGCAAGCTCGTCATGGCGGCCGGCATGCTCAAGGCACTGGTCACGCGCGACACCCCCGACGACACGATGAACCACGGCAAGCTGGTGCGCTGAGGCTCGCGCCCCGCTGACGCGAGCTCGCGAGATCAGGACGGGCGCGCGTCGGCGGGTGCGCTCGGCAGGGCGTTCACCGCGCGGATCAGGTGATGCAGGTCGCCGACGCGACGCTGAGCGAACGTCATGACGAGGCGCGGCGCGGCGAGGTCGTCGTCATCCTCGCGCTCCGCCTTCAGCGGGCCCCGGCGCTCGATCGCGCCGTCGACGAGCAGATCCGCGAACCTGTCGTTGAGTGTGGCGACCTCGGCATCCGTGGGCTCGGCGCGCAGCCGCAGCACGAGGCGGCGACCCACCCAGCGCAGCGAGACGTAGTTGCGATAGAAACCCGTGATCTCCTCGACCGCGCGATCCACCGAGTCGGTCATGAGCACGCGATCGAGGTCGTCGGCCGAGATGACACCGTCGGGAATGAGCTGCTCGTCCGCAAAGCGGCGCAGTCCCTGCCAGAACGCGCCGCCCGGGCGATCGAGCAGCACGATGGGGGTGGGAACGGCCTTGCCGGTCTGCTGCAGGGTCAGCAGCTCGAACATCTCGTCGAGCGTGCCGAAGCCCCCCGGCATGCAGACGAAACCGCTGGACTCCTTCACGAGCATGAGCTTGCGGGTGAAGAAGTACTTCATCGCGACGCTGCGCTCATGCGAGGCGATGACCGCGTTCGGCTTCTCCTCGAAGGGCAGGCGGATCGAGACGCCGAGAGAGTGGGCGGGCCCGGCGCCTTCGGCCGCTGCCTGCATGATTCCCGGTCCCGCGCCCGTGACCGTCATCCAGCCGCGGGCGGCGAGCGCTGCGGTCAGCTCGACCGTCAGCCGGTACAGCGGCGAATCCGGCGCCGTGCGCGCCGAGCCGAACACGGTGATCTTGGGGACGCCGCGAAAAGGTGCGAACAACTGGAACGCGGCACGCATCTCGGTGAGGGCAGCCGACGTGATCTTGAGGTCGAGGCGGTCGGCGTGGTCGACGCCCATGCCGACCCCGGTCGCGAGGATGCGCGCGATGAGGTCGGCGTCGGCGGCGATGCCGGCGTCGTCCAGCAGGTGCCGGATGCCGTCGGTCACGGTGGGCGCAAGAGCGGAGCTTTCTGCCATGTCTCCACCCTCGCATCCTCGGGCAGCATCGGGTGAACGATCGCCGAACGGGGGTCGCTACCTCGCCGTCACCGTCAGGCGCGGGCTGGGCGGGGCGGAGCCGGCGGCGACCTGGAGGCCGACGCGGACGCTCTGACCCGTCGCGAGCGCACCCGCCCAGTCCGAGCCGGTGCAGCTGATCGTGCCGGAGCCGACCGCGCAGGACATGCCCCAGGCATTGACCACCCGCGTCGCCTGCGGGCTCGCCCAGGAGATCGTCCATCCGGCGACCGCACGGGAAGCAGTGACCGTGAACTCCGCCACATAGCCGTCCTGCCACGCGCTCTGCAGCATCCAGGTGGCGGAAACGGGGCTGAGGCCCGGGGACGGGCTCGGCGCGACCGTGGGAGTGGGAGTCGCGGAAGGCGTCGGTGTCGGCTTCGGTGTCGCCGATGCGGTGGCCGTCGGCTTCGGTGTCGCCGATGCGGTGGCCGTCGGCTTCGGTGTGGCGGATGCCGTGGGTGTCGGCGTCGGTGTCGGCGTCGTGGACTTCCCGGCGAGCAGCGGGGCGAGCGCGGCGAGCTTGGCTGTCTGCGGTGTCTTCCAGTCGTCGGCGACGAGTCCGCCCGTATCGCCGCTGTTCGGGTTGAACGACCAGTAGCCGAAGCTCAGGCCGGTCGATCCCAGGTACGACACCAGGGCCTTCAACCATTGGGCGTCGCTCGATGTCTCGAGCTTCGTGCCGAACTCCCCGACGAAGACCGGCGCAGCGCCGGTGCGGGCGAGATACCCCCAGTTCGCATCCCAGACCGAGGGGAGGTTGGCAGGGTAGTTCGACGCCGAGAACCACGACTGCCCGTACACGGATGCGGGATAGTCGTGCGGGGAGTAGACGACTCGGTTCGAGGTGGAGAGGACGACGGGCTTCGCCCCGGCATCCTTGAGGCCGCCGCCCCACCACGTCGTCTTGCCGTCGTTCTGCCGCTCGACGCCTTCGACGATGATCAGCAGTCGCGGGTTGGCGGCGAGCACGGCGTTGCCGGCGCGCGTCGCCGCCGCCTGCCAGTCGCGGGAGGCATCGCCGCACCCCCAGCAGGCGGAACCATGCGGCTCGTTGTGGAGGTCGGCGCCGACCACCGTCGGGTCGTCGCGGTAGCGGTTCGCGAGCATGACCCAGTCGTCGATCCAGCGCTTCTCGCTGTAGGTCGAGGTGTACCAGAGCTCGGACTGGCCCGACGACTCGATGCGGTGACGGTCGAGGATGACGCGCAGCCCGTGGGCGCGCGCCTTGGCGATGACCGCATCCATCAGCTGCAACGGCGTCAGCGCGACCAGGTCGGGATTGCGCGAGGCGTCGATGGACGATGTCGTGGATGCCGCGAGGCACTGGTTCGAGTACGGCAATCGCACCGTGTTGAACCCCATGGCCGCGATCTGCGCGAGGCCCTCGTCGAGGGTGATCGACCACAGCCCGTGCGGCGCGCAGTTGGGAGTCTCCAGCCCGAACCAGTTCGCCGCCTTGATGGTGACGGTGCTTCCGTCGGCGGCGACGATGCGCGAGCCCGAGGTGTGCCACCATCCGTCCGCAGCGGCGTGCGCCGACAGCGGGGCCACGGCGCCGACGGCCAGCAGCGCGCTGACGGCGAGCGCCGCGATGCTCATGAGGCGGCGGATGCCGAGGGGACGACGACGATCGCGCATGCGCATTCCTTTCGATGCCAACTGCGGGGGCGGTCGGCGTCTCGCGACAGGTGGCATCGTCGACGATCTCGCCGCCCCCAGAGTAGCGACCCGGCTCTCGCCGCGTCGCCGCTGGTCCCCAAACGCTTGCTCGGCCATGGACCAACACGCTTCCCCTATTCGAACATATGTTCTATACTCGGATCATGAACATCGACACCGACCTCGAGCCGGACCCCGGCTTCTGGGCGGACATCGTGGCGATCGCGTCGTCACTGCCGCCGCGCGATCCCGTCGCGCAGGTCACCGATATCGCCGCGGTGGTCGCGGTCCACACGGCGGAGCAGTACGCCTGCGTCGCCGCCGCGCGAAGCGATGCGATGGCCGCCGCGGCGCCGCACGCGTGCACCGACGACATGATCGACCGGTCGCTGCGACTCGAGCTGGCGGCGGCGCTTCGGATCACCGAGTACGCGGCCGGCGATCTGATGGCCCGCGCGACGGCGTTGGTCGAGCGCTACCCGGCGGCATGGGACGCACTTCACGGGGCACGCATCACCGACCAGCACGCACGTTTCCTCGTGGACGTGCTCAACAGCGTCGATCCCGCGATCGGGTCACGGCTGATCGATGACGCGGTGTCGCTGGCCGAACGCCTCCCCGCGGGAACCTTCCGCCGCCGGCTGCGCGATCTGGCCACCGCGGCGACCGCAGAGACCCTTGCCGACAAGCATGCGCGCGCCGTCGACGAGCGGCGGGTGTCCGTCGCCCCCGCCGGCGACGGCATGTCCCTCCTGACCGCTTATCTGCCCAGCGTCGAAGCGCACGCCATCTTCGACCGCCTCACCCGCATGGGAAAGGCCATCGCGGGCCGTCGAACCGGTCGTGGCGGGGCGGATGCCGCGCCGGCGACCCCCGGCACCGCGTCCGCAGACGAGGTTCCGCCCGACGAGCGAACGCTCGACCAGGTACGTGCGGACATTCTGGGCGATCTGCTCATCGACGGTCGCTGCGACGGCCATGCTCCGGCTGTGGCGGGCATCCGTCCGACAGTCGTCGTGACAGTGCCGGTACTGTCGCTGCTCGACGATTCCCACGCGGCGTCCGAGCCGGCCACCGTCGAAGGTGTGGGTCCCGTTCCGATCGACCAGGCACGACGACTCAGCGGCGGCGCCACGAGCTGGCTGCGCGTTCTGACGCACCCCGAGACGGGCGCGGTGCTGTCGGTCGGGCGCCACCGCTACGACCCGCCGCCTGAGTTGCGCCGGCTGGTCAGGTGGCGGGCGGAACGGTGCATGGCTCCGGGCTGCGCCATGCCCGCCTCGCGATGCGACATCGACCACACCGTGGCCTGGTTCGACGGCGGGAACACCTCCGCCGACAACCTCGCACCCCTGTGCGCCGTGCACCACACGGTGAAGCATCACGGCGGCTGGACGGTGGTGCAGCTCCCCGACAGCGGCGGTGTCGTGGAGTGGACGTCGCCGTACGGCCGGCGCTATCTCGTGGAGCCCGAACGACGCATGCCGGTGTTCCGAGCGGCGGAACCCTCAGAGCGCGCAGCGCCGTCGGACGACCGCGCGGCACCGTTCTGACCCGCACACGCCACACGCACGTGCGCCACGCACGCCGGCTCGCGAGGGCCCCTCGAAGAGCGGTGCGAGCGGTGCGAGCGACTGTCAGCGCGCGGCGAGGCGGGTGACGGCCTCGGCGGCCGAGACGAGCGTGCGTTCGCCGGAGCGACGATCCCAGAGCTCCACCTCGCCCTCGGCGGCGCCCCGGCCGACGATCACGATCTGCGGCACTCCCACGAGCTCGGCGTCGCCGAACTTGACGCCGGGCGAGACCTTCGGTCGATCGTCGTAGAGCACGTCGAGACCGACCGCATCGAGATCCGCCGACAGCTTCTCGGCGAGTTCGAAGGCCGCGGCATCCCGCCCCGTCGCCACGACCTGCACGTCGAACGGCGCGACGGCTGCGGGCCAGATGAGGCCCTTGTCGTCGTTGTTCAGCTCGGCGATGATCGCGAGGATCCGCGTGACACCGATGCCGTACGAGCCCATCGTGACCGTGACGAGCTTGCCGTTCTCGTCGAGCACCTTCAGCCCCAGCGCGTCCGCGTACTTGCGGCCCAGCTGGAAGACGTGACCGATCTCCATGCCGCGCGCCAGCTCGACCGGTCCGGAACCGTCGGGCGCCGGATCCCCGGGCCGCACGGTCGCAACCTCGACATACCCGTCGGCGGTGAAGTCGCGCCCGGCGACGAGTGAGTGGACGTGCTTCTGGTCGATGTTCGCGCCGGTGATCCAGCTCGTGCCATCGACGACGCGGGGATCGAGCAGGTAGCGGATGCCGGTCGCGGACTCCTCCCCGAGGATCGCGCCCTGCGGCGTCCACGGGCCGATGTAGCCCTTGACCAGCAGCGGCTGCTTCTCGAAGTCATCCGCGGTGGCCGGCTCGACCTCGGCCGGGGCGAACGCCACCTCGACGCGTTTGTCGTCGACGTCGCGATCGCCGGGCAGGCCGATGACGACCAGCTCGCGGGTGCCGTCGAGGTGGGTGAGCGCGAGTACGACGTTCTTGAGAGTGTCGGCCGCGGTGTACTCGCCATCCAGGACGGCGTTGGTGTGCGCCACGAGCGTGTCGATCGTGGGGGTGTTCGGGGAGTCGAAGACCACGGGCTCGGCGAGACCGTCGAAGGGGATGGCTTCGGGCACGAGCGTCTCGAACGCCTCGACGTTCGCGGCGTAGCCGCCCGCCGAGCGCACGAAGGTGTCCTCGCCGATGGCCGTCGGGTGCAGGAACTCCTCGCTGCGCGAGCCGCCCATCGCGCCGGCATCCGCCTGGACGATGACGTACTCCAGTCCGAGGCGCTGGAAGATGCGCTCGTAGGCGTCACGCTGGGCCATGTAGCTGGTGTCGAGCCCGGCGTCGGTGTAGTCGAACGAGTACGCGTCCTTCATCGTGAACTCACGGCCGCGCAGAAGGCCCGCGCGCGGACGTGCCTCGTCGCGGTACTTGTCCTGGATCTGGTAGATCGTCAGCGGCAGATCCTTGTACGAACCGTAGAGATCCTTCACGAGCAGCGTGAACGCCTCTTCGTGCGTGGGGGCGAGCAGATAGTCGGCGCCCTTGCGGTCCTTGAGGCGGAAGATGCCGTCGCCGTACTCCTCCCAGCGCCCCGTCGCCTCGTACGGATCGCGGGGCATGAGCGCCGGGAAGTGGACCTCCTGCGCGCCCGCCGCCGTCATCTCCTCGCGGATGATGGTCTCGATGCGGGCCTTCACACGCAGGCCCAGCGGCAGCCACGCGAAGATCCCCGGCGCCTGACGGCGGATGTAGCCGGCGCGCACGAGCAGGCGATGGCTCGTGACCTCGGCATCCGAAGGGTCTTCGCGAAGCGTGCGGAGGAAGAAGTTCGACAGACGGGTGACCACGAGCGTCAAGCCTAGTCCGCAGGACTCGGACTCACGGCTCGTCGTGGAGCCGGTAGCGTGTGCGCGTGCGCCCTCCCTCGCGAAGCCTGTCACGCAGTCTGCCGCTCCTGCTCGTCCTCGCCCTCACGCTCGTCGGCTGCGCCGCGGGGCACACCTCGACCGACCCGACCGGCGTGCACGACGACGACTTCGGAACGGCACGCGCCTTCGCCGTCACCGAGGACGGCACGCTGAACCCCACACCGGATGCCGCGGCGGAGGGAATCTGGGAGCTGTACGCGCGCATCGCCACGCGCGAGTACGCCGCGACGATGATGAGCTCGTATCGGGTCGGCAACGCGACCGACAGCGACACGCTCGCGTATGTCTCCCCCGACCCGGATGCCCCGGGGCGGTGGACGCTGGCCGCCAACGAAGCCTTCGCCGACGACCGCGAGCTGCTCACCTCGACGCTCGTCCACGAGTTCGCGCACGTGCTGAGCCTGAACACGACCGAGATCGACGCCGACTCCGGGCCCTGCCCGACGCTCGCGGTGTCGGAGGGGTGCGCTCGCGCCGGATCGGCGATCCTCGACTTCCAGCGGCAGTTCTGGGCCGCCTATGCCGACGCCCCGAACCCGGACAACGACGACAGTGCGGTCGCCGATGCCTTCTACGCCGCCCACGAGGCGGATTTCGTCAGCGCGTATGCCGCGACCAACGTCGTCGAGGACTTCGCCGAGACGTTCATGACGTATGTGCTCGAGACCGCTCCTGCCGACGCCTCGAGCCCGATCGGCGCCAAGATGGCCTTCTTCGACGCGCACACGTCCTGGGCTGCCCAGGCCACACGCATCCGCACCGCCCTCGGACGCTAGGCGGATACTGCGCGCGAGGCGCTGCCAGCGGCGACGGCGTCGGTCACATCCCCGCTTGCGCGCACCTCTTGGCGGCGTCATGTCATCTCTTGCGATATATTGCATATCGTGCCCCTCTCCCCCGCCCCACTCACCCGCGGCCTTCTTCGCGACGATGTGCACGCGCGCCTGCAGGACGCGATCGTGGACGGCAGTCTCGCTCCCGGCGAGCAGCTGCGCGACGGAGAACTCGCCGAGCGGCTCGGCGTCAGCCGCACTCCGGTGCGCGAAGCGCTTCTGGAGCTGGCGCAGGTCGGCCTCGTCCAGGCCACGCCGGGCCGCTCGACGGTGGTCGCCCCACTCGAGGAGGCCGCCGTCCGCGACGCTCAAGCGGTCGTCGGCGCCCTGCATGCTCTCGCCGTCCGCGCCGCGGTGCCGCGGCTCACCGCCGCGCAGCTGAACGAGATGCGCGCCGCGAACGCCGCTTTCCGCGCGGCGCTGTCGCAGCGCGACGTCAACGGCGCGATGGAGGCCGACGCCCGCTTCCACCTTGTCGCACTCGAGGCGTGCGGCAACGCCGCCGCGATCGCCGTCATCGCCCGCTACGAGCCCGTGCTGCGGCGCGTTGAGCGGTTGCGCTTCGCGTCTCACGAAGGTGCCGCATCGGCAGAGCGTCACGACCGCCTGATCGCGCTGTGCGCCGCCGGCGACGCCGACGGCGCCTCCCGCCTCGCCGAGAGCACCTGGCAATCCCTCACCCTTTCGCCCGCTCCGACCGAACAGGACCACGCATGAAGCTGCAGGAGTTCCCGCGCCACCCGCTCACCTTCGGGCCGAGCCCGCTGCAACACCTTCCCCGCCTGAGCGGCCACCTCGGAGGCGCACAGATCTGGGCGAAGCGTGAGGACGTCAACAGCGGGCTGGCGTTCGGCGGCAACAAGGTGCGCAAGCTCGAGTACATCGTTCCCGACATCCTCGCCTCGGGAGCCGACACGATCGTGTCGATCGGCGGGTACCAGTCCAACCACACCCGTCAGGTCGCGGCCGTCGCAGCGCATCTCGGGCTGAAGGCGCGACTCGTGCAGGAGAAGTGGGTTCCGTGGGACGACCCGACCAACGACAAAGTCGGCAACATCCTCCTTTCCCGGATGATGGGCGCCGACTCGCGTCTGGACGATGCCGGCTTCGACATCGGCATCCGTGACTCCTGGAAGCAGGCGCTGGCCGAGGTCGAAGCCGGCGGCGGTACGCCCTACCCCATCCCGGCCGGAGCGAGCGAGCACCCGCTGGGCGGCCTGGGCTTCGCCAACTGGGCGTTCGAAGTCGCCGAGCAGGAGAAGCAGCTCGGCGTCTTCTTCGACACGATCGTCGTCTGCACGGTGACCGGGTCGACGCATGCCGGAATGATCGCGGGGTTCGCCGCCCTCGAAGAGGCGACCGGCGTGAAGCGTCGCGTGCTCGGGATCGATGCGTCGGCGACCCTCCAGAAGACGCGTGATCAGGTCGCGCGCATCGCTCGGAACACGGCGGAGCTCATCGAACTCGGCCGCGATCTGCGCGACGACGAGATCCAGGTTTTGGAGGGGTGGGCGGGTGAGCTCTACGGCATCCCGGTCGACTCGACGATGGAGGCGATGGCACTCGGCGCGCAACTGGAAGCGATGATCACCGACCCGGTCTACGAGGGGAAGTCCCTCGCCGGGCTGATCGATCTCGTCGGCTCCCGCGAGATCCCGCCATCATCCACCGTGCTGTACGCGCACCTCGGCGGGCAGCCGGCGATCAACGCGTACCACTCGCTCTGGGACCCGACTGCCTCCTCCCGGTGACGCGGGCGAGCGGCCCGACACCCTCACGTCGCTCGAACACAAGGTGCGTCTCGGTCGTGAGCACCGCCTCGTGCACCGTGATGTGCTGCAGGACGATGTCGCGCAGCGCCGCGGCATCCTCCACGGCCACATGCACGAGGAAGTCGTCTTCACCCGCCACGTGGAAGGCCTCGATCACGCCGGGCGTCGCCACGATCGCCTCGAACAGCTGTCCGACACCCTCGCGCGTGTGCCGGCCGAGGCGTACGCGGATCACCGCCTGCAGCGGCAGCCCGAGCGATGCCGGATCGATCAGCACGCGCACGCCCGTGAGCACACCGCGAGCACGGAGCGAGCGGATGCGATAGGCACACGTCGACTCGGCGACGCCGAGTTCTTCGGCGAGCGCCTTGTTCGGGCGGCCGGGGGCGCGCACCACGGCTGCGAGGATCCGCAGGTCGAGCTCATCGAGGGCGGATGCCGTGCTTTGCTGTTCAGCCAAGTGCGCCTCCTGAACGGTCGTCTCGGGTTGCTCAGTTCGGCACAATTTGATCAGGTGATTGCGGATTTCACAATCGCACCGAACCTCTGCCGCACTTTCCTCCATACTCGCGGCATGGACCATCTCGACACGCTCGCCGTGCACGCCGGACGCGCGGACTTCGCCTCCCTCGGCGTGCACACCCCGCCGCTCGATCTGTCGTCGACCTACCCGTTGCCCGACGTCGAGCGCGGCGGGGACTCGTACGAGGCGCTCGCGACCGGCGGAACGCCGATCCCCGGGGGCAGCCACGTGTACGCCCGCCTGTGGAACCCGACGGTGTCCCGCTTCGAGGAGGCCCTGGCCACGCTCGAAGCGGCAGAGGCCTCCGTGGCGTTCGCCTCCGGAATGGCGGCGCTGACGGCGGCGATCCTCTCGCACACGGTCTCGATCGGGCGTCCGCACGTCGTGGCGGTCCGACCGCTCTACGGCGGCAGTGATCACCTGCTGGCAAGCGGCCTGCTGGGTACGCAGGCGACCTTCTGCGGTCCGGACGAGGTCGGCGCATCCCTGCGCCCGGAGACCGGACTGGTCATCGTGGAGACGCCGGCGAACCCGACGCTCGAACTCGTCGACATCGCCGCCGTCGTCGCGCAGGCGAACGACGTTCCGGTCCTCGTCGACAACACGTTCGCCACGCCGGTCCTCCAGCAACCGCTCGCCCACGGCGCGACGATGTCGCTGCACAGCGCGACGAAATACCTCGGCGGCCACGGCGACGTCGTCGGAGGCGTCATCGCATGCGGCTCCGAGTGCGCCGCCGCACTCCGACGCGTACGAGCGATCACCGGCAGCATCCTCCACCCGCTCGCGGCGTACCTGCTGCATCGCGGCCTGCCGACCCTTCCCCTGCGCATGCGCGCGCAGCAGGAGACAGCCGCGCAGATCGCGCGGCGCCTCACCGGGGATGACGCGATCGCCGAGGTGTTCTACCCGGGCCTGCACGGCGATCCGATGGGGCTGCTCACCCGTCAACAGCACGGCACCGGCGCGATGGTGTCGCTCCGCCTGCGCGGAGGCTACGATGCCGCGGCGCGCGTCGCGGCATCCACGCGCCTGTTCACCCATGCCGTCTCGCTGGGCGGCGTGGACTCGCTGATCCAGCATCCGGCCGCCCTCACGCACCGCCCGGTCGCACCCGAGGCCCGGCCCGACGCCGACATCCTGCGCCTGTCGATCGGTCTCGAGCACGTCGACGATCTGTTCGACGACCTCACGCAGGCTCTGGCGCTCACCCGCGACGGGAAGCCGACGGCGACCACGGTGCACTGACGCGCCGGAGGCGATCGGCGATACTCACTCCTGGGCGAGAGCGGCGATCGCCCGCTCCGCGATGTCCGGAGCGATCTGCCCCGAACCGACGTGAACACGGATGAGGTTCGTCCCGTCGGTGGCGAGAACGTCATCGCCCCGTCCCGGGTCGCCCTTGAGGATGCGCAGCGCCTTCTGTGCGCCTGCCACGGTCGTGACCTCGCCGACCGCATCGTCCTGCGCGCTCCACATCCACGCCCCGCCCGGTTGAGAGGTCACCGAGACGATGTAGTGCGCACCCTCAGCCGCCCCGTCGCCGGTGCCGTACTGGCAGAACTGCTGCACCCCGGCGTACTCGAACACGTCGTCCTCGGCTTGGCGGGAGCCCTCCCAGTAGCCGGACCAATAGCCCTCGCCGAGCACCTCGGCGAGCTTCATCCGATCGCCGAGCTCGGCACACGCCACGATCGGCCACCGCTGCGCGGTCACCGTCGCCGGCACCGCCGCCGCGGCGGACGAGGCGTTCGCGGCGGCTGCCGCGATCAATGCCCTCAGGGTGTCGACGGGCGCCGCTTCGGACTCCCCCATCGGGGATGCCGTGGCGAGGAACCAGAGGTCGCCGGCGGTCACGCCGAGGCGACACACACGCGTGTCGTAGCTCCAGTCGCAGGTCGGCTCGGCGAGCGCTGCCACCGTCTGCGGGTCGGCGAGGGGCGCGGGAAGGGCGAGAACGTTCCACCAACGACCGTTGCCGCCCTGCTCCGTCCAGCCGCACGACAGACCTCCAGCCGTTCCCTCCGGGCCGGGCGTCTTGTCCGGGAAAGCGACGGTGTTGAACTGCTTCCGGTACTCGGCCCGCTGGACATCGGCATCGACGGTGTCCGCGCCGAGCACGGACGACCGCTGCGACGGGGAGAGCATCGTGTCGCACTCACCACCGAACGCCACCGTCCACACCGGCGGCGCAGGCGTGGGGCTGACCGTCACGACCTCCGTCGGCGACGTCGACGCGGTCGGCTCTCCCGACGCGGACATCGGCACGCATCCCGCGAACATCGCGACGGCGGTTACTGCGGTGGCGGCGAGCAGGCCGAATCGGATGCGAAGCGACATGCCACCATCGTGTCAGCCCGCGGCGGGACGGCGCGCTCCGCGGGACAACGATCTGATCACACCCATGCCGTCGACGGCATATCGCGCCGCCACGGAGCCTCCGGGCGTCAGACGGTGACGACCTGCGCCGTGCCGAGCGGGGCGTCGGGCCCCATCTCGTCCGCGATGCGGTTGGCCTCCTCGATGAGGGTGGCGACGATCTCGGCCTCGGGCACGGTCTTGATGACCTCGCCCTTCACGAAGATCTGGCCCTTGCCGTTGCCCGATGCGACGCCGAGGTCAGCCTCCCGCGCCTCACCCGGGCCGTTGACGACGCAGCCCATGACGGCGACGCGCAGTGGCACGGTCATGTCCTTGAGACCTTCGGTGACGTCGTTGGCGAGTGTGTACACGTCGACCTGCGCCCGCCCGCACGACGGGCACGAGACGATCTCGAGCTTGCGCTCGCGGAGGTTCAGCGACTGCAGGATCTGATGACCGACCTTGACTTCTTCCGCGGGCGGCGCCGACAGCGAGACGCGGATCGTGTCGCCGATGCCCTCGCCCAGAAGGATGCCGAAGGCGGTGGCGCTCTTGATCGTGCCCTGGAAGGCGGGACCGGCCTCGGTGACGCCGAGGTGCAGGGGCCAGTCGCCCCGCTCGGCGAGCATGCGATAGGCCTTCACCATCACGACCGGGTCGTTGTGCTTCACCGAGATCTTGAAGTCGTGGAAGTCATGCTCTTCGAACAGCGACGCCTCCCAGACCGCACTCTCCACGAGTGCTTCAGGGGTCGCCTTGCCGTACTTCTCCAGCAGCCGCTTGTCGAGCGAGCCGGCGTTCACCCCGATGCGCAGCGACACACCGGCATCCTTCGCCGCCTTCGCGATGGCGCCGACCTGGTCGTCGAACTTGCGGATGTTGCCCGGGTTCACCCGCACCGCGCCGCAACCGGCGTCGATCGCCTGGAAGACGTACTTGGGCTGGAAGTGGATGTCCGCGATGACGGGGATCTGACTCTTCTTCGCGATGATGTGCAGCACATCGGCGTCGTCCTGGCTGGGCACGGCCACGCGCACGATCTCGCAGCCTGATGCCGTCAGCTCGGCGATCTGCTGGAGGGTCGCGTTGATGTTCGTCGTCGGCGTCGTGGTCATCGACTGCACGCTCACGGGGGCGTCGCCACCGACGAGCACCTTCCCGACCTTGATCTGACGGCTCTTGCGGCGGGGGGCGAGGACGTCCGGCACACGCGGCATCCCGATGTTCACTGCTGGCACTGCACCAGACTACGCCGCGCACACTGCGCGGGGGCTGCGCGGCGATCGTCATCTCTCGTTCTGATATCGTGACCGCATGTTCGCGAACACCTCCTGGTGGCCCACCCCCTGAGGCGGTGTGCTCGCGACCCACGACACAGACCGCCCTCGAGGCGGTCTTTTCGTTCCCGGACGAACGCAGCCCGCCCGACCTGAAGAAAGGCCCGGCGATGACCCCGAGCCCCTCCCCGCTGGAGTCCGTGCTGCGCACGGGCCGTGCGTTCGCCCTGATCGCCCGGGAAGCCGACACCGTCGAGCTCCTCGTCGGCGAAGTGGTCGACGTCCCGCTGCTGGCCGACATCCCCCTGACCGACGCCGACGGTACCCCGCACGAGGTGCTCGCCCTCGTCCCCTACCGCCAGGTGGTCGAACGCGGCTTCTCGTGTCACGACGACGGCGCGCCCCTGCGCTGCCTCCTGGTCGACGAGCACGTGACGCTCGAGCGGGCCGCGCTGGTGTCGACGCTGCCGTCCGAGACCGTCCCGCTCACCGACGCCGGGTTCGATGTCAGCGATGACGAGTATGCGACGATCGTCCGCCGCGTCATCACCGACGAGATCGGCCGGGGCGAAGGAGCGAACTTTGTCATCCGCCGCGACTTCACGGCATCCGTCGACACCGACGCGCTCACCGCGGGACTCACCTGGTTCCGCGCCCTGCTGGAGCACGAACGCGGCGCCTACTGGACCTTCCTGGTGTCCACGCCCGGACACCTCGCGGTCGGCGCAAGCCCGGAGGCCCACGTCAGCGCGCAGAGCGGCGATGCCACGACCCCGGGCACCAGCGTCGTCACGATGAACCCGATCTCGGGCACCTTCCGCCACCCCGCCGGAGGTGCCACGGCCGAGACGCTCACCGCTTTCCTGTCGTCGACGAAGGAGACCGAGGAGCTCTTCATGGTCGTCGACGAGGAGCTCAAGATGATGAGCGCCGTCTGCAGCGACGGCGGACGCATCACCGGACCGCATCTGAAGGAGATGTCACGGCTCACCCACACGGAGTACATGCTCCGCGGCACGAGCACGATGGATCCGCGCGACATCCTGCGCGAGACGATGTTCGCCCCGACGGTCACCGGCTCACCGATGCAGAACGCCTGCACCGTCATCAAGCGGCATGAGCGCGAACCTCGCGGGTACTACTCCGGCGTCGCGGCGCTGTTCACCCCGACCCCCGATGGTCGTCACGATCTGGACGCGCCCATCCTCATCCGCACCGCCTATCTGGTCGACGGCACACTGCGCGTTCCGGTGGGCGCCACGCTCGTGCGTCATTCCGACCCCGACGGCGAGGTCGGAGAGACCCACGGCAAGGCGGCGGGTGTGCTGGGCGCCATCGGCGCGGTCGCGCGCGATGCCGCGCCCGCAGCGATCGCCGACGAGGACGCCCCGGCACCGGCGGCGCCACGGCTGGCCGACGACCCGGCGATCGCCGCCCTGCTCGCGGCGCGCAACGAGCGCCTCGCGCCCTTCTGGCTGAACCCGCAGCACACCGATGTCGTGGGCCCCTACGTCGGCCGAACGGCGGTGGTGGTGGATGCCGAGGACCGCTTCACCACGATGCTCGCGCACCAGCTGCGCCACCTCGGCTTCGCCACCTCGATCGTGCCGTGGAGCCGCGCCGCCGAAGAAGCCCACACTCTCGAGGCCGCCGACATCGTCGTGGCGGGTCCCGGTCCGGGCGACCCGCGGGACGACGACAGCGCCCGCATCCGCACCCTGCGCGACGTCGTCACGGGGCGCCTCGACGGCGGCCGAGCCCTGCTCGCAGTCTGCCTGAGCCACCAGATCCTCGCCGATCGACTCGGCCTGGACCTCGCTCCTCTGGCGGCACCGCACCAGGGCCTGCAGAAGACGGTGGACGTCTTCGGGGAGGCGTCGTCGATCGGGTTCTACAACACGTTCACCGCCCGCGTGAGCCCGGGAACCACGAGGCTCGGACAGACCGAGATCTCGGCTGATGCGGCATCCGGCGACGTCTACGCCCTGCGCGGAGCGGGCTACGCCTCGGTGCAGGGACACCTGGAGTCGATCCTCTCGCGCGACGGTCTCGCCACACTCGAGCGGTTGGTGAGCTGGGCGCTGGCCTGACTCAGCCGAAGATCTTGAGCGGATTCACGATGTCCGCGAGGATCAGGATGCCGCCCATCACGACGATCGCGATGACCACGACGAAGGTCACCGGAACGAGCTTCGTCGCATCGACGGCACGCGGCGGCGGACGGCGCCACAGCAGCGCCCAGGCACGCTTCAGCCCGTCCCAGAGGGCGATCACCACGTGGCCACCGTCCAGCGGCAGCAGCGGGATGAGGTTGAAGACGAACAGCGCCAGATTCAGCGAGCCCAGCAGGCCGAGAATGGTGGCCACGCGGTTGAGGATCGGCGCATCGGTAGCCGCAGCCTCGCCGGCGAGCCGGCCGACACCGACGACCGACAGCGGCCCGTTGGGGTCGCGCGGCGCTCCGGTGATCATGTCGGACGCCGTCTGGTAGACGCGTGCCGGCAGTTGCCCCATGATGCCGACGACCTGACCGGCCTGCTGCACCGCTGCGGCAGGCCCCGCCCACAGCGGCTGGTGCACATAGTCCGTCATCGCGGTCATTCCGACGAAGCCGACGTCGGCGGTGACGGTGGTGCCGTCGGGCCCCGCGATCTGACGCTGCGCGAGCAGCGGCGTGACCTGGAGGGTCTGCTCGACACCGTCGCGGCGGACGACGACGGCGATGGCGCGGTTGGGCGAGGCCTGGATGATCGCCGACGCCTCCTCGAACGTCTTCACCGACGTGCCGTCGACCGACACGATCACGTCACCGGGCTGGATGCCGGCCGCCGCGGCGGGTGAGACGGGATCGTCTGCCGCGCACGCGGTCTGGGTCGATCCTGCCGGCAGCACGCACTGGTTCACCGCGGCGATGGTGGTCGTCGCGGTCTGCACGCCGATGCCGCTGAAGACGATCGCGAACAGGAGCATCGCCAGCAGAAGGTTCATCACCGGGCCACCGAGCATGATGACGATCCGCCGCCACACGGGGAGTGCGTAGAAGGTTCCGGTGCGGTCCACACCGTCGAGGGTCTCCTCGTTGGCGGCCCGCGCATCCTGCACCATCGACGCGAAGAAGCCGGCGCGCGCCCGCGAGGCGGCCGTGGCCGGCACGTTCTGCGGGGCCGGCGGATACATACCCGCCATGGAGATGTAGCCGCCGAGCGGCAGGAGCTTCACGCCGTACTCCGTCTCACCGAACCGGCGAGACCACAGCGTCGGCCCGAGACCCACCATGTAGCGGCCCACCCGCACGCCGAAGAGCTTGGCGGGCACGAGATGCCCGACCTCGTGCAGAGCGATGGATGCCGCGAGCCCCACGACCAGCAGCACGACGCCGACGATGAAGGCGATGAGGGTCACGAGCCAAGAGGCTACCGGTCGCCGCTTTGAGTTTGCTCAGCCCTCGCGCGGCACGCCCCTTTCGGCGCCGGTAGGCTCATCAGGTGCCCCACCGATCGACGAGCCGCCGTGTGCGCGCCCTGCGCGGCACGACCGCAGCGGCGATCGCGACGACGATCGCCTCGACGGGGCACACGTTCGGCGGCGGACAGGCACCCCCGCTGTGGCTGATCGTGGCCGTCACCGTTCTCGCCTCACCCGTCGCCGTCGCTCTCGTCGGACGACGCCGGAGTCTCCTTCGGACGGCAGCGGCCATCGCGGCGGCGCAGATCGCACTGCACACGATGTTCGCCGTGATCGGCCCCGCTTCCCTCCCCGCCGCCGGCACCGGGCACGTGCACGGCGCGCTCTCGATCGGTCCGGCCGTTGCCGGCCCCGGACACTCCGCCGCCCACCTCAGCGTCGGGATGCTGCTCGCCCACGCCCTGGCGGCGGTCGTCACCATCGCGCTCGTGGCCTACGGCGAGCGGCTTCTGGCGGTTCTGGCCCGCGGCATCCGGCGCGTCCTGAACCGTACCCACTCGCCGGCACCGCAGAGCTTCCCGTGGGTCGTCATTCCCTCCCCCGGCCCGCGCGTCGCGCGTGCCGATGCCCACCTGTCCGTTCTCACTCGACGGGGTCCGCCGGCGTTCGCACGCTGAGCACCGCCGCATCTGCGGCACCCCGCGGCACCGCCGCACCCGTCATCGCGGCATCCGCCGCGCCACGAACGAACAGAAAGAGCACCCTGATGACTGTCACCCCTCCCTCCCGCCGCCGCGCACGCACGATCGCCGGCATCCTCGCCGGCGCCGCCCTCGTGCTTGCGGCCCCCCTCGCCGCATCGGCTCACGTGCACGTCACACCGGACGCCTCGGATGCCGGGTCGACCACACGCCTCGCGTTCTCGTTCAGCCACGGCTGCGAGGACTCGCCCACCACCGCGGTGAAGATCACCATCCCCCAGGGCATCGACGGCGTGAAGCCGGTGCTCGACGGCGCATGGAAGATCTCCCGCGAGCTGAACACGGATGGCATCCCGTCCTCCGTCACGTTCACGGCGATCACGCCGGTCGACTCCGGCGTAGCGGCCTCGGTCGCGCTCGATGTGATCTTCTCGTCGAGCGCCGCGAACACCTCGGTCGCCTTCCCCGTCCTGCAGACGTGCGAAACCGGGTCGACCGACTGGTCGGAGGTCGCCGCCGAGGGGCAGAGCGAAGACGATCTGAAAGCGCCTGCCCCCGTCGTCGCGGTCGGTGCTGTGTCGACCGGCTCGGGCGACCACGGGCATGCATCGACGAGCGACCACGATGGCGATGCGGATGCGCACTCCGCCGCCGCGGCCGGGTCGGAGGCCGACCCGGTCGCGCGTTGGTTGAGCGGTGGCGCCCTCGCCGCCGCAGTCGCCGCGCTCGTGGTCGCCCTCGTGCGCCGACGCCGCGCCTGAGCCGCGCACGGCTCAACCTGAGTCGAGGCCCGGTCGCCGCACGGTCGGCGGCCGGGCCCCGCTTCTCCATCGACCCGGTATCCTGGTCATAGCTTTCCCATAGATATATGCGAAAGCATGAAAGGACTATGACCTCGGACGCGGGCAGCAATCTTCCCCCCACACTCCGCCCTTCGCGCGCGCCCCATGTCTCGCTCGGCGATCTGGTGCACCGCTTCGGAGGCGAGCGGCGGGCGGGAGATGACGATGTCATCCTGTCCGGAGTGACGCTGTCGACCGATGACGTGCGTTCCGGCGATCTGTTCGGCGCGCTCCCCGGCCGCAATCATCACGGGGCGCACTTCGTCGAGACCGCCGTCGCGGCGGGCGCCGCCGCCGTGATCACCGACCCCGTCGGCGCGGACCTGTCGTCCAGCGCGGGCGTTCCGATCGTCGTGGTCGACGATCCGCGTGCCGTACTCGGCGAGATCTCGGCCTGGGTGTACGGCACGGATGAGAACCTGCCGATCATGCTCGGCGTCACGGGAACGAACGGCAAGACGAGCGTCGCGCATCTGCTGAAGGCGATTCTGGAGCAGCTGGGCGTCGTGGCGGGCCTGTCGTCGACCGCGGAGCGCCACATCGGCTCCGAAGTGATCACCTCGCGGCTGACGACGCCTGAGGCGACCGAGTTCCACGCCCTGCTGGCACACATGCGCGAGTGCGGAGTGGAGGCGGTGGCCGACGAGGTGAGCGCGCAGGCGCTGACACGTCACCGCGTCGACGGGATCGTCTTCGACGTCGCAGGCTTCACCAACCTGACACACGACCACCTCGACGATTTCGGCGACATGGGCACGTACTTCCGCGCGAAGCTGCCGCTGTTCACCCCCGAACGCAGCCGACGGGCCGTGGTGAGTCTCGACTCCGAGTACGGCGCCGAGGTCGTCGCCGCAGCGCGCGTGCCCACGACGTCGATCATCACCCCCACCCTGTCCGTCGCACCCGCCGTGGCCGACTGGACCGTGGAGATCATCGCGGAGCGACACCACGGCACCACCTTCACTCTTCACGGCCCCGACGGCCAGTCGCTGACGACGACCGTGCCGGTGATCGGCCCGCACATGGCGTCCAATGCAGCACTCGCGATCGTGATGCTCCGAGAAGCCGGCTACGAGTGGAGCCGGCTGGCCGACGCGCTCGACGGACGTCGGATCGCGGCGGCCGTCCCGGGGCGGACGCAGCGCGTGTCCGCCGACCACGGTCCAGCGGTCTACGTCGACTTCGGCCACTCCCCCGACGCGTTCGAGAAGACCCTCGCCGCTGTCCGGCGCGTGACCCCGGGACGCGTTCTGATGCTGTTCGGCGCCGACGGCGACCGCGACGCGACCAAGCGATTCGACATGGGACGCACCGCCGCACTCGGCAGCGACATCCTCATCATCACCGATCACCACCCGCGATACGAGAACCCCGACGACATCCGCGCCGAACTGCTCACCGGCGCTCGCGCCGCCGTGTCGGCCACGGAGATCATCGAGATCTCGCCGCCGGAGCGGGCGATCGTCGAGGCGATCTCGCGCGTCGGGGACGGCGACGCGATCCTCTGGGCAGGCCCGGGACACCAGGACTATCGCGACATCCGTGGCGCTCGCGTGCCGTACTCGGCCAGGGAGCTCGCGCGACGAGCCCTCGCCGCAGCCGGGTGGAACCCGCCCGCCCCGACGTGGGCGGTGCCCTATCCACCGGACTCCACCCCGGACTCCGATCCGACCCGGCCCGCCTGACGCGTGCGACACCCCGACACCCCTTGTGGACTGACCACAAGGGGTGTCCTGGTTTTCGGTGAGCGATTGTGGGCGACATCCATCGTCCCGTTGTGGTCTGACCACAAGCGCTACGCTGATCTCAACGACTCGCCCACGGATGGGTGGACGGGCCGCTCCCACGAGGATTTGAGGAAGCGAATCATGACTACCGTCACCCCCTCCGCACAGGACACGCAGCCCGCCGCCTGGAACGGTTTCACCGCCGGCCCTTGGCAGGACGCGATCGACGTGCGCGATTTCATCCAGCGCAACTACACCCCCTACCTCGGCGATGCGTCGTTCCTGACCGGCGCCACGGCGCGCACCACGCGCATCTGGAGCATCCTGTCGACGATGTTCCCCACCGAGCGCGAGAAGGGCATCTACGACGTCGACGCGCACACACCGGCGGGCATCACCGCGCACGGCCCCGGCTACATCGCGAAGGACGACGAGCTCATCGTCGGCCTGCAGACGGATGCCCCGCTGAAGCGCGCGATCATGCCCAACGGCGGCTGGCGCATGGTCGAGGGGGCTCTCGAGACCTACGGCTACGAGGTCGATCAGACGCTCAAAGAGATCTTCACGACCTATCGCAAGACCCACAACGAGGCCGTCTTCGACATCTACTCGCCGAACGTCCGCGCCGCCCGCAGCTCGCATGTCATCACCGGGCTCCCCGACGCCTACGGTCGCGGTCGCATCATCGGCGACTACCGCCGCGTCGCGCTGTACGGCGTCGACCAGCTGATCGCCGCGAAGAAGATCGACAAGCTCGGCCTGGACACGACGCCCTTCACCGAAGAGGTCGTGCGCATGCGCGAAGAGCACGCGGAGCAGATCCGCGCCCTCGGCGAGCTGAAGCAGATGGCCGCCGCGTACGGCGTCGACATCTCCGGGCCCGCGACCACGGCTCGTGAAGCGGTGCAGTGGCTCTACTTCGGCTACCTCGCTGCCGTGAAGGAGCAGAACGGCGCCGCGATGTCGCTCGGACGCACCTCGACGTTCCTCGACGTGTTCATCGAGCGCGACCTGGAAGCCGGCCTCATCACCGAGACCGAAGCGCAGGAGATCATCGACGACTTCGTCATCAAGCTGCGCATCGTGCGGTTCCTGCGCACGCCCGAGTACGACAGCCTCTTCTCCGGCGACCCGACGTGGGTGACCGAGACGATCGGCGGCATGGGCGAAGACGGTCGTCCCCTCGTGACGAAGAACTCCTTCCGGTTCCTGCAGACCCTGTACAACCTGGGTCCGGCGCCCGAGCCCAACATGACCGTGTTCTGGAGCCCCGAGCTGCCGCAGGGGTTCAAGGACTACTGCGCACGGGTGTCCATCGACACGTCGGCGGTGCAGTACGAGTCGGACGAGATCATCCGCCCCGCTTGGGGCGATGACGCCGCGATCGCCTGCTGCGTGAGCCCCATGCGCGTCGGCAAGCAGATGCAGTTCTTCGGTGCGCGCGTGAACCTCGCCAAGACGCTGCTCTACGCGATCAACGGCGGCCGCGACGAGGTCACCGGCAAGCAGGTCTCGCCGGTGACGGCACCGGTCAGCGACGGCCCGCTCGACTTCGACGACGTCATGGAGCGCTTCGACAAGACGATGGACTGGCTGGCCGAGACCTACGTCGAGGCCCTCAACTGCATCCACTGGTCGCACGACAAGTACGCGTACGAGCGCATCGAGATGGCCCTGCACGACAAGGACGTGCTGCGCACGATGGCCTGCGGAATCGCGGGACTGTCGGTCGCTGCGGACTCGCTGTCGGCCATCAAGTACGCCACCGTCACCCCCGTGCGCGACGAACGCGGCATCGTGGTCGACTACGTCACCGAGGGCGAGTTCCCGAGCTACGGCAACGACGACGACCGCGCCGACCAGATCGCTGTCGGCCTGGTGGAGAGCTTCATGTCGAAGATCCGCCGTCACCCGATGTACCGCAACGCCCTGCCCACGCAGTCGGTGCTCACGATCACCTCGAACGTCGTCTACGGCAAGGCGACGGGCAACACACCCGACGGTCGCCGCGCCGGAGAGCCGTTCGCCCCGGGCGCCAACCCCATGAACGGCCGCGACACCCACGGCATGCTCGCCTCGGCGCTGTCGGTCGCCAAGATCCCCTACGCGCAGTCGCAGGACGGCATCTCGCTGACCAACACCGTCGTCCCCAGCGGCCTCGGGCGCACCGTCGAGGAGCAGGTGCGCAACCTCGCCGGTCTGCTCGACGCCTACGTGGGCTCGCACGGCTATCACATGAACGTCAACGTGCTGAACCGCGAGACGCTCGAAGATGCCATGGAGCACCCGGAGAACTACCCGCAGCTGACCATCCGGGTCTCCGGCTACGCCGTGAACTTCGTCCGCCTCACGCGCGAGCAGCAGCTCGACGTGCTGTCGCGTACGTTCCACGGCTCCATGTGATCCGGATCCTCCGGCAGACGAACCGACACGCAGAGAGAAGCTGAGGACAATGGCCAAGGCGATGCTCCGTCGCCACCCGTGCAACGCGGTGCCGTCCACCCTTCCCGCACTCCCCGATGACGCGGTGCGCCTGGAGGTCCCCCTCCAGGCGCCCGCCCACCGGCGCACGGGCGCCGGCCTCGACGGGCTCGCGGTCTCGGATGTCGATCGTCATGAGCGACTGACCGCGATGCGCGAGGGCCGGCTCGGCTCCGTGCACTCGTGGGAGCTCGTCACCGCCGTGGACGGGCCGGGAACGCGGCTGACCACGTTCCTCAGCGGATGCCCGCTGCAGTGCCTCTACTGCCACAACCCCGACACCCTCGCGATGAAGGACGGTCAGCCCGTCACGAGCGATGAGCTGCTCACCCGCATCGCGCGCTACACCGCGGTTTTCCAGGCGACCGGGGGCGGCATCACCCTCTCCGGCGGCGAGGTGCTCATGCAGCCCGCCTTCGCAGCACGGATCCTGCGCGGTGCGAAGGAGCTCGGCATCCACACCGCCATCGACACGTCCGGCTACCTCGGCGCCGCGGCATCCGACGCCCTGCTGGACGACGTCGACCTCGTCCTGCTGGACGTCAAGAGCGGCAATCCCGAGACCTACCGCGAGGTGACGGGGCGCGAGCTCGAGCCCACGCTGGCATTCGGTCACCGTCTGGCCGCTCGGCCCGAGGGGCCCGAGGTGTGGATCCGCTTCGTCCTCGTTCCGGGCCTGACCGACGACGTCGACAACGTCGAGGCGGTCGCTGCGTACGCCGCGTCACTCAATGAGATCCGCCCCGGCACGGTCACCCGCGTCGAGGTGCTGCCGTTCCACCAGATGGGCCGAGACAAGTGGGACGCGCTCGGGCGCGACTACCGTCTGGCCGAGACCGACCCCCCCTCCGTCGACCTCGTCGACCGGGTCCGCGAGCAGTTCCGCGCTCACGGCCTGCTCACGTACTGACCGTTTCACCCTGCCCCCGGCCGCCGCTTCCCCCGCGGCCGCTCGCCCGGATCGTTCCCCGATCGGGCGCTGACCGGACCGCCCTCCCCATCCTCTGCGGGCGGTCCGGTCCTCTCCGTCGCGCGCGCGGGCGCCTCGCCTCAGCCGGCGGCAATAGCCTCGTCGGCGGCGGCGCGGGCCCAGCCCTCCGCGTCGACCAGCGCCCCGCGTGAGAGCACGGGCGGCGCGTCGTGCGCATCGACGATGCGCCGGACCGTGTCCAGGATGCCGGGAAAGCTCAGGCGTCCCGCGTGGAACGCATCGACCGCCTGTTCGTTGGCCGCGTTGAACACGGCGGGGTAGGTCGCGCCGGCGCGCCCCACCTGCTTGGCGAGGGCGACCGCCGGAAAGGCCTCCTCGTCGAGAGGCTCGAAGCTCCACGAGGCCGCCCGGGTCCAATCCAGCGGTGCCCCGACGCCGCCCACACGGTGGGGCCAGTCGAGGCCCAACGAGATCGGCAGCCGCATATCGGGCGGCGATGCCTGCGCGATGGTCGATCCGTCGATGAACTCGACCATCGAGTGCACGATCGACTGGGGATGAACGACGACGTCGATGCGGTCGTAATCGACGCCGAAAAGCAGGTGGGCTTCGATCACCTCGAGCCCCTTGTTGACCAAGGTCGCCGAGTTGGTGGTGACCACCCGACCCATATCCCAGGTCGGGTGCGCCAGCGCCTGGGCCGGAGTCACACCCTCGAGTTCGCCGCGGGAGCGACCGCGGAAGGGGCCGCCCGAGGCGGTCAGCACGAGCCTGCGCACCTCGTCGCTCGTGCCGGCGCGCAGGGCCTGCGCGATCGCGGAGTGCTCCGAGTCGACCGGGACGATCTGTCCCGGGGCCGCGATGGCGGTGACCAGATCGCCGCCGACGATGAGCGACTCCTTGTTGGCCAGCGCGAGCGTGCGTCCGGCTTCGAGCGCGGCCAGTGTCGGGCCGAGGCCTACCGATCCGGTGATGCCGTTGAGTACGACGTCGGCATCCACATCCCGCACGAGCTGTTCGGCCTCGTCGGCACCGAGCGCCGTGTGCTCGACCTGGAACTCGGCCGCCTGCGCGGCGACGCCCGCCGCGTCAGTTCCGGCGGCGAGTCCCACCACCTCGAACTGGTCGCGACGGGCGCGGATCACATCCAGAGCCTGGGTGCCGATGGAACCGGTCGAACCGAGGATCAGGATGCGCCGCATGCGGCCAGCCTACCGGCGGGCCCTTACTGGGCCGCGGAGGTCTGCGCGCCCAGGATGTCGACGACGAACACCAGGGTCTCGCCCTTCAGGTCGTTGGCGTTGATCTCGCCCTCGCCGTAGCCGTCGGCCGGGGTCATCGTCACGAGCACCTGGGAACCCACGGTCTGGCCTTCCAGCGCCTTGCGGAAGCCGGGGACGACGCCGGTGGTGCTGAAGCTCGTCGGCACGCCGCCCTTGTCCCAGGTCGAGTCGAAGGTCTTGCCGTCCGACCAGCGCACGCCGGTGTACTGCACCAGCACCTGGTCGCCGCTCTGGACCGCAGCCCCGTCGCCCTTCTTCAGGGTGGCGATCTGCGTCTCGGTGGGCGGGTTGCCGCCCGGCAGCGTGATCGTGGGCGCTCCGTTGTCGGCCAGCGACACCGTCGGCATCCCCGCCACGGGTGCCTGCTCGGCGCCCCATGCGGCGCTCGGGACGATGCCGAGCAGGTCGACGACGTAGACCTGCGCCGCACCCTGCTCGCTCGCCGGGAACGTCGCGACGACGCGCTCGCCCGGCGCACCGCAGCCGAGAACCTGGCCGAGAGGGCTGGATGCCGAGATCTGCGCGGGAAGCAGCTGCCCGGGCTTGTAGCCGATGTCGCCGAGCTTCTGACCGGTCTCGGCGTCGTACGCCGTCATGGCGTAGGAGATGAACTGCCCCGCCGTCACGGGCGTACCCGACCCCTTGTCGATGGTCTTGGCCTGCAGGGTGTCGATCTGGATCGGCGCCGTGAACGACAGCGTGGGAGCCGCTCCCGCATCCCCGCTGACCGTCACCGCGTCGGCGGCGGCACCCGAGGAGACCTGCGCGTCACAGAGGTCCGCAGCCGGCGCGGCGGTCGGGCTCCCCGACGCGGTGGCGCCGGTGGACCCGGAGCAGCCCGCAAGCAGGATGACGGACACGGCGGCGACGGAAACAGCGACGAGCGGGCGCAGGCGCACGATAAGACCTCACAGATGGAAGACGGATTGGCTCCATCCTCCCCTACTTTGTTCTGCGTGCGCTGGGAGCGTGCCCGTGGCGCCATGCTCAACGCGGCATGCGATCGGGAGTACCCTCGACTGGTGACATCCGCAGAGCCCGCCCCCGACGCCGCCGGCGAGCTGCAGCCCCCGGACGGCGCCCATGACGTCACCGGAATCGGCCCCACCTACGTCATCGGCCGGTGGGTCGTGGCCCCGCTCGCGCGGCTGCTGTACCGGCCGCGCATCGAGGGGCGCAAGAACTTCCCCCGCAAGGGTGCGGTGATCCTCGCCAGCAATCACCTGTCGTTCATCGACTCCTTCGTCATTCCGATGGCCGCTCCTCGCCCGGTGCGCTTCCTCGCCAAGTCGAGCTACTTCGACGGTCCGGGGCTGAAGGGATGGTTCTCGCGACAGTTCTTCTACGCCGTCGGCGCATTCCCCGTTCAGCGCGGGGCGGGCCAGGCGGCCCTCGATGCTCTCGAGCAGCAGCGACGGATGCTCGAGGCGGGGTGGTCGACGGCGCTGTACCCGGAGGGAACGCGCTCGCTGGACGGCCGCCTGTACAAGGGCCGCACCGGTGTCGCATTCCTCGCGCTGCAGACCGGCGCACCCGTGATTCCGGTGGGCCTGGTCGGAACCAACGAGATCATGCCCGTCGGGGCGAAGTTCCCGCGCCTGCGTCCGCGGGTGACGGTGCGTTTCGGCGAGCCGCTCGACCTGTCCCACCACGGCTCCGCCGACTCCGGGCGCGCGCGCCGTCAGGCGACCGACGAGATCATGGCCGCGATCCATGCACTCTCCGGCCAGGAGCTGGCCAACGCGTACAACGAGGCCCCGGCGTCCAATCCCGTCGAACGTCTCAAGCAGGTTCTTCCGCACGAACGCCGCTGACGGCGCCATCCGGGGCCACCGTCACGATGGCGTCGTGACGAACCGGGAAGTTGACCGAGTTCGCGATGAAGCACCATTCGTGCGCCTGCGCGTGGGCGGTCTCTGCAGCGGCGACCATGGCGGCCGTGGCGACCTCGACGCGCGGTCGCAGCACGACCTCGGCGAATGCGCCGCCCCCTCGACCGTCCTCGGTCATCCGTCCCGTCGCGTCGTCCGTGTAGGACACGACGACGACACCCGCCTGCACACACGCGTGCAGATAGGACAGCAGATGGCACTCCGACAGCGCGGCCAACAGCATGTCCTCCGGGTTCCACTTCGAAGGATCGCCGCGGAACGGGCGATCGCTCGAGGCATCCAGCGCGGGCTTGCCGTGGACGGACAGCGTGACCGAGCGGTCGTAGTCGCGATAGCCGCTGGTTCCGGTGCCGCGGTTGCCTGTCCACCGGGCGTGCAGTGCGTAGCGGTGTTCGCCGATCATCCCGCCAGTCTCCCATCCGGATCGCGGTACGCGGCCGCGAGCTCCGCCAGATGCGCGTGCTCCTCGGCCATGCCGGGGTTTGCGACACGCGGATCGTCGGAGCGTCCACGGTGGATCATGTCGTCGAGGTAGCGCCGGTCGGCGTCGAGGCGGGCCAGCGCATCCTCGCCCACCGTCCCGTGACCGGGCACGATGACGGCGGCGCGGGCGGCGAGAGGCGCGAGGCGGTCGAGCGCGGCGAGGTATGCCGGCAGGTCATCGGGGAAGAACGGCAGGGGCAGTTCGATGTCGCTGAGCATGTCGCCGGCGATCAGCACCCGCCGCTCCGGCAGCCAGAGGGCCGTGTGCCCCGGCGCGTGCCCGTCATGGAAGACAGGTTCGATCTGCACACCGGTCGGCGCGCTGTCGGAGGGGAAGCTGTCGCCGATCCCGTCGACCCGCCCCATGAGCTCGACGAGCCACGGCGGTGCGTCCTCGCTCAGCGCTGCGACCAGGTCCGCGCGCTGCGAGACGGCGAGCGCGGCCGTGTCGTGGGAGGCCCACCGCGGGACGTCTCCGAACGCCGGGTGCCACAGCAGATGGTCGTGATGGGCGTGGGTCGCAAACCCCGCGCGCACGTGCAGGTTGCGCACGCGCAGCGTGGCAGCCAGAGCGTCGAGTTCGTCGGCGTCCCACGCGGGATCCACGAGCAGTGCTTCTTCGCCACCGACGATGACGGTGCTCGTGGTGGCCATGCGCCGGCTCGTCGTGACCCAGATGCCGTCGGCGACCTCGTCCAGCTGGCGCATGCCCATCTCCTCGGTGGTCCCAGCCGACCCGTTGCGCGGTGCGCGGCGAAGTAGGCTCTTCTGCGTGTCAGATCCTCTCACCGTGTCCCGTCCCTCCGCACCGTCCGGCACCATCGCGGTCGCCGACGCGGTGGAACTCGCCGTCGTCGAGCGCAGTGGCTTCGTCGAGTCGCGACACGCGGGAGCGGCGATCGTGCTGGACCCCGAGGGTGTGATCCAGCTGAGCCTCGGCGACGTCGACACGCCGATCCTGCCGCGCTCGAGCATGAAGCCGTTGCAGGCGCTCGGCTGCCTGACCGCCGGTGTCACGCTGGAAGGCGAGCAGCTGGCCCTGTCCACCGCCAGCCACAGTGGCACCGACCGACACGCCCGCGTCGTCCGCGAGATCCTCGCGACCGCCGGTCTCGGCGAGGACCATCTGCAGTGCCCGCCGGCGTGGCCCGGTGACACCGCCACGCGCGACGAGCTCGTACGCGAGCTCGGACAGCCGGCGCGCGTCCGCATGAACTGCTCCGGCAAGCACGCGACCATGCTGCTGGCCTGCACCGCGAACGGGTGGGACACCGACAGCTATCTCGATCCGCAGCATCCGCTGCAGGTGCATATCCGTGAGGTCATCGAACGCCTCACGGGGACGAAGATCTCCACGACCGCCATCGACGGCTGCGGGGCCCCGGTGTACGCCATGAGCCTGACCGCCCTCGCTCGCGCCGCGCACCGGATCGGCACCGCCTCGGAGCGCTCCCCCTTCGCGCTCCACCGCCTCGCCGGAGCGCTCGTGCGCGCGGTCCGCGAGAACCCGTGGGCGATCGACGGACCGGGGCGGCCGGACACCATCGCGATCGAGCGGCTCGGCGTGTTCGCCAAGGGAGGCGCCGAGGGAATCATGATCATGACGGCACCCAACGGCGCCACGGTCGCACTCAAGACGCTGGACGGCAGCGGCCGGGTGGCGACGGCTGTCGCGATCCGTCTGCTGGAGCGCGTGGGCGCTCTGTCGTCGGCGGACGTCGCCGCGACGCTCGACCAGCTGCCGCTGGAGATCACCGGCGGAGGCCGCGAGGTGGGACGCATCCGCCCCACCGTCTGACCCTTCGCGTTACGGCGTTCCGGTGTAGTCGCGGCCCGGCGTCTCCTCCTCGGCTGGTCACGACCAGGGCAGCAGCACGCGCTGTGCGGCACCGTCCGGCACGAGGCGCCAGGCACGGTCGGCACGTGCAGCGGCGTAGACGGGAAGATCTCGTCGCCCGGTGAGCGCGCGGTATTCTGCGCTGCACTCGGCGGAGACGACGAACTCGTGACGTGTGCGAAGTTCGCCCAACAGCTTCCACTGGGCGAGCCACTCCTCGGGCGTGCCGACCACGAGAGCCCGCGAAGACGCCCCGCCGCGCGACGCCGCCTCATCGACGCTGATGATCGGAACATCTCCTGCCGCACTCGCGCGATGCAGGCCGTCACGGGCGAAACCGTGAGCGACCACGAGACCGACCGTGTCGGCTTCACCGGGAGTCCAAGTGGGCGGTGGGGAGCCGACCACCGTTGGTGTCGTGGGTGCGTCGTCACGGATGAACTGCACCAGCACGCGTCCCCAGCGGCCCCGCCCGGGCGGCTGGTCACGGACATGGTCGGATCCGTCGCCTCCGGCCGCCACGTGGTCGGCGCGTGTCGCCAGCGGCAAGATGGCGCGGTGCGGGATCAGCTCCAGCAGACGGGCGAGCGGCCCCGCACATCTCGCCGCGGAGAGCACGACGAGGCCTCCGCTCTGTCCGGCGTCCCGCACGAGCCGCTCGATGCGCACCATCATCTCCGCCGCGTACTCCGCGGGATAGCGCGCCAGCAGCGCGTCGAGGTCGTCGACCACCACGCCCGTCCCGTCGCGCCGGCCGACGGCGGCGGCCACGGCATCCCATGCCGCCTCGGGGTCGTCGGACACCCACGTCGGGGGCTGCGGCAACTGACGGGCGATCGCGCGCAGCAACGAGGAGCGTCCGCTTCCCGGTGCTCCGATCACCGCCAGCGCCGTCGCCGCCAGGGGCAGCAGCACCGGTGCCTGTCGCTGATGCTCCGGTTCGTCCGAAAGCCCCAGCGCGATACGACCGGTCACCGCAACCCGATCCAGCTCCACCACGGAAGGAAGCGGGGGCAGCCACGGCGCCGTCGCGCGGTCATTTCCCGCCGCATCGCTGATCGCCGCGAGCGCGACCGGGGAGCATCGCGCCATCCGCACGCGCTGTGGATCGACGTCAGCCGCACGCCGCAGGAGCGCCATCCCCCGGGCCTCGGCGCGCCCAGGAAGCCGCACGGCGTCGTCGACTCCGATCACGGCCCGCGAGTCTGCGGCGTCGAGGGTGCGCAGTGCGATCCGCAGCGGCGCATTGGCCAGCAGCCCATCGCGGAACGCTCCGGCTGCGCGCTGGGATGCCAGGATCGCGTGGATGCCGAGTGCCCGGCCACGCGCCGCGACATCGGAGAACAGTTCGTGCATCTCGGGGTGCGCGGCCACCAGCGCGGCGAACTCGTCGACGATCACGACGAGCCGCGGCAGCGCTCCCGCGGCCTCCTCCACATCACGAGCACCGTGCTCGGCGAGAACGCGTTCTCGACGCCGGATCTCGGCTCGCAGGCTCTCCACCGCACGCACCGCCGCGCGGTCATCCAGGTCGGTCACGATCCCGGCGACGTGCGGGAGCGCCGCGAGGGCGTCGAAGGACCGGCCGCCCTTGAAGTCGATGAGGAGCAGGCAGACCTCACCGATGTGTCGTCCGCGACACAGGCCGGCCGCCCAGGTGACGAGCAGCTCGCTCTTGCCGGAGCCGGTCGTACCCACCACGACCGCGTGCGGCCCGTCGGCCACGAGGTCGACCGTGACGACCTCTCCCGCGCTCACGCCGATGGCGGCGGTCAGTCCCGCGCCGGAGCAATCGTCGACGAGCTCCTCGAATGCGACGGGAGCATCACCGCGGTGACCCAGCTCGCGAGCTCGCTCCGAGAGCATGGCCGCCACTTCGGACGCCTGCGCCGCCGACAACGCCTCGATGCGCACCGAACGCGTCGATCCCTCGTGGTCAAGGACCGCCTCATCACCACCCTGGAGAGTCAGGACGGCGCGACAGCGCGTCGGCGGCGGGGCGTCGTCGGCCAGGACGACGATCGGGATATCGGCATCCGAGCCGAGGCGGGCCGCGCCGTCGGCGAGCACCAGGGCATCCCCGGCACTCGCGAACGCATGCGGCAGAGGCGACACGTCGCCCAGGATCTCCCCCACGGCCTCGGGGTCGGCGATCCGGACCCGACCGGGAGCACGCACGAGGCAGATCTGCATCACGAGTGCCCGGACCACCGCCGTGGCCTGTGCCGCGGGGCCGCGCACGGCGAGTCCCGCATGCAGAGGCACGGTCACGGGCGCGTCCTCCAGGCGCCGGGCTCGCCGTCGCAACGCGCGCGCGGCGTCGTCGGCGGGCTCGCCCTCCATCCGCAGAGTGCTCACCCCCTCCCCGCGGCCGACCACCAGTGCCTCATCACGTCCGGGCACCGAGCGCCACACCTCTGCCTCGTCGGCGCACAGCGTCGCCACGTCGGGGGTACGCCGCCACGCACGGCGACGCTCCGCCTCGTGCCGCCGAGCGACCGCCTCCTCCAGGTGCGCCAGCGCACGGAGATCCTCACGCCGGGCACGCCGTCGGGCACGCCGGGCCGTCCGCAGCCCGTCGACGAACGAGGCCACCGCGACGAGCGGTCCGAGCGCGGCGAACCAGAGGGAATGAACCGACCCCGTGATGCGCCAGAGCACCAGCGCACCGACGACGGGAACGATGGCGGTCAGGATCGGCAGCGGTGCCCGCGCCGGTGGCGTCGGGGCGGGCGGCAGGCGGAGCGGCTCGTCGTCGAGATCGTCGACATCGGTCATGCCGGCAGTCAAGCGGGGCGGCGACCCGGTGCGACGCGCACCGGGTCGACCGGTGCACGACGGACGTCAGTCCACCGTTGGGGAGGAGCCGGTGCGATGCACGTTCAGGACGATGATCGTGATGTTGTCGCGACCGCCGTTCTCCAGCGCGGCGTCGAGCATGTCCGCCGCCGCGGCGGCCGGATCGTCGTGCTGCAGGAGGAAGTGCAGGATGCCGTAATCCGTCAGCTCTTTCGTGAGGCCATCGCTGCAGATCACGAAGCGATCGCCGTCGACGACCTCGAGTCGCACGTAGTCGGGCGCGACACCGTCGGAGGGACCGACGGCGCGTGTGATCACGTTTCCGTACGGGTGGTTCTCGGCCTCTTCAGGGCTGAGGCGTCCCGCAGCGATGAGCTCCTGGACGACGGAATGATCGGTCGTGACCTGGGCAAGGCCACCGTCGCGGAAGAGATAGACCCGCGAATCGCCGATGTTGAGGGTCACCCACGTGGGTTCGGCGGTAGACGTGTCGAGGTAGACCCCGGTCACCGTCGTCCCGGTGCCGTCATCGGTGGCTTCGGGGTGCGAAGCGATGTCCCCGACCGCCTTGGAGAGCGCCTTCTCGATGTTCTTGGGGCTGACCTCGCCCTTGCCGACCATCGACTCCAGGCGTGCGATCGTGCTGCTGCTGGCGATCTCGCCACCGATGTGGCCGCCCATCCCGTCGGCGACCACGAACAGCGGGTAGCGTGCGAGGACGGCGTCCTGGTTGACCTCGCGCCGACGGCCCGTGTGGGTCAGCTCCGCCCACTGCAGTTCGATCGCACCGTCCGCGAGCGGGAGGGTGCGCGAGTGAGTCGCGGCTTCGGGCACAGTCCCACTCTAGTGGACGGGTCGGGTCTGCACCCCGCCGACAGGCGGCGCAGCCGGGGCGGAGTCCGCCGCGGCACCGGCGGTCGCCTCGAAGGAGCAGGTCGGGCATCAGGCCACCGGACCGCCACGCGCGCCCGCCCGGGTGCGCTGCCAGCGCACCCGGGCGGGCGAGGACGGTCGATGCTGCTCAGGAGCGCGGCGGCTCCGGAGCGCTGGGCGGCTCCGTGGTCGGCGGCTCAGGGGCTGCCGGCGGCTCGGTGGCCGCGGGCGGCGCGGGCGGCGCGGGCGGCGCGGGCGGCGCCGGAGGCTGGTAGCCGGCCGGAGGTGCCGGAGGCTGGTAGCCCGCCGGAGGCGCCGGAGGCTGGTAGCCCGCCGGAGGCGTGTAGCCTCCGGGCGCTGCCGACGCCTGAACGGGAACGCCCTGCCAGACGGTGCGATCGGCGAGGAAGCCGTTCGCCGCCCACGGCGCGGGCGGCACGTTCGTGTTCCAGCGCGACTTGTCGAAGGCGAGGATGCCGAGCCAGACCAGGCCGAGCAGCACATAGAGGATGACCCAGGGGGTCTCCTTCTGCAGCTTCTGGCCCACTCGCCACGCGGCCAGTGCACCCACAGCGACCGGGAGCAGCGCGATGATCCACCCGAGAACCGGGACCTGGTTCAGCACACCGGACACCAGGATGGCGCCCAGCATGACCCACGGGCTGACGTCGCCGAGCTTGGCGAACACCATGAAGTTGTAGATCGGCACCCAGGCGCGCCACTTGCCCTGGACTCCCGCCTTGTCGAAGATCTTCATCAGGAAGAACGCACTGATCACGTAGCCGATCACCGCGAAGATGAAGATGAAGAACGCAAACACGATCAGGGCAGCTGCGGCGGCCGCAGCGCTCCCGCCCGAGTAATCATCCATGAGTACCTCCCCCGGCGATTCTCGCCGTCGAGCGCGACCACCGTGGCCGGCTCCGGCTCACATCGTATTGGTAGTGGAGCCACAGGCGCGAGGGATCCCGCGGAGCGTTTCGTCGCGTCGCGCGTCGGCCGGAGCGCTACCCTGGGGCCACCCCCGCCCGCGCCGGAAGGATCCGCCGATGCCCGAGCCCGCACTGCCGCCGTTGCCGGAACGTCCCGCAGAGGAGGTCGCGCGCGACGCGGCATCCGCGCCCGGCATCGCCGGCGTCGACGACACCGGGGTTCCACGCCTCGTCGGCGACCTCGACGACATCGGTCGCGGCTTCCTCTCCGCCCTGTTCGACCTGACCTTCACGCGGTTCATCACCCGTCGACTGGCGAGCGTCTTCTACCTCGTGGGGCTCGTCGCGATCGGCATCGCCTTCATCGCGACGTTCCTGTGGGGCCTGATCTCGGGCATCGGATCGCTCGGGTGGAACCTCGGCGGCGGCATCGCGCTCATCCTGTCGACCCTCATCGTCGTCCCCGTCGTCGCGTTCCTCGCCGTCGTCGTGCTGCGCTTCGTCATCGAGTCGGGGGTCGCCCTCGTGGCCATCGCCGAGAACACCGAGCGGACCGCCGCCAACACGGAACACGACTGATCAGACGACGAGGTCGATCTCTCCCGGCGCACCCTCGCGCAAAGCTACGCCGGCCGTGTCGGCCCACGACATCAGCGCCTTGCGCGTCGCGATCCGCGGGCGGGTCTGCGCGAGCCTTCTGACCACGGCGCCCTTGCCGTGCTTGTTGAAGTGGTTGAGCGCGCGCGTCACGCCGTCCTCACCGATCGTCACCACCCGCAGGTAGGCCGAATCCACCTCCGCGGGAACGGGACCGAGGGCGACGTAGGCCTCGGAGCGCAGATCCAGGATGAACGAGGGCGCGGCGGCACGCAAAGCCGCGGTGACCTCACCCGCCCAGTGTCGTCGCAGGGGCGGGATGCCGGGAAGCGCCGTTCCGGCGGCGAGCCGATAGGCCGGGATGGCGTCGAGAGCGCCGACCGGCCCGAAGGGCGCGGAGTGGATGAGCACGTGAGCGCCCAGCCAACGCCGCGACGCCGCGTCCAAGGTGGCGGCATCCAGCGCATCGAAGAGCACTCCCGTGTACCGGTCGACCGCGGGCAAGGTCGGGGCGGTGCGCAGCGTGGCGTTGTGGGCGATGTCCGGGCGCTGGCGCGGAGACAGCTTCAGCACGCGCGCAGCGTGCTCTTCGTCGCCACTCAATGCGACGAGCGCGTCCACCGCCGCGTCGCGCGTCGCGCGCAGCTCGGGGAGCGCGAGCGCGCCGATGTCGAGAGCTCGCTCACGCCCGCCGGGACGCTTGGTCTCCGACGGCGGCAACAGGATCAGCATGGGTGGTCTCCTCGCGCACAACGAAAACCACTCCCCGCTCGAGAAACGATGCGTTCTCGAGCGGGGAGTGGTTGCTGGCGGTACTCAGCGGGCGATCAGGACTCGAGAGCGGCGTGACCGGCCACGATGGTCAGCTCATTGCCTTCCATCGAGAGGAAGCCGTCCTGCGCACGAGCGACGACCTTCGTGCCGTCGGACTGCGTGATGCGCACCTGCCCTTCGGCGAGGATCGCGAGAACGGGCTCGTGGCCGGTCATGAAGCCGATCTCGCCCTCGACGGTCTTGGCGACGACGAGGTTCGCCTCACCGTGCCAGACCTCCTCCTCCGCGGAGACGAGGGTGACGGTCAGCGCCATGTCAGCTGTTCTCCTTCTGGATCTTCGCCCACTTCTCCTCGACGTCGGAGATGCCACCGACGTTGAAGAAGGCCTGCTCGGCGACGTGGTCGAAGTCACCCTTGACGATGGCGTCGAACGACTCGATGGTCTCCTTGATCGGGACCGTGGAACCCTCGACACCCGTGAACTTCTTCGCCATGTAGGTGTTCTGCGAGAGGAACTGCTGGATGCGGCGCGCACGCGACACGACGATCTTGTCCTCTTCGGAGAGCTCGTCGACACCGAGGATGGCGATGATCTCCTGCAGTTCCTTGTTCTTCTGGAGGATCTGCTTCACGGCCGTGGCGACGCGGTAGTGATCCTCGCCGATGTAGCGCGGGTCGAGGATACGGCTGGTCGAGCTCAGCGGGTCGATGGCCGGGTACAGACCCTTCGACGCGATCTCGCGGGACAGTTCGGTCGTCGCGTCGAGGTGCGCGAAGGTCGTCGCCGGCGCCGGGTCGGTGTAGTCGTCGGCCGGGACGTAGATCGCCTGCAGCGAGGTGATCGAGTGGCCGCGCGTCGAGGTGATGCGCTCCTGGAGCACACCCATCTCATCGGCGAGGTTGGGCTGGTAACCCACCGCCGAAGGCATGCGTCCGAGAAGCGTCGACACCTCGGAACCGGCCTGCGTGAAGCGGAAGATGTTGTCGATGAACAGCAGCACGTCCTGCTTCTGCACGTCGCGGAAGTACTCCGCCATCGTGAGGGCCGACAGGGCGACGCGCAGACGCGTCCCCGGCGGCTCGTCCATCTGGCCGAAGACGAGCGCGGTCTTGTCGAAGACGCCCGCCTCTTCCATCTCACCGATGAGGTCGTTGCCTTCACGGGTGCGCTCGCCGACACCGGCGAACACCGACACGCCGCCGTGGTCCTGCGCGACGCGCTGGATCATCTCCTGGATCAGGACGGTCTTGCCGACACCGGCACCGCCGAACAGGCCGATCTTTCCACCCTGCACATACGGGGTGAGCAGGTCGATGGACTTGATGCCGGTCTCGAACATCTCGGTCTTGGACTCGAGCTGGTCGAAGTTCGGCGCCTGGCGGTGGATACCCCAGCGCTCGGTGATCTCGATGGTCTCGCCGGGAGCGGCGTTCAGCACGTCGCCGGTGACATTGAACACCTTGCCCTTGGTGACATCGCCCACGGGCACGGTGATGGGGCCGCCGGTGTCGCGCACCTCCTGGCCGCGGACCATGCCGTCGGTCGGCTTCAGCGAAATGGCGCGCACGAGGTCGTCGCCGAGGTGCTGCGCGACCTCGAGCGTGATCTCCGTCGAGTCCTCGCCGATCGTGATCGTCGTCTTCAGCGCGTTGTAGATGTCGGGGATCGCATCGTGCGGGAACTCGATGTCGACGACCGGGCCGGTGACGCGTGCAACGCGCCCGACGACCGTCGTCTCGGCCTTTTCGGCGGTGGCGGTGGCAGTCATTGTCTGTCTCTTTCGGTGTGGTCGTTACTTGCCGGACGCCAGGGCGTCGGCGCCGCCGACGATCTCGGCGATCTGCTGAGTGATCTCCGCCTGGCGCGCGTTGTTGCGCAGGCGGGTGTAGTCGGTGATGAGCTTGTCGGCGTTGTCGCTCGCGCTCTTCATCGCCTTCTGGGTCGCGGCATGCTTGGCGGCGGAGGACTGCAGCAGCGCGTTGAACACACGGCTCTGCACGTACACCGGAAGCAGCGCGTCGAGGACGACCTCGGGGCTGGGCTCGAACTCGTACAGCGGGTAGACCTGGCTGCTCGCGCCGGCCGACTCGACGACCTCGTCCGCCTCGACGACCTCCAGCGGCAGCAGACGCACGGTCTGCGGCTCCTGGGTCATCATGCTGACGAAGCGGTTGAAGACGAGGTGGATCTCATCGACGCCGCCCTGTTCCTCGCCGCCGCGGTCGTACGCGTCCAGAAGTGCGCCCGCGATCTGCTCCGCCGTGTTGAAGTGCGGAGTGTCGGTGTCGCCGACCCACTCCCCCGCCGACGCCATGCGGCGGAACTGGAAGTAGCCCACCGCCTTTCGTCCGACGAGGAAGTACTCGACCTCCTTGCCCTGCGAACGCAGCAGCTCGCCGAGCTGCAGGCCCTCGCGCAGGATCTGCGAGTTGAACGCGCCGGCCAGTCCCCGGTCCGAGGCGAAGATGACGACCGCGGATCGGCGGATCGTCTCACGCTCGGTCGTCAGCGGGTGCTGAACGTTCGAGTGCGTCGCCACGGCGGAGACAGCCCGCGTCACGGCCCGCGCGAAGGGCGAGGACGCGCGCACGCGCGCCATCGCCTTCTGGATACGCGAAGCCGCGATGAGTTCCATCGCCTTCGTGATCTTCTTGGTCGTCTGAGCAGAAGAGATCTTCTGCTTGTAGACCCTGAGTTGTGCTCCCATGGATTCTCTGTCTCAGATTTCGCCCGGCGTCAGCCGCGGCGACCCTTGACGATCTGCTCCTGGTTCACGTCCTCCTCGTGCGCGGCGGCGACCTCTTCGTGGCCCGGCTTGTTGATCGCCTGGCCCTTGCCGCCCTGGAACTCGAGGATGAACTCGTCGGTCACCTTCTCGAGCTCGGCGGCCGTCGCGTCGTCCAGCACGTTCGTGTCGCGCAGCGTGTCGAGGATCGTCGTGTTGCGCTTGAGGTAGTCCAGCAGGTCCCGCTCGAAACGGAGCACGTCCTCGACGGCGATCGAGTCGAGCTTGCCGTTGGTGCCGGCCCAGATCGACACGACCTGCTCTTCGACGGGGTACGGGTCGTACTGCGGCTGCTTGAGCAGCTCGGTCAGACGCGCACCGCGCTCGAGCTGACGGCGCGAGGCGGCGTCGAGGTCGGAGGCGAACATCGCGAACGCCTCGAGCGAGCGGTACTGGGCCAGCTCGAGCTTGAGCGTTCCCGACACCTTCTTGATCGACTTGACCTGAGCGTCGCCGCCGACGCGCGAGACCGAGATGCCCACGTCGACCGCGGGACGCTGGTTGGCGTTGAACAGGTCGGACTGCAGGAAGATCTGGCCGTCGGTGATGGAGATCACGTTGGTCGGGATGTAGGCCGACACGTCGTTGGCCTTCGTCTCGATGATCGGCAGACCCGTCATCGACCCGGCGCCGAGCTCGTCGCTCAGCTTGGCGCAACGCTCCAGCAGACGCGAGTGCAGGTAGAAGACGTCGCCGGGGTAGGCCTCACGGCCCGGCGGACGGCGCAGCAGCAGCGACACGGCGCGGTAGGCCTCGGCCTGCTTCGACAGGTCGTCGAAGATGATCAGGACGTGCTTGCCGCCGTACATCCAGTGCTGGCCGATGGCCGAGCCGGTGTACGGGGCGAGGTACTTGAAGCCGGCCGGGTCGGATGCCGGGGCCGCGACGATCGTCGTGTACTCCATCGCACCGGCATCCTCGAGCGCACCCTTCACGGACGCGATCGTGGAGCCCTTCTGACCGATCGCGACGTAGATGCAGCGCACCTGCTTGTTGACGTCGCCGGACTCCCAGTTGGCCTTCTGGTTGATGATGGTGTCGATCGCGATCGCGGTCTTGCCGGTCTGGCGGTCGCCGATGATGAGCTGGCGCTGGCCGCGACCGACGGGGATCATGGCGTCGATCGCCTTGATGCCGGTCTGCATGGGCTCGTGAACGCTCTTGCGCTGCATGACACCGGGGGCCTGCAGCTCGAGGGCACGACGTCCCTCGGTCGCGATCTCGCCGAGGCCGTCGATCGGGTTGCCGAGCGGGTCGACCACACGACCGAGGAATCCGTCGCCGACGGCGACCGAGAGCACCTCGCCGCTGCGGGTGACCTTCTGGCCCGCCTCGATACCGGAGAACTCTCCGAGCACGACGACACCGATCTCGTTCTCGTCGAGGTTCAGCGCCAGGCCCTCGACGCCGTTGTCGAACCGGACGAGCTCGTTCGCCATGACGCCGGGAAGACCCTCGACGTGCGCGATGCCGTCGGCGGCGTCCACGACCGTGCCCACCTCGGTGGCGGCGGCACCGGTGGGCTCGTAGGCGGCGACGAAGTCTTTCAGCGCGTCACGGATGACGTCGGGGCTGATGGTCAGATCTGCCATGGTGTTCCTTCTGTTCTAGCCAGCGAGGCGCTGGCGCAAGTCGTTGATTCGAGAGGAGACGGTGCCGTCGATGACGTCGTCACCGATCTCCACGCGCATGCCGCCGAGCACCTGCGGGTCGACGATGACATTGACCGTCACCTCGACGCCGTAGCGGGTGCTGAGCGCGCTCGCGAGGCGCTCCTGCTGCGCGGCATCCAGGGCGTTTGCGACGCGGACCGTGGCGACCTTCTTGCCACGCTGGTCTGCGACCAGATGCAGCGCGCGGTTCAGGAGGAAGCGCACGCGACGCTCACGGGGCTGCTGCACGAGCTGCGACGCGACGAGTACCGTCGCCTCTCCCGCCCGGCCGCCCAGCAGCTTCTCGATGAGAGCGCCCTTGGCCGCGGCGTCGCCGAGCCGACTGCCCAGCGCGAGCTCGAGTTCCGGGTTCGCGGCGACGACGCCGACGAGCTGGAACAGCTCGCCCTCGACATCGGTCGACGGGGCACCGATCGCGGCCGCGCGGATCGCGAGCTCCTCGATGCCCGAGACGAGATCCTCCGTGGAGGACCAGCGCTGCGAGACCGCGGAGCTCAGCAGCCGGACCGAGACCGGGCTGTACGCGGCGAAGACGACGGTGGCGACCTGAGCGCGCGCCTCTGCGGGCGCGCCCCATGCGGAGAGCGCGCCGCTCAGCTGCGCCGAGTCGGCGATCTCGCGCGCGGCTGCGAACAGCTCGCGAGCGACCGTGAGGTCACCCACGTTCGCCGTCGTCAGCTCCGCCGTGGTCGTCGCCAGTGCCTGAGTGGTCGCGCTACCCATTACTTCGCCTTCTCGAGGTCGGCGAGGAAGCGGTCCACGACGCCCTTCGCCTTGGCGTCGTCGGTGAGCGACTCGCCGATGACGCCGCCGGCAAGGTCGAGCGCCAGCGTGCCGACCTCGCTGCGCAGCGAGACGAGTGCCGACTGACGCTCCGCCTCGATCTGCGTGTGCGCGGTCGCGGTGAGGCGGGCAGCCTCGGCGGATGCCGTGTCCTTGGCCTCGGCGACGATCTTCTTGCCGTCCTCACGGGCGGCATCGCGGATCTCTCCGGCCTCCTTGCGAGCCTCGGCGAGCTGCGCCGTGTACTCCTTGAGGGCGGCCTCGGCCTTTCGCTGGGCCTCGTCGGCCTTAGCGATATTGCCTTCGATGGCGGCGGCGCGCTGGTCCAGCAGCACCTTCATCTTGGGGAGGGCGACCTTCCACACAACGATGAGGATGACGATGAAGCAGACACCCGACCAGATGATGTCGTACCAGGCCGGGATGAGCGGGTTGTGGCCCGTCTCCTCCGCGGCGTACGCGACAAGATTGTGCATCCTGTCTCCTTAAAAGAACTGGTGCGGGCGATCAGACGAAGATGAAGCCGGCGGCGATGCCGATGAAGGCGAGCGCCTCGGTGAAGGCGATACCGATCCACATGAGGACCTGCAGGCGACCGGCCAGCTCGGGCTGACGGGCGACGCCCTCGATCGTCTTGCCGACGACGATACCCACGCCGATGGCGGGGCCGATGGCGGCGAGGCCGTAGCCCATCGTCGCGACGTTGCCCTTGAGCTCGGCGAGAACCGTAATTGCGTCCACGGGGTGTTTCCTTTCGGGGTTGGGTGGGAGAGGCGGAAGCCGCTCCCGCTCAGTGCTCTTCTGCGACCGCGAGCTGGATGTAGACCGCGGTGAGGATGGTGAAGACGTAGGCCTGGAGGAAGGCCACCAGGATCTCGAACAGCGTGAAGGCGAGGCCGAAGGCGAGCGAACCCGCCGCCAGAGCCGACCACCAGCCGCCGAGGGTGATGAGGAAGAACTGCGTCGCCGAGAAGAACAGGACGAGCATCAGGTGGCCGACGATCATGTTCATCAGCAGTCGCAGCGTCAGCGTGACGGGGCGGATGATGAACGTCGAGAGGAACTCGAGCGGCGTGACGATGATGTAGAGGAACGGCGGCACGCCCGAGGGGAACAGGGCGTTCTTGAAGAAGTTCTTGGGACTCTTCTTGATACCGGCGTAGATGAACGTGACGTAGCTGATGACCGCGAGCATCAGCGGGACGGCGATAATGCTCGTTCCCGCCAGGTTCATGAACGGGATGATGCCTGTGATGTTGAAGAACAGGATCATGAAGAACAGGGTCGTCAGGATCGGCAGGAAGCGCTGCCCGTCCTTCTTGCCCAGGAGGTCTTCGGCGATGTTGACCCGCACGAAGTCCAGGCCCATCTCGGCGATGCTCTGGAACCGGCCGGGAACCACGCGCATGCGGCGAGTGCCGAGCCACAGGAACAGCACGAGACCGATCGTCGCGATGAACTGGATGAGGTGGATCCGCGTGACGGGGACACCCAGGACGCTGAAAAGGACGTCCGGGAAGAACTCATCGATGGACGGGCCGTGGAAGCCGCCGTCTTCGGCGGTCTTGGCGATCAGTGTCGCAGCTTGGGTAAACAGCGCTGGCTCCAGCTTCGGGGCACCGGACTGATCCGGTGCGACGATGGTCGGTGTGAGCGTCACTGCGCACGCGTTTCGCGGAGCGCGAACGGGCGCAGAGACAGCCTATCAGTCCCGCGGGGGGTTGGCGTCCGCGGGCGGGGGCGTCTCGGCGGCATCCTCGCCCTGCTCCGGCGCCGTCGGGCGCCGCGCGTCGTCGACGACGTCCGCCAGGGTCGGCAGGGTGACGTCGACGGCGGGGACGCGCATGCGCGTCATCACGACCGCATCGATCACGAGCGAGACGACGACGCTCGCGACGAGCGCGACGAAGAAGACGCCCGCGTTCAGCCACGGCTGGCCGCGCAGCAGGAAGAGCACGACGAGGAACACGACGAACTTCAGCAGCCAGCCGCCCATGACGGCGCCGAAGAAGATCGGTACGTAGAGGGGGTCGCCGAACCAGCGGTTCGCGATGAGGATGGTGCCGGCGGTGAAGCCGAGGAACACGGCGGCCAGCACGATCGCGACGATCGCGCTCCACAGTCCGGAGGCGCCGCCGACGGCGAAGCCGATGATCGCGCCGGCGACGGCGAGCGCGGCCGTGGCCGCCGCCGACCACAGCAGCGTGGTGCGCAGGACGGGGGTGCTGGAGAGGGAGGTCATGGGTTCCTCGGGGTCGGATCGGACAGCGTGGGGGCGTCGGACGGCGACGCGGGCGGCCGCCGTGACGGCTGCAGGGTGACGACGAGGCAGGCCGCGACGCCGATGAGCACGAACACGACGCCGATCGTGTAGTCACCCGGCCACGCCTGGGTCGTGCCGATGTACATGAGCAGCACGCCCACCGAGACGACGGCGGTCCACGCGTAGAAGATGAGCACGGCATCACGGTCGCTGTGTCCCATATCGAGCATGCGATGGTGCAGGTGCTTGCGATCGGGCGAGAAGGGGGACTTGCCGCGCGCCATCCGGCGGACGATCGCCATGCCGAAATCGAGCAGCGGCAGCAGCACGACGACCACGGGCAGCAGGATCGGGATGAACGCACCCAGAAGCTGTGAGCGCCCGAACACGTCGTTGTCGCCCAGCAGCGCAGGAGGCAGGTTGCCCGTGAACACGATCGCGGAGGATGCCATGAGCAGACCGAGCAGCAGCGCGCCGGAGTCGCCCATGAACAGCTTCGACGGGTTCCAGTTGAGGGGAAGGAATCCGATGCACACTCCGATGAGGGCAACGGCGATGAACGAGGCCAGGCTCGAGTAGCTGGAAGCGCCCGTGTCGCGGGCGACGAGATACGAGTAGACGAAGAACACGGTGTTGGAGATGAGAGCGACACCGGCGACGAGGCCGTCGAGGCCGTCGATGAAGTTGACCGCGTTCATCACGATGACGATGGCGACGACCGACATCGCGAAGCTGGCGAAGCTCGACACGACGAACTGCTGGCCGAAGGGGATGAAGAAGATCTGGATGCCGCCGAAGCCGACGACGATGCCGGCGGCGAGGAACTGCGCCCCGAGCTTGATCATCCAGTCCAGGTCGAAGAGGTCGTCGGCGACACCCACCACGACGATCAGCGCGGAAGCGCCCAGCAGGGACCAGATCACGGCGGGATCGGCCCAGAAGATGGAGAAGTACGGGATCTGCGACGACAGCGCGAAGGCGACGAGCACGCCGAGGAACATCGCGACCCCGCCCACGCGCGGCTTGGGCGTCGTGTGCACGTCGCGCGCGCGGATCTCCGGATAGAGCTTGAAGCGCATGCCGATCCGCCACACCACCCACGTGAAGGCGAGCGTCGCCACGCCCGTCAGCAGGACGGTGAGCAGATAGAACCTCATGACGCGGGGGCGTCGTCGAGCGATTCGGGATCGGGTTCGAGCATCTCGCCGAGCACCTCGCGCAGACGCGCGCGGGACACGGCGCCCTCGCGAAGGACACGGACGGGCCGACCGCCCGCGCCGACGAGGCCGGTGGCATCGACGATCGTCGAGGCGACGCCGTGCGTCGAGGGCCCGCCGTCGAGGTAGACCGCGACGCTGTCGCGCAGCATGCTGTAGGCGCTGTGCGCGTCGACGGCCGCAGCCTTACCCGTCAGGTTGGCGCTGGAGACCGCCAGCGGCCCGCAGTCCTCCAGCAGCTCGAGCGCGATGCGATCGGCGGGCATGCGGACGGCCACGGTGCCGTGGGTGTCACCCAGATCCCATGAAAGCGAGGGCTGCGACGGCAGGACGATCGTCAGCCCCCCGGGCCAGAACTCCTCGACGAGCCGTTCCACGGGGGCCGGCACCTCGGCCACGAGCGCACGCATGGTCGACAGACCGGCGACGAGCACGGGGGGCGGCGACTGCCTCCCGCGACCCTTGGCGGCGAGGAGAGCCGCGACGGCGCTGGCGCTGAAGGCATCGGCGGCGATGCCGTAGACCGTGTCCGTCGGCATCACGATGAGCTCGCCGCGGCCGATGGCCTGCCGCGCCTTGCGCAGCCCGGGAAGCAGCTGCTCGGCGTCGCGTGCGTCGAAGAACTCAGACATATCCCCACCAGTCTACGTTTCGAGCGGCTCGCATCGCTCAACGACCGCAGCGGTCAGGGACGTACGGCCGTCGTCGCCCGGTCGCGCAGGGTGAGGTCCGGATGCGTGGCGCACGCCCGCCACCCGGCCGCGTCCAGGAGCGCACGGATGGGCGCCCCCTGCCACTCTCCGTGCTCGATCACGAGTGTTCCGCCCGAACGCAGCAGGCGCAGCCCGACGTCCGAGAGGACGCGGACGACGTCCAAGCCGTCCTCTCCCCCGTAGAGAGCGCTCGGGGGATCCCAGAGCCGCACCTCCGGGTCGCGCGGGATCGCGGCATCCGGCACGTAGGGCGGGTTGGACACGAGAACCGCGACCGTCCCGTCGAGCTCGGGGAAGGCGTCGGCGAGGTCGACGAACGCGAGACGCACGTGCGGGGCGTGGGTCGCGACGTTCTCCTTCGCCCAGATGTAGGCGTCGACGGCATTCTCCGCAGCGTGCACGCGCGCCTGCGGAACCTCGGTCGCCATCGCGAGGGCGAGCGCCCCCGAGCCCGTCCCGAGGTCGACCGCGATCGGCTCGGCATCCGGCATGGCGCGCAGCGCGTCGATCGCGAGTTGGGCGACCATCTCGGTCTCGGGACGCGGGACGAACACGCCGGGTCCGACGCGAAGTTCGAGGTGGCGGAACGGCGCGACGCCGGTGAGGTGTTGGAGGGGCTCACGCGTCGCTCGGCGCCGGATGAGCTCGTCGAACGTGGCCGTGTCCTCCGGCGCACGGTCCCCGCGCAGAGCCGCCGCGAGCAGCTCCCCGCGCGTCAGCGAAAGAGCATGGGCGGCGAGAAGCTCGGCATCGACGTCGGGCGTGGGAACACCGGCGGCGGCGAGGGTCGCCGTTGCGCCGCGCAGCAGCGCGGACAGATCGGCCGGCGAGCCGGGAGCATGCGGAGAGGTCATCAGCTTTCCCACCCTAGCCGCGCTCGAATGGCGACGCCGCGGCGCCCCGTGCCGAGCGTGAAGATTCGTCACATTCGCCCCGGGCTCAGAGGGGACGCTTAGGCTGATGCGACACGCTGACCACTGCGCGAACGAACGCGCGATCCGGCGCCACCCGCCCCGCACGAAAGGCAAGCCATGTCCGGCATCCACTCCGACATCACGAGCGCATTCGGCAACACCCCGCTGGTGCGTCTGAACCGCATCAGCGAGGGCCTGCCCGGCACGGTGCTCGCCAAGCTCGAGTTCTACAACCCCGCATCCTCCGTGAAGGACCGTCTGGGCATCGCCATCGTCGACGCGGCCGAGGCCTCGGGCGCACTGCAGCCCGGCGGGACGATCGTCGAGGGCACGAGCGGCAACACCGGCATCGCCCTGGCGATGGTCGGCGCCGCGCGCGGCTACAAGGTGATCCTCACCATGCCCGCCTCCATGTCGGTCGAGCGCCGCATGCTGCTGAAGGCATACGGAGCCGAGCTGGTCCTCACCGAGCCGTCGCTGGGCATGAAGGGCGCGGTCGCGAAGGCCGAGGAGATCGCCGCCGCCACGCCCGGCGCCGTGCTCGCCAAGCAGTTCGCCAACGAGGCCAACCCCGCCATCCACCGCAAGACCACGGCCGAGGAGATCCTCCGCGACACCGACGGCAAGATCGGCTACTTCGTCGCGGGCATCGGCACCGGCGGCACGATCACCGGTGTCGGGCAGGTCCTCAAGGAGCGTGTGGCGGATGCCAAGGTCATCGCCGTCGAGCCCGCCGACTCCCCGCTGCTGACGAAGGGCACCCCCGGACCGCACAAGATCCAGGGCATCGGTCCGAACTTCATCCCGGAGATCCTCGACCAGGGCGTCATCGACGAGGTCGTCGACGTCGAGTTCGACGACGCGATCCGCGTCGCCCGCGAGGTCGCGACCACCGAGGGCATCCTGGTCGGCATCTCTTCGGGCGCGGCGATCTGGGCCGCACTCCAGGTCGCGGCGCGTCCCGAGGCCGCCGGCAAGAACGTCGTCGTGATCATCCCCTCGTTCGGCGAGCGATACCTCTCGACCGCTCTGTACGAGCACCTGCGCGAGGACTGATCCCGCACGTGACCCGCACCACCGGCCCCTCCGCCGCGCCGCGACTCGGGGCGTTCGCCCGTGTCCGCGAAGACATCGCGGCCGCGAAGCTGCGCGACCCCGCGGCCCGCGGCGCGGCGGAGATCGCCGTGCTCTACTCCGGCCTGCACGCGATCTGGTCGTACCGCCTGTCGCACGCCCTGTGGCGGCGCGGCTGGCGCTTCCCGGCCCGCGCCCTGTCTCAGCTGACGCGGTGGCTGACGGGCGTCGAGATCCACCCGGGCGCGACGATCGGACGCCGCTTCTTCATCGACCACGGCATGGGCGTCGTGATCGGCGAGACGGCCGAGGTCGGCGACGACGTCATGCTGTACCACGGGGTGACGCTCGGCGGCCGCACCCGCGACGCGGGCAAGCGCCACCCGACCCTCGGCGACGGGGTCGCCGTGGGAGCGGGCGCCAAGATCCTCGGTCCCGTGACGATCGGCGCGGGCTCCGTGGTCGGCGCGAACGCCGTCGTCACGCGCGACGCGCCGGCGGACTCCGTGCTCGTCGGCGTGCCCGCCAAGGCGCGCTCGCGGCGCTCCGGAGAAGACACCAGGGCGCTGCTGACGACGCCCGAGTACTTCATCTGAGGCCAGGGCGCGACGGGCGCAGGCCCTCACGCACGACCTCGGCGACCGCACGCCACGAGCCCTCGGGCAAGGGGGCGTCCATCGACAGGACGATGGCGGCGCAGACGGCCCGGAACGCGGCGGCATCGACGTCGGCGCGCAGCAGTCCTCGCTCGATGTCGCGTGCGATCAGTCGCTGGAGATCGTCCGCACTCGCATCCAGCGCCGTGTGGACCAGCGACGCCTCCTCGCGCGGCGCCGCCGACAGGGCGAATCGCAGCGCGGCATCCGTCGCGGCGCGCTCGAGATAGCGGTTCAGCAGTGCGATGACGTCGCCGCCCGGGGACGGCTGATCGATCAGCGCCGCGATGACGCCGGCGAACTCGTCCAGCGTGTGCGCGCCGACGGCATCCACGAGGGCCGTCTTGTCCGGGAAGTGCCGGTAGAGCGTGCCGATTCCCACACCGACGGCCTGGGCGATCTCCTCCATCGAGGCGCCCGGACCGGCCGACGAGAGGACGGATGCCGCGTGTTGCAGGATCCGCTCGCGATTGCGTCGCGCGTCCGCTCTCACGTTCTCCCCCCACCCGAACCCGCGGTGTTGCGGTCACATCGATCCGCGCCTACTGTAGCAAACGGAAGACACATTCCGTTTAGTGAAGGGCAGGATGACAGTGGTCCGTTCGAGCGCAGAGACCGTCATCGATATCGCCGGCGCAGACGGCGTCCGCACCGCGATCGCGATCGTCGACGGCGTGATCGCCGACATCGCGCGAGACGACGTCGACGCCGCCGTCGCACGGTGGCGCGGACCGCAAACGGATCACCTCCGCCTGGACGGTGTCGCCCACCCCGCCTTCATCGACACCCACAACCATCTGATGCTCACCTCCGCGAACGAGCTGGGCGTGCCGATGGCGGCGAGGCGGAGCATTGCGGACATCGTCGACGGCATCCGCGAGCGGGCCGCCACCACGCCGCACGGCGAGTGGGTCGTCACCGCCGCGGACTGGCACGAGTCGGGCATCGCCGAGGGGCGCCTGCCGTCTGCGGCGGAGCTGGATGCCGCGACCGCCGACCATCCCATCCTGGTGCTGCGCGGGGGGCACAACGGCAGCGCCAACGGTCTCGCTCTCGCCCGCGCCGGCATCGATGCCTCCTCCCCCGACATCGCGGGCGGCATCATCGCCCGCGACGGGCAGCGACGGCCCCTCGGACCTCTGCAGGACGAGGCGCTCGTCGCTGTCCAGCGACTGCTCCCCGCGCCGAGCGAGCACGATCTCGTCGACGGCATCGACACGGTCTCGGCACGCTATCGCGCGCACGGCATCGGCGTCGTGCGCGACGCGGCGGTCTCCGTCTCGGACGTCGCGGCCCTGCGCGCCGCACACCGCGACGGCCGCCTGCACGTGCGCACGCGCGCGATGATCCTGAGCCCGATGAGCGCGATCGCGGCGGCGGGCGGCATCGATGCGTACCTCGACGCCCTCGAAGCGCAGGGCCTGCATCCCGACGACGGCGACGACGTCCTGCGGGTGTGGGGGCTGAAGATCCTCCTCGACGGCGGCGTGGAGGCCGCGGCCCTCGCCGAGCCCTTCACCGATCGCCCGGAGTTCACGGGCACACTGCTCGGCGACACCCCCGCGACCACCGAGATCGTCTCCGCCTGCGTGCGGCGCGGGTGGCGGGTGGGTGCGCACGCCATGGGCGAGCGGGCGATCCAGACGTTCCTCGACGCCGTCGACGCCGCGCGCAGCGCGCGGCTGGTGCCGGCGGCGGGACAGGTCGTGATCGAGCACGGTGCGCTGATCACCGGCGCACAGCGGCGCCAGGCCCGCGACGCCGGTGTCGCCCTCACCGGCCAGCAGGCGCTGCGCGACGGCCTCGTCGGGCCGTTCCTGCACGCCCTCGGACCCGACCGCGTCGCGCGGATGTTCCCCTGGCGTGCGCTGGTCGACGACGGCGTGGAGATCAGCGCGGGCACGGACCACCCGATCGGCCCGCTCGACCCGCTGCAGGGCATTGTGGGCATGACGACCCGGCGCACGCGGGCGGGCGTTCTCGGTCCCGACCAGGCCATCGAGCGCGCCGAGGCACTGAGCCTCTACACGACGGCCGGGGCGCGTCTTCTCGGCGGCGGCCTCACCGGCGCGCTGACGGTCGGCTCCCCCGCCGACATCGTCGTCTGGCCCGTCGATCTCGAGGCGGCATCCGCCGAGGACCTCGCGGGGATGCGCCCGGTCGCCTCATGGGTCGCGGGCCGGCGCTGAGCCGGTCGCAGGTCAGTCGCGGCGGGCGGCGACCTTCTTCTTCAGCAGCACGGCCGGCAGCAGGAACGCCGCGATCGCGGTGACGACCCAGACGATCATCGGCGCCACGACCCACGTCCACCACGGGGCGCCGATCGTGAGACCCGCTCCGGGGATGATGGCCGTCACCAGCAGGGCGACGAAGGTCGAGACGATGCCGATGCCGCCGAGGAACGCGGGCGCGTTGCGCTGGGCGACCCGCGCGAGCCAGGGGGCGAGCACGCTCTGCAGCACGGCGAAGATGACGATCGCCAGGATGAACCCGCCGGGGTTGCGCCAGTCGATCGCGAACCCGGGCAGCACGACGTCGGCGACGATGAGGCCGACCGCGGCCGATGCGAGGAAGACGACGGCGCGCAACAGGAACGTGATCATGACGCGAGCGTAGCGCCCTTCTCGGCCCCGGTCAGTCGGCGCCCAGAGCGGCGAGCCGCGCCTCCTCGTCGGCGGAGATCGCCGATTCGATGAGCGGCCCCAGCGCCCCGTCCATCACGTGGTCGAGGTTGTAGGCCTTGTACCCGGTGCGGTGATCGGCGATGCGGTTCTCGGGGAAGTTGTACGTGCGGATGCGCTCCGAGCGGTCCATCCCCCGGATCTGCGAACGACGGGCGTCGGATGCCGCGGCATCCCGCTCCTCCTGCTGCTTCGCGAGCAGTCGCGCACGCAGCACGCGCATGCCCGCCTCGCGGTTCTGCAGCTGGCTCTTCTCGTTCTGCATCGAGACGACGATGCCGCTCGGAAGGTGCGTGATGCGCACGGCGGAGTCGGTCGTGTTGACCGACTGTCCCCCCGGTCCCGAGGAGCGGAACACGTCGATCTTCAGGTCGTTGGCGTCGATCTGCACCTCTTCGGGCTCGTCGACCTCCGGGAAGACCAGCACCCCGGTCGTCGAGGTGTGGATGCGCCCCTGCGACTCGGTCGCGGGAACCCGCTGCACGCGGTGCACGCCGCCCTCGTACTTGAGGTGGGCCCACACACCCTGCGCCGGATCGGTCGAGCTGCCCTTGATGGCGACCTGGACGTCCTTGTAGCCGCCGAGGTCGGACTCGTTGCGCTCCAGCAGCTCGGTCTTCCAGCCCATGGATGCCGCGTACTGCAGATACATCCGCAGCAGATCGGCCGCGAACAGCGCCGACTCGGCACCGCCCTCCCCCGCTTTGACCTCGAGGATCACGTCGCGCGCATCGTCGGGGTCGCGTGGGATGAGCAGACGCCGCAGCTTCTCCTGCGTCGCCGCGACCCGTTCTTCGAGCGCCGGGACCTCCTCGGCGAAAGCGTCGTCCTCGCGGGCGAGTTCACGCGCCGCCGCGAGGTCGTCGTCGGCCGCCCGCCATGCGTCGTGGGCCGCGACGATCCTGGACAGCTCGGCGTAGCGCCGGTTGACGCGCTTGGCGCGCGCGGCATCGGCGTGCACCGCGGGGTCGGAGAGTTCCTCCTGGACCGCGCGGTGCTCGTCGATCAGCGCCTGGACGGACTCGAACACGACGAGCCCGCTCAGCGGATGCTGTTCTCGTGCCCGTGGCTGTGGCCGCCGCCGGCCGTGGACACCGACTTCATCTGCACGTTCTGCATCTGGTAGAGGAACTCGACGTTGGAGCTCGTCTCCTTGAGCTTGCCGAGCACCACCTCGAGGGCCTGCTGCGGGTCGAGGCCGGCGAGGGCGCGACGCAGCTTCCAGGTGATCTTCACCTCATCGGGGTTCAGCAGCATCTCCTCGCGGCGGGTCGAGGACGCGTTGACGTCGACGGCCGGGAAGATCCGCTTGTCGGCCAGCTGGCGCGACAGGCGCAGCTCGCTGTTGCCGGTGCCCTTGAACTCCTCGAAGATGACCTCGTCCATCTTCGAGCCGGTCTCCACGAGCGCCGTGGCGAGAATGGTCAGCGAGCCGCCGTTCTCGATGTTGCGGGCTGCCCCGAAGAAGCGCTTGGGCGGGTACAGCGCCGACGCGTCGACGCCGCCGCTGAGCACGCGGCCGCTCGTGGGTGCAGAGATGTTGTACGCGCGGCCGAGGCGCGTGATCGAGTCGAGGAGCACGACGACATCGCGGCCGAGCTCGACGAGGCGCTTCGCGCGCTCGATGGCCAGCTCCGCGACCGTGGTGTGGTCTTCGGCGGGACGGTCGAAGGTGGAGGCGATGACCTCACCCTTGACGGTCCGCTGCATGTCGGTGACCTCTTCGGGACGCTCGTCGACGAGCACGACCATGAGGTGGACTTCGGGGTTGTTCGTCGCGATCGCGTTGGCGATCTGCTGCAGCACGATCGTCTTGCCGGCCTTGGGCGGGGCGACGATGAGGCCGCGCTGGCCCTTTCCGATGGGCGCGACGAGGTCGATGATGCGCTGCGTGAGCTTCTCCGGCGCCGTCTCCAGGCGCAGGCGCTCCTGCGGGTAGAGCGGGGTGAGCTTGCCGAACTCGACACGCTCGGCGGCGTCGTCGACCGACAGCCCGTTGATGGCGTCGACCTTGACCAGCGCGTTGTACTTCTGGCGGCTGGACTGCTCGCCCTCGCGCGGCTGCTTGATGGCGCCGACGACGGCGTCGCCCTTGCGCAGGTTGTACTTCTTGACCTGGCCGAGCGACACGTAGACGTCGCTCGCCCCCGGCAGGTAGCCGGTGGTGCGCACGAAAGCGTAGTTGTCGAGGACGTCGAGGATGCCGGCGATCGGGATGAGGACGTCGTCCTCGCCGATCTCGGTCTCGAACTCGTCGCCGTTCTGCGCCGGGCCCCGACGCTTGTTGCGCTGGCGACCGCGGCCCTGGGCCTGCTCGTCGTCGCCGTCTGCGCTCTCTTCGGCGACCGGAGCGGCCGGAGCGTTGTTCTGGGCGTTCTGCGGACCCTGAGCGTTCTGACCGTTCTGGGCGTTCTCGCCGCGCTGACCGCGGTTGCGGCTGCGGCTGCGGCTGCGCGAGCGGCTGCGGCTGGGGGTCTCGCCCTCGGCCGCACCCTCGGCGGCGCTTGCGGCGTCTGCCGCGACGCTGTCCGTGGTCTCGGCACCCGACGCGTCGCCGGTGGCGGCGGTCTCGGCGGCGTCGGCGGGAGTCTCGGCCGTAGCCTCGGCCGCGGGGGTCTCGTCGGCCGCCGTCGGCGTCGAAGCGGCGGACTCTGCCGGGGCCTGCGCGGCGGCAGCGGTCTCGGTCACCGCGTCCGTGGCGGCATCCTCAGCGGGCGCGACGTCGGCGCTCTTCGCGCGGCGCGGCGCACGCTTGCGGGGAGCCTTCGCGGGCTTCTCCTCCGCGACGACGGGCGCCTCCTCCGCCGCAGCGGGCTCGGCCTCCACCGCAGCGGGTTCGGCCTCCACGGGGGCGGGCTCGACCTCGGCGGCGGCGGGAGCCTCGGCATCCGAGGCCACCTCCACGTCGGGGGCCTCGGTCTGAACGGCCTCGGCGGCAGCGGCGGCGGACTCCTCAGCGGGAGCCTCGACCTCAGCGGTCTCGGTGCTCTCGGCGACCGGGGTCGCCTCGGCGGTGTTCTCCTCGACGCCGGTGGCTTGCGCGCTCTCGACGTTCTCGGTGTTCTCGGTCTGGATCTCGGAGAGGGACTCCACGAGTTCTCCTTCGTAGGCATGTGGACGGATACCGTCCGCATCGCGCCGTCCACGACAGGCGCTACCGCTCTCGTGCGCGCATGCACGTCTAGCTCAGACGCGCGATGGTGCAACGTGAGGGTTATGCGGTGGTTCGCAGAATTGCGACGGAGGCCAGATTCACGGTCACGCCGTGGCACCCTCCGTATGGTTCCTCACTGTACCACCCTTGACGTCGACGGCGAGCATGCGCGGTTCCCACGGGGTGTCCGTGACGGATGCCGCGACCTCCGCCGCCTCCAGACGCTGCCCCGGGCCGTCCGCGAGCACGAGGACGCTGGGGCCGGCGCCGGAGACGACGGCGGCGAAACCCCGGGCGCGCAGCGCACGGACGAGCTCATCAGTAGCCGGCATCGCCTGCGCGCGGTACGACTGGTGGAGCTTGTCCTCGGTGGCGGCCATCAGCAGCTCCGGGCTCTGCGTGAGCGCCGCGATCAGCAGCGCCGAACGCGAGACGTTGAACACGGCATCCTCGCGGGGCACCTGGAGGGGGGCGAGCCCCCGGGCGACGGCCGTCGACATCGTGAAGTCGGGAACGAACACCAGCGGCGAGACGCCGCGGTGCACGAGCAGCTTCTTGTGCTGCGGACCGTTCTCGTCCATCCACGCGATCGTCAGTCCGCCGAACAGTGCGGGGGCGACATTGTCGGGGTGGCCTTCGAGCTCGGTCGCCAGGCGCAGGAGCGCGTCGGGGCCGATCTCGACGTCGCCGGCAAGCAGGCCCTTCGCTGCGAGCAGGCCCGCGACGACCGCGGCGCCGGACGATCCCATGCCCCGACCGTGCGGAATCGTGTTGTGCGCCTCGAGGCGGATGCCGGGCATCTCACGGCCGACGGCCTCGAAGGCGTACGCCATCGAGCGCACGACGAGGTGTGAGGCGTCGGTCGGCACCTCGCCCGCACCCTCCCCCGACACGACGATCTCCAGAGCACTGTCCGCCAGCGCGGTGACGGTGAGCTCGTCGTACGAGCTCAGCGCGAGTCCGAGCGTGTCGAAGCCGGGACCGAGGTTGGCGCTCGTGGCGGGAACACGAACCGCGACGGAACGTTCCGCCGAAGCCATGGCCGTCATGCCAGGTCGAGGACGGAGGCGACCTCACTGGTCGTCGCATCGACGACCGTGGGCTCGACCTCGGTGCCGTCGGCCTTGCGCAGGGCCCACTGGGGATCCTTCAGGCCGTGGCCGGTGACCGTGATGACGATCGTTGCGCCCGCGGGGATGACGCCCGCCTCGGCACGGTCGAGCAGACCCGCGACGCCGATGGCCGACGCCGGCTCGACGAAGACGCCGGCCGTGCTGGCCAGCAGCTTCTGCGCCGCGAGGATGCGTGCATCGTCGATCGCGCCGAACCAGCCCTGCGTCGCGTCGCGGGCTTCGAGCGCGAGCTCCCACGACGCGGGGTTGCCGATGCGGATGGCCGAGGCGATCGTCTCGGGGTTGCGGACGACCTCGCCGCGCACGAGAGGCGCCGAGCCTTCGGCCTGGAAGCCGAACATCCGCGGCACCTTGGTCGCCACGCCACGCGCCGCCTCTTCGCGGTACCCGCGCGAGTACGCCGTGTAGTTGCCGGCATTTCCGACCGGGATCAGGTGGAAGTCGGGCGCGTCGCCGAGCTGCGAGACGACCTCGTAGGCGGCCGTCTTCTGACCCTCGATGCGGTCGGGGTTGACCGAGTTGACGAGGTGGACGGGGTAGTTGTCGGCGAGCTCGCGAGCGATCTCGAGGCAGTCGTCGAAGTTGCCGCGCACCTGGATCAGCCGACCGCCGTGCACGACCGCCTGGCTGAGCTTGCCCATCGCGATCTTGCCCTCCGGCACCAGCACGGCCGCGGTGATGCCCGCGTGGGCCGCGTACGCGGCGGCGGATGCCGAGGTGTTGCCGGTCGAGGCACAGATGACGGCCTTCGCACCGTGCTCGACGGCGCGCGAGAGCGCGACGGTCATGCCGCGGTCCTTGAACGAGCCGGTCGGGTTCATGCCCTCGAACTTGATGAAGACGTTCGCGCCGGTCTGCTGCGACAGCGCGGCGGCCGGAATCAGCGGCGTGCCTCCCTCGCCGAGCGTCACGACCGTGGACGCCTCGGTGACACCGAGCCGATCGGCGTACTCGCGCAGGACTCCCTGCCAGACGTGTGCCATCTCCATCTCCTTCTTGCGGTGCCGCGACCGCGAGTTCAGTTTCCTTCGACGCGCAGGACCGACACGACCCGGTCGACCACGCCGCTGGCGGCGAGACGGTCGACGGTGTCGCTGAGATCCTGCTCGCGGGCCGTGTGGGTGCCGATGACGAGGCGCGCGATGCCCGCGACGCCCTGTGCGGCGGGGAGCAGGCTCTTCTCCTCCGCAGCCGGTTCGATGGTCTGCTCGATCGTCGCGATCGAGACCCGACCCTCACTGAGGATGCCGGCGACGGTGGCCAGAACGCCCGGCTCGTCGGAGACCTCGAGGGTGATCTGGTAACGCGTCGTCACGCGGCCGATCGGCACGACCGGAAGGTTCGCACGCGTGGACTCACCGACGCCCACACCGCCGGCGATGTGGCGGCGGGCGGCCGAGACGACATCGCCGAGCACCGCCGACGCGGTCTGCACGCCGCCGGCACCCGCGCCGTAGAACATGAGGTTTCCGGCGGCTTCGGCCTGCACGAACACCGCGTTGTTGGCGCCGTGGACGCTCGCCAGCGGGTGCTCTCGCGGAATCAGCGCGGGGTACACCCGCACCGAGATGGCTTCGCCGGTGGGCGAGTCCGCCTCGGCATCCGTGATGCGCTCGCACACCGCGAGCAGCTTGATGACGTAGCCGGCGTGGCGCGCCGCGTCGATCGTCTGGCGGTCGATGCCGGTGATGCCTTCGCGGTGCACGGCCTCGAGAGGCACGGCCGTGTGGAACGCGAGGGACGCGAGGATGGCGGCCTTCTGCGCCGCGTCGTAGCCTTCGACATCGGCCGTGGGGTCGGCTTCGGCGTAACCGAGTCGCTGCGCGTCGGCGAGGACGTCCGCGAACTCGGTGCCCTCGGTGTCCATGCGATCGAGGATGTAGTTCGTGGTGCCGTTGACGATGCCCATGATGCGCTGCACACGGTCACCGGCCAGCGAGTCGCGCAGCGGACGGATGATCGGGATGGCGCCGGCGGCCGCGGCCTCGTAGTAGACGGAGGCGCCCACCTGGTCGGCAGCGTCGAAGATCTCGGGACCGTGGGTGGCCAGCAGAGCTTTGTTCGCGGTGACGACGTCGGCGCCGGACGAGAGGGCGAGCAGGATGTCGGTGCGGGCCGGCTCGATGCCGCCCATGAGCTCGATGACGATGTCAGCGCCCACGATCAGCTGCTCCGAGTCGGTGGTGAACAGCTCTCGGGGCAGGTCGGTGTCGCGGGGAGCGTCGGGGTTGCGCACCGCGATGCCGACGAGTTCGAGGGCAGCCCCCGCACGGTCGGAGAGCTCGTCCGCGTGCGTGCGCAGGAGGTCGGCCACCTGGGATCCGACGGCTCCGGCTCCGAGCAGGGCCACGCGCAGTCGACGGTAGTCGGTCATTCGTTCTCCTCAGCCGGGGATGTCTCGGGCGATGCGGGGGCCGCGACCCCGAGATCGCGCGCGAGCAGGTCGTCGATGCTCTCGCCGCGGACGATGACGCGGGCGGCGCCGCCCCGCACCGCGACGACGGGCGGACGGGGCACGAAGTTGTAGTTGCTCGACAACGAGAAGCAGTAGGCGCCCGTCGCCGGCACCGCGAGAAGGTCGCCGGGAGTGATGTCGCCGGGCAGGTACTCGGCGTCGACGACGACGTCGCCGGACTCGCAGTGACGGCCCACGACGCGCGACAGGGCGGGCGCGGCATCCGAGGTGCGTGAGGCGAGGCGCGCCGAGTACTGCGCGCCGTACAGCGCGGGCCGGGCGTTGTCGCTCATGCCGCCGTCGACACTCACGTAGAGGCGGGTGAGGTCGTCGCTGGCGCGGACGGGCTTGACCGTGCCGACTTCGTAGAGCGTGACGCCGGCGCGTCCGACGATCGTGCGGCCCGGCTCGAACGCGAGATTCGGCAGGGGGATGCCGCGCACGTCGCACTCCCGCGCGACGGCCTCGACGATACCCTCGGCGAGATCGGCGATCGGCGTGGGCTCGTCGACCGATGTGTAGGCGATGCCGAAGCCGCCACCGAGGTTGAGGAGCGGGATGTCGCCGCCCGCGAGCAGCTCGGCGTGGAGGTCGACCACGCGCGCCGCGGACTCTTCGAATCCGCGGGTACCGAAGATCTGCGAGCCGATGTGACAGTGCAACCCGACGAAGCGCAGGCCCGGCAGTTCGCGGATGCGGGCGACGACCGCGGGGGCGTCGGACAGGGCGAAGCCGAACTTCTGGTCTTCGTGGGCGGTCGCCAGGAAATCGTGCGTCTCGGCGTGCACACCACTGTTGACGCGGACGAGCACCGCCTGCGGGGCCGCATCGTCCGCGCGGCGCCGCTCGACGATCGCGGCGAGACGCTCGAGCTCGATACGTGAGTCGATCACGATCGAGCCGATGCCGATCTCGACGGCGCGCTCGAGCTCGGCGACCGACTTGTTGTTGCCGTGCAGGCCGAGGCGGGACGGATCGGCGCCGGCGGCGAGGGCGACAGCGAGCTCGCCGCCGGTGGCGACGTCGACGGCGAGGCCCTCCTCGGTCACCCAGCGCACGACCTCGGTCGAGAGGAACGCCTTGCCGGCGTAATAGATGCGTGCCTGCACGCCGCGGCGCGCGGCCGCCACGGTGAACGCTTCGCGCACCTCGCGTGCGCGCGTGCGGACACCGTCCTCGTCGAGGACATACAAAGGAGTGCCGAATCGTGCGCGCAGCTCGGCGACGCCGACGCCCGCGATCTCGAGCTGGCCGTCGGCATCACGCGCGGTCGAGGCCGGCCACACCAGCGGCGCGAGCGCGTTCGCATCGGCCGGTTCGGCAAGCCACGCGGGCACGAGCGGGCGGTCGGAGGCGGCGGACACGTGCGGAACCAATCGTGTGGGGTCGGGCTGCCGTCGGTGACGTCACGCCCGGCAGTCCTAGAAGTCTAGGGCACCTGCGCATTCCGGCCCGCGCATGTGACGCGTCGGTGGGAGAGGCTCCCTCAGCTGCACGTGCCCTTCTGCTGCAGCGCCGCATCGACGGTGATCCGCGGATCGACGGCGACGTCGGCGACCACCTGCGCTCCGTCCACGCGCACACCCGACAGCGTGAGCCCCACCGGCAGGTACTGCTTCACGCACACATCCCAGTCGCGCACGACCGTCCGCGCCAACGCTCCGAACTGGTCGATGAGCACGTCGGCCGACACTTCGGCTCCCGAGACACGAAGGGTCCGCGGGGTGAGCACCAGGTCACCGCCGGATGCCGACGGTGTGAGGCTCACGCCGACCGGCACCGAGAGGGAGAACGCCGTCAGCTCGGTGGACATCACGATGTCGGGAGCCTCGACGGTGACGGCATCCGCGGGAAATCCGTCGACGGTACCCAGCAGCGCCCGCACCTGATCCTGGTCGAGCCGCACCGTCGCGCTCGCGCTCTGCAGCGGGGCGTCACCGCGGATGGGCACACCCGCCGCATGCACTTCGACATCGCCGGTCAGCGCGCCCAGGCTCACATCGGCGGCCGAGACCGTGACATCGTCGAGGCGCCCGCCGATCAGCTGCGGGATCACCTGGCCGCGCACATCCACGTCGACGTGCCGATCGGCGGGGATGTCCAGGCGGGAGGCGACCTGGTCGCGAATCGTCCGCTCCACGATGCCGCGGGCGATGTACTCTCCGGCGAACCACGCGCCGACCGCCAGCAGCACGACCGCGAGCACCGCGATCAGCCACGGCCAGCGGCGGCTGCGCCGTCGCGGGGCGGATGCCGCGGCATCCGTCGACAGCACCCACCGCGCAGAGGGGTCGGCAAGCGGCTGCGTGGGGCGCTGGTCGTTCACGTCACATCCGCTCCGGTGCGCTCACTCCGAGCAGATCCAGGCCGTTGCGGAGCACCTGACCGGTGGCGTCGTTGAGCCAGAGGCGCGTGCGGTGCAGGTCGGTGACGGGCTCGTCGCCGAGCGGGGTCACGCGGCAGTTGTCGTACCACCGGTGATACAGGCTCGCGAGCTCTTCGAGGTAGCGCGCGACGCGGTGCGGCTCGCGCACCTCGGCGGCGTAGGCCACGATGCGCGGGAACTCCTGCAGTGCCCCGAGCAGCGCCGACTCGGTCTCGTGCTCGAGCAGCTCGGGGGCGAAGACGCTGCGATCGACACCGGAGTCAGCGGCGTTGCGGGCGACGTTGTGCGTGCGGGCGTGCGCGTACTGCACGTAGAACACGGGGTTGTCGTTCGTGCGCTTCGTGAGGATCTCGGGATCGAGCGTCAGCGGCGAGTCGGCGGGGTAGCGCGCCAGCGAGTAGCGCAGCGCGTCGGTGCCGAGCCAGTCGCGCAGGTCGTCGAGCTCGATGATGTTGCCGGCGCGCTTGGACAGGCGGGCGCCGTTGACCGACACGAGCTGACCGATGAGCACCTCGATGTCCTTCTCGGGGTCGTCGCCGGCAGCACCGGCGAGCGCCTTGAGGCGGTGGACGTAGCCGTGGTGGTCGGCGCCGAGCAGATAGATCTTGTGCGCGAAGCCGCGGTCGCTCTTGTTCAGGTAGTACGCGGCGTCGGCGGCGAAGTAGGTGTACTCGCCGTTGGAGCGGCGGATGACACGATCCTTGTCGTCGCCGAAGTCGGTCGTGCGCACCCAGATGGCGTCGTCCTGCTCGAACACGTGGCCCTGCGCGCGCAGACGGTCGACGGCCTCGTCGACGAGGCTGGGCTCGCCGTTCGGGCCGTGCGCGTGGAGCGTGCGCTCGCTGAAGAAGACGTCGAAGTGCACGTTGAACTTCTCCAGCGACGCCTGCAGATCGGCGAGCTGCAGGGTGTAGGCGCGGTCGCGCGCCTGCACAAGCTGCTCGTCGTCGGACAGATCGAGGATGCCGGGCAGCTCGGCGAGCACGCGGCTGGCGAGGTCGCCGATGTACGAGCCCGGGTAGCCGTCCTCGGGCGTCGGCTCGCCCTTGATCGCGGCGAGGACGGAACGTCCGAAGCGGTCCATCTGCGCGCCCGCGTCGTTGATGTAGAACTCGCGCACGAGCGTCGCGCCGCTGGCCAGCAGCACGCGGGCGATCGCGTCGCCGAGCGCTGCCCACCGGGTGTGCCCGATGTGCATGGGGCCGGTGGGGTTGGCGCTGACGAACTCGAGGTTGATGCTCTGTCCGCGCTGGGTGTCGTTGGTGCCGTAGGCCGCGCCCGCCTCGACGATGGTCTTGGCGAGGGCGCCGGCCGCTCCCGCTTCGAGGCGGATGTTGATGAACCCCGGCCCGGCGACCTCGACGCTGGCGACGCCGTCGGTCGCGGCGAGCGCGTCGGCGATCTCCTGCGCGAACTCGCGCGGGTTCACCCCGACGACCTTGCCGAGCTTCAGGGCGGCGTTGGACGCCCAGTCGCCGTGGTCACGGTTGCGCGGGCGCTCCAGGGGGAAATCGGCCGCGGTCAGACCGGCGCTCGAGCCGGGACGTCGTGCCTCGGCGAGCGGGGCGATGACGGCGAGGAGGGCGGCGGCGAGGGCATCGGGATTCATAGCCCGTCAAGTCTACGGGCGCCCGCTGTCCCCCACCTGCGTGCGGACCTCGGCATCCGCGCCGCCGCGCGCGCCGGCGGAGCAGCCACCGGTCAGGGTCAGGCGAGCTGGATGAGTTCGGCGAAGTCGTCCAGAGCGGGGTCGGATGCCGCCGCGGCGGCATCCTGCGCCCCCACGTCGGCCGCATCGTCGGGCAGGACGCACGCGTCGACGCGCATGCGCTGCAGGCCCACATAGCCGCCGTGGTAGCTGAGGAAGGCACAGTCGGCGGCGTCGCGACCGGTCGCGATGCGCACGAGCGAGCGGCGGTTGGCGAGCCGGGTGGCGTCGATGACGTACCAGCTGCCGTCGAGGTAGGCCTCGGCCACGGCGTGGAAGTCCATGGGGCGAAGGCCGGGGGCGAAGCACGCGGCGTAGCGGGCGGGCATGTCCATGGCGCGCAGCAGTGCGATGACGACGTGCGCGTAGTCGCGGCAGACGCCCTGTCCGGTCATGAGGGTCGTGACGGCGGAGTCGGTGCCCTGGCTCAAACCCGGCGTGTAGGTCGTGCTGGAGGCGACGAACTCGCTGACCGCCGTGATGAGCTCGAGCCCCTGCAGGCCGCGGAACTGGCGGCGCGCCTGCGAGAACACCTCGTCGGACTGGCAGTAGCGGCTCGGACGCAGGTAGGTGATGGCTTCGAGGTCGCTTGTGGCGCGCTGCGCGACCTGCCCGTCGATGAGGGCTTCGTAGCGCACCTCGAGGCGGCCGGCCTCGCCGAGCAGGCGGTGCAGGCGGCTGCCGGACTGGTCGATGATCTCGGTGGGCGTGTAGACGCGATCGCCCTGCGTGAACGTCAGTTCCTCCCGCAGAACCGGTGCCGGTTGGGCCGCGGCGATCTGGAAGATGAGGTCGACGGAAGCACCGAGATCGAGGTCCAGTTCGGCGGTCACGAGGCGTTGCACCGGAGTATCCTCGCACGCCGCGATGGCCTCCGCGTACACCGATGTTTCGACCCTCCAGAGGGATGCCGCAACGCGCCCCCGCCGACCGTCGATCGCCGCAGATCCGGGGCCGCCGGCGGCGTGGCGGAGCCCTCGTCGGTGATACTCTCGATCGGTACGCCTCCGTAGCTCAGGGGATAGAGCGTTGGTTTCCGGTACCAAAGGTCGCAGGTTCGATTCCTGTCGGGGGCACTCCACTACACGGCGCGATCCGCTCGCCGTCAGATCGTCGACCACCCGCCGTCGCTCGGCAGGACGACGCCGTTGATGTTGGCTGACTGATCGCTCAGCAGCCACACGATCGCCGACGCGAGCTGCTCGGCGGTCGCGACAGGGGTCATCAGCGCCTGCATGATCGGACCGATCCGTCCCGCCGCATACTCGCTCTTCATCGGCGCCTCGATGTTGGTCGCGACGGCCCCCGGGGCCACCGCATTCGCACGGATGCCCTGCGGGCCGTAGAAGAATGCCACGCTCTTCGTGAAGCCTGCGATCGCGTGCTTCGACGCCGTGTACGCTGCCCCCGCCGATGAGGCGCGCAATGCCGCCTCCGAGGCGACGTTGACGATGGCGCCCTGCCCGCGCTCGATCATGGCGGGAAGTACCGCACGGGTGAGGCGCATCGGCGCCGTGACGTTCACGCGGAAGACGCGATCCCACGTCTCGTCGTCCACCTCGGCCGGCGGGAGGAAGGCGTCCATGATCCCTGCGACATTCGCCAGCCCGTCGATCGTCGGACCCGCGGCATCCACGATGTGCTGGATCGTCGCGGCGTCGGCGATGTCGCCCGCCACCGTCACGAGTCGATCCACCGACGCTTCAGCTCGCAGGGCGTCGAGCCGCTCTACCGACACATCCGCACCGACGACCCGCGCGCCTTCACCCAACAAGCGCACAGCGGTTGCTCGACCGATCCCCGATCCTGCCCCGGTGACGATGATCGTCCGTCCGGTGAATGTCGACGACTGTACCATGGCTGCTCCTTCGCTGCATCGGCAGCGGCCCGATCGTCGCTGTCGTTGAGACGCTACGCCGCGGACCACGACGACGGAAGCATGCGGGGCTATGAATCTGTCGAGATCAGTTCACGCAGGGCACCGCACCCGACACCATCGGCTGCTGCGAGTTGGTGTAGCTCTGCGAGGCCGGAGACCCCGATGGCGACGGCGATGACCCGTCGGCCCCATCGGAGGGAGAGCTCGGCGCGTCGCTCGCGGCGTCGGTGGGCGCGTCGGTGGGCGCGGCGGTCGGCGACGGCGGGTTGAGCAGGTCGCGCACGATGCCCGCGATCTTGTCCTGGTCGACGATGTTGACGCTCTCGCCGTCGATCGTGCCGAACCGCTCGACCGGCAGCGTCTGGAAGGTGATGTCACCGCCCGCGAGGCGCTGCGCGGTGCTCGCGAGGCTCAGCAGGTCGAAGCCCTGATCGATCGCGACGTACTGCTTCGCCGTGTCGATGAGCGAGCGCATCGCCCCGAAGTCCGTGAACGTCTGCGCACTCTTGAGCTTGACCGCGAGCGAGATCATGAACGCCTGCTGCCGGCGCGTGCGGTCGAGGTCGGTGAGATCGACGTTCTCGTACTGCGTGTCGCGACGCTGCCGCACGAACGCCATCGCCTGCGCGGCGTCGATCTGCTGCATTCCGGCGGCGAAGTCCGCACCCGAGAACGTGTCGGCCGTCGCCTGGTTGAGGCACACCGTGATCGGCTGCACCGCCTGTGCGACGCGGTAGAAGGCGGCCATCGTCACTTCGACGAAGTGGTCGATGCGCACGCCGCCGAGAAACGACGAGACGGTCTGGATCTGCGCCTGCCGCGCGGCGTCGCGGGCTCGCTGATACGCCGTCGCATCGTCGGTGCCGTTGCCGGTCAGCTCGTCGTACGTGGCCTGGAACGTGCGGCCGTAGTCCTCTTTGATCTTGCCCTTCGTGACCCCGTCGGGCGCGTTCGCGTAGTCGACGTAGTCGTCCCTCGGGATCGAGATGCCGACCGCCTTGCCGCCGTTGGCCGGGATGTGGATGAACATCAGCACGTTCGTGTTGTAGCCGCCGACGCTCTCATCCTCCGCGTGGATCGCGTCGTAGATCTCCTGCGGGAAGGGCTTGCCGTCCTGATCGACGCGACTGTCCAGTCCCATCACCAGGATGTTGACCTCTCCCGTGTTCTGCGCGACCCCGGGGCTGGCCGACGGCATCGCGATGTCGGAGCGGTGGATGCCGTTGAGGTCGGAAGCCACGACGGCCACCACTGCGATGACGGCGGCGGCGAGCACGGCGAGAACTCCCACGGTCACCCGGCGGCGCCGGATCTGCACGCGGCGTGAGACGGGACGAGACGTTCGAGACACCGACAGATCGTGTCAGAGGCAACCTATCGCCCCGGTGTGAGAGGCCTGGGAGGATCATCCTCCCGAAGGATGCCGATGCATCCGCGGCACGATGTGGAGCCCACCCTGCTGTTCGTAGCGTCGAGACATGACCACCTCGACCCTCACCCGTTCCTCGTCCTCCCTCGGCGCTGCCATCCTCTCGGTGCTCGGCAGCATGGTGGCGATCGGCGTCATCGCGATCGGCCTGCTCGTCGTGCCCGTCGCCGCCCTCCTCGTCTTCGGCCCCGCACTGCTGGCTCGTCTCTGAGCGTCCGACCACCGCCCGGATACGACGCGGCGACCGTCGCTGCCGGTACGGTGAAGGCATGACGGAGACAGCGCCTGCCGCCTTCCCCGCAGGCGCAGATCAGCTCGCGACGACGCGGGCCCACGCTCTCGTGCGTCTCGTACGCCACCTGCCGGCGACGCTGCTCACCGTGGCCGCCGTCCTCATCGTCGGCATCCTCTCGCAGGGCCTGTGGTCGCCCTTCGACGAGAGCGCCGGCATGGACACGTGGGCGTACGGTCTGCCCGCGCTCGAAGCCGGTCGATGGTGGACGCCCATCACCGGCACGTTCTTCGTCGCTGAGCCCTGGCTGTTCCTGCCGACCCTGATCGGATTCGTCGCGATGGGCGTACTCGAGTACGCCCGCGGCACGCGCGTGGCCCTCGCGTACTTCTGGGTCGGCCAGATCGTCGCCGTCCTGGCGACATCGCTGCTGTTGGCCGTGCTCAGTGTCTTCTCCGGCTGGGAGTGGGTGCAAGACACCGCCACCACGCTCGATGTCGGTGCCAGCGGCGGCACCTTCGCATGTCTTGCCGCCGTGATCGGTCTGCTCGCCTCGCCGTGGCGGCTGCGCGCATGGCTCGTGCTCATCGCGGTCGTCATCGTCGGAGTCCTGGTTCTCGGGACCGTGGCCGACCTCTCCCACCTCATCGCCGTGCTCGTCGTGCTCGTGTTCGACCGCACCCTGCGACCGCGTCGCGCCACCATCCGCGAGCAGCGCCTCATCGCCTTCATCGGCATGCTCGCCTTCGTCGGCATCGAAGTGATCCTGACGCTCATCCCCACCTACGGCCCGTTCGGGACCACCGACCCGCTCTCCAGCGACTGGACGACGACGGCCATCGACGTCGTCGTGGTGCTCGTGATCGCCCAGGGACTGCGGCGCGCGCGGCGCTGGGCGTGGATCTGCGCTCTCGTGCTGCTGGCGCTGAACATCCTGGCCGCGGCGCTGCTCGCGGTCATCGTCACGCTGGACGTGCGTCTCGACCTCGGTGTCCCCGTCGACGGTGAGACCGCGATCGAGATCGGCAGCGGCCTGATCGCGCTCGTGCTGCTCGTCTATCTCATCGTAGTGCGCGCCGCGTTCTCCGGCGCCCGGCGCAGCGAGCTCGGGGCGCCAGGCGCGCAGCCGAGCACCGCCGAGGTCGCCGACCTCATCCGCACGCACGGCGGCGGCACGCTGTCGTGGATGACGACCTGGGAGGGCAACAGCTACCTGCGCACGAGCACCGGCGTCGTCGCCTACCAGATCCGCGCCGGGGCGGCGATCGCCCTCGCCGACCCGCTCGGGCCCGAAGAGGGACGCCCCGCGTCTGTGGCCGAGTTCATCGCGGCATCGGAGGAGGCGGCCCTCATTCCGTGTTTCTTCAGCGCGGGAGCCGCCACGCAGGCGGCCGTGCCGGACTCGTGGCGCGCGCTCGTCGTCGCGGACGACACCATCGTCGACCTGCCGGGCCTGGCCTACACCGGCAAACGGTGGAACTCGGTGCGCACGACCCTCAACCGTGCGGGTCGCGAGGAGATGACCTTCCGCTTGACGCATCTGCGCGACGAGTCGTGGGGCGTGCGCACGCAGGTGCAGGCGATCTCGAACCAGTGGGTCGGCGAGAAGCAGTTGCCCGAGATGCGCTTCACGCTGGGAACGCTCGCCGAAGCGGACGATCCCGAGGTGCGCATCGCGCTCGCCCTCGACGCGCGCGGCGACGTGCACGGCTTCCTGTCGTGGATGCCGGTGTACGGCGAAGGCGTCGTGCGCGGCTGGACGCTCGACCTCATGCGCCGCCGCGAGCACGGGTTCGGACCGGTGATGGAGTACCTGATCGGCAGCTCGGCCGTCGCCTTCCGCGACGAGGGCGCCGAGTTCATGTCACTGTCCGGCGCGCCGCTCACCCACGAGTACCCGCCCGAGGCCCAGGGGCTGGCGGCGCTGAGCACACGACTGTCCGACGCGCTCGAACCGGTGTACGGATTCCAGTCGCTGCACCGCTTCAAGCACAAGTTCCACCCGCGCTACGAGACCATGTCGCTGCTGTTCCGCGACGAGGCCGACCTGCCGCGCATCGGCGCGGGACTCGCGCGCGCGTTCCTGCCCTCCGCGACGACGCGGCAGTTCGCCAGCGCCGGTCTGGAGCTCCTGCGCGGCGAGCGCTGAGCGTCGACGGATGCCGCGGCGCGTTCAGGGCGCCACGAGGAAGAACGCGTCCAGCAGCCCCGGGTTGTGCGCGTGCACGAGCACCGCGAACACGACGGCGTCGAAGAGCAGGTGCACCGTGACGACGTAGCCGAGCGAGCGGGTCTTGAGGAAGATGACCGCCTGCAGCAGAGCGAACGGAATCGTCAGCACCGGCCCCCACGCGCGGTAGCCGAGCTCCCACAGGAACGAGACGAACACGACCGCCTGCAGCACGGTGGCCGCGGCATCCGGGAGATGACGGCGCAGCAGAGCGAACACCGTGCAGATGAAGAACAGCTCGTCCCAGATGCCCACGGCACCGACGCCGACGAACAGCCGGCCGATGAGGTCGGGGCTGTCCACCACCGGCCAGTTGCGGTACACGCCCGAGGTGATGAAGTAGAACGGCAGGATCAGCCAGCCGAGCACGAGCACGGCGACGAGCCAGCCCCACTGCCAGCCGCGCCAGCGTCCCCCACCCCGCCACGGGAATCGGATCGCCCGATCGCGGTACACCCACCGCGAGACGGCGTAGGGCAGCGCGACCGCACCGCCCAGCGCGAGGGTGAATCGCATCATCGAGAGGGTGTCGAGCTTCGCCTCCAGCGAGATCGAACTCACCACGAGCATCCCCATCGCGATGAGCGACAGGTCGCGCGCGAGCGACGGTGCGGATGCTGCGACCCGCCGCCGTTCGAGCGCGACGGCTCCCCCGAGCCCGATGACCAGCAGCGCGATGCCGAGCAGCGGCTGCAGCAGGACGAAGAACGCGGGTGCGGCGAGGCACACCGCCGCCGCGGGAACAATGCCCACCCCGAGCCGCCGCGTGTCGACGACCTGTCTCACGGTGAGCCTTCCTCGTCATCGTGGAGGGGGTGGGCGATCTCGTCCTGCGGCATCCGCGCGACCCACAGCACGATCAGCGACAGCACGAAGGGGACGAGCCCCGCCACGATGAAGATGACGGGGATCGCGACGACGGTGGACAAGGGTCCGGCAAGCGCCATGGAGATGGGCATGAGCGCGAGGGAGACGAAGAAATCCAGGCTCGAGATCCGCCCGAGCATGTGACGCGGCACCCTGCGCTGCAGGAGCGTCCCCCAGATGACGTTGCCGTAGCTGAAGCCGAAGCCGCACGCGAAGCCGCTCACCGCCATCAGCCAGTACTCGTGCGTGAGGCCGATGACCACGAACGGCAAGGTGCTGAGGCCCCACACGAGGGTCATCGCGGTGAGGTAGCGCCGCGGCATCCGCAGCGACGAGACGACGACAGATCCCACCACCCCGCCGGCACCGAAGCAGGCCAGCAGGAAGCCGAACAGACGCGGATCGTCGCCGAAGCGCTCACGGGTGACGAACGGCAGCAGCACCTCCTCGGGACCCATCGTCACGAGCACCCAGATCGTCGCGAACAGCAGCGTCCACAGCAGCCACGGGGTGCGGATCGTGAAGAGCACGGCTTCGACGAGGTCGTGGCGGATGCTCCGGCCCGACACGGCGCCGTCGGACGCGTCGGCGGGGGCGGGAGCCGGTTCGGGGCGGAGGAACAGCAGCAGCACGAGTGCCGCCGCGTGGGCGAGGAGCACGGCGACGGCGGCCTGGCTCGGGATCAGCGCGGCGAGCAGAAGTCCCGCCATCGCGGGGCCGGCGGCCTGCTGCAGGGCGGGACGTACCGCGCCTTCGAGCCCGTTCGCCGGCAGCAGGTGCTCGGCCGGAAGGATGCGCGGAAGGATCGCGCTGTAGGAGGGAAAGAAGAAGCCCGCCCCGGCGCCGAGCACGAGCGAGACGATCGTGAGGTGGACGATCGTGAGGGTGCCGAACTGGCCCACCACGACGACCGAGCCGACGGCGAGGACATTCGCCGTCTCCACGGCACGCAGGATCACCCGGCGCGGCAGGCGGTCGGCGGCGATGCCTCCCGGGATCGCACAGGCGAGAAGACCGATCGCGTTCGCGGCGGCGACGAGGGACAGCTGCACGGGATCGTCGTCGATGCGGATGACCGCGTAGACCATGACGACGGCCCACATCCCGGCCGCCGAGATCGACAGCACGACCGCGCCGAACAAAATGCGGAAGTCGCGGTGCGCCAGCGGGCGCACGGCCCGCCAGCGATCTCGGGCGGGGGGCGCCGTGCTCACGCGCCCGAGGCCACGCGCGGCAGGCGGCGGTAGACGAGGTCGCGGATCTCGCGGCCCTTCGCGAGGCCCTTGCGCTCGAACGCCGTCATCACGCGGCCCCCGAACCGCTCGGCCCACTCACCGTCGAACGCGGGCGCGAACGCGTCGACGCCGGCGAGGACCTCGCGCATCTGCAGGGCGTACTCCTCCCAGTCGGTGGCCAACCGCAGCCGTCCCCCGTCATGCAGCGCCCGCGCGGCGAGCGGCGGGAACGGCGGCGCGATCAGGCGACGCTTGTTGTGCTTCGCCTTGTGCCACGGGTCGGGGAAGAAGATCCACAGCTCATCCACGCTCGCCGCCGGCAGCAGGTGCTCGAGCACCTCGGGAGCATTGGCCTCGACGAGACGGAGGTTGCGGATGCCGGCGCGGTCGGCATCGAGCATGGTGCGCGCCAGCCCCGCGCGGAACACCTCCACCGCGAGGAAATCACGCTCGGGCGCAGCGGCAGCGGCGTGGACGATCGCATGACCCTGACCCGATCCGATCTCGACGGTCAGGGGCGCCGTGCGCCCGAACACCTCGGCGGGCACGATCGCGGTCCCCGGAAGGATGCTGGTGGCCGCGGCATCCCGCTGCACGTCGATGACGTACTGCGGTGACAACTCCGCCCACGCGCGCTCCTGCGCGTCGCTCATCCGGCCGCTGCGGCGCACGAACGAGACGGGCTTGTCGCGGAAACGGGGAGCATCTCTCTCGTGCGGCACCCGACCAGGCTACCGGCGGGCACACTGGTTGCGGCGGCGAGGACCGAGCGACGGGCTCAGGCGGTGACGAAGTCGATGAGCTCTTCGACACGGCCCAGCAGCGCCGGATCGAGGTCGCGGTAGCTGTGCACGGCTCCGAGGATGCGCTGCCACGTACGGGCGATGTCGGCCTGATCGCGCGCCGGCCAGCCGAGAGCGCGGCTGACGCCCACCTTCCACTCGATACCGCGGGGCACGTCGGGCCAGGCCGCGATGCCGAGCGCGCGCGGCGTCACGCACTGCCACACGTCGATGTGCGGGTGACCGACGATCCGCACGTGAGCGCCGTGGGGGCCCCGGGCGACCGCGTCGGCGATGCGCGACTCCTTCGAGCCGGGCACGAGGTGATCGACGAGCACGCCGTAGCGCCGTCCCGGCCCGGGCGGCTCCTCGCGCAGCACGTCTTCGAGCAGGTCGACGCCCTGGAGGTACTCGACCACGACTCCTTCGACGCGAAGATCATCGCCCCACACCTTCTCGACGAGCTCGGCGTCGTGGCGTCCCTCCACGAGGATCCGCGAGGCGCGGGCCACGCGGGCGCGAGCGGTCTCGGCGGCGAACGACCCGGAGGCGGTGCGGCGCGGGCCGGATGCCGCGGCCTTCGGTGCCTCCAGGACGACGGCCTGCCCGTCGATGAGGAAGCCTCCCCCCAGGGGGAACAGTCGGCGGCGGCCGAGGCGGTCCTCCAGCTCGACGTGACCGGACTGGATGCCGGTGACGGCACCGCAGAAGCCGTCACCGGCGATCTCCACCACGAGCTCCGGCGTGGCTGCGACGCGCGGCACCGCGCGGCGGCCCGCGTCTCGCCACCCCGCCGCCAGCACATCTGCGCCGTAGCGGTCGGCACCGAATCCGTCGTTGTTCATGGTTCCTCCGAACGCGACACCATACCGGCCCGCATCGGTGCCGACGCAGGGACAGGCCGGGGAGGGCAAGACCCACGGCATCCCCGCAGGCCGCCTATCGGGTCATGCCGTTCGCGACATAGGATCGGCGTGAGGAGCGAGGATCCCGCACCTCGCGCAGGGGAGGAACACGCATGCGTGCGCGTCTGTGGCTGGCGCTGACGGCGGCGGCGGCGATCGTCCTGGGCAGCGCCACGGCGATCGTCCTGGGCGGCGCGACCGCGGCGATCGCCACGGGTCCCGTCGCTCTCAGCTCGTCACGCGTGGTCGATCAGTCCGGTGTGCTCTCCGGTGCACAGGTCTCCGAGGTCGACACACGCCTGCGTGCCTTGACCGCGAAGTCGGGTGTCGATCTCTGGGTTGCGTACGTCCCGCAGTTTACCGATCCGTCGACGCCCGAGGACTGGGCGAACCAGACGGCGCAGAACAACGGTCTGGGCCCGCACCAGTACCTCCTGGCGATCTCGACGGACGGCCGTCAGTACTATCTGTCGGGCTCCTCGGCCGGCCCCGTGACCGGCGATGAGCTCACCACGATCGAACGCGAACGGGTGCAGCCGGCGCTGTCGGCCGGCAACTGGGTCGGCGCCGCCACCTCCGCTGCCGACGGCCTGGCCGACGCCATCGCGGGAGGAACCGGCGGCGCGGGGGTCGACGCCGCCGGAATCATCACGCCGATCCTGCTCGTCATCGTGGTGATCGCCCTGGCCGGGCTCATCATCTGGATCGTGATGCGCTCGCGCAGGCGTCGATCGCCCGCGGGCCCCGGCACGGGAACACCGCCCGCGCCGGTGAGCATCGAGGATCTCACGCGCCGCGCGTCCTCAGCCCTGGTACAGACGGACGACGCCGTCAAGACGAGCGAGCAGGAGCTCGGCTTCGCCCGGGCGCAGTTCGGCGACGAGGCAGCCCGCGAGTTCGAGTCGGCGCTGGCCAGCGCGAAGGCTCAGCTGGATGAGGCCTTCGCCCTCAAGCAGAAGCTCGACGATGAGAACCCCGACAGCGACGACGACACGCGCGCCTGGAACATGCGCATCATCGAGCTGTGCGACGCGGCCAACGCGCACCTCGACGAGAAGGCTGCGGCGTTCGACGAACTGCGAAAGCTCGAGCAGAACGCCCCCGACGCACTCGCACGCCTCCGCGAGAAGAAGGCGAACGTGGCCGGCGCGCACGACGCCGCCGTCGCGACGCTCACCGGCCTGACGAGCGCGTACGACCCCCTGGCCCTGACCGCGATCGCCGACAACCCCGAGCAGGCGTCGCAGCGCCTCGCGTTCGCCGACACGCTGCTGGACACCGCCGCCGCGCAGATCGCCGCCGGCAACACGTCGGCCGCGGCGGTCAGCATCCGCGCTGCGGAGGACGCCGTGGCACAGGCCGAGATGCTGCACAACGCCGTCGCGCGCATGAGCGTCGACCTCGCCCAGGCGGAGGCGGATGCCGCGGCCCTCATCGCCGATCTGGAGACCGACATCGCCGCGGCAACGGCACTGCCCGACCCGGACGGGCGTCTGGCCCCCGTGATCGCGGCCACGCGCGCGCAGGTCGAGGCGGCGCGGCCGCTGGTCACCGGGCCCGCCAAGCGTCCCCTCTTCGCCCGCGAGGGTCTGGACCGCGCCAACGCACAGATCGACGCAGTCCTGGCCGGCGTCCGCGACGAGCAGGAGCGCGCGGCGCGCGCATCCGCACAGCTGGGCGGCCTCATCGCACAGGCGCAGGGCGAGATCTCCGCGGCGGAGGACTTCATCTCTTCACGCCGCGGCGCCGTCGGCGCCGAGGCACGTACCCGCCTCGCCGAGGCCGGCGCGTCGCTCGTGCAGGCCCGCCAGCTGCAGCAGAACGATCCCGCACAGGCTCTTGCCGCCGCACAGCGCGCGCACGAGCTGGCGACGCAGGCGATGCAGGCGGCGCAGAACGATGTCGGCGTCTTCCAGAGCGGCATGTTCGGCGGCTCCGGCGGATCGCAGCGCAGGGGCTCGGGCGGCGACATGATGGGCGCCGTCCTCGGCGGCATCGTCCTCAACTCCCTGCTCAACGGGGGCGGCGCCCGCCGCTCGCGCTCCGGCGGCGGCTTCGGCGGCCTGGGCGGGGGCGGCAGCATCTCCCCCGGCGGGTTCGGCGGCGCCGGCAGCCGCGCGCGCCGCGGCGGAGGTCGCTTCTGAGCCCGGCATCCGCTCGCCAACTTCGACCGCACGATCCCCTCGCACGCTGGGAAGTCTCCCGTTAGGAAAGGAAAAACGATGGCAAAGCAGTCCATCTTCGGTCGCATCTCGACGCTCGTGAAGGCGAACGTCAACGCCATGCTCGACGCCGCCGAAGACCCGCAGAAGATGCTCGACCAGCTGGTGCGCGATTACACCAACTCCATCGCCGACGCCGAGTCCGCGATCGCCGAGACCATCGGCAATCTGCGGCTGTTGGAGCGCGACCACGAGGAGGACGTGCGCGCGGCGGCCGAGTGGGGCAACAAGGCCCTCGCCGCCAGCCGCAAGGCCGACGAACTGCGCGGGAGCGGCAACACGGCGGATGCCGACAAGTTCGACAACCTCGCCAAGATCGCGCTGCAGCGCCAGATCAGCGAGGAGAACGAGGCCAAGGCCGTCGAGCCGACGATCAGCTCTCAGACGGAGGTCGTCGCCAAGCTCAAGGACGGCCTCAACGGCATGAAGCAGAAGCTCGAGCAGCTGAAGTCCAAGCGCAGCGAGCTGCTCGCGCGCGCGAAGACGGCCGAGGCACAGAACAAGGTGCACGATGCGGTCAAGTCCATCGATGTGCTCGACCCGACCAGCGAGCTGGGACGCTTCGAGGACAAGGTGCGCCGCCAGGAGGCTCTCGCCGCCGGCAAGGCGGAGCTGGCGGCATCCAGCCTGGACGCCCAGTTCAACGAGCTCGAGGACGTGGGCGAGCTCACCGAGGTCGAGGCGCGCCTGGCTGCCCTGAAGAGCGGCGGCGCCGGGGCTCCGGCCCTGGAGAAGTAGGCGGGATGACGGTCCGCGCCCCGGGGTCCGCCACACGGTGGACGCCGGGACGCGGACGTCGCGGTGCGCGTGGCGCGCAGGGAGGGACGGCAAGATGACCCGCTTCGTGGTGGTTCCGCAGTGGCAGGGCTCCCCCGCCGCGCGCGCGATGTTGCTCGTGGACGGAGCCGAGGCGATCGCCGGCGACCTGCCCCGCGCGGCGACCGCGCGCGTCGAGGTGCCGGCAGAGGCCGGTGAAGCGCTGGAGACCGGCATCCGCCGTTTCAGCGCGCTGAGTCGGGTCGCCGACGCCCTCACGGCGGAGCTCGCCGTCAGCGACGAGCCGGCGCTCATCATCGGAGGCGACTGCGGCGTCGCCGTCCCCGCGATCGCCCAGGCCTCCGCCCGACACCCGGATCTCGCGGTGGTCTGGTTCGACGCGCACGGCGATCTCAACACGCCCGCGACCTCGCCGTCGGGCGCGTTCGCAGGCATGGCCCTGCGCGCCGTGCACGAGAGCGGACCGGTGCCCGGAAGCGGCGCGGTGATCGCCGATCGTCTCGTGCTGGTGGGCGCCCGCGATCTCGACCCGGGCGAGGCCGTGCACCTGGCCGAGAGCGATATCCGCAGCGTCGCGGCCGACGCGATCGGCGACGGTGCCGCGGTCGCCGCCGCCGTGGCTGCCACGGGAGCGGATGCCGTCTACATCCACGTCGACCTCGACGTGCTCGACCCGGCCGAGCTCACCGGTGTGACCCAGCCGACGCCGTTCGGCCTGACGCTGCGGGAGCTGACCGCGGCGATCGCCGCCGTGCGCCGCACCCTCCCCCTGGTGGGTGCGTCGATCGCCGGATTCGCGCCGGCGTCTCCAGCCGCGGCCGTCGACGACCTCGGCACGATCCTGCGGGTCGTCGGGGCGCTCGCGTGATCGCGTCGCCCCCGCCGGGCTGGCAGGAACGGGCGGCCCGCGCCGTGGCGCGCGGACGCCGCCTCGATGCGCTGATTCCCGGCATCCTGCTCGACTCCCCCCTCAGCCTCGTCGGCTTCTGGTGGGGAACCGCCGTGGGCTGGGTCTGGGGGTCGCTGTGGTCGACGGGCCGCATCCATCGCCGCGGAGGCCTCTGGGTGTTCACCGGGATGCCGTCATGGACGTTCGGCCGCGGCGGCGTCTGCGTCGGCGGGTGCTTCTTGACCGACTCGCCGCGCATCAGCGACGACGTGCTGCGTCACGAAGCCGTGCACGCGCGCCAGTGGCGCCGTTACGGCTTTCTCATGCCGCTGCTGTACGCCCTGGCGGGACGCAACCCGCTGACGAACAGGTTCGAGATTCTCGCCGGCCTCGAAGAGGGCAACTATGTGCCGCGCGGAGCATCGGCAGGCACGGTCAGCGAGAGCTGACCAGCCCGAAACGCGCCGGTGTGTGCACCGCCGCCGGCGAGATGCCGAGGCGCTCGGTGAGGTGGTCGAAGATGTCGGCGGTGCCGAGGAATCCGCCGAGAAGGTGGATGCGGGTGCCGTCCTGGCACGTCGGCTCGTCTTCGTCGGCGCAGAGCATCTCATCGGCCCACGCCGTCACGGCCCGACTCACGGCCTGGCCGGGAGCACAGGAACGGCCGGTTCCGGGCTGGCCGCTGCGGCGTGAGCGGTCGAGCCAGGTGACGACCATGCGCGCCGGAACCGCGATCGGCGCGATCCACGAGGCGTCGGGAACCTCGATGAAGACACGACCGGTCGAGCAAATCGGCAGCGTCGCGATGAGCGCCTCCAGCTCGGCCAGCGCGTGCTCGTCCGCCGTGATGAGCTGCTGCACCCGCGCGTGACGAGACGCCTTGCAGGCGGACTCGTCGTGCACAGCACGCAGCGCGGAGGAGGTCATGATTCCTCCATCATACGCCCGTTAAGGCGAGCCTTACCTCAGCGTTCGATGAGGATCGTCGCGAGCGCGCCCACGTCGTCGCGGCGGAGGCCGTGTGCGACGAGGTAGTCCGCCGCCGAGCCGAAGCGCTCGCGCACATCCTCCAACAGCGCCTGCATCACGGGTGCCGGCGAGCGTGTCGCGAGGTCTTCGAGATGGCGAGCGTCGGGGTGCGCGCTGCGCAGATAGGAGAGCACACGAGCATTGCGCCGCGCCGGAAGCAGCTGCTCCGTGCCCGCGTAATCGGCCACGATCGCATCATGCTCGACGCCGACGGCATCCAGCAGCAGCGCGACGGCGACGCCCGTGCGGTCCTTCCCGACGGTGCAGTGCACGAGCGTCGGTGCACCCTCGAGGACGGCGCGCGCCACGTCGACCATCCGATCGGCCGACTCGTCCACGAGGCCGCGGTAGACGTCGGCGAGCGAGCGATCCTCGACGAAGAAGGAGGCGACCGAACCGAGGAAGAGCGGGATCCGGATCGTCTCGAGATCGAGGCCGGCGACGCGGCTGGGCTCGGCGGCCACTTCGTCGTCGGCGCGGAGGTCGACGACGCGACGGATTCCGAGACCGACGAGCGCCTCGCGGCCGGCCTCGTCCAACCCGGCGAGATTGCCGGAACGGAACAGCACACCCGCACGCGTGACGCCACCGCCCGCCGGGAGCCCGCCGACGTCGCGGAAGTTCAGGGCTCCAGAGACGATGCTCACGCCGGATCGTCTCCCGCGCCCGTCTGGGCCCCGCGCGGCGGGACGGGGTACTTTCCGGCGATCGTGATGCGGTTGAAGGCGTTGATCGACACGAGCAGCCAGCTGATCGCGACGTACTCCTGCTCCGAGAGGATGCCGCCGACGCGGTCGTAGACCTCGTCGGGCACGCCCTCCTCGTGGATGAACACGTAGCACTCCGCCAGTTCGAGAGCCGCGCGCTCGCGGGCCGAGAACACGCCCGAGTCGCGCCAGGCGGCGAGCTGGGCGATCTCATCGATGCCGAGACCCGCCGCGACCGCGCGGTCGACGTGCACGCGCACGCAGTACGCGCATCCGTTGAGCTGCGACGCGTGGATGAGCACCAGCTCCCGCAGGCGTGCATCGATGCCCGCCTCGGCGGCGACCGCGCCGACCGTCTTCGAGAACGCCTCCAGGGCGTCGTACGCGGGACGGGCCGACCGGGACAGGTGGACGCGACGCTCGGTGCTCATGCGATCAGCCTAGGACGCGTGGGCCGGCTCGACCGGGTGAGCGCGCGGCGCAGCCGTGCGTCGAAATCACCGGTGCGAGCGCGGAGAGAGGCACAATGTCCGAATGGATGAGTTCTCCTTCCTGGCCGATCAGGCCGCCGAGCTCGGCATCGACGCCGTCCCGCCCGTCCGCCGCCTCACCCACCGCCTCGACGACGGTCGTGTCGTCAGCGCGCTGCAGTACGGGGATCCCGTCACGGCCGCCTTCACTCCCCCGCAGGTGACGCTCCTGCACGGCGCCGGCCTCAACGCGCACACGTGGGACACGACGGTGCTCGCCCTCGGCATCCCCGCCCTCGCCGTCGACCTGCCAGGGCACGGCGATTCGTCGTGGCGGACGGATGCCGCGTACACCGGAGGCGTCCTCGCCGCCGACATCGCCCCGGCTGTCGCCGCGTGGAGCGCGGGCACGCCACAGGTGCTCGTCGGTCAGTCGCTCGGTGGCCTGACCGGCGCCGCGCTCGCCGCCTCACACCCGGAGCTGGTGCGCGAGCTGATCGTCGTCGACATCACGCCCGGCATCGACCCGGACGGCGACGCCGCGCAGATCGCCGCCTTCTTCGCCGGACCCACCGACTGGGCCAGCCGCGAGGAGCTCGTCGAGCGGGCACTCTCGTTCGGACTCGGCGGCTCCCGCGGCGCCGCGACCCGCGGTGTCATCCTCAATTCGCGCGAGCGTGCGGACGGCCGCGTCGAATGGAAGCACCACTTCGCGCACCTCGCGAACGCGCTGGCCGGTGACGCGGATGCCGCGGCGAGCGCAGAGGCGCAACGTCACGCGATCCGCGGCGCGCTGACCGCCGCGGGGTGGGACGACCTCGCCGCCGTCAGCGCCCCGATCACTCTCGTGCGCGGACGCCGCGGGTTCGTGACACCCCCTGATGCCGAGGACTTCCAGCGTCGCCTCCCGGCGGCATCCCTCGTCGAGGTCAACTCGGGCCACAACGTGCAGGAGGAGCAGCCGGTCGAACTGGCCCGACTCATCGCACAGGTCGCGCGCGGCTGACGCGGCCGATCGCATGACGCTCGGTGTCGCCGCAGCGAAGGCGGATGACCGCACCCGCCGTCGCAAAGCCTAGGCTGTAACGCGCACCCGAGTCAGCGGGCCGCTGCGCACAGCACCCGCGCATGCCCGCGCTGCCGAAAGGACACCTCTCACATGCTTCGCCGCACCACTGTCGCTGCCGCCGCGCTCCTCGCCGCCGGCGCCCTGCTGCTGACCGCCTGCTCCGGCGGCTCCACGCCCGATGCGTCCCCGACCGCGGTCACGCCCGACCCCGACGCGGTCGTGAACGTACGTCTTGTCGCGGAACCCGGCAACCTCGACATCAGGACCACGGCGGGCTCGGCTCTCGACCAGATCCTCATCGACAACGTCTACCAGGGTCTCGTTTCGCGCACGCCCGACCAGCAGATCGTCGACACGCTCGCATCCAGCCACACCGTCTCGTCCGACAAGCTCACCTATACGTTCACCCTGCGTGACGGCGTGACTTTCCACGATGGGTCGCCCCTGACGGTCGACGACGTCGTGTGGTCTCTGCAGCAGGTGAAGGCCAACACTTCGTACCGCGACTCCGACACGCTCTCTCGCGTGCAGAGCATCGCCGCGAACGGCAAGGACGTCGTGCTGACCCTCAGCCAGCCCGATTCGGCGCTGCTGTGGAACCTCACCGGACGCGCCGGTCTCGTGCTTAAGAAGGACGACCCCACCGATCGCAAGACGAAGGCGAACGGCACCGGGCCGTACAAGCTGACGAACTGGAAGCAGGGCGACTCGATCACCTTCGACCGCAACGACGGGTACTGGGGCGACAAGGCGAAGGTCAAAGAGGTGGTGTTCAGCTACATCCCCGACAACCAGGCAGCGCTCAACGGCGCCCTAGCAGGAGAACTCGACGTCGTCACTGGCTTCGACGCAAACCTCAGCGATCAGATCAAGGCAAGCGGCGAGTTCACTGTCGAGGTCGGAAAGTCGACCGACAAGGGCACGCTGGCGATGAACTCGACGAAGGCCCCTCTGTCCGACAAGCGGGTGCGCCAGGCGATCCGCGAGGCCATCGACCACGACGCGATCGTCAAGGCTCTCGGAGCCGGGCAGACCTTGTACGGCCCGATCCCTGAGTTGGACCCCGGCTACGAGGATCTGTCCTCCACCGCTCCGTTCGACCCGACCGCTGCGAAGAAGCTTCTTTCGGAGGCCGGTGTACAGGACCTGACGCTGACGCTCACCATCCCGTCCTGGTACGGAACGACAGTTTCTCAGATCCTCGTATCGAACCTCAACGACGTCGGAATCACTCTCAAAGTCAAGCAGGTTGAGTTTCCGACGTGGGTCAACGACGTTTACACCAACAAGAACTATGAGCTCAGCTTCGTGCTGCACACCGAGGCGCGCGACTTCGAGAACTGGGCGAATCCGGACTACTACTTCACCTACAACAACCCCGAGGTGCAGAAGCTCTATCAGCAGTCGCGCAGCGCGACGGACGACCAGACGTCGGCGAGCCTGCTGAAGCAGGCTGCGAAGATCGTCGCCGACGACCAGGCCGCCGATTGGCTCTATAACGGAGCGTCGGTTGTGGCCACTCGACATGGCGTAGCTGGCTTCCCTATTGTGAATGTCAACGAGCGCATGAACCTCAGTGCGCTTGAGGAGGCAGCGCGATAAGCACGCTTGCCATCAGGCGCTATTGGAGAAGCTATGAAACTGTCCCGGAAGACTGCAGGAGTATCGCTTGCGACCGCGCTCTTGGCTGCCGCTTTGGTCGGCGTCGCGGCTCCCGCGAATGCCGCGTCAAACTCGTTCCAATGCGTTCCAGCAGACCAAGTCGTCGTCGATCCTGCTTTTCCTTCAGTTACCGTTTACTACACTTTTACGGGGTGGGCAGGATCCAAGTACAAGTACTCCGTGAAGACAGTCTCTCCATCGACGGGCGCCTATTACAGCAGCAAGACCTGCCAGCCCTAGCTCGAGTCTCAGTTGAGGGCGGCTGTGCGCCTTCTATGGTTGGTCGTTGTCTAGATATCTAGCGCGTCGACTGGCCCTGCTGCTGCTGGGCCTGTTCGTCGCCAGTGCGCTGATCTTCCTGACGCTGCGGATCCTTCCCGGCGATGTGGCGCAGCTCATCGCCGGGATCGATGCGGGCCCGGCGCAGGTCGCCGCGATCCGTGAGCGCCTCGGGCTCGGAGAGCCCCTTGCCGTGCAGTACCTGTCGTGGATCGGCGGTGTCTTCCGCGGAGACCTCGGCCAGTCGTTGCTGACCGGCGCCCCCGTGGCGGCCCAGCTCGCCGAGAAGGCTCAGGTGACGGTTCCGCTCGGACTGATGGCGATGACCGTCGCCCTGCTGATCGCACTGCCGTTCGGTGTTCTCTCCGCCGTCCGCCGAGGCCGCCCCGACGGCACCGCCCTGTCGGTCGGAGCCCAGACCGTCGCCGCCGTCCCGGTGGTGTGGGCCGGCATGATGCTGGTGCTCGTGTTCGCTGTCTGGCTCGGCTGGGTGCCGGCCCAGGGATTCCCGCGCGCGGGCTGGGACGACCCGGCATCCGCCGTCCGGGCGCTGCTGCTGCCGGCGATCACGATCGGCGTCGTCGAAGGGGCGATGCTGATGCGGTTCGTGCGTTCTGCGACCCTCCAGGCGACGGGAGAGGATTTCGTCCGCACGGCGGCGGCGAAAGGCCTCACCCGCACGCAAGCCCTCATCCGGCACGGACTTCCCACGGTGGGGCTGTCGATCATCACGGTTCTGGGACTGCAGGTGGCGGGCATCATCGTCGGCGCTGTCGTCATCGAGCAGCTGTTCAGCCTGCCCGGCATCGGACGCATGCTCGTCGAGGACGTCGGCAAGCGCGATCTGCTCAAGGTGCAGGGCGAGCTGCTGGTGCTCACCGGCTTCGTGCTCGTCGTCGGCTTCGTCGTCGACCTCATCCACCGCCTCATCGACCCTCGACAGCGGGAGGCGGAATGAGCAGGTTCGCCTGGCTGCGTCGACTGTGGGCGCTGTCGACCGGACGCTTCGGCCTCGTCGTCGTGCTGGCGATCGGCGCCGTCGCGCTGGTCGCCCGATTCTGGCTGCCGTTCGATCCTCAGACGGTCGACGTCGACGGACGCTGGGCTGCGCCGGGGTGGCCGCACCTGCTCGGCACGGACGGCGCGGGCCGCGACATCCTGAGCCTGCTGATGGCCGGAGCGCGCACGACGGTGTGGGTGGCTCTGGGAGCCGGACTCGTGGCGACCGTCATCGGCGTCGCCCTCGCGACCCTCGGCGCCCTCACCGCGCGGTGGGTGCGGGAGAGCGTCGCGGTGCTCGTCGACATCCTGATCGCGTTCCCCGTGCTCCTGATCGCCATGATGATCTCGTCGGTCTGGGGCGGCTCGCTGTGGGTCGTGATCGTCTCGGTCGGCATCGGCTTCGGCGTCAACATCGCGCGGGTGACGCGCCCCGAACTGCGCCGCGTGCTGCACAGCGACTTCGTGCTCGCCGGTCGCGCCGCCGGCCTCACCCCGTTCCAGAACCTGTACCGCCACCTGCTGCCGAACGTCGCGCCGGTGTTCATCGTGCAGCTGTCGTGGGGCATGGCCGTCGCCGTGCTCGCCGAGGCCGGGCTCAGCTACCTCGGCTTCGGCGCCCCGCTCACCGAGCCCAGCTGGGGGCTGCTGCTGAAGGATCTGCAGCAGTACATCTCCGTGCACCCGCTCAGCGTCGTCTGGCCGGGACTGGCGATCACGATCACGGTGCTCGGGCTCAACCTGCTCGGCGACGCTCTGCGCGAAGCGACCGACCCCACCCTCACGCGCCGGCGCACGGCGGCGCAGACCCACACGACGGCGGTGATCTCATGAGCCTCGTGGTGCGCAACCTCTCGATCGAGATCGAGGGCCGCCGCGTCGTCGACGACGTCTCCTTCGACGTTCCCGACGGCGCACGCGTGGGCCTGATCGGCGAGTCGGGCTCGGGCAAGTCCCTCACCGCGCTCGCGATCCTCGGCCTGCTGCCGGATGCCGCGACGGCCGCCGGCAGCATCCGCTGGAATGAGCGCGAGCTGATCGGTCTGCCGGACCGCGAGCTGGCCCGCCTGCGCGGCGATGAGATCGGCATCGTCTTCCAGGAGCCGCGCACCGCCCTCAACCCGATCCGCACCGTCGGCCGCCAGATCGCCGAGTCCGTCCGCATTCACGAGGGGCTCGGACGCCGGGATGCCGCGGCGCGCGCCGTCGCCGAGGCCGAGCGCGTGCGTCTGCCCGAGCCGGCCCAGATCGTCCGCCGCTACCCGCACCAGCTCTCCGGCGGCCAGCGCCAGCGCGTGGCCATCGCCATGGCCCTCGCCTGCCGTCCGCGCCTCCTGATCGCCGACGAGCCGACGACGGCCCTGGACGTCACGATCCAGGCGGAGGTTCTCGAGCTGCTCGCCGGTCTGGTCACCCGGGACGGCATGTCCTTGGTGTTCATCACGCACGACCTCGCGGTGCTCTCCCAGATCGCCACGCACGCCGTCGTGCTCGAAGACGGGCGCGTGGTCGAGCACGGGCCGCTCTCACGACTGCTCACGGCGCCGGCATCCCCGGTGACGCAAGGCCTGCTGCGCGACGCCACCGCGACGCTGTGGCGACCGGGAGGTGCCCGATGAGGGCGGTGGACCCGGCGCTGCTGAGCGCACGCGCGCTCACCCGTCGCTTCCGCCAACGCGGAGGCGGACTGTTCGAGCGGGCGCGATGGACGACCGCGCTCGAGGACGCCGACGTCGACGTCTTCGAGGGCTCCGCCGTCGGCATCATCGGCGAGTCGGGCTCCGGCAAGTCGACGCTCGTCAGGCTGCTGCTGGGGTTGGATGCCCCCACGACAGGCACCGTCACGATGGCGGGTCGCCCGGTCGATGCCCGCGCGTCGGCGCGGGCGCTGCACTGGCTGCGCCGCGAGACCGGCATCGTCTTCCAGGATCCGTACGCGTCGCTGGACCCCCGCATGAGCATCGGACGGATCGTCGGCGAGCCGCTCTGGGCGCTGGATATCCCGGGAGATCGACGTGCGCGCGTGCGCGAGGTGCTCGACGCGGTCGGGCTCGAGGCCTCGATGGCCGAGCGCTACCCGCACGAGTTCTCCGGCGGACAGCGCCAGCGCATCGCTCTGGCGCGCGCGATCGTGCACCGCCCCCGCATCCTCGTCGGCGATGAACCTCTCTCGGCGCTCGATGTCACGGTGCGCGCGCAGATCCTGGAACTGCTGCGCGAGCTGCGGCAGCGGGAGAGTCTCACCCTTGTGATGGTGTCGCACGACATCGGCGTCGTGCAGAACCTCTGCGACGAGGTGATCGTCATGAAGGACGGCCGCATCGTCGAGGAGGGCCCCACCGAGAAGGTGCTGCTCGCCCCGCAGGTCGCCTACACCCGTCGACTGCTCGCCTCCATCCCGGTGATCGACCCGCCGCGGGAGTGATCACTCGGGAGCGCGGACGTCAGCCGGCAGTGCACGTCGGATGCCGGGCGTAGGGTGACGCCATGTTCGCGATCGTCCCGCCGTATCTGCTGTCTCGCCTGGCTGCCACCGACGCCCCGCACCTCGCGAACGCGGCCGAAGCCGCCCGCGCGACCCTCGCGATCCCCCGGGCGTACCTCCCGGGGTCCGAACGCGCACGCGCGCGATTGGAGCTGTCGGTCGACGGCGACGCCCTCGTGCTCCAGGGAGAGCCCGCGCCCGACCGGGTCGTCTCGGACGCCCGGCACCGGGAGACGCTTCCGGGCGTGCGTGTGCGCGGCGAAGACGACCTGCCCGTCGCGGATGCGGCCGTGAACCAGGCCTTCGACGGGCTGGGCGCGAGCTTCGAGCTGTTCTGGGACGCGTTCGCACGCCGCTCGATCGACGGCGCAGGCGGAACCCTCGCGGCGAGCGTGCACTACGGCGACCGCTACGACAACGCGTTCTGGAACGGCGAGCGCATGGTGTTCGGCGACGGCGACGGCGAGGTCTTCCAGGGCTTCACCTCGTCGATCAGCGTCATCGGACACGAACTCGGTCACGGCGTGATCGAGCACGGCGGCGGCCTCGCGTATCAGGGCCAGTCCGGCGCCCTCAACGAATCCGTCGCCGATGTCTTCGGGGCGCTCACCGAGCAGCACCTGCACGGCCAGAGCGCCGCGCAGGCGTCGTGGCTCATCGGCGCCGGCATCTTCACCGATGCCGTCCAGGGGGTGGCGCTGCGGTCGATGAAGGCGCCCGGAACGGCGTACGACGACGACGTGCTCGGCGCAGACCCTCAGCCGGCCCACATGCGCGACTACGTCCGCACCAGCGAGGACAACGGCGGCGTGCACATCAACTCCGGCATCCCGAACAAGGCCTTTCACCTCGTCGCCACCGCCCTCGGCGGCTCTGCGTGGGAACGAGCCGGTCGCATCTGGTACCTCACGGTCACGGAGGGCACACTGTCGCCGACGGCGGATTTCTCCGCGTTCGCGGCGGCGACCACGGCGGTCGCGCAGCGGGAGTACGGTGAGAGATCGGAGGAAGCCGACGCCGTCCGCACCGCGTGGAACGCCGTCGGTGTGACCGCCCGTGACTCATCACCCCGACCCGCGCGACCCGCCGGGGTCCGCGGCTGACCCGGACGCCCGCACCCTGAGCGTGAGTGTGGCGCGCTCCGGTGGTGTCGCGGGAGTCACCCGTCGGTGGCAGGTGTCGGCGCCTCCCCACGAGAGTGCGCACTGGATCCAGCTGGTGGAACACTGCCCCTGGGATGCCGAGGGCACCGTCGAACACTCCCCGACCCCCGCCGCCGCTCCCCCCACCTCGCGCGGCGCCGATCGCTTCACGTGGACCATCGAAGCTCGCATCGACGGTCGTTGCCATCGTGCGATCGTCAGCGAGGCGGACACCCGGGGCGCGTGGCGCGCCTTGATCGACGCGGTCCGCGGGGCCACGTCGTCAGCTCCCTGAGCGCTCCGAGCGCTCCGAGCGCGAGAACAGTGAGCGCTTCTTCTTCACCGGCGACAGCTGCTTCTGCAGGTAGATCGTGCCGAGCCAGCGGCCGAACTTGAAGCCGACGCGTCCCATGCGTCCGACCTCGACGAAGCCGAGCTTCTCGTGCAGGGCGATGGAGGACTCGGCGCCCTTGTCGCTGATGACGGCGACCATCTGGTGGATGCCGACCGCCTCGCTGGCCGCGATGAGCGCTTCCAGGAGCGCACGGCCGAGTCCCTTGCCCGTCGCCGCCTGCCCCAGGTAGATCGAGTTCTCCACGCTGTAGCGGTACGCCGACTTGGCCGACATCGGCTGCACGAGGGCGTAGCCGAGGATCTGCCCGCTCGGCGACTGCGCCACGAGGAACGGCATGCCGAGCTTGGCCAGGTGCTCGAGCTTCTCGCGCCACTGCGCGAGCGACCACTTCTTCTCGTCGAAGGTCACGACCGAGTTGGTGACGTAGTAGTTGTAGATCTCCCGAATGTCGGGGATGTCGCCGTCACGCACCGGCCTGATCTCGTACGAGAAGGGACGCTCCTGCTCGCTGCGCCGCAGATGCACGGGCAGCCGCCGGCGACTCTTGTCGTACTCCTCCTCCAGCATGTCGCTCAGCCTAAACGCCAGTCGACCGGCGTCGCACCCTGCTGCGCCAGCAGGTCGTTGACGCGCGAGAAGGGCCGTGACCCGAAGAAGCCGCGGCTGGCCGACAGCGGAGACGGATGGGCCGACTCCACGATCGGCGTCTCCCCGAGAAGAGGGCGGAGGTTCGCGGCATCCCGCCCCCACAGCACCGCGACCAGCGGCCGATCCCGGGCGACGAGGGTGCGGATCGCGTGCTCGGTGACCGTCTCCCATCCCCACCCGCGGTGCGACGCGGGAGCGCCGGGGGCCACCGTCAGCACGCGGTTGAGCAGCATGACGCCCTGGTCGCTCCAGGCGGAGAGGTCGCCGTGCGGCGCCCGCGGGATGCCGAGGTCGGCCTCGAGCTCCTGGTAGATGTTCGCCAGGCTCCGCGGCAGGGGCCGCACGTGCGCATCGACGGCGAACGAGAGGCCGATCGGGTGACCCGGCGTCGGGTAGGGGTCCTGCCCGACGATGAGCACCTTGACCTCGGCGAGCGGCCTCGCGAAGGCGCGGAGCACCTTGTCTCCGGCCGGAAGATAATGCCGACCCGCCGCGGTCTCGGCGCGCAGGCGCTCACCGAGGGCGGCGATATCCGGCGCCACCGGAGCGAGCGCGCGCGCCCAGTCGGCATCGATGAGCCCGGCGGCGGCCAGCTCATCGAGTGCCATCGCCATCAGGCGCTCGCCTCCGCGCCGGCGTCCTCCTCGATCACCGAACCGGCGGCCGACCACGGGAAGTCGATCCAGCGGTCGGTCTCGCGCCACGAGAAGTCGGGCTGGGCGACACTGCCGGGCTTCGTGTAGATGCACACCGATCGCACGTCGGCATCGGCGTCGCGCAGCATCTTGACGGCGAGGGCGAGCGTGCGCCCACTGTCGGCGACGTCGTCGACGAGCAGGACGCGCTTGCCGGGCAGGTAACCGAGGTCGAGGTCGGGCGGCAGCAGCGCCGGCGCCTCCAGCACGGTGCCGATGCCGGTGTAGAACTCCACGTTCAAAGCGCCGCAGCTCTTCACCCCCAGGCCGTAGGCGATGGCACCGGCGGGCAGCAGACCCCCGCGGGCGATCGCCACCACGACGTCGGGAACGAACCCGTCCGCCACGATCGATCGGGACAACGCCCGGGTCGCCTCACCGAAACCGTCCCACGTCAGTACTTCGCGCTCGCTCGTCACGGCATTCAGCCTAGGCGCCGCCGCGGTGCGCTGCGCACAGGCGTGGCTAGAGTGAACGCCGTGACCTCCTCCTCCGCAGGCTCCTCGACGGCGAAGAGCCCCCGCACGCGCTCGGTCCGACTTCCCGGCGGCCTCGGCATCACCGCCGGCCTCATCGGGTGGTTCATCCTGGTCGAGATCGTCAGCGGCATCCTGCAGGGCTATTACGTGCCGCTGTTCAGCGACATCGTCGTCTCCCTCGGCATCCACGACTCCGACGTCAACTGGTTCGAGGCGGCACAGCTGCTGCTGTCGGCGCTCGTCGTGCCGGTGCTGGCAAAGCTCGGCGACATGTACGGACACAAGCGCATCCTGCTGATCGCCGCGATCCTCACGGCCGGGGCGACCTGGTGGCTGGTGTTCGCGACCTCCTTCTGGAGCTTTCTCATCGCGTGGGCGCTGCAGGGCTTCTACGTCGTCTGGCTCCCGTTGGAGATCGCCCTCATCTTCGAGCGCGGGCGGGTGCAGCAGCGCGGAGTGTCGACGACCCGCCGCGCGGCGGGTCTGCTGGTCGTCGGGCTGGAGGCAGGCGCGATCATCGGTGCTCTCGCCGCCGGGCGGATCTTCGCCGCGAGCGGCCAGAACCTCACCGCGACGCTCGTCGTGCCGGCGATCGCGGTGACGCTCGTCGCACTGGTCATCTGGATCGGCGTTCCCGAATCCGCACCCGAGGGCGGACGACGCCTCGACACGTGGGGCTTCGTGCTGCTCGCGTGGGCACTGCTGCTCGTGACCGGCGGTCTGGCCTGGATGCGGATGATCGGCGAGCTCGCGCTGGGCGCCGGCGCCTGGGTCTGGGTCATCGCTCTGCTTCTCGCCGGGATCGCGGTGTTCGTGTGGTTCGTGCGCTTCGAACTGCGTCAGGACGACCCGGCGGTCGATATCCGCGTGCTGCGCCGGCCCGAGATGTGGCCCGTGCAGGCGACCGCGTTCCTGATCGGGATCAGCCTGCTCGGCGCCCAGGGGCCGCTGTCGACCTATGCCGGCACCGATCCCTCCCTCGGCTACGGACTCGGATTGGATGCCACGCAGCGCTCGAACATCATCGGCGTCTACCTCGTCTCCCTCATCGTGGGCGCCGTGCTGTTCGCCGTGACGTCGCGCCGAGCGAGCCCCCGTGTCGTGCTGATCGCGGCATCCCTGCTCGTGGGCGTCGGCTATCTGCTGTTCCTGCCGTTCCACCGGGAGCTGTGGCAGGTACTGCTGAACCTCTCGATCGCCGGGCTCGGCTGCGGCGCGCTCGTCGGAGCACTGCCGGCGGCCGCCGCGGCCGCCGCCCCGCGCGGGCAGACCGGCATCGCGACGGCGCTCACCAACACGACCAAGACGATCGGCGGGTCGTTCTCCTCAGCCGTCTTCGGTGTGGTGCTGGCGGCGGGAGCCGGCGCCGTGGCCAGCCAGACCGCGGCCTCCCTCGGCGGCTACCTCACGGTGTGGGCGATCTGCGCCGGCGGCGGCTTCCTCGCCGCCCTGCTGCTCGTCTTCGTTCCGAAGGTCGCGTTCGCCGACGCCGCCGAATCCTGACCCGCGCGGTCAGCCCCGCGGGCGGAGGCGACCGCGCGCGAGCAGGTGCTGCGCGGACTGGGCGACCGGGCGCATCGTCACGAGGTCCAGGTTGACGTGGCCGGGCGCGTTGAGGGCGTACGCGATGACGTCCGCGACATCGTCGGCGATCAGCGGGTGCTCGACGCCCTCGTAGACCTTTTCGGCCGTGGCGCTGTCGCCGCCGAGTCGGTTGAGGGTGAACTCCTCGGTGTAGACCATGCCCGGTGCGACCTCGGTGACACGGATCGGCTCCCCGTTCAGCTCCAGCCGCAGGGCGTGCACGAGCATCGCCTCTCCCGCCTTCGCGGCGTTGTAGCCGGCTCCCCCGGGGTACGCCGTCTGCGCCGCCGTCGAGGTGACATAGAGCGTGTCGGCGTGTCCGCCGTCCTCGATGCCGGCGCGCAGCAACGGCAGCAGCGCCGCCGTCACCAGCTGCGCCGACAGCACGTTCGCCTCGAACATCCAGCGCCAGTCGGCCGGGTCGCCGTCTTCGACCCGATCGGTCCCCCGCGCGCCGCCGGCGACGTGCACGAGGGCGTGCACCGCCCCGGTGCGCGCGACGTGCTCGGCGAGCGCCGCCACGTCGGCTTCGTTCGACAGGTCGGCAGCGAACGACGCCGACCCACTCTCGCGGTCCAGGGCCACCAGCCGCTCCGCGCGGCGGGCCACGCCCACCACATCCCAGCCCGCTGCCCGCAGCGCCCGCACGGTCGCGGCGCCGATCCCGGAGCTCGCCCCCGTCACCACGGCGCGACGACGATGGTCCTGAGGGCTCTCCTGCGGCGAAGTCATGCCCCCACGCTACGACACGGCCTCGGATGCCGAGACGCGCGCCGTTCGTTACGTCACATTTCCCGACCGTTGTTGACAACGGGCTCGAACTCTACTGTCAGTGGTGGCCGCGGCATCCGACCCCGGCTCCCCACCTCTTCCGATTCACCCGATGGAGCCCGACATGTCCGCATCCGAGAACTGGCGCTTCGAGACCACGCAGATCCACGCGGGCGCGCAGCCCGATCCCGTGACCAAGGCGCGTGCCACGCCGATCTACCAGACCACCTCCTACGTGTTCGACAACGCCGACCACGCCGCGAACCTGTTCGCGCTGGCGGAGTTCGGCAACATCTACACCCGCATCCAGAACCCCACGCAGGACGTCGTCGAGCAGCGCATCGCCGCGCTCGAGGGGGGCACCGGCGCCCTCCTCGTCGCGTCGGGCCAGGCCGCGGAGACCTTCGCCGTGCTCAACATCGCCGAAGCCGGCGACCACATCGTCTCGTCGAGCTCGATCTACGGCGGCACGTACAACCTCTTCAAGTACACGCTGGGCAAGCTCGGCATCGAGGTCACGTTCGTCGAGAACCAGGACGACCCGGAGGAGTGGCGCCGCGCCGTCCGCCCGAACACGAAGCTGTTCTTCGCCGAGACGATCGGCAACCCGCAGATCAACGTGCTCGACATCCGCACCGTCGCCGACGTCGCCCACGAGGCCGGTGTGCCGCTCATCGTCGACAACACGATCGCAACGCCCTACCTCATCCGCCCGTTCGAGCACGGCGCCGACATCGTCGTGCACTCGGCCACCAAGTTCCTCGGCGGCCACGGCACCGTCATCGGCGGCGCCATCGTCGACGGCGGCACGTTCCCGTGGTCCGAGCACGCCGACCGCTTCCCGGGCCTGACCACCCCCGACCCCTCTTACCACGGCGCGGTCTACACGCAGGCTGTCGGCGACGGCCTGGCGTACGTCATCAAGGCACGCGTGCAGCTGCTGCGTGACCTCGGCGCCGCCATCTCGCCGCAGAGCGCCTGGCTGCTCATCCAGGGCATCGAGACCCTGTCGTTGCGCATCGAGCGTCACGTGCAGAACGCGCAGGAGATCGCCGAGTGGCTGGAGAACCACGACGACATCGCCTCGGTCAACTACTCCGGCCTGCCGACCTCGCCCTGGTACGCGGCCGCGAACCGCTACGCCCCGAAGGGCGTGGGCGCGGTGCTGTCGTTCGAGCTCAAGGGCGGCGTCCAGGCCGGTCGCGAGTTCGTGAACGCGCTCGAGCTCTTCAGCCACCTCGCCAACATCGGCGATGTCCGCTCGCTCGTCATCCACCCGGCATCCACGACGCACTCGCAGCTGACGCCGGAGCAGCAGCTCACCACCGGTGTGACCCCGGGCCTGGTCCGCCTGTCGGTGGGTCTGGAGAACGTCGAGGATCTCAAGGCCGACCTCGAGCAGGCCCTCGCCGCCGCGCGCAAGGTTTCCGAGGCCGCCCGCGCCTGAGCCCTGCCCCGCCGCGGAGCAGCACACCCGTCCCCGACGGGTGCACGAACTCCGCAGGATGCCGCGAACTCCGCAGCCGGAAACGCTTCCCGCTGCGGAGTTCGTGCGCTTCTGCGGAGGTGGTGGTCGTGAGCGCACGACGAGCGCGTGCGCCACCCGGCCGTAGGATCGATCGATTGTTCATGGACGCGGAGTGACAGATTGCTTGACGACGTGCTCGGCACCCTCCTCGGAGGAGCCATCGGCGATGTCATCGGTCACGTCATCAAGGCACCCTTCATTCGCGCCAAGCAGAGCCGTGGCAAGATGCGCGCAGCCTTGCGTGTGGAGTGGGGATCGCACGACGGTCTGACGACAGCCTGGCGACGCGGCAACGTCCGTATCCGTCCCGGCTTTCTTGAGTTTCGCGGCCATGAGATCCGTGTCCTCAGCGTGTCCGACGCCGCGAGAAGCCCCGCGGTCGGCGAGTGGCTCCAGGTTCACACCGACTCGCAGATCTACTCCGTCGCCACGCCGTCTGCGCGGCTGCTGTGGGCGGTGCCGGGCCCGCAGTCCGCGTGGGCTCTGAGTCGGCTTGCTCATCCGTGCCGGCAAGAGCCTCATGCCGCCGACGAGTCGTAACAGTCCTCTCCGAGGGCACGCGACCACCTAGCCTGGAAGCTGGCGAAAGGTAGCGGGAGAGCATGGACTGGCAGACCTCCGAAGACACGGTGCCGAGCGCACCGATCACGGAGGCCGACGCGCGCCTGCTGCGCGGCCGCCCGCCGGCGACGGGCGCCTGGCGCGACGGCGATCCCGCCGGCGACCGCCGCTTCGCCGCGTTCGGCGCCTTCACGACCGAGGGCGGTCGGGAGCTTCCCGGCATCCGCCTGGCCTACGAGACCTGGGGCGAGCTGTCGCCCGCCCGTGACAACGCGGTGCTCGTGCTTCATGCCCTCACCGGCGACAGTCACGTGCGCGGCGCCGCGGGACCCGGTCATCCCACCGCGGGCTGGTGGGACGACATCGTGGGCCCGGGCGCCCCCATCGACACCGACCGCTGGTTCGTCGTCGCCCCGAACATGCTCGGTGGATGCCAGGGCTCGACGGGGCCGTCATCGATCGCCGCCGACGGGTACGAATGGGCGGGACGCTTTCCGTACCTGACCATCCGCGACCAGGTCGCCGCCCAGGTGCGCCTTGCGGATGCGCTCGGCATCGACGTGTGGGCCGCGGTCGTCGGCGGCTCGATGGGCGGCATGCACGCGCTCGAGTGGGGTGTGGGCCAGCCCGAGCGCGTCGCGCGGCTCGCCGTACTCTCCTCTCCGCCGACGACGACGGCCGACCAGATCGCGCTCAACGGCGTGCAGCTGGAAGCCATCCAGATCGATCCGCGCTTCGCCGACGGTGAGTACTACGACGCTCCCGACGGCGAGGGACCGCACCGCGGCCTCGCGCTCGCCCGCCGCATGGCCCTGCTGAACTACCGGAGCCCCACCGAGCTCAACCAGCGCTTCCAGCGCTCGTGGCAGTCGGGAAAGAGCCCGCTCGGTCACGGGGGCCGCTTCGCCGTGGAGAGCTATCTCGACTTCCACGGCAACAAGTTCACGCGCCGCTTCGACGCGAACACCTACATCACGCTGGTCGAGGCCATGAACTCCCACGACGTGGGACGCGACCGTGGCGGGGTCGAGGATGCCCTCGCGCGTGTCACCGCGACGACGCTCGTGCTCGGCACCGATAGCGACCGCCTCTTCCCGATCGATGGACAGCACCGCATCGCGCGCGCCATCCGGTCGACGATCGACGACGGCGCGGTCGTGCTCTCCAGCGACTTCGGCCACGACGGCTTTCTCATCGAGACGGCCGCCGTCGGTGCGCACCTGCGCCGCTTGCTGCAGAGCTAATCCGGCCTCGGGCCGCCGCGGCGGTGGCTCGCGACTCCCTGCCGTCCTGCGCCGGTCGGTCACCCGCCGTCGCGGTGTCCGCGGACCTGCACATGGAGATGCGGGTGGCGGCGCAGATCGCACCACCACCCGCATCTCGTCGGGTCAGGCCGACGTGCGGCCCCGAGCGGGACGCACGACCCGCAGGCCGACGCCTCCCATCAGCAGCAGCGTCGCGAAGAGGGCGAACGCCCACGGAGCCTGCGCACCGGTCACTGCCAGCTGTCCCGCGGGCAGCACCTGCAGCGGTACCTGCGCGATCAATACACCGGCACCGTCCCAGACGAACACCGTGTGCGCACCCACCGGCAGCGATGACGGCACCTGCACGTCGAACGCCACGCCGCCCGAGGCATCGGCCGTGGGGATGCCGCCGATCCGGATCGGATCGCTGTGCAACTCGGCCGTCACCTGCTCCCCCGGATGCAGGCCCGAGACCGTGATCCGCACCGAACCACCGCGCTCGACCGTCGAGGCCGACACCTCGACACGCGGCGACGGGGACGCTGACGGAGACGCGCTGGGCGACACCGTCGCGGACGGCGACGGGGATGCCGTCGGGCTTCCCGTCGGGCTCGGGGTCGGCGTCGGCGTCGGCGTCGGACCCGACGGAACGGCCTCCGGGGCGACGCTCGACAGCGTCGGCGTCACCGGCTGGAACGAGCCGTCGGGACCGATCGTCAGACGATCGATGGTCGTCTCGCGGTGGGTGCCGTCGCCGCCGGGAATGGCGAAACGATGGTAGGCGATGTACCAGTCGTCGGTGCCCGGCACGTTGATGATCGAGCTGTGCCCCGTGCCGAGGATGCCGAGCGACGCGTTCTTCTGCAGGATCACACCGCGGTACTGCCATGGCCCGTCGATGCTCGTCGACGTCGCGTATCCCACCCGGTAGTCCGGTGACCCCGTGTCATCGATCGAGTAGGTCAGATGGTAGAGCCCGTCGCGGTAGTTCATGAAGATGCCCTCGCGGAAGTCCGGCAGTCCGTCGATGCGACGGATCGTGCCGGGGACAACGCTCGTCATGTCGTCCGACAGCTGGGCGTACAGCGGGCTGCCGTTGCCCCAGAACAGGTAGTACTTCCCCGTCTTCGGGTCCTGGAACGCGGCCGGGTCGATCGCCTGGCCGCTGGCGACCGACTCGTCGTTGCGGATCATCGGCTGCGGCTGGGCGACGAACGGCCCGATCGGGCTGTCGGCGACCGCGACACCGATCACCTTGCGGTCGAGCTCCGGTGAGTGACCGCTGAAGTAGAAGTAGTACTTCCCACCGCGTTCGGTGATCGTCGGCGCCCACGCGTTGCCGCTGGCCCACGGGACGTTCCCGTCGGCCCCGTCGAGCGTGAGGAACGGCTGCTCCGAGCGCTTCCAGTCCACGAGGTTCTTGGAGCTCCAGACGTAGAAGGTGTTCCCACCCCAGCCCGGCACACCGTCGCTCGTCGCGTAGACGTAGTAGGTGTCGCCGAACACCGCGATGTTCGGGTCGGCGTAGAGACCGGGAAGAACCGGGCTCTTCACCTCGACGGCCTTTAGCGTCCAGACCACGTCGTCCTTGCCGTCGCGCTTCAGCGTGACGGTCGAGGGTGAGCGCAGATCACGGGCGGCCCCCGATGCGGGCGAGGCCGTGACACCGGATGCCGTCGCGTATACCGGCTGCAGCGTCGACAGGTCGGTGCCGCGAACGACCGGGAAGGTCACGGTACGCGTGTCCGCGTCGACGATCGGTGCCATCTTCAGCGCGCTCTCGTCGGCGAGGCTCACCGCGCCGAGCACATCCCGGTTACCCGACTGGTCCAGCACTTCCTGCGGCGAGAGTGCGCGGTTGTAGAGCGCGAACTCCCGGTACTGCCCACGGAAGAGGTTGTCGGGGGCGTAGAGCGACTTGCCGATGACGTTCGCCACCGTGGAGCCGTTACCGAGGTCGGCGGGTGTGACGGTCACGTCGGTGTTCACCGCGACCTGCACGCCGTCCAGGTACAGACGCGCCGTGCCCCCGCTGAGGGTGTACGTGAGGTGCACCCAGCGATTGCGCGGCAGGGCCGAGCCGGACTGCGCGTTCTGCTCCGTCGTGTAGTTGCCGCGAGCGATGGCGCCGCGGTAGGTGCCGTCGCCGGTCGCGAACAGGTAGCCGTTGCCTTCGTTGCCCGCGGTGTTGCCGAAGCCGTACAGGAAGTACGGGTTCGCCTGGGCGGGATCGATGCGCAGCTCGGCATCCACCGTGACGTCGGTGACGCCGGCGAGCACGTTGTCGGGCATCTGGACGTAGTCGTTGGCACCGTCGAAGGTCAGGCTGCCGTTGGACCACACGGCATCCCCCATGATCTTCGCGTCGCGACCCGCGCCGGAGCGATCGTGGAGCGTGGCACCCGAGCCGTCGGTGAAGTCGTAGCGCAGCACTTCACCCTTCTCGTTCGCCGTCACCGGGTCGGGGCCTGCGGGCAGGTTCGCACGCAGCGCCTCCAGTTCGCTGGCCGTCACCGGCATGACCGTGCCGTGGCGCGGGCTGGGCGGCAGGTTGGCACCCCCGGCGATCTTCCAGTCCGGAGCGGTGATGTCGTTGGTACCCAGCGGGATGTACCCCTGGCCGCCGTACTCGTCGACGAAGAGGTAGTACTTGTACGGCGAGGTGTCCCCCGGATTGGCGGCGAAGATCGTCGGACCCTCGACCGCGCCGCGCACACCGGCGTCGCGGCCGATGCAGCTGTCGACGAGCTTCCAGTTGCGGTTCGTGGCGCTCCAGCCGAGCTGGGAACGGTCATCGACGGCGGTGAGGCTCTTCGACGACTCCTGGATGATGTCCGCGCACCCGGTGACGCTGCCCTCATCCTTCGTGAAGCGCTGGTAGGAGTCGCCCACCTTCAGCACGGTCGAGTCGATGCGCGACGCTCCGAGGTCCTGCCAGACCTTGGGCTCGCTGAAGGTCACGAAGTCACGCGTCGTCGCGTACATCATGGTCTGGTAGAAGCCGCCCTCGTGCTTCGGGTCGTTCTCCCCGAACAGCGAGGCCGCCCAGAAGACCACGTAGGCGCCGAGCTGGTCGTCGTAGTAGGCCTCAGGTGCCCACGTGTTGCCGGCGTTGTCCGGACCGATCTTGACGTGGCGCTGCGCGCTCCAGTTCACGAGGTCGTGCGATTCCCACACCTCGATGTACTTCGAGCCCTGGCGCTGCGCGCGCCCCCAGTCGCCATTGCGCCCGATCGAGAGGTCGGTCGCGATCAGGTAGAACGTGTCACCCTCGGGCGAGCGGATGATGAACGGGTCACGAAGGCCCTTCTCGCCGTAGGTCGACGTCAGCGCCGGACGGCCCCGATTGAGGTCGGTCCACGACAGCGCATTGTTGCCGTTGCTCGCGGCGAAGTAGATGTTCTCCCCCGCCACGCTGTTTCCGGTGAAGTACGAGAACGTGTAGCCCGCGAAGGGGCCGATGTGCGCGGCCGCGCGCACGGTGAGCACGCTGTCGCGGGTGCGGCTGACGGAACCGCGCGTGGCCGTCACCGTGAGGGTGACGGTGGTGTCGGCCTCGCCGCGCACGACGACACCGTCGGTGGAGACCACCGACGGGTCGCTGGATACCCAGCTGAGCGCGACATCGCCCGCGGAGGCCGGCAGTGTGATGTTGCCGCGCACGTCATCTGCACTCGGGATAGAGATCGCGCCGAGGGCGGCGTCGACCGCTCTCGCGTCATCCGGCATGGCCTTCACGGTGACGCCGAAGCTCTTCTGCTCCGTCGCGCCACTCAGCGACAGCGTCGCCGTCAGGACGACGGTCGCGTCGTTCTGCCCTGCCGTGGGGCGTGTCACGACGCCGGTGGTGGAGATGACACCGGCATCGGAGGTCGCCCACGAAATGGTCGAGCCGTTCGGCGCGGAGGTCGGAAGGGTGAGGTTCGTCGTCACCGCGTCCCGCGCGCCCAGGTCGAGCTGCGCCGAGTCGCGGGTCACCCGTTCCGATGCCGTGGGCACGAGGGCCGCGACATCGCCGGCGCTCAGGGCACGGTCGTAGATGCGGAAGTCGCGAACACTGCCCGCCAGTCGCGCGTCGGCGTTGTACACCGATCGCCCGATGTAGTCGGCGGTCGTGACGCCGCTACCGATGGCGGCGGGCGTCAGCGTCGTGTTGGTGTTCTTCGCCACCTCGACGCCATCGAGGTACAGACGGCTCGTCTTGGATGCCGAGTCCAGTGTGTAGGTCAGGGTTTTCCACACTCCGCGCGGCAGCGCCGTGCCACTGTTGACGCCCTGCTCGCCGGTCCAGTTGCGGTCGGAGATCGATGCCCGGTAGTCGTTGCCGGTCGTGAACAGGTAGCCGTTGCCGACGCCGTCGCCTCCAGTGTTGCCGAAGCCCCAGATGAAGTAGGAGCCCCCTTGTTCGGGCCGCACGAGAGCCTCGGCGCTGACAGTGATCGAGCTCAGCCCGGCCATGATGTTGTCGGGCAGCTTGACGTAGTCGTCGGCGCCGTCGAGGCGGACGCCTTCGCCTCCGGTCAGCGTGGGGCCTCCGACGTACGTGGCGTCGCGCTGGTTGCCCGACGAGTCCACGGCCACCGTGGCGGCGCCCGTCTCATCGAGTTCGTAGTGCGCGACCAATCCCGTGGCATCGTCCGCGGCGGCGACGGCCGGAACCGCCAGCGGGCCAGCGATGAGGGCTGCTGCCGCCGCGAGGGCGAGCCACGTGGTGCGGCGGCGTGGGGCCGCCTGCGTGTGCGGGTTCGACACGGTGGGGTGATCCTCTCGAACGAGCGTCATTGCTGCTTCCGACAGCGATGTCGGCTCCGCAATGTTAGCGCTCACTCTCGACAGGTGTCACGCCTGACTTTCCGGGTCGCCGACGGGAGCGATCCCACAGTCGATCAGATCGTGTGATCTGCCGCGGCGGCGGTTCGGGCGGAGCGCGCCTCGATCCCGAAACTCACGAGGGCGAGCACGAGGCCGGATGCCGCGAGCAGCGCTCCCACCCAGACCGGTGCGACGAAGCCGAAGCCGGCCGCGATCACGACGCCGCCGAGAAACGCCCCGGTGGCGTTGCCGATGTTCAGCGCGGAATGGTTCAGCGCCGCGGCGATCGACTGGTTGTCACCGGCGACGTCCATGAGCCGCGTCTGGATCGACGGGCTCAGCACCGAGGACACGAAGCCGACGAGGAAGATGAACAGGCCGAGCGCGACGAGCAGTCCCGCCGTGAACGCGAGAAGCACCTGCACCACGACGAGAGCGCCGAGGCCCGCGAGCATCGTGCGTTTCAGGTTGCGATCGGCGAGGTGTCCGCCGACGAGGTTGCCGATCGTCATGCCGATGCCCATGACGATGAGGATCACCGGCACCACGGCCGCGGGAGCGCCGGCGACCTCGGTGACGATCGAGGCGACGTAGCTGTACGCCGCGAAGAACCCGCCGAATCCGATCGCACCGACGCCGAGGGTCAGCCACACCTGGCCGATGCGCAGTGCGCGCAGCTCCGCGCGGAGCGTCCGACCGGGATCGCCCGCGTGGGCGGGAACGGTCAGCGCGATCATCACCGCGGCGAGCGCGAAGATGAGAGCGACGACGAGGAACGCGATCCGCCATCCGAAGCGCTGTCCGAGGAAGGTGCCCAACGGCACGCCCACCACGTTGGCCACCGTGAGCCCCGTGAGCACGAACGCGACGCCCTTGGCCCGGTTGCCCGGCCCCATGACGTCCGCGGCGACGAGCGCCCCGATGCCGAAGTATGCGCCGTGCGGCAGGCCCGCCAGCACGCGGGATGCCGCGACGAGCTCGAACGTCGGCGCCAGCAGCGTCAGCGTGTTGCCGACCGTGAGGGCCACCGCCAGAGCCAGCATCACGCGATGGCGCGGATACTTCGCGACGATTCCCGCGATCGTGGGGGCGCCGATGACGACGCCGAGCGCGTACAGGGTGATGAGCCACCCCGCCTGCGCGACGGCATCCTCCGGAGAGGCCGCCCAGGTGGCGGGCAGGAGGTCGGCGGAGATGTTCGGGAGCAGGCCCATGACGACGAACTCGGTCATGCCGATGCCGAACGAGCCGACGGCGAGCGAGAGGAGCGCCCACATCGCCGCACCCCTCGACGGGGTCGAGGAGATCACCCGGCCATGCTACCGGTCACCGGCGGCGTCCCGGGCGGCCTCCCCGTCGACCTCCAACGCCGCGATCGCCGTCTCCAACCGTTCGATCTTTCCATCGAGCTCGCCGGTGCGGCCCGGGCGGATGTCGGCCTTGAGCACCAGCGAGACGCGTGATCCGAACGGCATGACGGCATCCGTCGCGGCCTTCACGACCGCGAACACCTCGTCCCACTCCCCCTCGATCTCGGTGAACATCGAGGTGGTGCGGTGCGGCAGACCCGAGTCGCGGACGACCTTCACGGCGGCGGCGACCGCGTCGTGCACCGACCCGTCGGCAGCGGCCGGCGTGTGAGGGGCGGTGCCGCTGGGGGCGACGGAGAAGGCGACGAGCATGAGAGCTCCTTCGGATCGGTGACGACGGGATCGGTGACGACGGGGTCAGGGCACGAGCGGGGCGGCGGCGGACTCGCGGGGCGCGCGTGCGGATGCGGCCGATGCGGGCGCACGACGGGCGATGGCCACGAGGCGCACGATCATCCACACGAACATCGCACAGAGCACGAGGTTGCGAAGGGTCAGCAGGCTCACCGGCACGACCTGCGGGTACAGGACGCCGTTGTAGGTGAGGGGGTATACGAGCTGCGTGAGCAGCGCGGCGAACAGCGACACGGTGGCCGGCGCCGTCCAGCGGCGCCGATCGATGACGAGTCCGACCACCAGCGACGGCACGAGCCAGCAGAGGTACTGCGGCGAGCCCACCTTGTTGAACACGATGAAGCCCAGCACGAACGCGAGCGAGAGCGTCGGGAACAGCGTCGCGTAACGGACACCGCGCACCACGGCCCACACGCCGAGGGCGGCGACCACCATCATCGCCACGACGAGAGCGGGAGTCATGGCGGCGATCACCGGATCGATCTGCGTGCCGGTGACCTGGAACGTCAGCAGATGCTGGTCGTAGTACACCCAGAACCCGCGGATGCCGAGCAGAGCGCCCCAGAGGTACGGCATGCTGACCGGCGCCTCCACCTGGAGGCCGCGCGTCGTCTGGTCGCCGATGAAGCCGAAGGCGTGCGCCCCACCGCCGAGAGCGCCGACCGCGAGCAGTGTCGCCGCGCTCACGAGCACCGCACCGCCCACCAGCGCACCGCGGCGACGCAGCGCCACGATCGCGGCGGCCAGGATCGCGGCGGGCCACACCTTCATCCACGTCGCGACCGACAGCAGCACCGACGCCGCCCACGGACGCCCGATGAGCCAGAGACACCCGAGCACGGCCAGCGCCACGGTGAAGCCGTCGAGCCGGTACAGCCCGACCGGGCCGAGCAGCGCCACGTAGGCGAGCCAGAACCATGCGGCCGTCACGCGTCCCGTCGAGCGGGCGCGCCCGACCAGGACGGCGAACGCGACGGCATCCGCGGCGGTCACGACGATCGCCCAGCCGACGGTGTAACCGGCGATCCACGCGAACGCGTGCGCCAGGAGCATGGGCAGCAGCGCGAGCTGGGGATACACCCACGACTGGTCGATGCCGACGATGCCGTGCCCCTGCAGTGCGCTCGTCGACCACGGTTCGTAGACGCGGTAGACGTCTCCCATCGGCTCGTTGGGCAGGACGAAGCCGAGCCAGGCGACACCGACGTGAACGATCGCGAAGGCGGTCCACAGCACGCTCCGCCTCATCATCCCCCCATCCTAGGGAGGCGACCTCAGCGTTCCGAGACGAGCTCCCCCACGACCCTCGACACCGCGCGTGCCACGTCGAGAGCGACCAGCGGACCCCCGCCGTGGCGGGCGGACGCGGCAGCTCCCGCCCGCCCGTGCACCCAGGCCGCGCAGGCGGCGGCATCCGCGAGACGATCCGGAGCTCCGGCCACCAGCGCCCCCAGGATGCCGGCGAGCACATCTCCCGTGCCGGCCGTCGCCAGCCACGCGACACCCGCCGTCACCGAACGCAGCGTCCCCGGGGGCGTCGCAATCAGCGTCGTCGCCCCCTTCAGCAGCAGGACGGCGCCGGTGACGGCGGCCGTCTCGAGGGCAGCCTGCTCCCGGTCGACGGCCGGGGCCAGACCCAGTCGATCGCGCAGTGCGGCGTGCTCGCGATCGTGGGGCGTCAGCACCAGCGGAGCGCGATCTCCGGTGAGGGCGGATGCCGCGACGACGAGATCCAGCGCGCCGGCATCGACGACGACCGGCACCCGACCGGCGAGGATCGTCCGGACCGCCGCGGTCTCGGCAGCGGTGCGGGTGGCGGGGGACGTCCCCGAGCCGACCACCCACGCCTGCACCCGCCCGTCGGCCGTCACCGTCTCGGGGCGACGCTGGAGCACGAGATCGGCGGCCCGGCGCGGACCGAGGTAGCGCACCATTCCCGTCCCTGTCCGCCACGCGGCCTCGACGCCCAGAACAGCCGCTCCGGGAAACTCCTCCGACCCGGTGCGCATGCCCACCACGCCACGGGAATACTTGTCGTCGTTGGCCGTTGGCACCCTGAGGAAGGTGGCCGTCTCCGGCGCCGTCCACGGCGAGGGTGCGCTCATGCGCGCCACCCTACCCGTCCCCGTCCCCGGTCGTTGAGCGAGGCGCAAAGCGCCGAGTCGAAACGCCCCCACCCGCATCGAGCCCGCGGAGAGCCATCATGAGCCTGCTGTTCACCCCGTACGAACTGGCCGGACGCACCGTCCGCAACCGCCTCTGGGTCGCGCCGATGTGTCAGTATTCGGCGACCGACGGCGTGCCCAACGACTGGCATCACGTTCACCTCGCCCAGTTCGCGTCCGGCGGCGCCGGTGTCGTCATCGCCGAGGCGACCGCGGTGACCCCGGAGGGACGCATCTCCCCCGAGGACGTGGGCCTCTGGAACGACGAACAGCGCGACGCGTGGAGGCCCATCGTTGCCGCGATCCGCGCCCGCGGAGCTCTTCCCGGCGTGCAGCTGGCCCACGCCGGACGCAAGGCCTCGACCTTCTCACCGTTCTCCGGGCGCCGCGGCAGCGTGCCCGCCGCCGACGGCGGATGGACCACGCTCGCCCCCTCCGCCATCGCCTACGACGGGTTCGAGGCGCCGGAGGCCTTGGATGCCGCGGGCATCCGCCGCATCGTCGAGGCGTTCGCCGCCGCCGCGGTGCGGGCGGTCGCCGCCGGCTTCGAGGTGCTGGAAGTCCACGCCGCGCACGGCTATCTGCTCCACCAGTTCCTCTCGCCGCTGTCGAACGAGCGCGAGGACGAGTACGGCGGCAGCCTGGAGAACCGCGCCCGGCTGCTGCTGGAGGTCGTCGACTCCGTCCGCAGCGCCGCCCCGGATGCCGCGATTCTCGTGCGCTTCTCGGCATCCGACTGGGCCGACGGCGGCTGGGATGCCGCGCAGACGGCGACCGTCGCCGGATGGGCGGCCGCGCGCGGCGTCGATTTCTTCGACATCTCCAGCGGCGGTCTCGTCGCCCACCAGCGCATCACGACCGGCCCCGGCTACCAGGTGCCGCTCGCCGCCGAGGTGCACCGACGGTCCGGCGTCGCCGTCGGCGCCGTCGGAGAGATCACCTCGGGCGTTCAGGCGGAGCAGATCCTGGCCTCCGGCGACGCCGATGTGATCCTGGCCGGTCGCGAGTGGCTGCGCGATCCGCACTTCGCTCTGCGCGCCCAGGTGGAGCTGGGCGAGCCGGACGCCGGCCTCTGGCCGCCGCAGTACGAGCGCGCCCGCCCCGCGACCCGCTGAGGGCGCAACGGCGTTTCGACCCGCTTCGCCCGCTCAACGACCGGAGGGGCGACCCCCGGTCGTTGAGCGAGGCCCGCAGGGCCGAGTCGCAACGCCGCTCCGGCTCAGTAGCCCCGGCGCGTCGCGTCGTGCACCTCGCCGACGAGTTCCTCGATGATGTCCTCGAGGAAGAGCACCGCCGTCGTCTCGCCCTGCGCGTTGCGCACCTGCGCGAGATGACGGCTGGTGCGGCGCATGAGGGCCAGCGCATCCTCCAGGTCGGTCGTTTCGGCGACCGGCACCATGTGGTGGATGCGCTTCGGTTTGATCGGCGCAGCGACCTTCTCCTCGGCGCCGGCGCCCTCGGCCGCCCGCAGCACGTCCTTGAGGTGGACGTAGCCGAGCGGGATACCCTCGGCATCCACGATCACGTAGCGCGAGAATCCGTGCTTGGCGACCGCGCGCTCGATCTCTTCGGGCGTCGTCGTCTCGGGAAGCGTCACGAGCTCCGACAGGGGCACGGCGACGTCGCCCGCCTTCTTGTCGGTGAACTCCAGCGCGGCCGTCACGGCACCGGAAGCGTCGTCGAGCACGCCCTCGATCCGCGACTGGTTCACGATCGTGGCCACCTCGTCGAGGGTGAACGTCGACGCCGCCTCGTTCTTCGGTTCGACGCGGAACAGGCGCACGATGTGGTTGGCCAGCCAGTTGAGCGCGACGATGATCGGGTAGAAGAGCTTCGAGGTCCACACCAGCGGTGTCGCCAGCAGAAGCACGGCCCGGTCCGGGAGCGAGAACGCGAGGTTCTTCGGCACCATCTCCCCGAACACCACGTGCAGGTACGACACCAGGATCAAGGCGATCGCGAACGCGACGCCGCCGATGACCGCCTCGTTCCAGCCCGTCAGTCCCAGGGGCACTTCGAGCAGGTGATGGATCGCCGGCTCCGACACGTTCAGGATCAGCAGCGAGCAGATCGTGATGCCGAGCTGGCTCGTGGCGAGCATGAGCGTGGCGTGCTCCATCGCGTACAGCGCGGTCACCGCGGTCTTGGAGCCCTTCTCGGCGAGCGGCTCGATCTGCGATCGGCGCGCGGAGATCACCGCGAACTCGGCGCCGACGAAGAACGCGTTGAACGCGAGCAGCACCACCAGCCACGCGATTCCGGCCCAGTCGCTCATCGGCCCTCACCTGCCTCGCGCGCCGTGTCGGACGCCTCGGCGCCCTCCGGCAACGGGTGGGGTGTGAATTTGACGCGGTCGACGCGTCGGCCGTCCATGCGCTGCACCTCCAGCGTGCCGTCCTCCAGCTCGATGCGGTCGCCGACGACGGGGATGCGCTCCAGCGTCGACATGAAGAAGCCGCCGACGGTGTCGTACACGTCTGCCTCGGGCACGCGGATGCCGGTGCGATCGAGCACTTCGTCGGGACGCAGCTCCGCCGGGAACGTCACCGCCCCAGCCACGCGCACGACGCCCGCGCGGGAGCGATCGTGCTCGTCGAGCACCTCGCCGACGATCTCCTCGACGAGGTCCTCCAGCGTCACCACGCCGGCGGTGCCGCCGTACTCGTCGACGACGACGGCCATCTGATAGCCGCGCGAGCGCAGCTCCGACATCACGGCGTCGAGGTGGACGGCTTCGGGCACCCGCAGCGGCTCGGTGGCGATGGCCGCCGCCGGAACATCGGCGCGGCGCTCGCGCGGCACGCTCACGGCCTGCTTGAGGTGCACGATGCCGGTGATGTCGTCCATCGACTCGTCGTAGACGGGGAAGCGGCTGTGGCCGGTGCGTCGGGCGAGCTGGATGACGTCCTCGACGCTGTCTCCGGCGGCGACGGCGTGGATGCTGGGGCGCGGGGTCATGACGTCCGCGGTCGTCAGCCGCGCGAAGGTGAGCGTGCGATCCAGCAGCGAGGCCGTGTCCTCTTCCAGCACCCCGGCGCTGGCCGAGCGTCGCACCAGGCTGGAGAGCTCCTCCGCCGTGCGGGCACCGGACAGCTCCTCCTTGGGCTCGATCCCCATTCCCCGCAGGATGCCGTTGGCCGAACCGTTCAGGACGGTGATCGCGGGCCGGAACACCGTGGTGAACGCGACCTGGAACGGCATGACGAGCTTCGCGGTCTGACGCGGGATGGCCAGCGCGAAGTTCTTCGGCACCAGCTCGCCGAGGATCATGGAGAACGTCGTGGCGACGGCGATCGCGACGGTCGTGGCGACGATGCGCACCACCGCTTCGGGAACGCCCCCCGCACTCAGCACGGGGCTGAGCAGTGTGGTCAGGGCGGGCTCCATCGTGTAACCGGTGAGCAGCGTGGTCAGCGTGATGCCGAGTTGCGCGCTGGAGAGGTGCGTCGAGGTGATCCGCAGCGCGCTGATGGTCAGCGACAGCCGCGACTCCCCCGCCGCCTGACGCGCCTCGAGGTCGGCGCGGTCGAGGTTGACGAGCGCGAACTCGCTCGCGACGAACAGACCGGTTCCGATGGTGAGCAGGAGCCCCACGCCCAGCATGACGAGTTCCATCACGCGTCACCCCCGATCATGATCGAGGAGGGTCGGTGGGGCGATCGTCTGCAACTGGGAGGGTCGTCCATGGTGCGAAGAAGTTTACGGCACCTGGCCCGCGTCGGCGCTGGATGCCGCGGGCATCCGCTGCCGAAATCGGCATCCGCTGCCGAAACCGTCGCAGCGCGGGCCGATTTCTGCAGCGTGACCGGGCGTGCAGCGCCTCCTCCCCAGAGCGGATGGCGGCACGTCTGTCCACGCGGTTGCTGAGGGGTACATGGAGAGGCACGTCCGTGCCCGACAGTCGGGGGATGCTCAACGTTCCAGATGTGCCCGTGTTGCGGCGAAGAGACCGTCTCGATCCCCTGGATGACCGTCGCGTTCGCAGAGAGCTCGCGGCGGGACGATGGACGCGCGTCGCCCCCGGCGTATTCGTGCCGATGGCGGCGTGGCGAGGCCTCAATCCCCTCCAGCGGCATCGCCTCCGCGTCGAAGAGGTCACGTCGAGACTTCCCTCATCGGTGGTGATTTCTCACTTCGCTGCTGCTGCGGTCTGGGGAATCGACGTACTCGGCTCCTGGCCTGCACTGGTCGATGTCACGATCGACCGGGCGTCGGGCGGACGGTCCGGGGGTACGCTCCAACGTCATGCTCTCGGGGTCGCGCATCGCCGCAGAGTGCCCTTCGGTCGACACGAGGTGACGACGCCCGCGCAGACGGTGCTGGACCTCGCACGGATGCTGCCCTACGTGCGCGCCGTGAGCGCGATCGACCAGGCGTTGTGGATCGGGCGGCCTCGCGGGCCGCTCGCGACGGCGGCGGAGATCTCCGACATCCTCGAGAGAACGCCCGTGGCTCGGGGAGGTCGTCGTGCGCGACGTGCGCTGGCGGCATCGGCCACACTGTCGGCCAACGTCCGCGAGACGCACATGCGCCTGCTGGTCGTGGCGCTCGGCTTTCCGATCCCGCGACTACAGGAACGCCGCACCCTCCCCAGCGGTCGCTGCGTCTTCGGTGATCTCTATTTTCCCGACGCAGATCACTGGCTGGAGATCGACGGTCGAGGCAAATACACGAGCCCCGAGTACACCCGCGGTCGGACTCCTGCCGCCGTCGTCATCGACGAGAAGAATCGCGAGAACGAGATCCGTCGAGAAGTGCGGGGCTTCTCGCGACTCGAAGCAACCGACGCCGATCACCCCCAACGCGTCTACGACGTCCTCACCGCGGATGGGCTGCGCAGCTCCAAACCGCGCCCGCGGGCTGGGGACTCCGTGCTCCGGTGACCGTCGCGCTACCTGAATCGGCATCCGCTATCGAAACTCTCGTCGCGCGAGCGGATTTCTGCAGCGCACCGGTCGAACGTTGGATGCCGCGGGCACAATGTGAGGGTGGACAAGGTCGACGCAGCGGAAGTCATCGGCGAGCGCGGCGGCATCCGCGTCCGCGCGTTCGAACGCGCCGACATCGACACGTACCGGCGGTGGCTGCAGCCCGACCAGGAGTGGCACCGCTGGGACGGCCCCTACTTTCCGAAGCTCGACGGCCCGCAGATCGACGCGGTCTGTGCGCGATTGTCGGGGGCGATCGAGGACGGCAGCTACGCGGCGCAGCGCCCCCTGACGCGTGCGGTGATCGCGACGACCGCCGATCCCACGACGATGATCGGCAGCGTGTCGTGGCATTGGGAGTCGGAGGAATCGGACTGGCGGCGCATGGGGCTCACCGTGTACGACCCGTCGATCCGCGGCCGCGGGATCGGAACGAATGCGCTGGCCGTCTGGACCGACTACCTCTTCCGCACCACGGCGGCCGTACGACTCGACTACTCGACGTGGTCCGGCAACGAACGCATGCTCGCCGTCGGTCGCCGCCTCGGGTTCACCGAGGAAGCGCGCTTCCGCGACGCGCGCGAGGTGCGCGGCCGCCGGTACGACTCGGTGGTGATGGGAGTACTCCGCCGCGAGTGGGAGGCTCGCGGCGAGCAGGCCGTCACCAGCTGACGGGCAGTGCCTTGCCCTCCTCGTAACCGGCGGCGGACTGCAGACCCACCGTGGCGCGGTCATGGAACTCGGGGACGGTCGACGCGCCCGCATAGGTGAACGAGGAGCGCACCCCCGAGGTGATCATGTCGACGAGGTCCTCGACCGACGGACGCAGCGGGTCCAGGTAGATCTTCGACGACGAGATGCCCTCCGCGAACAGCTCCTTGCGCGCACGCTCGTAGGCGTCCAGCCGGCCGAACCGGCCCTGGACGGCCTTCGTCGAGGCCATGCCCCACGACTCCTTGTACACACGGCCCGCCTCGTCGACCTGCAGCTGGCCGGGGGCTTCGATCGTGCCCGCGAACCACGACCCGATCATGACGGATGCCGCGCCCGCCGCCAGTGCCAGCGCGACGTCGCGCGGGTAGCGGACGCCGCCGTCGGCCCAGACGTGCGCGCCGAGCTCGGCCGCCGCCTGCGCGGTCTCCAGGACGGCCGAGAACTGGGGCCGCCCGACGGCGGTCATCATGCGGGTGGTGCACATCGCACCCGGACCCACACCGACCTTGAGGATCGTGGCACCCGCGCCGACCAGGTCGTGCGCGCCGTCGGCCGTCACGATGTTGCCGGCCGCGATCGGGATGCCCAGGCCCAGCCCGGACACCGTCTGCAGCGCGCGCAGCATGCCCTCCTGGTGACCGTGCGCCGTATCGACGACGAGCACGTCGACGCCGGCCGCCGCGAGGGCCTTCGCCTTCGCGGCGACGTCGCCGTTGATGCCGACGGCGGCCGCGACGATCAGCCGGCCGTTCGCGTCGACCGCGGGCCGGTAGAGCGTGGAGCGCAGCGCGGTGCGCTGTGAGAGGGTGCCGACGAGGTAGCCGTGGTGCAGGACGCACACGGTCTCGGCATCCGCCGCGACGAGCAGATCGAACGCGTGGCGGGCGTCGGTGACGTCGTCGGCGTCGATCGAGACGCCGCGACCGCGGGTGAGGTCACCCAGCCGCGCATCCGGCAGAGCCGTGCCCAGCCGCGTCGCCGGGACGACCCCCAGGATGTCGTCGACGTGCACGCGGGCGGGGTCGCCGGCCACGACGACGATGCCGTGGCCCTCGGTCGCGGGCAGCAGAGCCGCCGCCTCGGCGACGGTGGCGTCGGCGCGCAGCACGAGCGGAGTGTCCCAGCGCACGGGCTGGTCCTTGACCCAGCGGATCGCCGCGTCGATCTCCTGCAGCGGCATGTCCTGCGGCAGCACTCCGAGGCCGCCGCGACGCGCGAGCGCCGCCGCGAGGCGCGGACCGGTGACGGAGTTCATGTTCGAGGCGACCAGCGGGATGGTCGCCGAGGTGCCGTCGCGCGGCGATAGGTCGACATCGAGCCGGCTCGTCACGCCCGAGCGGCGGGGCACGAGGAACACGTCCGAGTAGGTGAGATCGACGGTGGGCTGAGCGCCGGAGAACTGCATGACTCCCACGGTACCGACAGAAAACCTGGGATACCCTTGATGAACGTGTGCGTGTGGGCCGCACCATACACGGCAGCGGGCCTCGCACGATCTGAACTTCATCGATGAAAGCAGGCGCAACCGTGTCCAGTCAGGTGACCGGCGTGGGGACTTCGAGCGACGGCGAGTTCGGGGCCAACGAATGGCTCGTCGCCGAGATGTACGACCAGTTCGCGAAGGATCGCGACTCGGTCGACCGGGCCTGGTGGCCTGTGCTCGAGGCGTACGAGAAGACCCAGCAGGATGCCGGGACCGCCGCCGCGGCCACGGCCGCTCCCACCGCGGCATCCGCGCCGGCCGCCTCGACGACGACGCCGGCCCCCTCCGGGTCGGAGCCGCGCCCGATGACCGCGCCGATCCCCGTCGTCGGCGCGCAGCCGGTCGCCCGGACGACCGCGCGACCCGCCTCCCCCCAGCCCGTGCCCGCGCAGGCGCCGAGTGCCGATCCCACCCCGACCCCCGCGGCCCGCGAGGACGTCGTCACGCCGCTGCGCGGCATGCCGAAGACACTCGCGGCGAACATGGACGAATCGCTTACCGTGCCGACCGCGACGAGCGTGCGCACGGTGCCGGCGAAGCTCATGATCGACAACCGCATCGTGATCAACAACCACATGTCGCGCACGCGCGGCGGCAAGGTCAGCTTCACGCACCTGATCGGCTGGGCCCTCATCCAGGCGCTCAAGGCCTTCCCCAGCCAGAATGTGTCCTACGCCGAGATCGACGGCAAGCCGTCGGTCGTCGCCCCCGCGCACATCAACCTCGGCATCGCGATCGACCTTCCCAAGCCCGACGGCACCCGCGCTCTGATGGTCCCCTCGATCAAGCAGGCCGAGGCGCTGACCTTCGGCGAGTACCTCGCGGCCTACGAGGACCTCGTCAAGCGTGCCCGCGGAAACAAGCTGACGGCGGCCGACTTCCAGGGCACCACGATCTCGCTGACCAACCCCGGCGGCATCGGCACGGTCCACTCCGTGCCGCGCCTCATGAAGGGCCAGGGCTGCATCGTCGGCGCCGGCGCCCTGGAGTACCCCGCCGAGTTCCAGGGCTCGAGCGAGAAGACCCTCGTCGAGCTCGGCATCGGCAAGACGATCACCCTGACCAGCACGTACGACCACCGGGTCATCCAGGGTGCGGGCTCCGGCGAGTTCCTCAAGATCGTGCACGAGCTGCTCACCGGTCAGCGCGGTTTCTACGAGGGCATCTTCGCGGCCCTGCGCATCCCCTACGCGCCCATCCACTGGGCCGGCGACATCAACGTCGACATCGCGGAGCGCGTCGACAAGACCGCCCGCGTGCAGGAGCTCATCAACTCCTACCGCGTCCGCGGCCACCTCATGGCCGACACCGACCCGCTCGAGTACGTGCAGCGCACCCACCCCGACCTCGAGATCGAGAACCACGGCCTCACGTTCTGGGACCTCGACCGCGAGTTCGTCACGGGGGGTTTCGGCGGACGACGCCTGATGAAGCTCCGCGACATCCTCGGCGTGCTCCGCGACTCGTACTGCCGCACGATCGGCGTCGAGTACATGCACATCCAGGACCCGGGCCAGCGCAAGTGGTTCCAGGACAACGTCGAGGTCAAGTACCAGAAGCCGAGCCACGACGAGCAGCTGCGCATCCTCGACAAGCTCAACCAAGCCGAGGCGTTCGAGACGTTCCTGCAGACCAAGTACGTCGGTCAGAAGCGCTTCAGTCTCGAGGGCGGCGAGTCCCTGATTCCGCTCCTCGACCAGATCCTGCAGGGCGCCGCCGGCGCGGACCTCGACGGCGCCGCCATCGGCATGGCGCACCGCGGCCGCCTCAACGTGCTGACCAACATCGCCGGCAAGACCTACAGCCAGATCTTCCGCGAGTTCGAGGGCTCCGTTGCGATCGGCTCCAAGAGCGGTTCGGGCGATGTCAAGTACCACCTCGGGACGCAGGGCACGTTCGTGTCGGATGCCGGGGAGGAGCTGCCGGTGTACCTGGCCGCCAACCCGTCGCACCTCGAAACGGTCGACGGCGTGCTGGAGGGCGTCGTCCGCGCCAAGCAGGACCGCATGCCGATCGGCACGTTCTCGTGGCTTCCGATCCTCGTGCACGGCGACGCGGCCTTCGCGGGCCAGGGCGTCGTCGTCGAGACGCTGCAGATGTCGCAGCTGCGCGGGTACCGCACCGGCGGCACGGTGCACGTCGTCGTCAACAACCAGGTCGGCTTCACGACGCTCCCGCAGGACGGCCGCACTTCGGTCTACGCCACCGACGTCGCCAAGACGATCCAGGCGCCGATCTTCCACGTCAACGGCGACGACCCCGAAGCCGTCGTGCGCGTGGCCGAGCTCGCCGTGGCCTACCGCCAGGAGTTCAACCGCGACGTCGTGATCGACCTCGTCTGCTACCGCCGTCGCGGCCACAACGAGGGCGACGACCCGTCGATGACGCAGCCGCTGATGACGAACCTCATCGAGGCGAAGCGCTCGGTGCGCCGGCTCTACACGGAGTCGCTCGTCGGTCGTGGCGACATCACCGAGGAGGAGTACGACAAGGCGAAGCAGGACTTCCAGAACCGCCTCGAGATCGCGTTCGCCGAGACCCACGCCGCCGAGACCGGCGCGACCGGCATCGTCTCCCCCGCCGTCACGGGCGGCGTGGAGCAGGCCGTCGGTGAGCCGGAGACGACCGGCGTCTCGACCGAGGTCGTGCACCAGATCGGCGACGCGTTCGTCAACAAGCCCGACGGCTTCACGGTGCACAACAAGCTGCAGCAGCTGCTCGAGAAGCGCCTCGACATGAGCCGCAACGGGCAGATCGACTGGGGCTTCGGCGAGCTGCTGGCCTTCGGGTCGGTGCTGATGGAAGGCACGAACGTGCGCCTGGCCGGCCAGGATGCCCGCCGCGGAACGTTCGTCCAGCGCCACGCCGTGCTCCACGACCGGGCGAACGGCCAGGAGTGGCTGCCGCTGGCGAACCTGTCCGAGAGCCAGGGCCGGTTCTACGTCTACGACTCCCTTCTCAGCGAGTATGCGGCGATGGCGTTCGAGTACGGGTACTCCGTCGAGCGTCCCGACACCCTCACCCTGTGGGAGGCGCAGTTCGGCGACTTCGCGAACGGCGCCCAGTCGGTCATCGACGAGTACATCTCCGCGGCCGACCAGAAGTGGGGCCAGCAGTCGAGCGTCGTGCTGCTGCTCCCCCACGGCTACGAGGGCCAGGGGCCGGACCACTCCTCGGCACGCATCGAGCGCTACCTGCAGATGTGCGCGCAGGACAACATGACGGTCGCGCGTCCCTCGACGCCGGCGTCGTACTTCCACCTGCTGCGCCGCCAGGCGTATGCGCGTCCGCGCCGTCCGCTGATCGTCTTCACGCCGAAGGCCATGCTGCGCCTGCGCGGCGCGACGAGTCCCGTCGAGGCCTTCACGACGGGACGCTTCGAGCCCGTCCTGGACGACGATCGGAACCTCGACCCGTCGGCCGTCACCCGGGTGCTGCTGCACTCGGGCAAGATCCACTGGGACCTCAAGGCCGAGCTGGACAAGAAGCCGAACCCGCAGGTCGCTCTCGTGCGTCTCGAGCAGCTGTACCCGGCTCCCATCGACCAGCTGAACGCCGTGATCGACCGGTACCCGAACGCTCAGCTGGTCTGGGTGCAGGACGAGCCCGAGAACCAGGGCGCCTGGCCGTTCATCGCGCTGGAGGTCGTCAAGCACCTGAAGGGACGCACGATCCGCCGTGTGTCCCGCGCCGCCGCCGCCTCCACGGCGACCGGCTCACCGAAGGTGCACGCGCGCGAGCAGGCCGCGATCCTCGAGAAGGCTCTGACCGTCTGAACGGTACGGGTACCGTTCAGGAGATCGGCGTCGTGCCATTGAGCGTGCCGGCGTCCTTGACGACGGCAGTGCCGCTCTCCCAGCCGACGAGGTTCGCGTCCGCACCCGCGTCGAGGACGACCTCACGCGCCGCGGCCATGATGACGATGTTCCCGTCGCCCTGGACGCTGAGCTCGTCCACGGCCGGCAGCAGGACGGTCGCTGCGGAGGCCAAGATCGTCACCTCGCGGCACGCGCCCGTCACCTCCACGACCGACGCGTCGGCGTTGCGGTCGACGGTGTAGGCGCCGTCCACGCACACCACGTGCTGGGTGACCTTGGCGCTCCAGCGGCTGCGCTGCAGCTTCGCCATGCGCTCATCGTCGACGACGCCCCGGACGTTCGCCGAGCCGGTCGGTGACGGCGAGGACGCCGTCGGGGTCACGGCGCCGGCATCGGAGACGCGAACGCCGCAGCCTGCGAGAGTGGCGCAGCTCGCGACCATGAGCGCGAGGGAGACGGCGAGGGGGCGACGTACCGTGTTCATGCAGACAACGTTACGAAACGGATGCCGCAGCCGCGTCGCGGCCACGTCGCGATCCCGCGACACGGCATGATGAGGCGAACACCCGCACGTCGCCGAGCCCCGCGGCGGCCGACCCTTCGACAGGACGACATGGACGTCGCACTCCTCGTCAATCCGACGGCCCGCGCCGCCGCGCGCACGCACACCGCCGACGCGGTCGCGACGCGACTGCGCGCCCACGGCATCCGCACGACGACGATCGCCGGCGGCAGTGCCGCCGAGTCCACCGACCTGCTGCGCATGGCGCTGGACATGGGGGTCGATGCCGTCGTCGTGTCCGGCGGGGACGGCACGGTGAATCTGGCGGTGCAGGAGCTGGCCGGCACCGCGATTCCTCTCGGCATCGTCCCGACCGGCACCGGCAACGACTTCGCGACGGCGCTGGGGCTGCGAGAACGAGATGCCATCGGGGCCGCCGACGCCGTGATCGGCGGCGCCACGCGGACGGTCGACCTCGCCCGGACCCGTCGGGCGGACGGCTCGTCGCGTCTGTACGCGACGGTGCTGGCCAGCGGCTTCGATTCCCGCGTGAACGACCGTGCCAATCGCATGCGGTGGCCACGGGGGCCGCGACGCTACGACGTCGCGATCCTTCGCGAGTTCGTCGCTCTGGCGACGGCGCGCTTCTCGGTCGAGCTGGAAGCTGCCGACGGCACGGTGGAGGTCATCGACGAGGACCTGCTGATGGCCGCGGTGGGAAACGCACCGACCTACGGCGGCGGCATCCCGATCTGTCCGGATGCCGACCTTTCGGACGGCCTTTTGGATCTGACCCTCGTGCGTCCCCTCGGGCGCGCCCGCCTGCTGCGTCTGCTGCCGCGGGTGTACCGCGGGACCCACACGACTCTTCCCGAGGTGCGAACGGCACGGGCACGCCGGGTGCGGCTCCGGGCGGGCGGCACCACGGCCTACGCGGACGGCGACCCGATGGGCATGCTCCCCCTGGAGATCGACGCCGTCCCGAGCGCCCTGCGGGTGTTCCAACCCGAGGTGTCACGGGCGATACCGCGAGACGGAACCCACCGGCTCGAGGGCCGCGGCTGACGCGGCGCCGCGCCGGCTCAGTGATGGGTCGCCTGCTCGGCGCGCAACCGCGCCAGCACCTGGTCCCGCAGCTCCTCGGGAGCCGTTTCCTTACAGGCCCGTGCGACGACCGCGGTCAGCGTCGTGGCCACCAGCGCCTCGTCACGGCAGGACGGGCACTTCTCCAGGTGCGCACGGATGTCGGCGTGCTCGGTCTTGCAGACCTCGTTGCGGAGGTACTCTTCCAGGTCCTTGCGCGCTTTGTCGCAGCCGCAGTCACTCATTTCTTGCTCCCTGATGAAGAAGTCGCGGGCACCGGCACGTCCATGCCGCGCTCGCGCGCGTAGTCGGCGAGAAGGTCGCGCAGCATGCGCCTGCCACGATGCAGGCGGCTCATGACCGTGCCGATGGGGGTCTTCATGATGTCCGCGATCTCCTGATACGCGAAGCCCTCGACGTCGGCGAGGTAGACGGCGAGCCGGAAATCCTCCGGAATCGACTGCAGTGCGTCTTTCACCGCGGATGCCGGCATGTGGTCGATCGCCTCGGCCTCGGCCGACCGGCTGCTGGTCGCCGTCGTGGACTCCGCGCCGCCGAGCTGCCAGTCCTCGAGATCGTCGATCGTGCCCTGATAGGGCTCGCGCTGCTTCTTGCGGTACGTGTTGATGTACGTGTTCGTCAGGATGCGGTACAGCCACGCCTTGAGGTTCGTGCCCTGGGTGAACGAGGACCACGACGCGAACGCCTTGACGAACGTCTCCTGAACCAGATCGGCGGCATCCGCCGGGTTGCGTGTCATGCGCATTCCCGCGGCATACAGCTGATCCATGAACGGCAGGGCCTGCTGCTCGAACTGCGCACGGGGGTCCGCGGCGCTGTCCGCCTCGTCCTGCAGGACGAGCTCTGTGGCCGGGGTCTCGGGGGTCGGCGACTCGAGGGCCGCGTGCTCTTCCATCAGGGCCCAGTCTACGTCGGCGATCTCCGGCACCAGGGGTGCGAGTGTCGCGGTCACGGGGCTCCTTTCTCCGTCGGCGTCCGCCGATCGGTAGGCCTGACCCGCCGCGCCGACGGCGGCGCTGTCGGACGGGTTCGTTAGGGTAGAACCCGATGACAGTCACCGGGTATTCCCTTTCTCCGCCGGCCGGTTCTCCGTGGCCGGCGCCGCGCGCGGACGAGGCCGTCCACGCGACCGTCTCGGTGCCCGGCTCCAAGTCGCTCACCAACCGCAAGCTGGTCCTGGCCGCGCTGGCCGACGGGCCCAGCACGCTCACGGCACCCCTGCACTCCGAGGATTCGGAGCGCATGATCGCCGCCCTGCGCGCGCTCGGGGTCGAGATCTCCGAGGTGCCGGGGTCCGGTCGGTTCGGCCCCGACCTGCTCGTGACCCCTCCGGCATCCTTCCGCGGCGACGTCGAGATCGATTGCGGTCAGGCCGGCACCGTCATGCGCTTCATCGCCCCGCTCGCCGGACTGGCCCGCGGCGACGTCACCCTCACGGCACACCCGAGCGCCCTGCACCGCCCGATGGGCGAGATGATCAAGGCGCTGCGCGAGATCGGGGCCGACATCGACGACGGCGGCACGTGGTCGCTGCCCTTCACGGTCCGCGGGCGTGGCCACATCCGCGGCGGTGAGGTCACGATCGACGCGAGCGGCTCGAGCCAGTTCGTCTCCGGACTTCTTCTGGCCGCACCCCGGTTCGACGTGGGCCTGCACCTCATCCATTCCGGTGAGCGCCTCCCCTCCATCCCCCATATCGACATGACCATCGAGACGCTCGCGCGTCGCGGCATCCAGGTCGAGCACCCCACGCCCCACGAGTGGGTCGTTCCCGCCGGCACGCTCCGTGGGCGCGACGCGTCCATAGAGCCGGATCTGTCCAACGCGGCGCCCTTCCTCGCGGCGGCGATGCTGACGGAGGGAACGGTGACCGTTCCCGGGTGGCCGGCGAGCTCGACGCAGCCCGGAGCGCTTCTTCCCGAGATCCTCTCCCTCCTGGGCGGGCGCGCGACCCGCCGCGGCGGCGCCCTGACCGTGACCGGCGGTCCCCACATCGCCGGCGTCGACCTCGACCTGAGCGCGGCGAGCGAGTTGACACCGACCCTGTTCGCGCTGGCCGCCTTCGCCGACGCCCCGACGACGCTCCACGGCATCGGACACATCCGCGGCCACGAGACGAACCGCATCGACGCGCTCATCGGCAACCTGGAGGCACTCGGCGGAAGCGCACAGGAGCTTGCCGACGGCATCCGCATCGTGCCTGCTCCCCTGCATGGCGGCCTGTGGCGCGCGCACCACGATCACCGCATCGCCACAGCGGGCGCCCTCATCGGATTGCGTGTGCCCGGGGTCGAGGTCGACCACATCGAGACGACCGCGAAGACCATGCCGGAGTTTCCCGCCCTGTGGACCGGGATGCTCTCCGGTTCGGCGGACGGCTGAGCCGGCCGATGCGAGGCGTGCGATGAGCTGGCTCGATCTCGGAGACGACGACGATCTCGAGTTCGATGAGGCCGACATCCGCGTCCGCCCCAATCCGAAAGCGAATCGCCCGCGCACGAAGCGGCGCCCCGCCCACGCCGATGCGGTGATCGGTCGGGTGCTCGGCGTCGACCGTGGCCGCTACACCGTGTTGATCGACGAAGACGGCCCCGACGAGCACTCCGCGCTCGCCACACGCGCGCGCGAACTGCGCAAGCAGCCGATCGTCACCGGCGACCGTGCACGCGTCGTCGGCGACACCAGCGGCGATGAGGGCACTCTGACGCGCATCGTCGGGATCGAGCAGCGCACGTCCCTCCTGCGGCGCAGCGCCGACGATACCGACCAGGTCGAGCGGGTCGTCGTCGCCAACGCCGACCAGATGCTCGTCGTCGTCGCCGCCGCCGACCCCGAACCTCGACCCCGGCTGGTCGATCGCTACCTCATCGCGGCGCTGGACGCCGGCATCCATCCCCTGCTCGTCGTGACCAAGACCGACCTGGCCGATCCGGCGTCGTTCCTCGCGCACTTCGAGGGAGTGGACGATCTGGAGATCTTCACGAGCGGCCGCGATCAGATGCCGGTCGCGGAGATCGGGCGACGCCTCCTCGGCCATTCGACGGTGTTCGTCGGCCACTCCGGTGTCGGGAAGTCGACGCTGGTCAATGCCCTCGTTCCCACGGCGGATCGCGCGACAGGGCACGTGAACGAGGTGACCGGCCGTGGCCGCCACACCTCCAGCTCGACGGTGTCGCTGCGCTACGTGACGGCAGAGGGCCGCGGGTGGGTGATCGACACCCCCGGCGTGCGATCGTTCGGGCTCGGACACGTCGACCCCGCGAACATCCTCCGGGCATTCACGGATCTCGCCGTCGTCGCCGAGGAGTGCCCTCGCGGCTGCACGCACCTTCCGGACGCGCCCGATTGCGCGCTGATCGAGGCGGTGGCCGAGGGACGCCTCGGAGAGCGCGGAGCGGCGCGACTGGATTCGCTGCAGCGTCTGCTCTCCACGTTCGCCTGATCGTAGGCTGGTGCTATGGCACGCCTCGAACCCGGTACCCCCGCTCCCGACTTCACGCTCGTCGATCAGGACGACGCACCGGTCAGCCTCCACGATCTGCGCGGCACACCGATCGTCCTGTTCTTCTACCCCGCCGCCATGACGCCCGGCTGCACGACTCAAGCCTGCGACTTCCGCGACAGCCTGGGACCGCTGCAGGCGGCGGGCTACGCGGTGATGGGGATCTCGCGCGACGACCCCGCGACCCTGCGCCGGTTCCGCGAGCGCGATGGGCTCACCTACCCGCTCCTCAGCGACCCCGACCATGCCGTGCACGACGCCTATGGCGCGTGGGGCGAGAAGATGAACTACGGCAAGACGGTGGAGGGCGTCATCCGCTCGACGATCGTCGTGGATGCCGAGGGTCTCGTCACGCACGCTCTGTACAACGTCAAGGCCACCGGGCACGTCGCCCGCGTGCGCTCCCTGCTCGGCGTCGGCTGACCCGTCGCGTCCGCCTCAGCTGCGATCGTCGCCGCGCCGCGCGGCGGCTGTCCGGGCCGCGAGAAAGAGGGCGACCAATCCGATGACGGCGGGAATCGCTGTGACCAGCGCCGTGGAGACGGACGGAGTCGGGCCCGTGATGGCGCCGAGCGCCACCGCGAGGATCAGGAGCTGACTGACGATCCCCCCGGACCGCCCCCAGGAATGACCCCGCCAGACGGCGAGCGCGAAGGCGGCGAGGGCCACCGCCCCGATCGCCGTGAGGACGATGAGCGCGATCGAGCTGACCGCGTCGTCGGTGTCGCCGGTGACCAGGGCAACGATCTCCCAGCCGGTCACGAGGAGTACGGCGAGCGCCTCCAGCGCCAGAATGGCCGAACCGGTCCGCTCTGCTGGCGTCGTCATCATGCGGGCAGGCCCTCCGATACAGGCAGTACACAGCACACGCCGGGGGAAATGCCGAGTTCACCCTTGATTCATCTGAATGACCATGGGAGCATTGATCTATCCGTGTGCTCCCACAGTGGCGTGGGGCGAGCGTCTGCTCGCACACCATCAGGGTAATCGACGCCCGACGTCACACCCACCCGACTTCTCATCCCGCATCAAGGAGCACCCCCTATGGATTGGCGCGACAAAGCCGCCTGCCTGACCGTCGACCCCGAGCTGTTCTTCCCCGTAGGGAACACCGGGCCTGCTGTCGATCAGATCGAGAAAGCCAAGTCCGTGTGTGCGCGCTGCACCGTCACGGAGGTCTGCCTGCAGTACGCCCTCGAGACCGGCCAGGACTCGGGCGTGTGGGGCGGGCTGTCCGAGGACGAGCGCCGTGCTCTGAAGCGCCGCGCTGCCCGCGCCCGCCGCGCAAGCTGAGGCGGCGCCCGCCCGCTGCCGCTCGCACCGTCGACGATGATCTCGCCGGTGTTGCTGGGGCTCAGCTCTGGGTGCGCCCCAGGTAGCGCATCGGGATCTCGATGGTCACCTCGGTGCCCGAGCCGACGAGCGTGTGCCAGTCGATCGTGCCGCTGAGTTCGCCCTGAATGAGGGTGCGGACGATCTGCGTGCCCAGCCCCCGGCCGACCTGCCCTTCCGGCAGGCCGACGCCGGTGTCACGCACCTTCACGCCGAGTCGATCCTCGGTGCGCTCCGCGATGATCTCGACCTCGCCCTCCTGGTCGACCAGACCGTGCTCGACGGCGTTGGTGACGAGCTCTGTGAGAGCAAGAGCGAGAGGCGTGGCGTACTCGCTGGGCAGCGTGCCGAACGTGCCGGTCTTCCGCGTACGCGCGCGGGTGTTGGGCGACGCGGCGACTTCCGCGACGAGCTTGAGCACTCGATCGAAGACGTCGTCGAAGTCGACGTTCTGAGCGAGCCCCTCCGACAGCGTGTCGTGGACCACGGCGATCGCCGCGACCCGGCGCATGGCATGCGTCAAGGCGTCGCGCGCCTCATCCGAGTGCGTGCGCCGCGACTGGATGCGCAGCAGCGACGCGACCGTCTGCAGGTTGTTCTTGACGCGATGGTGGATTTCACGGATCGTCGCGTCCTTGGTGATCAGCTCCTGCTCCTGGTGGCGGATCTCCGTGACGTCCCTGCAGAGCACGATGGCGCCGATCCGGGTGCCATGGTCCTTGAGCGGGATGGTGCGAAGCGACACCGTGACCCCGCGCGCCTCCAAGTCGGCCCGCCACGGTGCACGACCGGCCATGACGATCGGCAACGACTCATCGAAGTCGCGCCCTTTCGGCAGGATGCCGGTGGCCACTTCGAGCAGGGACTCCCCTTCGAGCTCGTCGTCGAAGCCGAGGCGGTTGAACGCGGACAGGGCGTTGGGACTGGCGAAGGTGGTGGTGCCATCGACGTCGATGCGGATCAGACCGTCGGAAGCGCGCGGCGCGCCCCGTCGCGGTGAGGTCGGTGCGGCGAGGTCGGGAAAGTCGGCGCTCGCGATCATCCCGAAAAGATCGTCGGCGCAGTCGTTGAAGGTGATCTGCTGGCGTGAGGGGGTGCGCGCCTCGCCGAGGTTGGTGTGACGAGTGAGCACCCCCACCACCATCGGCGATTTCTCACCGGCGCCGGCCGCGCGCACGATCGGCACGGCGCGCACACGCGTGGGGGTCTCTTCGAACCAGTCCGGGGATGCCGAATCGACGATCTCGACCCGCGTGAACGCGTCACGCACCTGCGTGCGCCACTGCGGGCGCACCATGTCGCCCACGATGTCCCGGTAGAACAGGGTCGCCGCACCGCTCGGCCGGGTGTGGGCGACCGCGATGAACGAGTCGTCCACCGTCGGTACCCAGATCACGATGTCGGCGAAGGCCAGGTCGGCGAGGAGCTGGCCGTCGCCGGCGAGGCGGTGCAGCCACTCGATGTCCGCCCCCGTGGATCGGCCCTGGGCATAGACGAGATCGCTGAGCGTCGACACGCACCCAGCCTAGGCGAGATCGTTCATCGGTGACGCGGCCGAGCGCGCCTCAGGCCACGCCGCGAAGAGTGCGTCGCGTCCGGAGCTGGGCGTCCCTGCGCCGGCCCTCGGTATCGGCGCCGGGTGCCACACGCGATCGACGCACCGCTGCGCGCGCCGGAGGCGGCTCGATCGCCTCGCCGACGAAACGACGAACGGCCCCAGACAGCGAGGAGCGTGGCGACACACGACCCACCGGCTGCGCCTGCAGGATCGCGGCGTCGGCAGCCTTCGGATCCCACGGGACGAACCAGCACGCGGCGACGCCGACGTAGCGATCGAGCGTGCGGCGCACCTGCGACCGCGCGTCGATCCCGAGCGTCGAGGACCGCGTCTTGTTGACCAGGACGTGGATGGGCGCGGCGCCGGCCGCGGCGCGCAGATCGGCGTGCGCACGGACGAAGCGTGCAACGCCGACGGGGTCTGCGGAGACGACCGCGACGACGATGTCGGCCGCGGCCAGGACCGCGAGCGTGGCCGCGTTGCGACGCGGACCCTCCACATCGCTCACGATCTCCTCGTCGCGCTCCAGCGGCGCCGCGACGTCGACGATGAGATCCTCGACCCACGTGCGACACTGCTCGAGAGCACCGCCGACCCGTGCCGAGGACAGCTCCGGCCAGCGCCCCGGCCGGTTGATCCCCGCCAGGACCGCGACATCACCGAGGGGCAGGGCGATCCGTTCGAGCTCGGCCGCGCTCAACGTCCCGCGCTCCGCCGCTCGACACGCCGCGGCGAAGCCCGGCCCCTCGTCGGCGAGCCCGGTCAGCATCGCGACCGATGGGGCATGCGTGTCCGCGTCGACGAGGCCGACACGGCGCCCATCCCGGGCGAGCTCCGCGGCCATCTCGATGGCCATGGTGGTGCGTCCCGGAGCGCCCGCGGGGCCCCAGACCGCGATGATGCGACCGCGCGGGGGCGCCGTCGGCGGCGCGGTCACCGCGTGCAGCACCGCCGTGCGGACATCGTCCGGCGCGCACGTGGCGATGCCGAACATCTCGGCGAGTCGGCGATCTGCCGCGCCGTCGCACACCGCGACGATGCGCACTCCGAAGCGGTCGCACACCGCCACCAGCTGAGGAGTCAGCGCGTCTCGGCCGGCGTCGATGGCAAGCACGTCGGCAGCGGCGAGCGCGCCGAGCAGTTCAGCCGCGGCGCGGCCCGTGACGGCGTCGGCGGCGGCATCCGCCGGAGCATCCGCCGCCACCACGAGGAGAACCTCGGCACCGTCGTCGCGGAGAGCGTCGACGACGACGGGGGTATCCAGCCGATCGGACGCCAGCACCACGCGCACGCTCATGAGCCCGCTCCGCCGCTCGGGACGATCGACAGACTGGACCCGTCGGCGATCGCGGCGAGAGTGGCGGCGACGTCGTCGCGGTCGATCACGATCTCGACCGCGACGGCGGTCGCGCCCATCATCGACCGGTCGCGATCGACCGACGCGACCGTCGCGGAGCCGACCAGGATGCGCGGCGTGTCGTACGCACCGCGCTCCCGCGGGGCCGCAGCCCAGACATCGACGGATGATCCCGTGCCGACGGTGGCGGGCACCTCGCTCGCGCTCGTGATGACGACCGTGGTGCTGCGCACGCCGGCCGCGTCACCGAGCGCATCGTTCGGCACGAGCTCGCCGGCGCGCACGACGCGGGTCGCGACGGCTCCCGGCCGAAGCGTCGTCGGCGTCGCGTAGGAGTCGTGCACCGGGCCGAGCGCGACATCGACCACGCGCAGGTCGGCGGATTCGACGGCCTCGCCCGGGAGCAGTGTCGTGGCTGCGGCGAACACGGGCGCCGTCTGGCGCGCCGCGGCGACCACGAACCAGACGCCGGCCACCGAGACGACGATCAGTGCGATCCCGAGGAGGAATCGCAGGTCTGCCCAGAAAGCGCGAGGGCGAGGTCGGGCCGTGACGGAGTCGCTCATGTCGATATGGTGACGCAGCGTCCCGCCGGCGCGGGCTGGTTATCCACAGCGCGGCGTGGACCCGTGAGGCCTCGCCTGGCGGGCCGCATAATGGCCTCATGCCCGAATCACCCGAAGCCGGCGCGCGCCTGCTGACACCTGCCCAAGTGGCGGAGATGCTGCAGATCGCCGTGGACGAGGTGGTCGCTCTCGTGATCGACGGCCGTCTTCGCGGCATGAAGGCGGGCTCGCCGGCGCGCTGGCGCATCGACGCCGGCAGCGTCGCTGTCTACCTCGACGATCAAGCGGAGGACGCGCGGCGGATGGCGCTGTGGCGTGAGTCGAATGCGGCGAGCTTTCCGGAGTTGTGGGGTCGAGGCGCGGTGCGCAACCCGGACTGATCGCCGCGCGCCCTCCGACTGCGTCAGACGAGGTCGACGAGCGCATCCATCCGCATCGCGGACACCGCCACGAACGGGACGATCCGGAAGCCGCGCACCTGATCGGCGCGGCGCACCCCACCGATCTCGTGCAGTGCGAGGTCGAGATGATCGGCGCCGGCGCGGTCGATCGTTCCCGACAGTGCGCGCCCCGTCACGAGATGCACCGTCACCGGGATGCGCCGGCGAACGAGATCGCGCACGACGAAACCCAGGGACATGCGCTGCGCGAGTGCGCCGCCGGGATGAGCGGCGCGCACACTGCCGAGAAGCTGCTGCGTTGCGAGCGCCATGGTCGCCACGGCGGCCAGGGGCACGATCCAGACCGTGCCCGTCGATCCGCCCTCGACGGTGACGGCGACCCAGTCCGATCCGACGCGCGTGACGGTCCCCGACAGCGTCGTGCCGTCCGTGAGCTCGAGGCCGACGGCGACATCGGCGGTCTCCGCGAGCACCACGAGCCGATCGCGGACGGGGATGCGCGCCAGACGCAGGCGCTCCGCTTCGGTGTCCAGGGCGGCGCGCTCAGCCTCCCACTCGGAGTCGAGTTGGTCTTCCAGATCCTCGAAGAAGCGGTCCCAGCGCACGCGGTGACCCTAGAGGAGGGATGCTGCCGCCCGCCGATTCTGTCCACAGGAGCCTCTCCACAGGTTGGAGGATTCTCATCCACCCTGTGCGTGGGCTGTGTTGTACTCGTCAGACGCCCGACCGGGCGGACGACGACAGAGGAGGACGGAGCATGGCCACCGCATCCCCCGACGCTGCCGGCACAACCCGGCGGAGCGTTTCGACACCGCGGCGCGGCTCCGCACTGGAGGTCGCCGAGTACTTCGCCCCCCAGCGCACCGGCACCGACGCGCTGCCCGCTCCGGAGCCGCTGCTGAAGAACCTGACCATCGGCGTCCTCGAAGCGCTCGCCGGGGTGCGCGAGGTCGATCAACTCGCACGCTGGTTCGGCGAGGACGCGTTTCGTGCTCTAATCACACGAGCCAATCTGTCGGCTCGCGCACGCAGCGCCCGAGGCGTCGCGCCGGCCCGACCCGTGCACCACATCCTCTCGACACGTCACTCCTCCCCCGCCGACGGCGTCATCGAGGGAGTGGTCATCGTGGCAGGACCGGCGCGCACCCGCGCCGTCGCCCTCCGCTTGGAGGGCTGGGACGGGCGCTGGCGTGCCACGTCCCTCGCGCTTCTGTGACCATCCGCAGGACGGGGCCGGCGCTGTCGCCGATCCCTACTGCCGGTACGAGGAGAGGAAGTTGCCGAGCCGTTCGATCGCCTCGGTGAGCACGCGCGCCTCCGGCAGCGTCACGATCCGGAAGTGATCCGGCGTCGGCCAGTTGAAGCCGGTTCCCTGCACGAGCAGCACGTGCTCGGCGACGAGGAAGTCGTAGACGAACTTGGCATCGTCGTGGATCTCGTAGATCTCAGGATCGAGCCGGGGGAACGCGTAGAGGGCGCCGCGCGGCTTGTGGCACTGCACCCCCGGAATCGCGGTGAGAGCCTCGAAGGCGGCATCCCGCTGCTCATGGAGCCGTCCGGTGGGAGCGATCAGCGCGTCGATCGACTGCACACCGGACAGCGCGGCCTGCACCGCGTGCTGAGCGGGCACATTGGGACACAGCCGCGTCGAGGCGAGCAGCTGAATGCCCTCCAGGAACCCGGTGGCGTGCTTCTTTCGGCCGGTGATGACCATCCAGCCCGAGCGGTACCCGGCCACGCGATACGTCTTGGACAGGCCGTTGAAGGTCAGGCAGAGCAGATCCGGAGCGAGCGTGGCGAGCGGGATGTGCACGGCGTCGTCGAACAGGATGCGGTCGTAGATCTCGTCGCTGAGCAGCAACAGCGAGTGCTCCCGGGCGATCTCCACGATCTCCTCGAGCACCTCACGGGAGTACACCGCCCCGGTCGGGTTGTTCGGGTTGATGACGACGATCGCCTTCGTGGCCGGCGTGACCTTCGACCGGATGTCTTCGAGATCGGGCTGCCACCCGTTCTCGTTGTCGCAGCGGTAGTGCACGGGAGTGCCTCCGGCCAGGCTCGTCATGGCCGTCCACAGCGGATAGTCCGGAGCGGGGATGAGAACCTCGTCGCCGCTGTCCAGCAGCGCCTGCATGGTCATGGTGATCAGCTCGGAGACACCGTTGCCCAGGTAGACATCGTCCGGATCGAACGTCGGGAACCCGGGAACCTGCTCGTACCGCGAGACGACGGCGCGGCGCGCCGACATGATGCCACGGCTGTCGCTGTAGCCGTGTGCGTGCGGGACCGCCTCGATCATGTCGCGCACGATCTGGTACGGCGCCTCGAAACCGAACACGGCGGGATTGCCGGTGTTGAGTTTGAGGATGCGGTGGCCGTCGGCCTCGAGTCGGTCAGCCTCGATGAGGGCGGCTCCACGGATCTCGTAGAGGACGTCCTTGAGTTTGGATGACTGATCGAGGATGCGGGGACTCATCGGATCAGGATATCGCCGCCGCGATGAGGCCAATCGCCGCCCGGTGGCCCGGACGGCCCGGACCGTCGACTACTTCTTCTTGCCGGCGGCGCGGCGCTCGGCGCGGTTGTTCGCCGCCGGAGCGGATGCCGCGGCATCCGTGCGCTGGCCGAACGCCCCGCGCGGAGCTTCAGCGGCGGGCGAGGCCTGCTCGGAGGGCGCGCTCTGCTGGCGGAGTTTGCTCGTCGCCGCCTGCTGCACCTGTCCGCGGTCGTTGCGGACCTCCACCTCGCCCGCATCGTTGGCAGCCGTGTACTGGAGCTTCTGGTTCTCGACCGAGGGCGCGACCTGCAGGCCCTTCGCCTCGACCTCCTCGCCGCTCTGGCGCACCTCGACCTCGAGGTTGTAGAGGAAGCCGACGGACTCCTCCTTGATCTGCCCCATCATCGTCTGGAACATCTCGTAGCCCTCGCGCTGGTACTCGATCAGCGGATCACGCTGTGCCATCGCGCGCAGGCCGATGCCGTCCTTGAGGTAGTCCATCTCGTAGAGATGATCGCGCCACCGGCGGTCGAGCACCTGCAGCACGACCCGCCGCTCGAGCTCGCGCATCGCGGGCTCACCGAGCTTCTCCTCGCGCGCCGCGTACGCGATCTTCGCATCGGAGAGGATCTCGCGCTTGAGCACCTCGGGCGTGACGCGGCCCTTGTTGCCGCTCTCGGCGACGACCTCGTCGATCGTCACCGACACCGGGTACAGCGTCTTCAGCTCCGTCCACAGCGCGTCGAAGTCCCAGCTCTCGTTGTGGCCCGTACCGGTGTGGTCGTCGATGATCGCGCCGATGGCGTCCTCGATGAAGTGGTGGACGCGGTCGGAGAGGTCGTCACCCTCGAGCATCTGCCGACGGTCGGCGTAGATCGCCTCGCGCTGGCGGTTGAGGACGTCGTCGTACTTGAGCACGTTCTTGCGGATCTCCGCGTTGCGGGCCTCGACCTGCGACTGCGCACTCTTGATCGCGCGCGAGACCATGGTCGATTCGATCGCGACATCGTCCGGGAAGTTCGTGCGGGCGAGGATCGCCTCGGCGGCGCCGGACTGGAACAGGCGCATCAGGTCGTCGGTCAGCGACAGATAGAAGCGGCTCTCGCCGGGGTCGCCCTGGCGGCCCGAGCGGCCGCGCAGCTGGTTGTCGATACGACGGGACTCGTGACGCTCGGTTCCGAGGACGTACAGTCCGCCGGCCTCGACGACCTTCGTCGCCTCTTCGGCGACGATGTCGCGCATCGCGGCGTAGGTCTCGGTCCATGCGGCGTCGTACTCGTCGGGCGTCTCGACGGGGTCCAGCCCCTTCGCCTTGACATCCTGCACCGCCAGGAACTCGGCGTTGCCGCCGAGCATGATGTCGGTGCCGCGGCCGGCCATGTTGGTGGCGACGGTGACGGCGCCGAGGCGACCGGCGCGAGCGACGATCTCGGCCTCACGCGCGTGGTTCTTGGCGTTGAGGACCTCGTGCTTGATGCCCTTCTTGGCGAGCAGGCGCGAGAGGTACTCGCTCTTCTCGACGCTGACGGTACCGACGAGCACCGGCTGCCCGCTCTCATGGCGGCGCGCGATGTCCTCCACCACCTGAGCGAACTTCGCCTGCTCGTTCTTGTAGACGAGGTCGGGCTGGTCCTTGCGGATCATCGGCTTGTTCGTCGGGATCGGGACGACGCCGAGCTTGTAGGTCGACATGAACTCGGCCGCCTCGGTCTCGGCGGTGCCGGTCATGCCGGCGAGCTTCTCGTACAGGCGGAAGTAGTTCTGCAACGTCACCGTCGCGAGTGTCTGGTTCTCGGCCTTGACCGGGACGTTCTCCTTGGCCTCGATCGCCTGGTGGATGCCCTCGTTGTAGCGGCGTCCGACCAGGATGCGGCCGGTGTGCTCGTCGACGATCATGACTTCGTCGTTCATCACGACGTAGTCGGTGTCGCGCTTGAACAGCGCCAGCGCCTTGATCGAGTTGTTCAGGAAGGAGATGAGCGGGGTGTTGGCCGACTCGTACAGGTTGTCGATGCCGAGGTAGTCCTCCACCTTCTCGATGCCGGGCTCGAGAACACCGATCGTGCGCTTCTTCTCGTCGACCTCGTAGTCGACGCCGGCTTCGAGCGTCTTCGCGATCTTCGCGAACTCGACGAACCAGCGGTTCGCCTCGCCGGAGGACGGGCCGGAGATGATGAGCGGCGTGCGCGCCTCATCGATGAGGATCGAGTCGACCTCGTCGACGATCGCGAAGAAGTGACCGCGCTGGACGAGGTCCTGCTTCTGCCAGGCCATGTTGTCGCGCAGATAGTCGAAGCCGAACTCGTTGTTCGTGCCGTAGGTGATGTCGGCGCTGTACTGCTCACGGCGCACCTCGGGTGTCTGCCCGGCGACGATCGTGCCGGTCGTCATGCCGAGTGCGCGGTAGACGCGCCCCATGAGCTCGGCCTGATACGACGCGAGGAAGTCGTTGACGGTGATGACGTGCACGCCCTGACCGGCGATCGCGTTGAGGTAGACCGCGAAGGTCGCGGTCAGCGTCTTTCCCTCACCGGTCTTCATCTCCGCGATGTTGCCGAGATGCAGCGCCGCGCCACCCATGATCTGGACGTCGTACGGACGCTGTCCGAGCGTGCGCTTCGCGGCCTCGCGCACGGCTGCGAAGGCCTCCGGCATCAACTTGTCGAGGCTCTCCCCCGCCTCGTGACGGGCGCGCAGCTCGGCGGTCTCCCCGCGCAGCTCCTCGTCGGTCAGCTGCGCGTAGTCCTCTTCCAGGGCGCCGACCGCCTTCACGACCTGCTGAAGCCGCCGCAGGATGCGTCCTTCGCCGGCGCGGAGCAGTTTCTCGAGAGGGTTGGCCACGGAGCATCTCCATCTATCGGGTGCGGGCGACGCGCGACGTCGCCTCGACCGCGCACGAGGGCACGGCATACGAGGCCATGTTACCTGGCTGTGACTTTGCTTACCTGCGCGAGACCTCGAAAACACGCGCATAGGATCGTGACATGGCCGGATTCTGGGGCGCACGCAAGCAGGAACGCGAGCAGCGGGCAGCGGAGGATGCCGAACTCGGCCGCCGGGCGGACGCCGCCCTCGTCGCGATCGATGAGCGGCTGCGCACCACGGAGGATGAGCTCGTCTTCGCCGAGATCGAGTTGGGCACCGAGCCCACGCAGAGCCTCCGCGAAGCACTGAAGGCGGTTCGCAGCCACATGGGCGAGGCGTTCCAGCTGAACCAGCTCAACCACGACCACATCCCGGACACCCCCGAGGAGCTGCGCACGCGCAACGCGCGCATCATCCAGCTCTGCGAGTGGGCACAGGAGCTTCTCGACGATCGCCTTCAGGCCCTCGCCGCACCCGTCGAGCGGGCCCGCCGCGCTCCGGAGATCATCGCCGGCATCCGCGCCGACGTGGAACGGGGCACGCAGCGCCTCGAACGCGCCGAGGCGACTCTCGCGCGTGTGCACGCCCGGTACGCGCCGGCCGCCGTGCGCCGCATCGAGAAGAACGCCGCCGAGGCGGCGCAGCTCTTCGCCTTCGCCACGCACGGCGCCGAGGTCTCCACGGCACGACGCGAGAACGGACAGCGCGAGCAGGCGAATCTCGCGCTGGAGACGGCGATGGAGGCGGTGCGACGGGCGACCACCCTGCTGGATGCCGTGGACGCCTTCGAAGTGGAGGCACTGCGCGCCGAGTCCACGCTCGATGCGATCGTCGAGGATTCGCGCGACGACCTCGTGACCGCTCGCGAGCTGGAGAGCATCCCCGCCGTCGGCGCCGCCATGGCCGCGCTCGAGAAGGAGCTGTCCACCCTCACCCCGGCCGGGGAGCTTCCCGACCCGTTCGGCGAACTCACGCGGCTGCGTGAGGCGAACTCCGCTCTGGATGCCGCGGTCGCCAAGGCTCGCACACGTCTGGCCAACCCCGTGCCTGCCGAAAGCCACGTCCGTCACGCGATCGACGATGCGGATCGCCAGCTCGGCGTCGCCCGCAGCGTCATCTCGGGCCACCGAGGATGGATCGGCGCCGATGCCCGCACCCGCCTCGCCGAAGCGGAACGGATCCGTCTGGACCTGGCGGCGCTGAGCGCACAGCCCATCGGCGAGGACGACCGCGAGCAGGCCCTCGCCGATGCCCGCCGGTGCGGACAGCTGGCGGCGGAGGCGCTGCAGCTCGCGCAGCGCGACATCGACTCGTCTCGTCCGAACGACGGCGGGTGGGGCGATGGGGGCGGCTGGGGAGGCGGCCGGCGCGGAGGAAGCGGCGGCGACATGGTCGGAGGCATCCTCGGTGGCCTCGTGATCGGCAGCATCCTGGACGGCATCTTCGACTGAGTTCGCCCTGTCCGGCGCACGTGCCGACCCGGATCGGAGAAACAGAATCGGATCGCAGAAACAGAATCGGATGCCGCACGCGGCGGCATCCGATTCTGTTCACTCGCCCCGATTCCGGGGGCCGGTCGGGTCGGTCAGGACGCGAGCTCCGCGGCCGGCGGAGCGCTGGCGGTGAGCGAGATCACGCCGTAGTCCCAGCCCTTGCGGCGATAGACGACGCTCGGGTGGTCGGTGCGGGCGTCGATGAAGAGGAAGAAGTCGTGTCCGACCAGCTCCATGCGGTCGACGGCTTCTTCGACCGTCATCCATTCGGCGTCGAAGTTCTTGGTGCGGATCACGACCGGGGTGTAGTCGTCCTCGCCCTCGTCGCCGACGGCGATCGGGATCTCGCCGGTCGCGACAGCACGCAGCGTCTCCACGGATGCCGGCTGCACATCGATGCCCGACAGCGCACCGCTGCCCTTGTCGAGCTTGGCGCCGCGCGGGTGGTTTCGGGCGTCCACGCGCTTGTCCTTGGCACGACGCAGCTGCTCGGCGAGCTTGTCGACCGCCATGTCGAGCGCCGTGAACTTGTCGCTGTCGGTGGCCTCCGCACGCACCAGCGGGCCCTTGCCGGTGACGGTCAGCTCGACCGTCTCTTCTTCGCGGCTTCCGTTGTGATACGCCCGGTGGGTGACCTTGACGTCGAGACGCTGCGCTCGGGGGGACAGCGTTCCGATGCGGACGGACTTCTCTTCGGTGACGGTGCGAAAACGATCCGAGATGCTCACACCCACGCCGACGATGCTGGTTTCCATCCTGACCTCCTTGTTCCGGGTCCGGCCGGTCAAGGGCGGACCCTGAGTTCGCCTTGGTCTCTCCCACGCTATCGGGGTGCGGCGGCGCTGTCACGCGCCAATCCCGGGAGTAACGGACCGATCCCCTGAGGATCCGCAATGGATCCGCGCTCACGGGGCGTGTCGCGCGGTCGCGGCGACGGTCGCTGCCCCGATCACGTGCGCACCGCCGGCCATCAGGGCTCGCACGGCTTCGCGCAGCGTCGCGCCGGTGGTCAGCACGTCGTCGACGACGATGACGGACAGCCCCGCGACACCGCGCGCCCGGAGGGTTCCCGCGACGTTCTGCGCGCGCGCCTCGCGGCCGAGACCACGCTGGTCGGCGACTGCGCCGCGCGAGCTCAGCGCCCGCAGCGGCTGCAGACCGCCCCGCCGTGCCAGCAGGGCGCCGGTCTCGTATCCGCGCCGGCGAAGCGCACGTCGCGACGAGGGCACGGGCACGATCGCCACGTCGGCGCCGCCGCCTTCGACGCGCGCCACGGCCGCGGCCAGGGCGCCGCCGAGAGGTCGGGCCAGCCCCGTGCGCCCGTCCTCTTTGAACGCGCGCAGAACGCGCGCCGGCACGCCGGAGAAGTCCAGTGCGGAGCAGACCGCGAGGCCCGGCAGCAGCGAACGTACGCGCACCCGTGGCAGAAGGAGTTCACGGCAGCGCACGCAGAGACCGACGTCTGGCTCATCGCAGCCCGCGCACCACACGGGCAGCACCAGCGAGAGCGCCCCGGCCGCAGCGTCGCCCACGCGGCGCCAGACGGGTGCGCGCAGCCAGGCCGGATCGAGCATGATGCCACCGTGTCGAATGCACGTCACGTGCGGGGACCCCGATGCGCATCTGTGGAGGAGCGCACTCGGAGCGCGGCGCGGGGAGGAAGTTCCGCCTCAGCGCGGCATGCCCTGCTGCACCGCCAGTACCCGGACGCCCCCCATCAGCTGCTGCCAGTTGGCACCCCGCTGCGCGTAGAGCTCGCCGTCGGTGTCGCTCACGCTCGCGTTCGAGGCCTGTCCGGAGAGTGTCGAGGTGTCCCCGGGCGTACGGATCGGCGCGTCCGGGAAGCCGCCCACGTGCACCGCCTCGACGTACTGGTCCTGCCCGGTGCCGGCGAGCACGCCGAGGGTGCTCGCATCGAGCCAGGTGAGATCCGTTGCGGCATCCGACTGCGTCGCGAGCTTCTTCACGGGAGACGCGAGCGCGGTGGGCGCCCCGGTGCGGTCCCGCTGGATCCCCGCCCCCCATACGGCGTAGCGGTTACCGTCGCGCACCACGGCGACGAGCCTCGTCCCGTCGCGCGAGACGCGCTGCGCGATGACCGCGGAGGCGCCCGCCCATCCCCCGGACATCGGAACGGCGGTGCCGCCCGGCGCGTACGCGATCACCGATCCGGGCGCGTCCGACGGCACCGACCACACGTATCCCGCGGGATCGATGGAGGGAGCGACGAGATCCGGACGCGTGTCGAGCCGGCGGATGGGGCCGTCGGCGGGGACCTCGAGAACCGCGCCCGACACGTCGCGGACAGCGGCGGCGGTGCGATCGGCATTGACCTCGATGTCGGTCGCCGAGATCTGCATCAGCGCGTCGGAGAGCCCCGCGATCGGCGAGATGGTCGTGCCCGACACGAAACCGAAGGCGTCATCGGTGCGAACCAAGGGGTTGGCCGCCACCGCGGTGGAACGCACGTCCACACGCTGGGCCGTCAGCTGCTGGCCCCCGGGAAGCAGCATGTCCACGCTCGTGATCCCGGGGACGTCCAGGCTCGCCTCGAGCTGGGTCTGCATGCGGTTCAGCGCGGTCTGGTCGAGCGAGCGGGCGCCGTCCTGCAGGGTCACCTGCGCGACGTTGGACTGGCGCGGGACGGAGGTCAGCTCCAGTCGCGCACCGTCGGTGAACGCGCTCACGACCGCGCCGCGCAGCCAGGGCGCGGGCGCACCGTCGACGAGGCCCTGAGCGATGTTGGTGGCGGCGTAGTACCGAGGGAACCACCGCACGTCGGGCACCAGGTAGGTCCACGTCGGATCGAAGTACATCAGCGAATAGTTCCCGAACACGGCCAGGAACTGGGCCTTGTCGAGCACGATCCCGTCGGGTGCCTGGGTGATCCGCCACTGCCCGTCGTCCTGCTGAGCGAGCTTGAAGGTCAGGGGAATGGGGCCGTTGTCGGATGCCGGGCTCATCTCCCCCGTGGCATCCACCGTCGCCACCGGCGAGACCGTCAGCACGATGTCGCCGGATGGGCTCTGCTGCAGGGTGCGCTGCCCGGAGGCGTAGATCGTGACGCCGGCCTGCGGCTTCCAGGTGCCCTTGTAGCTGGGAGCGAGGAACTGCTGCGCCGTCTCCCAGTTGTTGGTGGGGCCGGTGCCGGCCGCGATGAAGCCCTCCACGATCTGCTGGGGGGTGGCGTCCTTCACCGGCCCCTTCGGGATGAAGGCGATGTCGCCGGAGGTACCGTCGTCCACGATCCGCACGCCCGGGTTGACCGGTCCGGAGGTCGGCAGACCCGCGCACGCGGCGAGGGCCACCATGAGCACCCCGGCGAGCACGGTGATGCTCGCCCGGCGCAGACGCCGAACACTCATGAGCGTCCCCCCTTGTCGAACACGGTGATCGGCTGCGTCAAGCCGAGGTCGTCGAGCGAGACGCCGTCCTCGCCCGGGTCGAGGGGAACAGGTGACGAGCCGTCGATGGGTTGCCCCTGCCGCGGCAGCGTCAGTACGAAGTTCGTGCCGCGGCCGAGATCCGACCAGACAGCCAGGGTGCCGCCGTGCAGCTTCGCATCGCCGAGCGCGATCGACAGCCCCAACCCCGTGCCGCCGATCGTGCGCTTGCGCGACGGGTCGGCGCGCCAGAAGCGGTCGAACACGCGCTCGGCGTCGGCGGCACTCATGCCGAGTCCGTAGTCACGGACGCCGATCGCGACCGCCCGCTGGTTGCTGTCCACGGTGACGACGATGGGACGACCCTCGCCGTGCTCGATGGCGTTGCCGAGCAGGTTGCGCACGACCCTGCGGACGCGGCGGGGATCCATATCGACCGGCGAGTAGCCTCCGGGAGCGACCAGGCGCACATCCGTCCCGTGCTGATCGGCCAACTGCTGCATCGAGGCGATGACGTCCTCGGCGAGATGCGCGAGGCTGGTCGGCTCGTACTCCAGCTGCACCGAACCCGCGTCGTAGCGGCTGATCTCCAGCAGGTCGGTCAGAAGCGTCTCGAAGCGCTGCACCTGTGCATGCAGCAGCTCCGCGGCGCGGGCGGTCGTCGGATCGAAGGAGTCGCGCTGATCGTTGAGCATGTCGCTGGCCAGGCGGATCGTCGTCAGCGGTGTGCGCAGCTCATGAGAGACGTCGGAGACGAATCGCTGCTGCACGAGCGAGAGCTCGGCGAGCTCCTTGATCTGGGATTCGATGCTGTCGGCCATCGCGTTGAACGAGCGGCCGAGGATCGCGAACTCGTCCTCGCCCCGGACCGGCAGGCGCACGGCGAGATCGCCGGCGGCGAGGGTCGCACTCGTCTCGGCGGCCTCGGCGATCGGGACGGTCACCGAGCGCAGCACGAAGGAGGAGATCGCGGCGATCAGCAGCACCAGCCCGGCGCCGACGAGCCACAGCGTGATCTGGACGAACTGCAGGGTCTGCTGCTCCGGGGCGAGGTCGTAGGCGAAATAGAACTCGTAGGCGCCGACCTCGGGAAACTCGAGCTGCTGCCCGACGATGATCCCGGGCACCGTGCCGCCGTCGGCGGCCGGCAGCCCGACGGACTGCCACCAGCGCTTCTGACTGTCACCCTGAACGGCGCCCCGCAGCCCGGGCGTGATCAATCCTGCGCTCAGCCCGCCGCGTTGGAAGTCCTGCGGCGCGATCGTCGACGGCTCATCCGAGATGCGGAACGCGGCGATCATGTCGGTGCCCGCTTGCCGGGCGATCGAGTCGGTCGCGTTGTTCCACAGCGATTGCAGGGCGGCGCCGTCGCCGTCGATCTGCGCGGCGTTGAGTGTCTGCTGCGTCGACTGCGTGGCGCGCTGCACGGCCTCCTGCACCTGCTGGACGCGGGACTCGAAGAGATCGTTCTGGATCGCGAGGGCCATCGCGACGAAGGCGATGAGGATGGCGAGAGCCGTCGCACCGATCGTGATGACGAGCGTGCGAAAACGCAGCGACCGGGCCCAGGCATATGCCACCCGGCGAGGCCAGCTGCGCCAATCGCGCCAGCCGGTCAACGTCGGCACGGTCGCCGTCTGCGGCGTCATGAGCAGCCGATCACACCACCGCGCCGGCGCGATAGCCGACGCCGCGCACCGTCATGACGATCCGCGGGTTGTCGGGATCGATCTCGACCTTCGCGCGCAGCCGCTGCACGTGCACATTCACGAGACGGGTGTCGGCCTTGTAGTGGTAGCCCCAGACCTGCTCGAGCAGCATTTCGCGCGAGAACACCTGCTGAGGTTTGGAGGCGAGCGCCACGAGCAGCTCGAACTCCAGCGGGGTGAGCGCGATGACCTCGCTCCCCCGCCGCACCTCGTGGGCGGCGACGTCGACGATGACGTCGCCGATGCGCAGATCGCCGCCGGTCGCCTCGGCGGCGGGACGAAGCCGCGTGCGGATCCGCGCCACGAGCTCTTTCGGGTTGAACGGCTTGACGATGTAGTCGTCGGCGCCCGACTCGAGCCCGCGGACGACGTCGGCCGTATCGGTGCGCGCGGTGAGCATGATGATCGGGACGCCCGATTCGGAGCGGATGCGCGTGCAGATCTCGATGCCGTCCATGCCGGGCAGCATCAGGTCGAGGAGCACGAGGTCGGGGCGCTCCTCCCGCCACATCTCGACGGCGGCGGTGCCGTCGGCGCAGAACAGCGGTTCGAAGCCCTCGGTACGCAGCACGATGCCGATCATCTCGGCGAGCGCGATGTCGTCGTCGACAACGAGGATGCGGGAAGTCATATGGCCTGATTCGTCCTTCGGGTGGGCCGGATGCCGCGGCGCGGCAGGGCGCAACAACACAGTATCCGACGTGTCTGGGTTGAGACCGAGTGCCGCGCAGGACGACGCCGGGGCCCCTTCCGATCGGAAGAGGCCCCGGCGTCGTGTGGATGCGTACTCAGCGGTGGAGGTCGAAGCGGTCCAGCTCGGTGACCTTGGTCCACGCGGCGACGAAGTCGCGGACGAACTTCTCGGTCGCGTCGTCCGAGGCGTACACCTCGGCGAGCGCGCGCAGCTCGGAGTTCGAGCTGAAGAGCAGATCGACGCGCGTGCCGACACCGACCTTCTCGCCCGAGCCGTCCTTCACCCCGGCGAAGGCGTGAGAGCCGGGGTCCAGCGGCGTCCACGTCGTCCCGAGGTCGAGGAGGTTCACGAAGAAGTCGTTCGTGAGCACCCCCACGCGGTCCGTGAACACGCCGTACGGCGAACCGTCCCAGTTCGCGCCCAGCACCCGCAGGCCTCCGACCAGGACGGTCATCTCCGGAGCCGTGAGGGTGAGGAGGTTCGCCTTGTCGATGAGGTGGTACTCCGCGGGCATCGGGGCCAGCGGACCCTGGTAGTTGCGGAAGCCATCGGCCGCGGGCTCCAGGTAGGCGAAGGACTCGACGTCGGTCTGCTGCTCGGAGGCGTCGGCGCGGCCCGCGTGGAACGGCACCTCCACCGCGACGCCCGCATCGGCCGCCGCCTTCTCCACGGCGGCGTTGCCCGCGATGACGATCAGATCGGCGAGGGAGACGTCGATACCGCCCTGGGCGGCATCCGTCTTGATACCGCCGAGCACGCCGAGCACCCGGTGCAGCTGGGCGGGGTTGTTGACCTCCCAGTCCTTCTGCGGCGCGAGGCGGATGCGGGCGCCGTTGACGCCGCCGCGCTTGTCGCTGCCGCGGAAGGAGGATGCCGCCGCCCACGTCGTCGCGACCAGTTCGGAGACCGTCAGGCCGGACGCGAGCACGCGCGCCTTCAGGTCGGCGACCTGCGTGCCGTCCAGCCCGGTGCCGGTCGGCGCGGGAACCGGGTCCTGCCACAGGAGCTCCTCGGCCGGCACCTCCGGTCCGAGGTAGCGCGCGACGGGTCCCATGTCACGGTGCGTCAGCTTGAACCATGCGCGCGCGAAGGCGTCCGCGAAGGCATCCGGGTCGTCCCGGAACGTCCGCGAGATCTTGTCGTACTCGGGGTCCATGCGCAGGGCGAGGTCGCTGGTGAGCATGCGCGGCTCGCGCTTGCCGTCGCTGTGAGCGAGGGGCACCATGTCGGCGCCCTGGCCGCCCTTCGGCCGCCACTGGTGGGCACCGGCGGGGCTCTTCATGAGCTCCCACTCGTACGCGTACAGGATGTGGAAGAACTCGTTGTCCCAGCGCGTGGGGTGGTAGGTCCACGTGACCTCCAGACCCGAGGTGATCGTGTCGTCGCCGCGCCCGGTGCCGTGGCTGTTCTTCCAGCCGAGCCCCTGAGCCTCCAGGCCCGCAGCCTCCGGGTTGTCGTCGAGGTTGTCGTCGGATGCCGCGCCGTGCGTCTTTCCGAACGTGTGGCCACCCGCGATCAGCGCGACGGTCTCCTCGTCGTTCATCGCCATGCGACCGAAGGTCTCACGGATGTCGCGGGCGGACGCCAGCGGGTCGGGATTGCCGTTCGGGCCTTCCGGGTTGACGTAGATGAGGCCCATCTGCACGGCCGCGAGGGGCTTGTCCAGCTCGCGCTCTCCGGAGTAGCGCTCGTCGCCCAGCCAGGTGGTCTCGGGACCCCAGTACACGTCGTCGTCCGGCTCCCAGACGTCGGGGCGACCGCCGGCGAAACCGAACGTGCGGAAGCCCATCGACTCCAGCGCGACGTTGCCGGCGAGGATCATGAGGTCGGCCCAGGAGATCGACTGCCCGTACTTCTTCTTGACGGGCCAGAGCAGCCGGCGCGCCTTGTCGAGGTTGACGTTGTCGGGCCAGCTGTTCAACGGTGCGAATCGCTGCTGACCGGCGCCGCCGCCGCCGCGACCGTCGGTGACCCGGTAGGTGCCGGCCGAGTGCCACGCCATGCGGATCATCAGCGGTCCGTAGTGGCCGAAGTCGGCGGGCCACCAGTCCTGGCTGGTGGTGAGCAGCTCTTCGATGTCCTTCTTGACGGCCGCCAGGTCGAGCGACTCGAAGGCGGCGGCGTAGTCGAAGTCCGCGTCCAGCGGGTTACGCACCTGGGGGTTCTTGGCGAGGATCTTGAGGTTGAGCTGGTTGGGCCACCACACCCGGTTGGCCGACCCGTTCGTCGGGTGCGGCTGCGCGTGGATGACCGGGCAGGTCGCAGCCTCCTCGGCGTACGCCTCGTCGGTGTCGGTGACGGTGACGGACTGGTCGATGTCGGTCGCGTCAGCGCCGATACCGGCGCTGGTCGGGTCCTGGTCTGTCATGGTGTTCCTTCCGTGAGGGGTGGGGTGGCGGCTTGTGCGCACGCGGGGCACACGCCCCAGTACGTCACTTCCGCCGTGGTGAGGATGAAGCCGTGGCTGTCGGAGGGCTCGAGACACGGTGCCGCGCCGACGGCGCAGTCCACGTCGACGACCGCGCCGCACGACGTGCACACGAGGTGATGGTGATTGTCGCTGACCCGCAGCTCGAAGAGCATCGGCCGGCCCGCCGGCTCGATGCGGCGCACGAGCCCTGCGTCGGCGAAGTCACCGAGCGCGTTGTACACCGATTGGCGGCTCGCACGCGGCATCCGCTCCACGATCGCGAGGAAGACGTCCTCCGCGCTGGCGTGTGCGTGCGTGCGCAGCGTGTCGTAGACCGCTGCACGCGAGTCGGTGACCTTCAGACCCGCCGCCCGCAGCGCCGCCGCTGCATCGGCAGCATCGGCGCCGTGCGCGGGGGTTGCGATCGAGGCCATGCCTCCACCCTACCCAGTTTTGAAGAATTCAAAACAACAGCGGGGTGAACAGTCGCTGTGACACGGCTGTGGCTCGCCTGCACCCCGTCCCGGGGAGATCGGCCGTCAGTAGCGGTAGTGCTCCAGCTTGTAGGGCCCCTCCACGGGAACACCGATGTACGCGGCCTGCTCCTCGGTGAGCTCGGTGAGCTGAACACCGAGCGCCGCCAGATGCAGTCGCGCCACCTTCTCATCCAGGATCTTCGGCAGCACGTACACGCCGACGGGATACTGCTCCCGCTTCGTGTACAGCTCGATCTGCGCCAGCACCTGGTTGGTGAACGATGCACTCATCACGAAGGAGGGATGCCCGGTCGCGTTGCCGAGGTTCATCAGTCGCCCCTCGCTCATGACCAGGATGCTGTGCGGCGCACGGTCGGCACCGCCGGGCAGGCGGTACTCGTGCACCTGCGGCTTGATCTCGATCTTCTCGACGCCCGGGATCGCTTCGAGCCCGGCGATGTCGATCTCGTCGTCGAAGTGTCCGACGTTGCCGACGATGGCAAGGTGCTTGAGGTTCTGAAGGTGCTCGACCGTGACCACCCGTGTGTTCCCCGTACCCGTGATGAGGATGTCGACATCGCCGATGACCGACTCCAAGCGGGCGACTTGGAAGCCGTCCATCGCCGCCTGCAGCGCGCAGATGGGGTCGACCTCCCCGATGATCACGCGCGCTCCCTGACCGCGCAGCGCCTCGGCCGCTCCCTTGCCGACATCGCCGTAGCCGACGACGTAGGCGACCTTGCCGCCGATGAGCACGTCGGTGGCGCGGTTGAGGCCGTCCGGAAGCGAGTGGCGGATGCCGTACTTGTTGTCGAACTTGCTCTTGGTGACCGAGTCGTTGACGTTGATGGCCGGAAACAGCAGCGTCGCGGCTGCGGCGAGCTCGTACAGCCGATGCACGCCGGTGGTGGTCTCCTCGGTGACGCCGAGGATCTGCGCCGCCATCCGCGTGAAGCGCTGCGGGTCGCGGGCCAGGCTCGCGCGGAGCGTGTCGAGGACGATGCGGTACTCGTGCGAGTCGGACGGGGATGCCGCGGGCACCGCACCCGCCTTCTCGAACTCGACGCCCTTGTGCACCAGCAGGGTCGCGTCGCCGCCGTCGTCGAGGATGAGGTTGGGCCCGTCGAAGCCCTCGGCCGACCAGTCGAAGATGCGATCGGCCAGCTGCCAGTACTCCTCGAGCGTCTCACCCTTGAACGCGAAGACCGGAACGCCGGCCGGCTGGTCCACGGTGCCGTGCGGGCCGACCGCGACCGCGGCGGCCGCCTCGTCCTGCGTCGAGAAGATGTTGCAGCTGGCCCAGCGCACCTGCGCACCGAGAGCCACGAGCGTCTCGATGAGCACCGCGGTCTGCACGGTCATGTGCAGCGACCCGGCGATGCGGGCACCGGCCAGCGGCTGGAGCGGGCCGAACTCCTCGCGCAGTGCCATCAGACCGGGCATCTCGTTCTCGGCGAGGCGCAGCTGATGACGACCCGCCTCGGCGAGGCTGAGGTCGGCGACGACGAAGTCATGGATGCGGGCGGGGGCGGCAGTGGTCGGCATCCGCCCATTCTCGCACCCTCGTCCGGACGGCGGCCGAGCCTCAGACGCGCAGCGTCTCGTGGCGGACGACGACCCACCCCTTGGGCACCGACAGGCGGTCGGTGTGGATGGCGCAGAGGTCGTGCGCGTGCGGGTCGGTCGCCGCGCCGAGCGGGCCGAGGGCGGCCATCTGATCGCCGTAGTCGTAGGTCAGGGTCGTCACGGCCTCGCGGGCACAGCCCACCTTCGAACACAGTCGGGTACGCATCGCCCTCACGCTACCGGCGGCGCCACAAGAGGCGTGGGATGCCGCGCCGCCGCCGGACGCATCGACGACCCGGACGGGGGACGCTGACCTAGACTCGGAACATGATGAGGCGGCGCGCGAGCACTCCCCCGCGGGTGCGGCCGTCCCGCCACGGACGCCACGGTCGAGAGGACCGCAGTCCCGTGGTGCGTCCGCCCCTTCCGGCGCAGGAGACGCGCGAGGAACGTTTCGACTTCGTCGTCGGCACGGCGGCGGAGTTCCTGCGCAGCGCCTGGCCGGAGCTGCGGGAGGTCCGCTTCGAGGTGGCGGCCATGCCACCGGCATCCGATGACGACGGGATCCCCCGGTGGACGGTCTCGACCGAAGAGCGGCGCATCGTGCTGTACCGCCTGCCGATCGAACGGCTCGGGAGCCTGCATCGTGAGGACGAGCTGCACCGGCGCATGGCCATCGAGGGCTGCGTCTTCCGCGCGGCCGCGCAGTACCTGGACCGCGACCCCTGGGATCTCGGGCCGGAGCGGTTCCGCTTTCTCTGATCGTTCCGCGTCGACGGGCGGTGCCGGGGGCGGTGGTCAGCGGGGGTAGACGGTGACCGCCGACGCCGCCGCCGCGCTCGGCGCGACGGGGTAGCCGGCGACGGCGCCGGCACCGGCGTACGTGATGGCAGCGCGGACACTTCCCGTTCCCGGATCGAGGCGGTAGACGTCACCGGCCTGCACAGGGACGGTGACGGCGCCGCCACCCGGCACGGAGATGTCGGTCTTCGCGCCGGTACCGGATGCCGCCGTGAGCACGACCGTCTGCGGCTCGCCTGTCGACGAGACGATGGTCATCGTCGGCGCCGCGCCCGCGGCGACGGCGACGAGCGCGGGCGCGGAGATCGCGTCGGCGGCGACGAACCAGCCGAAGTCGCTTCCGGCCGCGAAGCCGGACGTGGCCCAGGCGGCACCCGTCACCGGGGCCGTCGCGCTCACCCGCACCGCGTACGTGCCGGTGGCGAGTCCGCCCAGATCGAGTTTGAGAGGTACGCCCGCCTTCAGGGGGACCGTCTGCGGTGCGCCCACTGCCGCACCGTCGCGCACGACGGTGACGGTCGCCTGGGCGTCGGCGCCCGGGGAGAGCAGCCGCAGCGACGTCGGGACGTTGCTCTCGCCGGCGCCGCCCTGCGTCGTCACGACGGGAACGCCCGGGATCACGAGATCCGTGTCGGGGACGGCGGTGGCGCCGACCTGATCGACGCCGCCGGCCACGAGCACGCGCGTGAGGCTGGTCTGCAGCGCGGCGCGGATGGGGGCTTGGGCCGACGTCACGCGCAGCACCGGGTTGTCCTCGCGCAGGGCGAGGGAGGCGAGGGGGATGATCCGCTGCGTGCCGGCGGCGACCACGATCGCGTTGCCCGCGACGGGCACGGCGCCACCGGAGGCGCCGTACACGGTGATCGTGACGCGCGCCGCGACCACGCCCGGGTTTTCGAGGACGACCAGATCGGAGGCGCCCGTCCCCCCGGAGCCGCCGACGAGCCACGACTCCATCTCGGGCCGGGCGCAGGAGGACGCGGCGAACCCGCTGAGATCGTCCGCGCTCACCTGCGCCGAGGTCGCTGCAGCGATCTCGGCGGGCTGTCCGCCCACCGGAGTGGCCCGCAACGTTGTCGGGCCCGTCCCCCCGGTCACGTCGGGGGCCGCCAGGGTGGAGGTCGCGGCATCCGTCGGGGTCGCCTTCGACAGCGCGGCGGAGGTCAGCGCGGCCGGGGCGGCATCGGTGAGCTGCGCGGCGCGGGTCGCATCGCGCCCCGGGGCCAGGACGGGACCGACGCACGTCGCGATGGATGCCGTCGCCGGCGCGTGCGCGGCGATCGAGAGGGCGGAGTCGTCGGTGTGCGTGGGAAGCGGCAGCGCGACCAATGCCACGCCCGCCGCCACCGCGGCTGCCGTGATGACGGTGCCGACGGCGAACCGCACGGTCGTGAGGCGACGAAGGCCGGGCAAGTGGGTGCTCATCGGAGTCCTCCTCCGGACGCGCGCCGCGCGCCGATGACGCGCGGGCGACGACGATTCAGCCGCAGGGAGCGCCGGGTGGGCAGAGCGAGCAGCAGGGCGATCAGGACGACCCCGAGCTGCACCGCGGCGGTGCGGGCGTTGTCGACCGCCGACGCCGCCACGCGATCCGTGACCGGGGCGGTGACCCGCCACAGCTTGCCCTTCGCGGTGTCGCCGACGATCTCGAGATCCTGACGCTGATCGAGGGCGGTCTCGGCCGCGATGCGCACCGCACGCGCCGCGTCGCTCTCACCCTCGGCGGTGCCGCCGAGGAGCACGAACGCGACCCCGTGCGCCCCCAGACGCGCGACCGCGTCGCCCGAGGGCACGGCGGTCAGTTCGGCCGTCAGCTCCGCGGCTTCGGCGTCGCCGGCATCGGTGGAAGAACGCGCCGAGCGCAGGGTGCTCTGCCCGCCCAGGGCCGAGGTCTCACCCCAGACGACATCCGTGACGACGGATCCGTCGGCCGCGGCGGTGAGCACGAAGGTGGCGTTGCCCAACCCCGATCGCCCCTCCGCCTCGACGTAGGCCGGCAGGGTGCTGCTCGGACCGTTCGTGACGGCCGACGTGCCGCGGGGCAGCGCGGTGATCACGGGGACCGCACTGACCGCGAGGGCGGTCAGCGCCAGGGCGGCGAGCGGTCCACGGAGTCGGGGGCGCGCCGGCAGCGCGTCGATCGTCAGCGCTGCCGATCCCAGCAGGGCGAGCCAGTACAGGCTGAGGGCGGCGCCCGGCCAGACCGCGATGGCGGTCCCGGCATCCGAGGTGACGACGATGCCGATGACCGCGACCGCCGTCGCGAGGGCGCTGAGCGCGATCATGAGGACGATCGCGGACGACACCGTGCGCGACACGATGGGGGCGGCCACCGCGAGCACGATCAAGGGCACGACGAGCAGGAACGGCCACGGCCCCGCGCCGTCGACGAGCTGACCCCAGTCCGAACCGCGAGCGGTGGGGAATCCGAGCGCGAGGGCGACGCGGCGGGCGAGATCGGTCGACTCCCCCGACGGCAGCGGCACCCCCGGGTCGGCGATCAGGGCCCATGGCTCGCCAGAGCCGAGACGGCGCCAGATCATCGGCGCCCAGACGATCACCGATGGAACGAGCAGCCAGACGACCCGCGCGAGTCCTCGACCGCGGCCGAGCGCTGCCGTGAGGACGATCGCGACCAGCCACAGCACGACGAGGGCCGGAGCCAGCGACGGGGCGCTGGCGAGCACCGCGACGGCGATCACCGATCCCATGCCCGCCGCGGTCCACGATCGGTGCGCGGCGACGGCGGTCCACAGCAACCAGGGAAGCAGCAGATGTGCGATGACGACCGTCGGTCGTCCCGATGCCAGCGCGTCCAGCAGGCTCGGCGCCAGGGCGTAGCCCACCGCGACGACGGCGCGGGCGAGGGCGTTGTCGGTCAGGCGCGTCGCGGCGAACCAGCCGCCGAGTGCGGACAGGGGAATCGCGAGAACCCACAGCACGACGAGGACGCGCGAGGGCGCGGCGGGCCAAAGCGAGCCGAGCACGGCGACGACGGCGCTGAACGGGTCGGCCGGCCCCTGCGTATCCCAGCCGAGAGGCCGGGCCCCGGACGCCGCATCGGCCCAGAGCTGGCCGACGGTCGCCCGCAGCGGCGCAAGGCCTCCCCCGCCGAGCACCGGCCAGGCGAGCAGGGACAGGAAGGCGAGGACCGAGACGAGCAGGGCGCCGAGGACGATCCAGGCACCGCCCCCGGAGAAGAAGTGCAGTTCACCGCGCGCGGTGCCGTCGATGATCACGTCGTCGTCGAGACGCTGACGCAGCTCGACCCGACTGACCCGCAGCGGTGCCAGCTGCGCCCAGGAGACGCGGCGGCCGGCACGGATGCCGCGGCGTGCGCGGGCGACGGCGGCGGGACGCAGCAGCACCGTCAGCGTGGCGCCCCATTCCGGACCGATCATCGACGGACGCTTGCCGAGGAGCAGGGCGACGGAGCGGAGGACCGCCAGCGGCAGCAGGGAGAGCCAGTGCAGCGGGACGGCGACCGCCGGCGCGTACACGAGTCGGCGGTGCAGTTGCGCCGTGCGCAGACCGTAGGCCCGACGCACCCCGACCGGCTCGAAGCGGTCGCCGAGGGTCGGCGGGTCGGTGCGATCGGGGTCAGCGATGGCGACGAAAGCCTGGGGCGCGAGGACGACACGGCCGCCGCGCAGACGCGCGCGCACACCGAGGTCGAGGCCTTCGTCCGCACCCGCCAGCGCCGAATCGAGACCGTCGAGCGCGCGCCACGCGTCGGTGCGCACCAGGATGCCGCGCACATCCGAGCCGAGAACGTCCTCGCTCGCGTCATGCTGACCCTGATCGTGCTCCCCGTCGGCGAGACCGACGGCGCGACCGCCCCGCGTCATCGACACACCGAGGGACACGATCCGGTCGTTGTCGTCGGCGCGGACGAGTTTCGGCGCGGCGATCGCGACCGAGGGCGCGGTCTCGAGAGCGCCCATGAGGCGAACGAGCGCGTCGGGCGCGGGGGTGGTGTCCTGGTCGAGCACCCACACGGCATCCCCACCGAGCCGTCGGCTCGCCAGTGCGAGGGCGTCGGCGAAGGATGTCCCGCGATCGGCGGTGATGACGGCTTCGGCGGCGGACTCCCCCGCGATGCGCTGAAGCTCGCGATCGGTCGCGTGTGGGCCGCACAGCACGATGGTGAGCGTGTCCACCGGGCGCGCCTGGGCCGCGAGCGCGGAAAGGACGCGGTCGAGACGGATGTCGGTGGCCACGCGCGCATCAGGGCGCACGACCAGTAGTGCGTGAACTCGGGCGGGCATGACGTCGTCAGCCTAAGCGGGAGCCGGCGCAGAACGCGGACGTCGCCCGCGAGTCTCGTGATCGGTCACGCCGCCGAAGCGGTCGCCGCGATCAGGCGCGACGCTTGAGCTTGCGGCGCTCGCGTTCGCTGAGTCCACCCCAGATGCCGAAGCGCTCGTCGTTCTGCAGGGCGTACTCGAGGCACTCGCCGCGCACGTCGCACGAGGTGCAGATGCGCTTCGCGTCGCGGGTCGACCCGCCCTTCTCCGGGAAGAAGGCCTCAGGGTCGGTCTGCGCGCACAGGGCGTCGGCCTGCCAGGCGAGAGCAGTGTCCTCGTCGGCGACAGAGGGGCGACGCACGCCCGGCACGCCCAGATTGACCGGGTCGACGAACCAGTTGTCGGGGACGCCGGAGCGGTAACCGGTCATATCGTTCTCCCCACGTTTTCCCGATGCGCTGATGCGCGTGTTGGAATAATTACACCCTTGTCATTCGCCGCGGTCAAGTCGCAGATCGTAAACCCTCAACGCGGGATTGAACCTTCACGCACGATCGTCGGCGTGTCGCGGCCGCGCCGCACTCACGGAGGCGGGGGGTCAGGAGCCGGGCTGGGCCAGGAAGAGCTCGCCCGTGCCGGAGACCTCGACGGCGTCTTCATCGGCGATGTGCACGGCCGCGCCGGGGCGGAGCGCCGCCGCGCCCGAGGCCGCCCCGACGACGACCTCCCCGTCGGTGCACAGCGCGATCGCGGGGCCATGCACCGCGACGCGAACGGTGTCGCCGGCGACGGTGACACGCTCGAGGAGGAAATCGTCCACGGGGGTGTCGTAGACGTCGACCCCGTCGGCGAGGGGGCGCGGACGGATGACGGGAGCCGGGGCGGGAGCCGCGTCCAGCACGTGCAGCAGCTCCGGGACGTCCACGTGCTTGGGGGTGAGGCCTCCCCGCATGACGTTGTCGCTCGCGGCCATCAGCTCGACGCCCAGGCCCGACTGGTAGGCGTGCAGCACCCCCGCCGGCGCGAACAGCCCCTCGCTGCGGCGGAGGGTCACGAGGTTCATCAGGAGGGCCACGATCAGCCCGCCATCGCCCGGGAAGTCGGATGCCGCGGCGCGCAGCACCGCGATCTCATCGGCGAACTCCGGCCGCTCCGCCGTGGCCGCGGCGTCGAGAGCCGTGGCCACGGATTGCACCGTCGCGGCATCCGCCTCGCCGAGCGCCCAGGCGAGCACGTCGCGCAGAGCCCGCTCGGCGGCGGGGCCGTCGTCGTCGACGTCGAGGCGGCGCTGCAGCTGCGCGACGCCCGCGGGGACCTCGTCGCCGGCCGCGGCGAGCACGGACAGGAAGCGACGCGTCGCGGCGAGGGGGCGGAGCCCGACGAGCGCGCGGAACTCGTCGCTCAGGGCGACGATGATCTCCGGCTTGTGGTTGTCGTCGCGATAGAGACGGTCGGCGGCGTCGCGCGGGATGCCGGCGCGCTCCTCCCGCGCGAAGCCCTCCTGGGCCTGCGCGCGCGTCGGGTGGGCCTGGATGGACAGCGAGGATGCGGCGGCGAGAAGCTTCAGCAGGAACGGCAGGGCGGGACGTCCCGCCTCGGCGAGGGCCACGTCGAGGGTGCGTCCGTCGGACGTCCGCGACGGGCAGCCCGGGTGGTCGCCGTACCAGATCTCGGCTTCGGGAGCCCCCGTCGACTCGCGTCCTTCGAGGGCGGGGATGAGGGTCGTGGAACCCCAGGAGTAGTCGCGAGGATCGTTGGAGATCGGCGTCAGCATGCCCCCAGCCTAGGACCGCCGCCGCGCTACTCTGATCAGACCATGGCCGTCCACACGAAGCATCCGGTCGCGGCTGCGCCGACCGCGCCGATCCGCGCGACGTCGGGCCACCTGCTACTGCGGGGATGGTGCATCTTCGTCCTCGCCGCAGCCCTCGCCGGGCCCGCCTGGCCGCTTGCCCTCGGCATCCCCGGCACCGCCGTCCTCGTCGTCGCCGCCGGCGTCGTCTCGGCGTCGGTGTGGGCGGTGCTGCGTCCGCCGGTGCAATGGCGTCGGCTGCCGTGGTTCGCGCTCGCCTATGGACTGTGGGCCGTGTGCTCGCTGCTGTGGACGACGCATCTCGCCGCGACGGCCGCGACCCTCGTCCTGCTGCTGGTGACGACCGTACAGGCCGTCTTCGTCGGAGCGGTGCTCACCTGGCGTGAGCTGGTGCGGGCGATGGCGTCGGCACTCAAATGGGTGCTCGGGCTGTCGCTCCTGTTCGAGCTCTGGGTGTCCGTGGTCTGGCGGGGCGTGCTGCTTGCCGGTTTCGCGCGGCCCGACGGCGTCGTCGCCGACGGGGCCGTCGTCTGGTCACACGATCAGCTGCTGAGCGGCGGGCGTATCCAAGGCATCGTGGGCGATGCCACGGCACTGGCGTTCCTCGCGCTGCTCGGCATGGTCGTGTTCGCCGTCCGCTTCGCCTCACGTGCGCCGCGGCGCACGCTGCTGGCGGGGTGGTTCGCGCTGTCGGCGTTCCTCTTCTTCCGCGCCGGCTCCGCCCTCGGGTGGCTCGGCGCCGCGGCGGTCGTCCTGGTGCTGGCGACGGTGCTGGTCATGCGGACCACGAAGCGCGCCGGCGAGCGCACCCGGTATTACCTGGTCTACGCCCTGGTCGCCGCGGCCGGCATTCTCGCCGTGTGGTTCGGGCGGAGCCAGATCTTCTCCTTCCTCGGCCGCAGCACCGACCTCGACGGGCGCGAAGGGACATGGGCGCTGATCACGGCGAAGGCGCTCGAGCGTCCGGTGCAAGGGTGGGGTTTCGCGACGCCGTGGCCACCGCGAGACGCGGCATCCGTCCCGTGGATCGCCGACGTCGACCCGACCCTCACCCAGGCGCACAGCGTGTGGCTCGACGTCTTCGTCCAGCTCGGGCTCGTCGGCATGGTGCTCCTCGCCCTGACCTTCTTCGCGTACGTCTGGCGCTCCTGGTTCTTCGCCGTCGACCGACCGCGCTGGGACCTCGTCGCCGACCGGCCCTACTCCCCCGTGACGCTCGTACCGACACTGACCGGCGCGGTGCTGCTCGTGCAGGGCGTCGCCGACTCCGGTCCGCTCGTCGCCGGCGGATGGCTGCTGATCGTCATGCTCGCGTTCAAGATCAAGCAGGCACCGCTGCTCGGACGCGGAGCCTCGGAGGAGCGACTGGTCGGCGAGCAGGGCGAGACGGAGCGGGTGCCGCGCTGACGAGCGGGGAATGCGCAGGGGGCCGGGTTAGACTTCTCGCGCTATGGCCTCCACCTCTGCGCGCCCCGACGCGGCCTCGACCGAGACGTTCACGCCCGCCAGCGCGACGATCGCGATCGTCACCTACAACCGTTCTGGCCTGCTCACCAAGCTGCTCGAGAGCATCACCGCGATGGAGCCGAAGCCCGGCCACGTGGTGATCGTGGACAACGCGTCCACCGATGACACCACCGCGGTCGTCGAGTCGTTCCGCGACCGCCTGGGCGCCGAGCTGGTCTACCGCCGACTCGACGAGAACACCGGCGGATCCGGTGGATTCAGCGAGGGTATGCGCGTGGCGTACGAGCTCGGCTCCACCTGGATCTGGCTCATGGACGACGACGTCGAAGTGCTGCCCGACGGCCTCGCGAAGATGGGCGCGTGGGCGCCGCGGTTCAAGTCGATCCAGGGACGGCGCTACGACTTCGACGGCAGCGAGTTCTACTGGCAGTACCGCGTCGCGGAGCCTCTTGCGATTCCCATTCCGTTCGCACCCAGCGGCTTCGACGAGTCGGGCTTCAAGGAGATGAACTCCGGCTGCTTCGAGGGCATGTTCATCCACCGCGACATCGTGAGCCGGATCGGCCTGCCCGACCCGCGCTTCTTCATCTATTGGGACGATCAGACCTACGGCTGGCTCGCGTCGCGCATCACCACATCGGTGATCGTGAACGAGTTCGTGCTGCGTCGCACGCGCGAGATCAAGCAGTGGGACATGGGCATCCGCCACATGAACGCGTCGAGCAACGCGTACCGCTACTACATCATGCGCAACCGCGCGATCATCAAGCGCTACTACCGGAGCCTGGGGGTCTACAACCCTGTGCTCTTCGGCTTCGGCACCGCTTTGACGTTCGGCAAGGAGCTCATCCGGCTCCTGTTCGTCGAGCGCACCGTCCGGGGCACGTCGAACCTGTTCCGCGGGCTTCGCGACGGACGCAAGATCTCGCGGGATGCCGCCTGGAAGCCCATGCCGCCGCTGGTCGCGGCGGGCACGGCATCCTGACCTGTCCTTCATCCGCTCGCAACGCTCGGAGCCTCTCGTGACTCACATTCTGCAGAACACCGTCCTTCCCACCGAGCGCGATCCCGATCTGTTGCCGCTGTACGTGGATCCCGAGACGTGGACCTCGATCGACGAGGAGCCCGTGCGCGTCTCCAGCCGCGCACAGCTGGGCAACATCCTCGGTCGCACCACGGCGCGCATCGTCGCGGGGCGACGCGTGTCGTTCGGCACTTACTTCAACGCGTTCCCCGCGTCGTACTGGCAGCACTGGACGACCGTGCGCGACGTCACGCTCACCGTTCGCACGAACGGGCCCGCGACGATCCTCGTCTACCGCTCGACGGGCAGCGGCGTGCGACAGCGCATCGACACTCGCGAAGTCGACGGCGAGTCCACCGCAACGTTCGAGCTCACGCTCAATCAGTACAGCGACGGCGGGTGGATCTGGTTCGACGTCGCTGCGGACGAGAAGTCTGCGACGTTCGAGGGGGCGACCTGGTCGACCGCGACGGAACCGCGTCGGCAGGGCAAGGCGAGCATCGGCATCACCACCTACAACAAGCCCGATTACTGCATCGGCACCCTTCGCGCGCTGGCGGCCAGTCCCGAGGTGCTGCCGCTTCTGGACCGCGTGTTCGTCATCGATCAGGGCGATCGCCTGGTGTCGGCGGAGACCGGCTACGAAGAAGTCTCGGGAGCGCTCGGCGACACCCTGCAGATCGTGACGCAGCCGAACCTCGGAGGCTCGGGGGGCTTCGCGCGAGCGATGACCGAGACGCTGGAGCGTCCGGAGAGCGACTTCGTCCAGCTGCTGGACGACGACGTCCGCATCGAACCGGAGTCGATCCGGCGGTCCATCATGTTCGCGCGGTTCGCGACGATCCCGACGATCGTCGGCGCCCACATGTTCGATCTGCTCGACCGTCCCAAGCTGCACGCCTGGGCAGAGGTCGTCGACGAGATGCCCTTCATGTGGCGCACGCTCAACCAGGAGCGGATGCCCCACGACTTCTCCGTCGCGAACCTCCGCCAGTCGCCCTCGCTGCACTCCCGGCTCGATGCGGACTACAACGGGTGGTGGATGTGCCTGATACCGACGGAGATCATCCGGGAGGTCGGGCTCGCCCTACCGGCGTTCATCAAATGGGACGATGCGGAGTACTCGCTCCGCGCGCGCGACGCAGGCTTCCCGACGGTGTCGGTGCCGGGTGTGGCGCTCTGGCACGTGTCATGGGTCGGTAAGGACGACTCGATCGACTGGCAGGCCTACTTCCACGCGCGGAACCGAATCGTGGCGGGCCTGTTGCACTCTCGGGCGCCGCAGGGAGGCACCCTCCTGAAGCACAGTCGCCGCCTGGACCTCAAACACCTCATGATGATGCAGTACTACCCCGTGGCACTGCGCCACCGGGCGTTGCGCGACGTCCTCTCCGGCCCCGCACACATGCGAGCGAACCTCGCGACGGCGATGCCCCAGGCTCGCGCACTGTCTGCCGACTTCCCCGAAACCGTCGTGCACCGCGACACGGAGACGCCCTTGCGATCGAGGCGCGGACGCCTGGTATTCCCTCAGCGCAAACGCAATCAGCTCGGCAATCCCACCGGCATGCGGCTGCGCTGGTTCACGGCATCCACCCTCGCTGCGCACTGGCTGCACGCGCCGCGTCCCGAGAACGTGGCGCAACCGGAGGTCGAGTTTGGCAAAGACGACGCGGACTGGTGGCGCGTCCCGGTGTTCGACAGCGCCCTTGTGAACGCGGCGGATGGGTCGGGAAAGAATGTCTACACGCGCAACCGCGCTCAGTTCCGACGGATGCTGATCGACAGCATCCGTCTGCACCGCACGTTGCGTCGGCGGTGGGACCGGCTCGCCGAGGAGTACCGCAGCCAGCTGCCGGAGCTCGTCTCGGAGGAGTCGTGGCGGGGCACCTTCAACGACGGGACTCGCTGAGCCCCGTCGCGGCGCACCGACTCTCGGTCAGGCGAGCTGGTTGTTCCACAGCGACAGCGCGGACCCGATCGCCATGTGCATGTCCAGGTACTGGTACGTGCCGAGACGTCCACCGAAGTGGACGTCCTTCTCACCCTTGGCCAGTTCGCGGTACGCGAGCACACCCGCACGGTCGTCAGGAGTGTTGACCGGGTAGTACGGCTCGTCCTCGCGTGTCGCGAAACGTGAGAACTCCCGCATGATGACGGTCTTATCCGTCGGGTAACGGTCCGCACGCTCCGGGTGGAAATGCTTGAACTCGTGAATGCGGGTGTAGGGAACACCCGCATCCGCGTAGTTCATCACGCTCGTGCCCTGGAAGTCGCCGACCTCGAGCACCTCCTCCTCGAAGTCGAGCGTCCGCCAGGACAGCTCGCCTTCGGCGTAGTCGAAGTACCGGTCGACCGGGCCCGTGTAGACGACCGGCACCTGCCCGACCGTCGCCTTCTTGTTCAGCGGCTGCGACTCGTCGAAGTAGTCCGTCGACAGCTTCACCTCGATGTTGGGGTGATCCGCCATCCGCTCCAACCAAGCGGTGTACCCGTCGGTCGGCAAGCCCTCCCACGTGTCGTTGAAGTACCGGTTGTCGTAGGTGTACCGAACCGGGAGGCGGCTGATGATCTCCGCCGGAAGCTCCTTCGGGTCGGTTTGCCACTGCTTGGCCGTGTAGTCGCGGATGAACGCCTCGTACAACGGCCGGCCGATCAGGCCGATCCCGCGCTCCTCGAGGTTCTGCGCCGACTTCGGGTCGAACTCCCCCGCCAGCTCGTGAACGAGCGCGCGTGCCTCGTCTGGCGTGTACGCCGCCTGGAAGAATTGGTTGATCGTGCCCAGGTTGATCGGCAACGGGAACACGACACCCTTGTGGTTCGTGTACACGCGGTGGACGTAGTCCGTGAACGTCGTGAACCGGTTCACGTACTCCCACACCGTCGCGTTCGACGTGTGGAACAGATGCGCCCCGTAGCGGTGCACCTCGATCCCCGTCGTCGCTTCGTCCTCGCTGTACGCGTTCCCACCGATGTGGTGGCGGCGATCGATGACCGTGACCTTACGGCCAGCGGCAGCAGCACGCTCGGCGATCGTGAGGCCGAAGAAGCCGGAACCGACGATGAGGAGATCCATGAGCAGGTCGCTTTCCGATGAGGGATGCCGGTGAACGGCCGAACCGGACAATCCTACCGAGGGCGCATTCCGTAGGCTGTGAGGGTCATGACTCTCGAAATCTTCGTTCCGTTCTGGGGAGACCCACATCTCCTCTTCCTCACCGTCGAATCCGTGCGCGCGCAGAGCGACGGCGATTGGAGGATGACTGTCATCGACGACTGCTATCCGTCCGACGTCGTCGCGCCTTGGTTCGACGCGGTGAGAGACGAGCGGATCACTTACGTGCGCAACGACGTGAATCTGGGGATCACCGAGAACTACCGTGAAGCTATCCGTCGCGCGCGAGAGCCGTACATCACGATCCTCGGCTGCGACGATCTCATGCATCCGAACTACGTCGAGACCGTCAAGCGCGCCGTCGCTTTGCAGCCCGATGCCGATGTGATCCAGCCCGGCGTCGACATCATCGACGAGAAGGGACGAGCGATCCGCCCCCTGGTAGATCGTGTCAAGCAGCAACTGTTGACGCCTCGCCGGAACCCGGGCGTGGTGTCGCTGCGTGGAGAGGAGATGGCGACGAGCCTGATCCGCGGCGATTGGCTGTACTGGCCATCACTCACCTTCCGCACCGACACCCTGAAGCGGATCGACTTCCGCGAGGGCCTGCCAATCATTCAGGATCTCGCTCTGCTGATGGATATCGCCTTCGCTGATGGAACCCTCGTTTACGATCGCACGCTGGCATTCTCCTATCGTCGGCACGGCGGTTCGGCATCGCAGAAGACCCTGCTGGACGGGCGTCGATTCCGCGACGAGCGCACGTACTATCGACAGGCCACAGGCCTCGCCCGTTCGCGGGGCTGGCGGCGCACCGCGTGGACGGCGCGAGTACGCCTGATGTCGCGACTGCACGCCGTCACCGAGCTTCCGAGCGTCATCCGTCACGGAAATCGAGCCGGGATAGGATCGACGCTGGCCCACATCTTCGCGGTCTGAACACGCCCGTCGTTGCCAGGCACCAAGGAGTCCACTTGTCCGAACACGTGCTCATCACCGGCGGCGCCGGTTTCATCGGCTCGCGTCTGGCTCGCCGGCTGGTCGGCGCAGGTCACACGGTGACGGTCCTGGACGCTCTGATCCCTCAGGTCCACGGCAACGACCCCTTCACGACCTCGCCCCTCGTCGCTTCGCTCGACGGTGTCGCCGAAATCATCGAGGGGACGGTCACGAGCACGACCGACCTCGAACGCGCGCTCAGCGGCGCGACGGCGATCGTGCACCTGGCCGCGGAGACGGGAACCGGCCAGTCGATGTATGAGATCGATCGCTACGTCGAGACGAACGTCGGGGGCACCGCGAAGCTCCTCGACCTTCTCACGAAAACGGAGCACAGCGTCACGCGGCTCGTGATCGCTTCATCGCGATCGATCTACGGCGAGGGCTCTTACGTCACTGAAGACGGACGCCTCGTCTACCCCGGCGCCCGCGAGGATGCCGATCTCGCCGGCGGGGACTTCGAGGTGCATGTGCCGGGAGAGGGTTCGCTGACACCCGTCCCCACGTCCGAGGACGCGCTACTGCATCCATCCAGCGTGTACGGGATCACCAAGCACATGCAGGAGTCGCTCGTGATGACCGTCGCGCCGACCGTAGGCATCGAGCCTGTGTCGCTGCGTTATCAGAACGTGTACGGCCCCGGCCAGTCTCTGAAGAACCCCTACACCGGGATCCTGTCGATCTTCTCCACCCTGATCCGCCAGGGAAAGGACATCAACATCTTCGAGGACGGTCTGGAGTCCCGAGACTTCGTCTACATCGACGATGTCGTCGAGGCGACCTTTCTCGCCACCACCCGGCCAGAGGCGGCGGGCGCCGTGTTCAATGTCGGCTCGGGAGTCGCAACGAGCGTGCTCGACGTCGTCGAGGCGCTGTTCGATGCCTTCGGCACCCAGGTGCCGACGCGCGTTTCGGGCAACTACCGGCTCGGAGACATCCGGCACAACGTCGCCGACACGAGCAGACTCGCCGAACGTCTAGGCTTCACCCCGTCGGTTTCCTTCTCGGAGGGCGTGCGCCGCTTCGCCGAATGGGTTCACACCGAACCCATCGAGGGCGATTCCTATCAGCGTTCTCTCGATGAGATGGCGGCCCGGAAACTGCTCAAGTGACCTCGGCCACGGCGCGGTGGATCGACCCCCACCGCAACTCGCTCAACCTGCTGAGACTCGTCCTCGCAGGCATGGTGCTCATCCACCACGTCTTTCCCGTCACCGGTCGAGGCGAGGGTATCGACATCACCCCCGGCGAATCGATCGGCGGGTGGGCGGTCTTCGGTTTCTTCATGATCTCGGGGTACCTGATCGCGGGGGCGCGTCTTCGTTCCGACGGCGGGCGATACCTCATCAACCGCATCGCGCGTCTCTTCCCGGCATTCTTCTTCGTCAACATCATCACCGCCTTCGCGCTCGCACCCATCGCGTACCGGCTCCAGCACGGCTCGCTGTCAGGGTTCCTCAGCACCGCCAACACTCCCGCCAGTTACATCCTCGGCAACGCCTGGCTCAAGATGACCGACTATTCGGTGGCGGGCACTCCGGCGGGCGTGCCCTACCCGCTTGCCTGGAACGGGTCGCTGTGGAGTCTTTACTACGAGTTCACGGCGTATCTGCTGATCGGTCTGTTCTGCGCGCTGCCGCTCGTCCGACGCCGCGTGTGGCCCATGGCGCTGGCGTTCATCGCTTCCTGCGCACTCAAGATCTTCGTCGGTCCCGCCACCGTCCTGATGAGCGGACTGGCCGGCGATGTGGTGCAGTTCAGCCGACTGCTGCCGTTCTTCTTCGGTGGCGCTTTGATCTTCATGATCCGCGAGCGCCTCGGGCACCGCTTCCCCCTCACCTGGTGGGGAGTTCTCGGCGCTCTCGCGGTGACGGTCGCTCTGGTGGCCCTCTTCCCGCGGTTCGGCGCTCAGCTCGCGGCCCCTCTCCTGACCTACGTGCTGCTGTGGGTCGGAGCGCGCGTCCCCTCTCCCGAGCTGTTCCGCGTCCACGATTTCTCCTACGGCGTCTATGTGTGGGGCTTCCCGCTGACCCAAATGCTCTGCGTCCTGGGCTGGGCGACGGCCCCCTTGATCGCTTTCATCCCCGTACTCGTCCTGGCGACGGCGGTGATGGCCGTCGTGTCCTGGTTCCTCGTGGAACGACCGAGCATCCGCTGGTCGCGCGGAAAAAAGAACCCCTTCGGTCAGCTTCGCGCCGAAGCGCGGTAACACGTCAGCTCAACGCGTACTGCCGCTTCACGTAGGCGCGGAACAACCCCGCGTACAGCCGTGGGGCGACACTCAGCAGTAGAGCACCCCCGCCGAGAAGCGGCGCGCGGCGCAGCGCCGTCGCGACAAGCCGGGGGCTCAAGCGGCTGCGGCATCCCGCCAGCACGGCATCGCCGGCCGCGCGGTCCGTCGAACGCATCGCGGACTGCGCCGTCAGCAGATAGAAGAGTGTACGGCAGACGGCGAAGGCGTTCGCATGCGAAGCGGGGCGGAGCCAGTCGCCGAGAGCATCGGCGGCGAAACGCAGCGCCGCGTCCGCCTCATCGACCCGCGGAACCCGACCCCACGTCAAAGAACCTGCCGCGACGTGGTATCGAATCAGCGCATCCGGGATCGAGACCACGGTGCTCACCCGCGACAGCGCGACCACACCGACGACCTGATCCTCGAACCGGTGGATGTCTTCGGGATAGGCGAGGCCGGCGAACGCTGCTCTGGCGATCAGCTTGTCCCAAGGGAACGGAGTGATCCTGCCCGTGAGCATGTCCTTCGCGGCATCATCACCGGAAATCACCCCCTGTCGGCGCGAGTGCGCGGCACGCGCGCGCCCGTCGGGAAGGACGACGGTCCGTCCGCAGACCACCGCCTCGGCATCCCCTCGAGATGCGTGCATCCGCCAGAGGAAAGACGGGGCCCACTCGTCATCGGCGTCGAGGAAGGCGATGAAATCTCCCCTCGCGTGCTTCAGCCCAGTGTTGCGCGCGGCGGAGATCCCCCTGTTCTCGGAGTGTCGGAGGATGCTCACTCTCGCATCCGGCACCGCAGCCAGAACGTCGGCCGAGCCGTCGGAGGACCCGTCGTCGATGATGAGCAGCTCGAAATCCCGATCTGTCTGCGAGAGGACGGACCGCACGGCCCTCTCGACGGTCGCCTCACTGTTGAACACGGGAAGGATAACGCTGGTCCGCACGTCACACCGCCGCCGCTCGCCCCGGGCGCAGGGAGCCGAGGATCGCCGTGAAGTGCACCGCGGATCCGACCATCGGGCCGACGAGCAGTGCGAGGATCGTCCTCGTTTCGAGGGCGAACGGGGTGAGCATGAGCGCGATCGACACCGCCAGAGCCGCGTACCAGCCGAGCGTGTTGACGGTGTGGCGATCCAGCGCCAGCGCGATGGCTCCGCCCAGCACCAGCAGGGCGAGGAAGGATGCCGCGGCGACGAGCATTCCGAGAACGAGGGCCGAGTTGCCGTAACTCGCGCCGAAGACCAGGCTCATGATCCACGGCCCGAGCAGGCCAGCCATGACGCCCCCGATCGCTGCGACCGCGATGACCGCGCAGACGAGCTTCAGCAGGGAGGAGCGCGCACGTTCCGGGTGCTGTACGAACGACGCGATCACCATCGATTGGAACGCCGTGATCGGAATGAGCAGAGGCGCCCTCGTCATAGACACCGCTACGACGAGCGGCGCCGCCGTCGCGTACTCAGCTGCGCCCGTGGTTGCGCTCATCAGCAGGGGGAACCCGGTGACGAGGAGCGCATTGGCTCCCGCAGCGGTCATCGCGTTGGTCATCCGGCCGATCAACGCCGCGGGCCGAATACTCACACGGGTCCGCCACGCGATCCTGAAGCGCGGCAGCAGAAGCGTCGCCAGCACCCACGTCAGCGCGCCGCCCGCGGCGGCGGTCTCGAATCCGATCATGCCCCACCCGAACCCCGCGGCGAGGAGGACAAGAACGAGTCGAACGAGCGCCTCTGTGGCCGTCAGCGATGCGAACGCACCCCATCTCGCATGCCCGGCGAGCGCACCGACGGTGGCGACGTGGCCGGTGTAGCTCGCGGCGGCGAGCGCCATGAGCGCGACCGAGAGGGTCAGCGTCGAGTCGCCCACAAACACCACCGCCCACACGGGGTACAGCGCAGCGACGATGAGCCCCACGACGACGCCGACCAGGAGCGCCACGGCGACCGGGGGCGTCGCCCGCGCATGCTCAGGCGGGAGCAACAAATCGGCCCGCACTGCGCGCGTCACTTCGCTTTGCACACCTGAGATGACGGCGAAGATCGCGAAAAGGGCGGCCCAGTACGTGAGAAACGCCGTGTTCTGCTCGGTCGGCAGAACGCGCGCGCTGATCGCGAAGACCACGACGCCGCTGAGCGCGGCGACCGCGGCACCCGCCGCGACGTGCAGGGCGGAGCGGCGACCGAGATCAGCCATCCCGTTCGACGTCACTCTCCGCGTGGCCGCGGTGCTGCTGCTCGAGCAGGTCCAGCCGCCGAGCCAAACGGTCGTGCTGCGCCCGCAGGATCGCATGCTCCTCCGCGGAACGGCGGATCTCGTCCTCCGCCTGCGAAAGCTCCCAAGAGAGGTGGAGAGCCACTCCGAGCAACAGCACGATCGCCAGCGCGAAGAGGAGGTTCGCGGGTACTTGCACGCCGAGCAGAGAGGTCAATCCGAGCAGAAGCTGGGGGAAAAGCCCGAGGATGAGCACTGCCACGCCGATCACGAGCCACAACGCCGCGTACTTCTCTCGAAGCCGCCGCGTGAGCAGCATCCACATGACGGTCGTGAGCATCACGAGCGCCAGCAGGATCCCGAAGAAGATGATCATGCTGTCCCCTCGTGGAGCTCAACCGGCTCGGTCGCCTTCGTCCTACGCATCAGCGCGAGAAGCAGGGCGAAGACAGAGCGCAGCAGGTAGATGGCTGATCCGATCGGCCCCTGGCTCGGTGTGCCGAAGCGGCGGGGCCTCATCGCGACGGGAACCTGCGTGACGGTCAGACCGGCGTGGCAGGCCGCGACGAGGGAGTCGAGGGTGTCCCCCAGATACTCAGCAGGGTAGTAACGCACATACTGGCGGATCGCACGAGGGCCGGCGGCGCGGAAACCGCTTGTGACGTCGGTGAGGCGTGTCTTCGCCACGCGGGAGAGGACAGATGCCAAGAATCGCATGGCCCACTTGCGCGGCCCGCGCACCGCGTAGTCGCCGAGATCGCTGAATCGCGCGCCGATGGAGATGTCCGCGCGCTGCAGACCCGCGAGAACTCGCTCGATGTCCACAGGATTGTGCTGGCCGTCCGCATCCACCTGAATCGCCCTCGAGTAGCCCTCGCGCAGGGCATAGGTGAACCCGGTGCGCATCGCTCCGCCCACCCCGAGGTTGAAGGGCAGACTCAGCACCGTCGCGCCTGCCTCAGCAGCCACGCGCGCCGTGTCGTCCGTCGACCCGTCATCGATCACCGCGACGTGGTAGCGGGCGTCGGCGGAGAGGATCTCGCGGACCGTGGTGCCGACATTTCGGTCCTCGTTCCACGCGGGAACGATGACGAGAACGCTCTCTGGGTGAACCGCCATGATGATCCAGTCTACCGGGGCACCCGGCACTCACCCGCAGGCGACGATCCGATACATACGCGCCGCGCCCTGTTCGTCGAGAAGTCGCACGGATGACGATTTCGCCAGATCTTCGAACCCCGGGAAGGCGTGGTAGCCGGGGTGCACCTCCTGACGTCCGAAATCCAGAACGTAGTCCACGCCCAGATCCGCGAGCGCCGCGCACGTGGCATCGCCTCGGCGCGCATCGTCGAGGTGATTGTTGATCTGGGCCATCTCACCTGAGATGTACATCAACGTGTGCGGCATCAGCACACGACGATCCGAGATCGCGAATGCCAACGAGGTGCCGGTCCAGGGGCTGCCCGCGATCACCGCGTCTGCCGGCACCTCGTTGGGAAGGCGCTGCAGAAGTGTGTACTCATCGGCTGTCAGCAGAGTCGAGGCGTCGTCAAGGCGGTACGAAGGCGCCGCCCAATCGACGGCCCGCGAGACGGGGCCAGCGAGTTGGGCGACCACTGCCAAGACGAGCGCGACGACCGTTCCACCCGCAGCCCAGAAGAGCCCCCTGCGCGAGCCTGCGTCAATCGACGGCGCGAAGTGATCGCGCAGGAGGTACCAGGTGCGGCCGGCACCGTACGCGGCGAGCGGGACCGCAGCGACGACGAGAATCGCGGCAAGACGCGGCAGGTTGTTGTACCAACTGCCCGTCAGCGCATCGCGGACCGACGGATACGGAAGAGCGGCCACGACGACGAACAGCGCGGCGGCGATCGCGTACATCGCGACGGCGACGACAGCACGCGGCTGCCGCGACACGACTGCCAGCACCACGCCGACGACGGTGAACGCTGCGATCACGACAGCCGGTACGAGGTACCACATGGAGAGCGACAGCGCCTGCCACACCGCCTCTCCAACGGACATCTGCGTCGGCCACCCGCGCGCTTCGGCGGGCGGTCTGAGGACCTTGACGAGCATCGCACCGACGACCAGATAGACGACGAAGCCGAGCGCGAGCACAATCCGTCGCCGCGTCGACCGGGCGGCTCGGCCGGCGCGCAGGAACGCCGACACGACCACAGGCACCGTCAACGCGAGCCAGGCGACGAAGCCGCCCGGGTGGGCCAGGGTCATCCCGACGACGGCGCCGAAGAGCACGAGGATCCACCAGGGCAGTCCCGCCGGCCGCGAGACACGACTCAGCCCGAAGACGCGGAGAGCAGCAGCGATCGACACGGGAAGCAGCGCGAGACTCATCTGCAGTGGGTACAGCACCCCGTAGTCCATGAGGAGGAAGGGGAAGGCCGGGACTCCGATCGCCGCGACCGCCGCCATGACCGTGTACGCGGGACGCGTCCCGAACATCGTCCGCACCAGCAGTACGGCAGACAGCGGCCAGACGACCGCGGCGACCACGAGCACGACGGCGTTGACAGCGACGGGAATCGTCGTCCCGCTCATCTGGACGATGAGCGAAACGACGGCGTGCCATGCAGCGGGATAGAACGGCAGACTGCCGTCCGGGCTCGTCATCCGTCCGAGCTGCAGTGAGGACGCATCACCTTCGCGCAGGATGTAGCGGATGCCGTTGAGGTGGAAGATGTTGTCGAACGACTGAGAGATGTTGCCCGGCGCCTGGATGATCTCGAGCACCCGCCAGGCGACCACGAAAACAGCCCCGAGCACCGCGAGCACAAGCGCCACGGCGCCGGCAGCCGGCGCTGGCACCAACGACTCGCCCGGACCTGGGAACCGCCGCCGGAGCAGGAGGATCACGCCTCCGACGATGGCCGTGACGACGACTACGGGCAGCACTGACCAGGGCACGTGGAGCCAGGATGCGACGACGGCAGTGCCGGCGACGAGAGTGACGGCGAAAGCCGGAGCAGCCGCAACCACCCAGAAGCCCCTCAAGCCGACCGCCAGCGCGAGCGGAACGCCGAGCACCGAGAGGAGCGCGAGCGTCAGGACGACGGGCAGGGCGAGCGGGGCGAAGTCCACCGGAATCCTTCAGTGAGTGAGCGGTGAGGACTGTCAGCGACGACCGTGCGCGAGCACGTTCAACAAGTAGGCACCGTACCCACTCTTCATCAGAGGCTCCGCGCGGGACCGTAGCTCGTCGTCGCTGAGGAAGCCCATACGCCAGGCCACCTCTTCCGGGCAGCCGATCGACAACGCCTGACGCTTCTGCACCGTTCGGATGAAGTCGGTCGCTTCGCTCAGCGACTCGAATGTGCCCGTGTCCAGCCACGCTGTCCCTCGGGAGAGAAGCTCGACCTTGAGAGCTCCGCGTTGGAGGTAGACCTTGTTGACGTCGGTGATCTCCAGCTCTCCGCGCGGGGAGGGCTTCAGCGACTTCGCGATATCGACGACCTCGTTGTCGTAGAAGTAGAGACCGGGAACCGCATAGTTGCTTTTCGGCTGGGCGGGTTTCTCCTCGAGCGAGACGACCTTGCCGTCGTCGTCGAACTCGACGACGCCGTAGGCCGACGGGTCGTCAACCCAGTATCCGAAGACCACACCGCCGGTCAGGTCGTTGTACTGGCGCAGGCGGGAGCCCATCCCCTGGCCGTAGAAGATGTTGTCTCCGAGAACCAGCGCGACGGTGTCATCACCGATGTGGTCCTCCCCCAGGATGAAGGCCTGCGCGAGCCCATCGGGCGACGGCTGGACGCGGTAGGTGATGGACACGCCGAAGCGCGAGCCGTCGCCCAGAAGGTTCTGGAACTGCGCCGCATCATGAGGCGTTGTGATGACGAGGATGTCCCGGATGCCGGCGAGGATGAGCGTCGACAGCGGGTAGTAGATCATCGGCTTGTCGTAGACCGGGACCATCTGCTTCGAGATGCCGAACGTAATGGGGTGCAAACGGGAGCCAGTGCCGCCCGCCAGAATGATGCCTCGCATCTGACTAGTCTCCCATCGACGGTTAGTCTGGTGAAATGCGGAAACTGCTCGTCACCGGCGGCGCCGGCTTCATCGGCTCCAACTTCGTTCACCACGTGATCGAGACCACCGACGACCACGTCACTGTCCTGGACAAGTTGACGTACGCGGGCAACCGGGCATCCCTGGAGGGCCTGCCTGCTGATCGCTTCGCGTTCGTCGAGGGCGACATCACCGATGCGGAGCTCGTCGACGCTCTATTCGAAGAAGTGGATGCCGTGGTGCATTACGCCGCGGAGTCCCACAACGACAACTCGCTCAACGACCCTCGACCGTTCCTCGACACGAACATCGTCGGCACCTACACACTGTTGGAGGCCGCTCGCAAGCACGACCGTCGTTTCCACCACATCTCGACCGACGAGGTCTACGGCGACCTCGAGCTCGACGACCCGGAACGCTTCACCGAGTCGACGCCGTACAACCCGTCATCGCCCTACAGCAGCACGAAAGCAGGTTCTGACCTGCTCGTTCGGGCGTGGGTGCGTTCCTTCGGCGTCCCCGCGACGATCTCCAACTGCTCGAACAACTACGGGCCCTATCAGCACGTAGAGAAGTTCATCCCACGGCAGATCACGAACGTAATCCGAGGGATCCGTCCGAAGCTGTACGGCGCGGGTGAGAACGTCCGCGATTGGATCCACGCCGACGATCATTCCGCGGCGGTCATCACGATTCTCGACAAAGGGCGTATCGGTGAGACGTACCTCATCGGGGCCGACGGCGAGAAGAACAACAAAGAGGTCGTGGAGCTCATCTTGAGCCTGATGGACCAGCCCGCCGATGCCTACGACCACGTCACCGACCGCGCTGGGCACGATCTGCGCTACGCGATCGACTCGACCAAGCTTCGGACAGAACTCGGCTGGCAACCGTCCTACGGCGACTTCGAAAGCGGCTTGGCCGCGACAGTGCAGTGGTATCGCGACAATGAGCACTGGTGGGCACCGGCCAAAGACGGCGTCGAAGCCTTCTATGCCAGCAAAGGACAGTGATCCACATCGCCGTCACGCCCTCTCGCAGCCTCATGGACGGACATGACTGAGTCAGATCCGGTAGCGACGCGCACCTCCAAGCACGATCGTCCCCTCGGCACGCCAACGGGCCGGGAGGGCAGTGCTGTGTCGTCTTCCTCGCGGCATGCGGTTGTTCTCCTTGTGCTTTGCTGCCTCGTGGTCTTCGCCGCCCATTTCCGCCCCTGGGAGGTGGCGTACCTCGAGGAATGGCCACTCGCCCGCGACTGGGACACGCTGGGCCCGTTGGGCTTTGCGGCGAACTACCTGCACTGGACGCTGAGCCGTCCTCTGCACCTCGTCCCCACGATGCTCGGCTTGGCCCTCGGCGACGGGTGGCCGGGAATGATTTTCCTCGTGCTCGCAGCGGTTGCGGTGCTTCAACTGCTCGCTGTGGTGTGGGCCTTGCGACCGGTGAGCCGCTCAGCCTGGCTGAACATCGCCGTCGGAATGTTCCTGGCGCTGCATCCTCTTTGGCCTGCGGGATACCTCCAGAGATTTCTGCCCGCGCAAACAGCAGCACTAGGCCTCGCTTTTGCGCTCGGCATGCTGATCCGATGGCTCGTGAACGGCCGTATCACCTGGCTGATCGGGGGGTGGGTGACGTTGCTCGCGGGCTTGGCGACCTATCCGGGACCCGCGCTCGTTGCGCCGCTGGCGTCTCTCGTGTTGGCCCTCGCGATTCCGGCGAGCTGGCGGCGACGGATGGCGACCGTGGTGACTGTCACCGCCGCGAGTGCGTTGATGACCTTCTATTCGCTGGTCGTCACCAAGTTCATTTCGCCCGATGCGCCCAGCTACGAACTCGGCAACATCCAGCACTCCGCCGTGAGCAGTGTGAAACAACTCGTGGTGCTGGTGGGCGGCACTCTGCGCCGCGACGGTAGTGTCGTCGTTCTGGGGATCGCCATCGTCGTCCTCCTCGCTGGCATCCTTGTCCTCGCAGCGGCCATTCCTCGCTGGAGCGGTGTACTCATCGCGGTTGCCGCGATCGCGAGCCCCGCAACGACGGTCGTGTTCTTCGGCAACACCGGCTGGCTTTCCGATATCGACAGAATTTCGTACGTCATATCCCTCGCGCTGGTACCGCCGCTGATGGTCTGGCCCCTGACTCGAAAGGAGTCGCGGCCACGTCTACAGGGGGCATTGGCAGCACTCCTGGTCGCGCTTTCTGGAATCGGTGGGCTGTTCGGCGTCCTGCACTGGCAGCCCTACATTGCAGCGCAGCACAAGTTGCTCACGGCACTCGGCCCGATCGTTCGCGAGGCCGGAAAGGACGAGATCGTCTCAGTCGTTGATCGCTCCGGCACGTTGGGTTTCTTCCCGTCCTTCCCCGAGCAGTATCTGGGACCTGCATCTGTAGTGTGGAACAGCGACAACACGCCCGTCTGGCTGTGCTTCGACACCTCCAGCGCGCTTCCGAGCGGCGCCTCCGTCTGCGAATCGAAGGACACCGGAACGACCTTGCGACTCGCGGGGTCCGTGCAGTTGGGCAAGGGAACAGCAGACATCTACATCGGCAAACGGGAGAAAGAATGACCGCCGGACCCACCGTCGCGATGAATGATCTCTCGCGGGGAATGCAACACGACCGCGACGATCTGATCGCCGCAGCCACGCAGGTCATTGACTCCGGATACGCCATACACGGCGCGCAGCATGCAGCTTTTGAGCGTGAACTCGCCGACTACCTGCAGGTCACGGACGCGGTCGGTGTCGCCAGCGGGACAGACGCTCTCGAGCTGGCGATCAAGGCGCTCATGCCCGAGGGGCGGCGAGAAGTGCTGACCGCCGGCAATGCCGGCGCCTACACCTCGACGGCGACACTGCGCGCGGGCTTCACCCCGCGCTACGCGGATATCGATCCCGATTCGCTCTGCCTGAGCGTCGATACGGTCCGCACTCAGCTCGACGGCCGCGTGGGTGTCGTCGTGGTGACGCACCTCTACGGGCTGCGCACCGACCTCACGGCACTTCGCGAGCTCGTCGAGGCGAACGGCTCCACCCTCGTCGAGGACTGCGCCCAGGCGATCGGAGCGCATGCCGACAGCTACGCCGGAGCGACCGGCCACGCGGGGACATTCAGCTTCTATCCGACGAAGAACCTCGGAGCCATCGGCGACGGCGGCGCCGTGGTAACGAACTCTCCCCAGACAGCAGCGCGCGTGCGCCAGTTGCGTCAGTATGGGTGGTCGAAGAAGTACGACGCCACCCTCACCGGTGGCGCCAACTCACGACTCGATGAAATGCAGGCCGCGTTTCTGCGCGTGCGACTTCCGCAGGTAGATGCAATGAACGCGAGGCGCCGCGAGATCATCGCCCGCTACTGCGCCGCTGCGGCAGACCTCGATCCTTCAGTGCTGACGGTGCTACCGGCGACAGGAGCGTCGCACGCTGCGCACCTCGCGGTCGGCCGCAGCGCCGAGCGCGACCGTGTCCGCTCGATGCTGCTCGCTCACGGCGTATCGACCGACGTGCACTTCCCCATCGCCGATTGGCAGCAGCCCGCGTTCGCTGCCTACGCGCCGACACACACGCTGCCCAACACGATCGCCGCCTGCGCCGAGGTACTCAGCCTCCCCCTGTTCCCGGAGTTGCGCGACGAGGAAGTCGATGTCGTATGCGCAGCCATCCGGAGTTTGGGTTGATGGACTTCTCCATCGTCATTCCGGTCTACGGCAACGAAGCCAACATCCCGTCGCTCGTCGCACGGCTCACGGAGTTGCTCCCCGACCTGCCGACCGCCACGGAAGTGGTCTTCGTGGTGGACGGATCACCGGACCGCTCTTACGACGTTCTCGCCCAAACACTCCCCCACGCCGCCTTCGCATCTCAGCTGCTTCGCCATTCCCGAAACTTCGGGTCATTCGCCGCCATCCGCACGGGTCTCGCCGCTGCGCGCGGCGACGCCATCGGCGTCATGGCGGCAGATCTTCAAGAGCCGGCGGAGCTGATGGTCGAGTTCCAGCGCGCGCTCTCCACGGGTGCTGTCGACGTCGCGGTGGGCCGCAGAGTCGCCCGCGAGGATCCGGCCTTGACGTCGCTGACTTCGCGCGCCTTCTGGTCGTTCTATCGTCGGCTCATCATTAAGGATCTCCCGCCGGGCGGCGTCGACGTGTTCGGGTGCACCCGAGCCGTCGCGAAAGAGCTGGCGAAGATGACGGAAGCGCATTCCAGCCTCGTCGCCCAACTGTACTGGGTCGGTTTCCGGCGCGCGGAGATCCCCTATCATCGGGTCGAGCGCACGGAAGGAACGAGTGGGTGGACGCTACGAAAACGGATCAAGTACCTCCTCGACAGCGTTTTCTCCTTCACGAACCTTCCGCTCGACCTCCTGCTGATCACCGGTCTCGTCGGGTCGCTGGTTGTGATCATCGTCGCGGCGGTCGTGCTGGGGTTCTACCTTGCTGGAGACGTGCATGAGCCGGGCTACGTGCCGCTGATGCTGACCGTCCTGTTCTCTACGTTCTTGACAATGACTTCGATCGGTATCGTCGGTGCCTATATCTGGCGGATTTTCGAGAACACCAAGCAACGCCCCTCTTCGATCGTCATGAGTCGAGAGAAATGGTGACGTCCGCACAGCAGCCGCGCTCAACAGCAGGCGCAGGATGGCGCTTCCTGCTAGTAGGCGGGGCGAACACCGCCGTCACGGGACTGGTCCTGGTCGCACTTAGCTATCTCATGCCCGGCTGGGCCGCATACACGATCGCGTTCGCACTGGGCATCATTTTCTCGACGGTCTTCGCGTCGCGATGGGTGTTCACGCGCGAGGGTTCCTTCCGCGCAAGTATCGCTTACGCCATCTGCTACGGCGTCATCTACCTTGTGGGACTGCTCTGCGTGCAGACCATCCGCTCGTGGGGCTGGCCGGAGTTCCTCAACGTGCTCAGCATCATCGTCACCGCGCCGCTCGGCTTCCTTGCGGGACGCGTGATCTTCCGCCAACGACAGAGAGAAGACAAAACCACATGACTGGCAGCGGCGATTACTTCGTCCACCCACAGGGAATCTGCGAGAGCACGAACATCGGAAGTCGAACGCGAGTTTGGGCGTTCTCTCATGTTCTGCCCGGAGCTGTCCTCGGTGCCGACGTGAACGTCAACGATCATGTCTTCATCGAGAACGACGTCGTCATCGGTGACCGCGTAACGCTCAAGTCCGGCGTTCAGGTGTGGGACGGGATCCAACTCGGAGACGATGTGTTCATCGGCCCCAACGCGACCTTCACCAACGACCCCTTCCCACGCAGCAAGCAGTACCCTGAGTCGTTCGCGCGCACAGTGATCGAAGACGGCGCGTCGGTCGGTGGCGGCGCCGTGATACTCCCCGGGATCCGCATCGGTCGGCGCGCGATGATCGGTGCCGGCGCGGTCGTGACGAAGGATGTGCCCCCCTATGCCATCGTCGTCGGCAACCCTGCTCGCATCGTGGGATACGCCGACACCCCCGAACCCACGTCCACGAACGACGCCGTCCCCTACCGAAACGCAGGGCCTGCAGAAGGCATCACTCAGCTTCGCACCGTCAGCGACATTCGCGGCGCACTGCTGCCAATCGACATCCCCGGAGATCTGCCCTTCACACCTCAGCGTGTGTTCTTCGTGCATGGTGTGCCCTCGAAGGAGGTGCGTGGTGAACACGCTCACCGACGCTGCGAGCAGTTCCTTGTCTGCCTCACCGGGTCAGTCTCGTGCATCGTCGACGATGGCACCAGCCGCCGGGAGTTCGTACTCAGCGACCCCTCCATGGGACTTCACATGCCGCCGATGACGTGGGGCACGCAGTACCGCTACAGCGCAGACGCCGTTCTGTGTGTCTTCGCATCGCAACCGTACGACGATTCCGACTATATCCGGGACTATGAGGAATTCCTCGCGACTGTTCGTTCGGAATGAGTAGGGCCAGGCGCGACGCGCACCTCGGTACCAAGCACCGGCCGCGCGCCTCTATGCTGGCGGCCGGTTCCGTGGTCTTTCTCCTTCAGTTCATCCACGGCACCGCTACGCGGTTCGTCTATGACGCCGCCCAGTACTGGGACGGTGCCCTCCAGCTCGTCTCGGGTGGAGACGTTGCTACAGCTGGCGTCCTCAACATCCGAGGGACGCTGACGCCGCTCGTCTACCTCCCACCCGCGGCAGTCGCAGGCCTCCTCGGTGAGGGCTCGTGGACGTGGCTCGTCCTCATTTGGAACGCGCTGCTCGCCGCCGTTCTCTGTGCCATGATCCTGCCGCAGCTCGCTGAGTTGATCGTCCCTGGACATCTCGTGTCACACGTGTGGACGTGCGCTCTCCTCGGGGGGTTGCTTTTCGCCCTATTCGCCCGCTTCGCATTGTTGGATGTATGGGCCTTCGCCTGCGCCGCGACCGCCATGCTTCTGATCAGCGGGCGCCGCAGCTGGTGGGTGTATGCCGTCGGCGGGCTGTTTGCCGCCATCGCGGTTGACCTGCGTCCGTCCTACTTGCTTCCGTTGATTCTCGGAATGGTGGTAGTACTCATCGCCGCCGCACGGCGCATCCCCCTCGTCGCGGCGGGCGCGCTCATCGGCGCACTGCCACAGTCGATCTACAACGTCTTCCACGGGGGGTCGTGGCTGCCCGTGCCGACCGCAACGAGCGGGCTGATCGGCGTTCAATCCGCACAGGCGGTGTATTCGATCCGATACGACACCGTGCTGGATCCCGGACGCAATCCCCAGCAGTGGTACTGCGACCCATCACTCGCTTCCGCGGTGTCCCCCGAGCCGGCCCCCACAACTCCTCTGTCTGTCGCAGGATCGCTGCTCACACACGTCCCCGAGTCGCTCTGGTTTGGGCTCAAGAAGATCGCCACAGCGCTCCAGTGGTCGTGGAGCACCCCATACGAACCATCGCCCGGAGACGGCACCGGTGCGATTGCGGTGGTGGTCGCACTCACGACGGCGATCGGCGCGTTCGGCCTCCTCCGAGCGATATGGTTCGGAACCTCGACCAGCAATCGACTGATCGCGGGCGGGCTTCTCGCATTCTGGTTGGGAGCGGCGGCCACCCTCGTCCTCACCACACCGGAGACTCGATTCGCACTCCCCCTCGTCTCTGTCGGCGTCGTGGGTGTGACGTGTGGTTTGACGACGCCGATGACACGCTCGCAGAGGTGGACATCAGCACTCTGGCTGCTCGCCGCACTCTCCGTGTGCCTTCTTTTGCTGTGGGCCGGCGCGCGAGGTCTGGGCTACCCCGTATCACCTGGGCCCCTGACCGCGCCCGCCGATTGCGTTCGTCTGGCCCGCTAGCGCGTCACACTCCTGGCGATGTGAGGCCCTGTTGACGACGCACCTGCTGGAGCGAAGGATGTCGACGATCCTTGTCCGAGAGCTCAGCATCCTTCAACGAGATCGGCCACGCGATTGCGAGATCCTCGTCAGCGAGGTTGACGAACGTGTACTCGCTCTGCACCTCAGAACTCCAGTGCGCGTTGACGAGATAGGTATATGCAGTGTTCGGCTCAAGCGTCTGGTAAGAGTTGCCCACACCGCGAGGTACGAAGATCGCCGTGCTCGGATCAAGCTCGGCCGTGAACACGGCGCCGAAGGACTCCCCCGGGCGCAGATCCACCCACGCACCGAAGACACGCCCGAACGCGATCGAGATGAACTTGTCCCAGGGTTCGGCGTGAATGCCGCGTGTCGTGCCCACCGCATCGTTGAAAGAGATGTTGTTCTGCACAGGCCCAAAATCCGGGACCCCGACGGAGATCATCTTCTCGCGCTGCCAATTCTCCTTGAACCAGCCTCGGTTGTCGCCATGCACGGGGAGGTCGATCAGGAGCAGTCCCGGAATAGGCGTGGGGTGAGCGGCAAGCGGCTTCCCGTACGACAGCGATGAACTCACAAGCATCTTCCTTCGGTTCGACGGGAGGTACACAAAACGGTCAATGCGCTCACTGCGACCGAGAAGCCATCACACCGCGGATCCGCGTCGCGTCGCCCCAAACGCCGGGGGAGTCGTAGGGACGCTCTGGGAACACGCCGTACTCGAGCCGGATGGGAAGCCGGTGCTCTGCGATAAACGCTTCAACCTGATCCGCCAAGCTCACCGGCTCGCCACTGCAGCAGTTGATCACCCCGGTGATCCCCGGGCTGAGGGCCACGGCGGTGATCTGGTCGGCGAGGACGTCGACATCGATGAAGTCGTGAAGACTCTTGCCGGTAACGAACGGCATGGTCGTCTGGCCATCGTCGACAGCCTTGAGGATCTTCCCGAAAATTGAGTTGCTTCGACGATCGTCACCATAGATGTAGTAGCAACGCAACCAGGCAAGTTCGGTCGTCGCGGGGATCATAATCGGAAGCGCGCGACGCAAAGCGTCCTTTGCGATGCCGTAGAGCGAGCGCGGATCAGTCGGGGTGTCCGCGTCGATCGCGCCTTCCCAGTACCCGACCTCGTGCATCGTGCCAAGGGCTGCGAGCCGTGGGACACCCGCATCGGCAACAGCCTTGAGCAGGGCGACGTGCGCGGAGAGGTAGGTCATATGAGCCGGAGAATTATGAACGAAGCCGTCCTGCCAGGCGAGATGGATGAAAGCGGCCGTGCTTTCGTCCACCACGGCGGCCACATCAAAATCGGGCGCGAGGATGTCGGCCTCGATGACACGGGCACGGGGATCCAGATCGTCCCCTCGTCCGGATCGAACGACCGCGACGGGCACGAGACCTGCATCGGCGACAGCACGCACGACATGTCTTCCGATGTAGCCAGCCGCGCCGGTGACGACGACGGATCTGCGCGTTGAGGCTTCTCTCATGACAGACCCAAGTATATTCGTAGAGTGACTCCGAGCCGTATCTCCCGAAGCATCGTCGATGTCGGCTGACGCTCGTTTCGAACGCCTCGCCAACGTGCCGCTGAGATCGTTCGAGCCCGAAAAGCGTGGGATCGGGGCACTCTGGCTGCAGGTACGCGACATTGCACGGCATCGCCAGCTCTTGTGGCTGCTGACCCGCCGCGATCTTCAGGTGCGCTACCGCGGAAGCGTTCTCGGCTTCCTTTGGACGCTGATCAAACCTCTGATTCTTCTGGCGACCTACTACGTCATCCTCGGTCAGGTACTGGGTGCCGCGAAAGGCATCACGAACTTCGGCATCTACGTGTTCTCCGGCCTCACGATCTACATGCTGTTCTCGGAGAGTCTCGGCGCAGCGGCGGGGTCGATCGTCGGCAACGGCGGGCTGGTGAAGAAGATCTATGTCCCCCGCGAGATCTTTCCGCTTGCCGCTGTCGGGGGCGCGATCTTCATGTTCGCCATGCAGCTGGTCGTCCTCGTGGGGGCGGTCGTGCTGTTCCAGCAATGGCCGGACCCGGCCGGGCTCCTGTACCTCATTCCCGCCATCGCCCTGATTCTCATCTATGTGATCGGCATCGGTCTGCTTCTCTCAGCGATGAACGTCTACCTGCGCGACGTGCAGTACATCACCGAGATCCTCCTGACACTGATGATGTGGGGCTCGCCGATTGTGTACTCGTGGCAGATGGTAAAGGGTGTGCTGGCGAGATTCAACCTGCCTGATTGGCTGCTTGAGGTTTACACCAACAACCCGCTGACGTTGGCGGTCCTGGGCTTCCACCGAGCACTCTGGTCGGGGGGAACCCCCGCTGACTACCCTCCTGACCTCGCCGGCCGCATGGCTGTCGCCGGAGCGATCGGATTGGTCTTCCTGTGGGCAGCGCATTGGGCGTTCCAGCGGATGCAGGGCAACTTGGCGCAGGAGCTGTGATGGGTACCACGACCGTCGCCCCGGACGTTGTGCGGGTGCAGGGAGTACGAAAAGCGTTCGTCGTCCGGCAGGACAACTCTCTCAAGGACCGCATCGTCAGTTTCGCGCGGCACCGCCAGCATCGACGGGAGTATGTCGCTCTCAGCGACGTGTCGTTGTCGATCAAGGCGGGCTCGACGGTGGGGCTCCTCGGCGTCAACGGCTCCGGCAAGAGCACGTTGCTCAAGCTGATCGGTGGCATTCTCACGCCTGACTCCGGTTCGGTCCAGACACGCGGACGGCTCGCGGCGCTCCTCGAGCTGGGCGCCGGCTTCCACCCCGAGTTGAGCGGGCGGGAGAATGTTTTTCTCAACGCCGCCATCCTCGGGCTCTCGCGTGCCGAGACGGAAGCACGCTACGACGAGATCGTACGGTTCTCCGGCATCGGCGATTTCATAGACAACGAAGTGAAGTTCTACTCGTCCGGCATGTATATGCGACTCGCGTTCGCCGTGGCAGTTCACACCGATCCCGACATCCTGCTCGTCGATGAGGTCCTCGCCGTCGGCGACGAGGCATTCCAACGCAAGTGCATGGACAAGATCCGCAGCTTCCAGCGCGAAGGCCGAACGATCATCCTGGTAAGCCACTCGGCGGGTCAGATCTCCGAGCTGTGCGACACGACGTTCGTACTGCAGGACGGAGTGATCGCCTACGAAGGCGAGGTGCGCGGCGGCCTCAACGCGCTACGGGACATCATGGAGGGGCGGCGCGTAGGGGAATCGCTTGCCGAGGAAGCCGCAAAGGCCGCGGTGGAGGAGGCAGCTGCGGACACCAAGAACCCGCCGATCACCGTCACGGCGGTCGAGATCCTCGACGTGTCGGGGCGGAGCTCCGATACGTTCCTCCCGGGGAGTCCGGCCGTGCTGCGCATACACGTGAACGCGACCGAGGCTGTGGACGAGTGGATGACCGGCTTCAGCATCGACAACTCCTCCGGCCAGATGGTCATCGCTTCGAACACCGACCTTCTGAACGCAACCCTCGAGCCGATACGCGTCGGAGACCATCACATGGACTTCGCGCTGGCGGCTCTTCATCTCGGCCCCGGCGAGTTCTTCGTCAATGCGAACACGTCTCCGAAGACCGAGGCGAACACACACGTCCTCTGGCAGGGGGCGAGGTTCCAGGTGGGCGGGCCCGAGGGGAACCTCGGCGTCGCTCAAGCGGACATCACCGTCATCAGCTCCTGATGATCCTGTGGGCTGGCGACGCCAGCACGTCACTGTCTGCTGAAGGCCACCGCGCCGCTGCTGTCTGAGCGCGCGACACCGTTCTGGAACTGCTGGGTGCAACTGCCAGCGGTGCAGTTCTGTGCCCCGGTCGGCCATCCCAGCCAGGTGTTCTCGGCGCCATAGTAGTACCAGACGTCCAGGATTCTTCCGTAGGGCGTGAAGACCGGGTACGCGTTCGGCTGCTGCGTAAGGACGCCGTTGCCGTAGTGCTGCACCCAGCCGCCTCCGTTCGCCGCAGAGTATCGGATGTCGTTGAGTGCTGCGCCGTAGGCGCTCATCCCGCCACCGCTGGTCCAGGCACGAGCGAGACCGCCGAAGATCGTGTGCAAACCCCAGGTCGTCGACTCCGTGATTGCGCCGTTCTGGAAGGACTGTCCGCATCCCGAGGCGGCACACGCCCGTTCCGAGACTGGCCAGCCCCACGATCCGCTCTGCCCGCCGGCGCTACTCCACAGCGCCTGCGCAGGTCCATAGGGAACGAGGAAGTATCCGACGCCGCTCTGAGCCAGCACTCCGGCAGAGAAGTTCTGCGTCCATCCGGCTCCGTTGGCACCCGCAGATACCGTGTTCATGTCGGTCAAAGCGGGGCCCGCGACGTCGAAGCCGCCGCGACGGTTCCACTCGGCGACGAAGCCACCAGAGATCAGATGCACGCCGTAACTCGACGTTGAGGTGAGAGTCGCGCCGGAGAACGGCTGCACGCAACCCGCCGATGAGCATCGATAGGCGGCTGTGGGCCACCCGAGCCAGCTTTGACCGCCCCCGGCTCGGGACCAGGCGTCCTGCTGGGCGCCGTAAGGAACGAGGAAGGTGCCGTACTGGCTCTGTACGAGAATGCCGCGCTCAAAGTTCTGAACCCAGGCCGGAGACGAGCCTGCTGTGAGGTAAGCATTGTCGTTCAGCGCGGCGCCGAGAGCACCATCTGTACCGCCACTGCTCTTCCAGTACTCATTGAGTCCGCCCCAGATGGTGTGTGCACCGTACGAGGCGGTCGTCGATATCGTCGCGGACAAGAATGACTGCGAACATCGAAGGCCAGATCCGCAGATCTGCTCACCATTGGGCCATCCCATCCCGCTGGCAGGCCCGCCCTGCCGGTTGTACTCCGCGAGTATGACGTTGTTGTAGACGAATGCCGTTCCACCCCAGTTGCTTCCATAGACGACACCGTTTTGGAACGGCTGGTACCAGCCTTGCCCGTTCGCGTCGAGATAGACCGGGTAGCCGGTCGGCGAACCCATGGATCCGCTTGCCCCGCCGTGTGCATTCCAATAACTCACGAAACCCGGATGGACGGTGTATGTTCGGGGATTTCCGAACCAATCCGTGAACAGGCGCCAGAAGTTGCGATTGCCGTAGGAGGAGCAGCCGTCGCCGGACCCGTAGAGGTTGTTCAACGCCGCATCGTTGGGGGTGTAGGGCGTGTAGATATACAGGCCCGCCGTCGCTTGGTTGTAGATGTACACACTGCGTGTGCCGCACGCTGTCGACGGGTTGTAGAGGATGCTGTTCCAGCGTTGCGCGCGGTACCCAAAGCTATCGGGATTGAGGCGGTACACCTGGAACTGGCGAGCGGCGTAATAGACCTGATAGAAGAAGCCGGCCGTCGAAGGATCGCACGGCGCCGTGTCCGGACATCCCTGGCCCATGGCTGCCGAATATTGGCGAGGCGTGGGCCAATCGTCGGTGACGAGACTCTGCTCCTTTTCGAGCATCACGAGAAGCACTCGCTGATTAATCCCGCAGGAACGCGCGACGTTGTCGATGATCTGAGCGGCCGTCTGCCACGCGGATGCCGTGTACCCGGCGCAGTAGCGGTCGGCAGGCCGATTGTCCGTGGACTGCCCATAGTCCTTGAGACACGTGTAGCCGCTGCGACAGGAACTGAGCTTGCTGTTCAAGAAAGACTGGACGTCCGCAGCGGTCATCCCATCAGACGAGTAGAAGATGGAATCGTCGATGATGTAGCCGGGGTCCCAATCAGACGCGGAGGCGGCCGAGGCGGGCGCCACTGCCACCGGAGCGACGGCGACGAAGAACGACAGTACGACGGCCACGATCAGGCCCCCCGCGATGACCAGTCGGCTGCGCAGCGCGGCGACGGGAACAGTCACGAGACGTTGACCGTCTTCTCTGCAGAGACACCAGAGTGGCTCGCGGAGACGTAGCTCAGCACGGCGGTCCACTGCCCGGGGCCCAAGTCGGTCACGGGAATGGTGACCAGCCCGCAATAGGTGGCCTCTCGCGCAGCCGTCGCCTCGACCTCGGCGGTGCGCACGAGCTCACCCCGCTTGAGCGTGAGGGTGCACCGGCCGCCGTCTTCGGACAGGGTCGGAATCATTCCAGATGCCTCGACGCGTCCCGAGACGGCATCCAGCGTGACGACGACGACAGTGACGTCTCCGCCGCTCACCGGCGCCACAGCCTCGGTGTTGGCCGGCGTCGGAGTCGGAGCCGGAGTCTCGGGGGCCGTGGACTCCTGCGGATCAGCGGACGGGGAAGCGGATGCCGTGGGAGACGGCGATACCGCTGCACCAGGGTTTCGCAGGGTGGCGCAAGAAACCAAGCCGACGAGGCTGACGGTGAGAACGACAGCGATAGCCATCGTCCGTACGCTGGTGCGAGCCGGGGGGATCATATCTCCAAGGCTAATATCCCATCCCCTGAGGCGGGGCATTGAGGAGATAGCGCTCGGCGAGTTGCAAGATAACCACATCGGGCTTGTGCTCATCGACCAGTTGGGCGAAGTTCGACGGCTTGATCGTTCCCGTGATGTAAGGCTCGTCGACCTGCCACGTGGGAGAGTATGCCTGCTGCCACATCGGGGACAGTCCGCCGCCCATCGAATCACGGAAGATCAGAGCGGACTTGCCCGTCCACGGCTCTGGTACCGTCGTCGTCGCCGGGAGTACCGACAAGTCGGTGCCGGTCGCGCCAGGGACAACCTCGGTGACACCCGACTTATCCGTCCTCGTCACCGGCATCATCGGATCGACGAAGTTCGGCACTGCCCAATCGGCCCCTGGGCTTGCGATACCGAAGGGCGCCCATTCGTTGAAATCGCCGATCACCGTCGTTCCATCGATGGCGGGAACCTTCAGCGGCTTCGCCACCGGATCCATCGCGTTCGTACACGCGGCGATCTGCTTCCAGGCGACGTAAGCACCGTAGTCGGTCCAATGACTGTTGCTCCAGCTGAACAGGTGCGCAGGTCCGTCCTTCTGCTCGATGAGGTCGTGACGCAGATCCATCACGGGCAGGTCTCCTGAAGCAGCGATGAACTGGTCCATGATCGTCGAGCCTCGAAGCCGCTGCATCCACGTCGGCAACTCCTCCGGATAGATGCTCGACGTCGATGGTGTCACGATCACGTACAGCGGGATGTCCCGCTGCGCGAGTTGGTCGCGGACCTCCGTCAGGTGATTGACCCACTGTTCCACCTGCAAGTCGGTCAGCAGCGTGCGGCCGACGGCCTGTGAGGCATAGTGATCAACGTAGTCGCTCCAGAAGATCCAGCCGTGAGGTCCGACGACCTGCCTCTCGGAAGCGCCAGGGGCGTTTCGGTTCCACTCCGCTTCCGCACTCGAGCGATCATCGATCCACGGCTGCTGACTCGGGGGGGCGACCGCGGGGCGGCACACGCGTGAGACGGCATCGGCCGAAGGCCGGTCCGTGCTCACGGGCGCGACCGCCGCCCCCTGTTGCGACAGGCCGGCCGCGGTCATGCGGCCGGTGATCAGCGCAATGACGCACAGGAGGGCGAGGATAACCAATGGAAGAAAGCGCAACTGGCGCCACCACCGCCGGCGCACCGGCAGCTCCTGGCCTTCGGGAACCTGAATCGTGCCCGACGTCATCGAACGGCCTTCGGAGTGAAGACGGCGACCCGCGAGATACGTTCACGAAGCTGTCCCCTGCGGTCGGACGTACGCTCCAGGAGCCGAGAGAACCACGCCGGTGTCCAGTTCTTCAGCGCCAGCGCGGGTCTTTCGACCAAGTGCCAGCTCAGGAAGGCGTAGATGTGGACGCCCACCACCACGACCGCGTGATAGACGAACCAACCACGATCTTCGAGATGGAAGTAGGTCGCCAGCACCATCAAGGGCCATCCGATGATGTAGATGCCGTAGGAAAGGTCGCCGTAGCGATCCCAACGTGTCAGCGGCACGCGCACGGCGAACCAGATCAGGAAGTAGCAGAAGGCGTACTGACCGAAAACGAGCCACCCGCCCTTCGCATAGGTGTAAGCGGCGATCAACGCGCACGCTGCAGCGAGCCGGTCGTCAATCGGGATCTTGTCCTTGTAGAGGTTGAACAGCACACCCCACGCGAAGGGCGCCAGCAGCAACAGCGCACGGAAATCTCCGAAAAGAGGGAAAAGAGCTGCGAGGTTGCCGAGCGACAACCACTGCATCATCGCCAAAGCGATGATGCACGCGGACACGACCCCGCCCACGAGGCGATTGCTCAGCGCTCCCGCAAGTCCGAGCACCGCGACCAGGATGTAGGCCCCGAACTCGAAGGCCAGCGTCCAGGCGGACCCGTTCCAGTCGAGAATCCCGTGATCGACGTAGAGCGGCAGGTTCGTCCCCATGCCCGCGATATTGATCTGCTTGAGGACCAGAGTGACATTGCTGGAGAAATAGGTGAAGGGGGACTCGCTCGTGGCGTCCCAGAACCCCGCCCACGTGCCCTTCTCGTGGAACCAGGCCAACGGCGCGAAGATATACGCCGTCACCAGAAGCGCGAGGAACCATCCCGGATAGATCCTCAGGAAGCGATGCCAGAAGTAGCGGATGGTCGTCGTCCGGCCCATTTTGCTTCGTGAGATCAAGAATCCACTCAGGAAGAAGAAGCCGCAGACCGCCACTCCCCCCAGCGACTGCTCGTTGCTCCACTGGGTCCCGAGATCCTTGCCTCCGTAGAAGCCGGCAATGGGACCGGCGTGGGAGAAGATGACCAGAAATGCGAGGAACCAACGCAGGAAGCCGATCGCATTGCGCCGCGGATCGAAGGCGGCGCCGAGTGCGGTCACAGAAGTTCCATGTCGTCGACCGTCGGCTCGGCACTCTCCGGCTGTGGACGACGACGACGCCACGCTCGTGGGTTCACCGCCGTGCGCAGGAGCCGGTAGCCGCCACGGACCGGCACATAGAACGAACGCAGCAGGGGAACGGCATCCGGTCGACGCAGGCGCACGTAGGCCTTGAGGTAACCGAACACCCCGCCGCCGAGGAAGTCCCCCGCACCGTCGAGCAGTCCGACCTGATCGATCGGATACCCCTGGATGTTCTTGCTCATGCGGTCGAGCTTGTACTCCAGCGATGTATGACTGATAGCGGCGTACCTCGTCGTCGCCACCGTCTTGGTGTGGTAACCGAGTTCATTCACGGCGTAGGTGAACATGCGCTCCTGGACGTGCGCGATACTCCCGTCGAAGTGCTTCTTCGGCGAGGGATAGTCCTCGTACGTCAAGTCCATGTCACTCAGAAGCCGCAATGCGGCCGGGCGGAACGCGAACATACAACCGTAGGGCGCCAGCGGCGATGGATCGTCGAAAGGTACGCGAATGCGAAGCTCCTCGGCGAGCTTCTTGGCTTCAGGTTTGTTCGCGAACCAGCCGCGGCCAAGCGTCGGGTATCCGATGTGGATGGTCGGCGCGTAGACCATTCCTAGACCGCTCTCCCTCTGGAACAGTGCAACCACGTTGGCGGCGTAACCCGGGGTGTTGAGCAGATTCATGAGCTGATGGCGTCGGAAGAAGTTCCCCGCGTTCAGATTCTCCTGCACCGTCTTCTTCGAGTGGATCTTGAAGATGAGGTCGTAATCGTCGCCACGCAGGATGTCGCGACATCCCACAAAGAACGCCCCCATGTCGCGGCCACGGTTCGACGGGAGCACGCGGATGTCCACGTTGTTGAGGTGCGGGTCGTCCCTCTCCGCGAGAATCTCGCGGATCACGCGAGCCTTCGCATCGTTGTCCGTGGTGACGATGGCGTCGTAGCCGGAAGGGAGATTCGCCGCGTAGTCGAACAGTTCGCGAGTGAGCTCCGTGTAGTAGATATGCATGATCACAGCGATCCGCAGAGGCCGCTGCGGATCGTAGGAGATGTCGGTGTCCGGCATGATCTCGAGCATCGCGGCGTTCGTGTTGAGCACCTTCGGTTGGGAACCGCGGGAGATGTTCTGCCAGATCAGCTCCAGTGGATAGCCGAGCTGCTCCGCCTTCTCGACATAGCGTCGCCCGACGATCGCCTGACGATCGAGCAGGAGCGGGTCGTGGAAGAACGGACGTCGCTTCAGCACAGGGCAACCGTCGTCGAGAAGAGCCTCGGCATCGAAGAAGGCGGGATGCCACGTCGAGTAGTTCCGGTGAGGGAATGCGACCTCGTACTCGTACCCGCGCGAGTGGAAGTGATGAGTGAACTTCGACTCGTGGCTAAGGATCGAGTCCTCGTAGGAGACGATCGGAGGCATCTTGGCCCAGTACTGACGCCAGTCCTCGGAGAGGAAGAGGCTGGGGCGGACGGCGATCCAGTGGGACTGAATGTGAGCGTGCAATACCCCGTCGCCGGTGAACGGATTCGGCTTCAGCTGCGCATGGTCGGTCATGCCCCAGTAGTCCACCTCAAGCGCGTTCATCCGCTCGAAGACCGGCTCGAACGGATTTACCGGACCGAACCACGTGTAGTTCATGAGGATGAGCTCGTCGTAGGCGGCGAGGTCGTCGCCGAGCGTATCCAGCGCGGTCTTGTAGCCCCAGACGTCGAAACCGACGTTCTCCCGCTCCAGAACCGTGTCAGCCAAATCGTCCAGGCGTTCCCGCCCCCGGTCGGAGAGCGCTCCGTTGACCACGACAAAGATGTGATCGGCGAAGGGACGCAGGCGGCGCAGCTTGTAGTCGACGTAGTCGTCGACGTCCCCGCGCGGATCCCACAGGAGGTAGACGATGATGCGCTTGCCGTCCTCAGGGAACGCAGCCCTTCCCACCACTTCAGTCACAGAAACACCTTCTCTTGCGAGGTCCGGATCTCGTGCGTCGCCGAGAGGACGACAGCTCGTAGGCACGATCGAATCCGACGCCGGCGGCGCGACCGTGCAAGTCTACCTGGCGACGTCGTGTCGCTTGCTCGACCGCCGCCGCTCTCTCACGGTGGCGAGGATCTGCTCGGCTCGGGCGTCGAAAGAGTGGTCGCGGCGGATGCGTTCGGATGCGGCGGACAGCGTCGCGAAGTCCGGAAAGAGCTCGTCGGGGTCGCGATGCAGCAGCGCGACAAGCTCCTGCTCCGTGCGGAACGTGACGACCGCGTCCCCGAAGACGCGGTCGATACCGTCGACGTCCTCGCTGATCACCCGCCCTCCGGCGGCCACCGCGTCGAACGGACGCATGGCGATGAATCCCTCCTCTCGCATGGCCGGCCACTGATCGTTGAGCACGATGGAGGCCGTCTCGTATCGCTCGCTGAGCCGATCGTTGGGAATCGTCTCTGCCGCGATGGCCGATGCGGGAATGTAGGTTCGCCAATCCGGCCCGTAGACACGCACGGGAATGCCCGCGGCGAGCGGCACGACGACGCTCGGGCGGGCGATTCCGCGCGCGGTGCCGACGAAGACGATCTCGTCGGTGCGTTGCAAGCCGCGGGGGTAGAACTGATCGGTGTCTGTGCACTCCAGCAGCGGCGAGATGACGGTGTTCCAGCGTTCGGATGCGGTCGCGCTCCACCGATCGGATGCCGCGTAGACGATGTCGAAGTCGTTCACCTCCGCGCGCGTGATCTGATCGGGATGGCTGATGATCCACTCGACGCGGGTCCCGGTCGCGGGAGGCGTGATGCGATAGGGCCCCCGCACCACCAGCGTCACGTCGTCGAGCGATGACGTCCATCGCTCTCGCGCGTCGAAGCTGTCCACCGCGACGAACTGGCCGCGCCTGCGGAGTGCTTTCGCCAGCCCGTGGGCGAAGTGCGTATCACCCCAGACGGCGCCGAGAGGGCCCGGCGGCGCGCAGATCTTGATGGCCCACCTCAGCGCCGTTGGGTCGGGTCGTCGCCACGTAAGGTCGGGCAGCATGGGAGTAGACGGTCTCCGCGGAGGGCACCAGCCCCTCACGTGGAAGCCCGCCGCGCGCAGGATGTCTTCGGCGGCGCGGCGCTCGTCGGCGAAGACCGTCCCGGCGGCGCCATCACCACGGAAGACGGTGGGGCGCGCAAAGGCAGTGCTGTGGACAGCGGGATCGATCTGGCAGACGAATCCCGGGATGCGAGCGCGCAGGGTCGCGCTGAGAGCCGCCACCGCCGGCCCGGGAGGGACACCGTCGAACCCGCCGATGAGCGCCCAGTCCTCACGGGCGACGACGAACGTCGGGCCCGCCAGAAGCGGAACCTCGCGGCGGGCCTCGCCCAGCGCCTCCACATCTTCGCGGGGGTGGCCGTTGAGGATCGGGTACGGCACCCTCGCCCCGGCACCGGCGGCGCCGAATGCCGCTACCGTCCCGTCGGAGGCGATCTCGACCGGAGCCACGGCGCGCCCCGATACGACATCGCGCCTCAGCGACCGAATCTCCACGGCTGAAAGATCAGATCGAGGCCCGATGACAGTCATGGTTCCGGATCGGGAATGCTGGCTCGCGGCAGCCCGATTCACAGCAGCGCGATACGACTCCTCGCGCGGGAGGATCGCTCGCCGCAACGAAGGGAACAGCCGCGCGGCGACATCCAGGCTCACCCACTGACTGGCATCGCAGCCGACAACGGCGACGACTACGTCGTCCGCCTCGACAAGGGGGACCACGGCAAGAACGCGACGAGGGTAATCACGGTCACCCCGCTGGAGCAGCCGGATCACGACATCGTTTCTGGCGGCGCCCGGGCCGGGATCGATGGTCCCCCCACGCCACTGGCGTGCCGCTTCCATCGCCCACGACCGCAGCTGCGCAACGGGCACTGTCTGTGAACGTTCTCCGATGCGAACCGTGACGACCGAACTCCCGCGGCGTTTCCAGACGAGATCGAGCGGCGCGGCATCGTCGTCGTCCCGGGCCGAGGCCGGAGCGTCCCACCATGGGTGCACCGAGACCGTGCGGCGGTCGCTGACAAGATAGGCGTACAGCGCGGGAACCCGGTCCGGCTCGGGTAGCGACCGCCCGGCAACGAGCTCGTCGAAGAGCGGGTTGAGACTCAGCCCCTGTCGGAACCCTCGAGTGACGTAGTCAGCGATCGCGCGGGCGGCGCCGCCGCCGCGCCAGCCGCGCTGCGCGGCGTAGTACTCGGCATCGACGAGCCCACTCCCCCGAATAGCCCGCCACCACACCAGTCGATCGGCTGCTCTGATCACGGCACCGGCCACGGGAACTCCCCGGACACGACGCCAAGCGGCGCGCAGGCGCGCGCGAACGGACGGCATCACGAATCGCTCCGGCGCAGCAGCCGTCGTCGCAGACGACGCAAGCGCGAGGCGACCGGCTGATGGGCGTCGATGTCCTCACGAACCTGCTGCCGGAGGCGGTCCATCGACGCGTCGATACGTCGGGCCAGGCGGTTCTCGATTCCCGCAAGGAACAGGGGAAGACCCGTTCCGTTGACAGCGACCCACGACGCGAGTTCGCGGTCACGAACAAGGGCGTCGTCCTCGACGTGTCGGCTCTCGAGCGCGAACATGCTGTTGGAGGCCATCCCCGTCGCCGAGGGTCGCTGTGTCCACACGGCGAGCGGCTCGCCGGGGATGAACCCGATCGAGTGACGCGACAGAACGCGCAGCAGGAACTCCCAGTCCTCCACTGTTCCGAGGCGCTCATCGTAGCCGCCGACCTCATCGTGCACGCGACGCCGGTAGAGCAGCGAGATCGGGACGACGCGATTCATCTCGAGCATGTCCGTCAGGGACACTCGTGTCATGTCCTCCCAGAACGGCACACGCGAGGTCTCGACCCAGACGCCGTTGATGCGCTGCTCGTACGCGATAGCGGTGGCCACGGCGACACCGACGTCGTCGGGGCGAGAATCGAGCCAGGCGACCGTGCGTTCCAGGAATCGCGGATCCCACAAGTCGTCGTCATCGTGAAGGGCAACGAACTCGCTCCCGTCGGCTGCTGCGACGCCGGTGTTCGCGGCGGCGCACCGCCCACCCGGTGCGGCAGAGTCGATCATTCGAGCATCGATGCCGGAGGCGGACACGATCTGCGCGGCGACGGCACGGTCGCCGCCGTCATTGACGACCACGACGTCGACGTCACGGAACGTCTGCCTCGCGATATCGGCGAGCGCTCTCGTCAAGAACTCGGGCCGGTTCTTCGTCCGCACGATGACGGTGACACGGGAAGGCATGACTTACACCCTAGAACCGCGCGCGCCTGCGCCGCGCCCTCACAGGTCCGCGTGCAGCTGCCACACCCGCTCGGCGGCGCTCAGCCACGAGAACGCGCGACCGCGGTCGCCTGCCAGGACGGCCTGCCGCTCGACGGCTGCCGACGAGCTCAACAGGCCCGCCAGCGCCTCCGTGAACGCGCCATCATCCGACGCCGACGCCAGCACTCCCCCGTCCCAGACGATTTCGCGGTGCGTCTCGGAGTCCGCGGCGATGACGGGAACACCGACAGCCAGCGCCTCCACGACGCGCCACGGAAAGGCGGCAAGCATCGCGGGCGCCAGCAGCGCGACCGCCCCACCCAGCACGGCCGCTCGATCCGCGTCCTCCAGGGCGCCCCGCACATGCACGCGCCCTTCTGCAAGTCCGGATGCCGCCGCCAGCTCAGCAACAGCCGGCTCGTCTCCCTCGGGCGCGCCGATCACCACGACCGGCAGGTCCGCGCCCGCCGCGGCGATGGCCGCGAAAGCGGTGGACAGGCCCGCGGATGCCGCCGACGATCCCGGTACGACCAGACACCCATCCGGGATGCCGAGTGCGCGTCGACGCCCGACCTCGTCGGTCGGGACGGCGAAACCGGCCGGCGCGGCTCCCGCGATCACGCGGATCCGGTCACCGAGGGGCGCGATCTCCGCGAGATGGTGCGCCATCGCATGGGTGGGCACCACAACGGCATCCGCGTGCTTCACGGCGCGCTTGAGCATCGCCCGGTGCCACGTGACAGCCGTCCGCGGCATCTCTCCCGCCCGCTCCCAGGCTGAGAGATCCCACATCGTCACGACGGTCTGGTCGTTGTCGTGGACGCGGTCGTGCTTGACCAGCGGCGCGAGCGAGGTCGGCGAGTGGATCATCCCCCCGCCGATCCCCGGCGCCAGCCCGAGCTGCCACGAGGCGGCGAGCTCGCGCCGCGCGAGCGATGCGCGGGTCACGTCCGCGAGTCCGGGCACCGCACCCTCGAGATCGCCCGCGGCGTCCGGCACGGACGGCACGATCGCCGCGACCTCGCAACCGCCGGGCATCGTCGCGATCAGCGCCCGCGCCAGTTCACGAGACGCGGTCTCGAGGTCGGCGTCCGTCGGCGCCACGACCTGGTCGAGCACCACGCGCAGCGTCGCAACCATCCCTCAGCCTCCACTCGTCGGAGACGGAGACGGCGGATAGAGCGCCTGCTGGATGAGATCACGCACGTGCGCGTACTGCTCGGGCGTGGGGTCATCGGTGAGAATGCCGGCGCCTTCCGGCGTCAGCTCGAGGGTCTGCACCGGCTGCTCCTTGGCCTTCACGCCCAGCTGCACGAGGAAGCCGAGCATCGAGTCCGGGATGTCCGTCTTCACGAGATCCGATCCCGCCGCGGCGACCGCCTGGAAACGGCTCAACACGTTCGCCGGGTTCGCCTGCGCGAGGATCGCCTGCTGCAACTCACGCTGCCGCCGCATCCGGTCCCAGTCGCTCGTCGTATACCGCGACCGGGCGTACCACTGCGCCGTGTCGCCGTCCATGTGCTGCGGCCCCGCCTCGATCCACCCGATCGCCCAGTCCTCGGCGGGCTCCCCCTCGTAGGTGGGTCCGCCCCCCTTCGGCAGCCGCTCCTGCACGGTGATGTCCACGCCGCCGAGCGCGTCGACGATGTCGGCGAAGCCCTTCATGTCGACGAAGACGTAGTACGGGATCTGGATGCCGAGAATGCCCTCCGCGGCATCCTTCGTGGCCTCGACGGCCGGCGTGGAGCTGTTCGCCGCGGCATCCGGGTAGATGTCCTTGCCGTCATCGGGCTGGCAGATCTCGACGGCGTTCATGAGCTGGTTGATTCCCGGACCCCACCCGCAGGTCTCTGAGGGATGCCCCTCGAAGCCGTCCGGATAACGGTCATGCATGGGTCCGTCGGCGAACGGCGCGTACGCCAGGTCGCGCGGGATGCCGGTGATGTGGACGGCGCCGGTCTCGGCGTTCACCGACACCACCGAGATGCTGTCGAACCGCATCGAATCACGCCCCAGGCCGCTGTCGGCGCCGAGGAGCAGGAAGTTGTAGTAGCCGTTGGAGGGGGGAACCGGCGGCGCATTGTTCGTGAAGATCGCGGCGATCGCCTCGCGCGCGGGCGCCAGCAGCTGCTGGGCCGCGTAGACCGCGCCGCCGCTGCCGACGATGAGTCCGACGATCGCCAGGGTCGCCGCAAGCGGACGCGCGCCCGGCCGCAGGTTCACGAGACGGATCAGACGCAGGGTGTCGATCGTCAGCACGACCCACAGCACGGCGTACGCCAGGAGCACCAGCTGCACGGCGAGCAGGGCGGCGGCGTTCGTGCCGAGCGTGAACAGCAGCGTCGGCCACACCAGCGCGGCCACGGCGGCGACGACCACGCCCACCCACATGATCAGCGTCGCCGTCAGCCCCACCCGGCCGAGGCGCCGGCTTCCGGCCAGCACCTGCGCCGACCCGGGAACGAGGAAGTTCAGAGCCAGAAGCCACCACGCGCGGCGGGTCATCACGCGCGGAGAACGCGTATCGGGGCGGCGCATCGGCTGCTCGCCGACGATCACCGGCTCCGCCGCGGGCCGCGGTGAGCGCGGTGGGGCAGCCGTGCTCACAGAGACTCCTTCAAGCGCAGGTTCTTCTCCTCGACCTGCGCCTCCAGCGTGCGCGCGTACTGCTCGACACGGTCGGCGATCCGGGCATCGGACGCACCGAGAATGCGTGCCGCGAGCAGTCCGGCGTTCTTCGCCCCGTTGATCGAGACGGTGGCCACGGGGATCCCGGCCGGCATCTGCACGATGCTCAGCAGCGAGTCGAGACCGTCGAGGGTCGCCAGCTGCACGGGCACACCGATGACCGGCAGCGCGGTGACCGACGCGAGCATGCCCGGAAGGTGGGCCGCGCCTCCGGCGCCGGCGATGATCACCCGCAGACCGCGCTCCCGGGCCTCACGCCCGTAGCGCAGTAGCTTGTCGGGCGTGCGGTGCGCGGAGACGACCTCCACCTCGTGCTCGATCGTGAACTCGCTGAGGATCTGCGAGGCGTCGCTCATGACGCGCCAATCGGAGTCCGATCCCATCACGACGCCGACGAGAGGGGATGCCGAGGAATGCAGAGCGCGAGTCACCCGACCAGGCTAGGACGGCACGCTGGAAGAAGCCCGCAACGCCACGCATCCCGCCCACCGTGCACGGCGTTCCGGCTCATTGCTGCGCGCCTCGGCCCGGTCGTTGAGCGAGCGCAGCGAGTCGAAACGCTGCCACTCGCAGAAACCCCGTTTCGGCTCGGCGCTACGCACCTGGCTCAACGACCGGGAGGAAAAACTCGCCGCAACTGCAAGGTGGCGCGAGCGACTCGCCGCGGCATCCACCACAACACCGGCGTGTCACCCGCCAACCCTTGCAGTTCGGAACGACGGCGGCGGGCCAGGCGGTCAGTCGCCGAAGAACGCCGCGGCGGCGCGGGCCTCGTAGACGACGGCATCCACCTCGTCGCCGAAGGCGTTGACGTGGCCCACCTTCCGTCCGGGGCGCGGCGCCTTGCCGTACGTGTGCACCTTCACCGCGGGGTGTGCGGCCAGCGCCGCCGGAAAGCGGCTCTCCAGCGAATCGGTCGCGGGGCCGCCGAGGATGTTCACCATGACCGCCCACGGCTGGCGCGGCACAGGGTCGCCCAGCGGGAGGTCCAGCACCGCCCGCACGTGCTGCTCGAACTGGCCGGTGACGGCACCGTCCTGACTCCAATGCCCGCTGTTGTGCGGCCGCATGGCGAGCTCGTTGACCAGCAGACGCTCGTCCGTCGTCTCGAACAGCTCCACCGCCAGCATCCCGGTCACGCCTAGCCCTTCTGCGATGCTCGCGCCGATCGACGCCGCGACCTCCGTCAGCCGCGCACCGCCGCGTGGGGCCGGCGCAACCACCTCGGCGCACACGCCGTCACGCTGCACCGTCTCGACGACGGGATACGCCCGCAGCTCACCGGAGGGACGGCGCGCGACCTGCTGGGCCAGTTCGCGTGAGAAGTCGACGAGCTCTTCGGCCAGCAGTGCGCCGCCGTCGAACCAGTCGGCGACCTCGGCGGGGTCGCTGACGACCCGCACCCCCTTGCCGTCGTAGCCGCCTCGCGGCGTCTTGACGACCACGCGGCCGCCGTTGGCGTCGAGGAAGCTCTGCAGCTCGGCGGCATCGGTCACCGCAGCCCATTCCGGCTGAGGCATGCCGAGTTCAGCCAAGCGCGCGCGCATCGCGAGCTTGTCCTGGGCGAACTGGAGCGCATCGGGACCGGGGTGCACGCGGATGCCGTCGGCCACCAGCGCCCGCAGCACGTCCTGCGGAACGTGCTCGTGATCGAACGTGACGACGTCGACGTCGCGGGCGAACGCGCGCACCGTGTCGAGGTCGCGGTAGTCGCCGGTGGCGGTGGCGGCGAGCTGCGCCGACATCCCCTCCTCTTCGGCGAGGACGCGCACCTGGACGCCGAGCTCCACCGCCGGCGCGATCATCATGCGGGCGAGCTGTCCACCGCCCACGATGCCCAGGGTGAGTGCCATGATGCTCCCTTTCGTCGCCACCATCTTCTCAGTTCGCACCGAGCGCCGTCGCACGCAGCCGACCGCCCACGGACGAAGGCCGCCGGGACGCGAGATCAGCGCGGCAAGGGCGGCGGGTCGCCGATGAGCGGCGCCGTCGCCCCGTCCCAGTGTCCGTCGCGATGCGCGAGGATCTGGCTGACTTCCACCTGATCGGACAGGGCTTCGTGCAGCAGGCGCACCGCGGGGACGTTCACCATGCGCAGAGGCTCATCGACACCGTTCGACAGCACCAGCGTGCCGGCCCCCCACAGGCGCTGAACCGGTCCGCGTCGCTCCGCGATGGTGTACCCGCGAGCGTGCAGCACCTCGCGTCGTCGGCGGCCGAAGACGCCCGCCTGTTCGACGACGCGGCGCGTCGTGACGGTGTACGTGTGCGTCCACCACCGGACGTAGGGAACCACGACGAGCATCACGACGACGATCCCCGCAGCCGCCCACAGCATCCAGTCCTGCAGCGGCTCGGGAAGGTTGCCCGTGAAGTACCCCGTCGCCCCGGCCACGGCGATCAGCACCAGTGCCGACCAGAACAGACGTCGCGCGTGTGCCCGCAGACGTGCGACACGACGTTCCGGTGCCGGCGCGCCCGGCGCGGGCGCGGCAGGACGCCCGGGGTAGGCGGTCGGCGAGGTCACGAGATCATTGTGCCCGGCGGCGGCGCGAAACCACGTATTACCGGGCCGTCGTCACGCGATCGCGACGCACCTCAGCCCTCGATCCCGCCGCTCAGCGCACGTGCACGACGTCACCGGCACCCACGATGCTCTCCACACCGTCGCCGGTCGCGACGACGAGCCGGCCGTCGGGGTCGAGCCGCACGGCACCGCCGATCAAGGTTGTGTCATCCGGCAAGCTCACGCTCACCTGGGCGCCGAGCGTGCCACACCGCTCGGCGACCGTCGCCGCGACGGCGTCCCCTCCGCCGACCGCCAGTGCCGCGATCAGATCCCGCAGCCCGCCGACGTAGTCGGAGAGCAGACGATCCTCGTCGACGTCGACCCCCGCCACCGCGAAGGACGTCGCGGTCGGCACCGGCAGGTCCGCCTCCGCCATGGCCGTGTTCACCCCGGCGCCCAGGATGACGGTGTGCGGGTCGGCGGGGAGGACCTCGGCGAGGATGCCGCAGATCTTCCGACCATCGACGAGCACGTCGTTCGGCCACTTCAGCGCCACCGCATGCCCGGGCAGCTGCGCGGCCACGGCGTCGACCATCGCCGCACCGGCGACGAGCGGAATCCAGCCGCGATCGTGCACGGCGACAGCGCCGACGCGCAGCACCGTCGAGACCGCGACGGCGGAGCCCGGCGGTGTCACCCACGTGCGATCGAGGCGTCCGCGACCGGCGCGCTGATCGCGCGTCACCAGCAGCGACAGGTGCGGGTGGGCGTCAGGGTCGCCTTCCACGTCATGGAGGAGTTTCGCGTTCGTCGAGTCGACGCTCTCGATGACGTGCACCCGCGGTGAGACGGCGGCGGTCAGGGCGTAGCCCTCGGTGGGAATCGACATAGCGCCACCCTACGCGCGGGCCGCGCGCGGCGGCAGTGAGCGATGGCGCGGCATCCCACAACCGAATCGCCGTCCCGTTGTGAGCGTCCCCCAACAGAGTCACCGACCCGGTCGCTAGGGTGGAAGGCGTGCCTCAGCAGTCAGAGCCTTCCGTGCCGCCAGTGACGTCCGCGCAGCCCGACCTGTCCACCACCGCCGGCAAGATCGCCGACCTGCGTGCCCGCTACCAGGAGGCAGTGGTCGACGCGGAGGTGCGCGCCCAGGAGAAGCAGCACGCGAAGGGCAAGATGACCGCCCGCGAGCGCATCGAGCTGCTCGTGGACCCCGGCACGTTCGTGGAGTTCGACGAGTATGTGCGCCACCGCACGACCGCGTTTGGGATGGACCGGTCGCGCCCCTACGGCGACTCGGTCGTCACGGGCGTGGGGACCATTCACGGTCGCACCGTCGCCGTCTACGCGCAGGACTTCACCACCTTCGGCGGGTCGCTGGGCGAGGTCGCGGGCGACAAGATCATCAAGATCATGGAGTACGCCCTGCGCGGCGGCATGCCGATCATCGGCATTCTCGACTCCGGCGGCGCCCGCATCCAGGAGGGTGTGGTCGCCCTCGGCAAGTACGGCGAGATCTTCCGCCTCAACACCGCTGCGTCGGGTGTGATCCCGCAGATCTCGATCATCATGGGACCGGCCGCCGGCGGCGCCGTGTACTCCCCCGCCCTCACCGACTTCGTGGTCATGGTCGACAAGACCAGCCAGATGTTCGTCACCGGCCCCGACGTCATCAAGACCGTCACCGGCGAGGACGTCGGCATGGAGGAGCTCGGCGGCGCCTACACGCACAACACCCGCTCCGGGGTCGCGCACTACCTGGCCGAGGACGAGGACGATGCGATCGACTACGTCCGCTCGATGGTGGGCTACCTGCCCGACAACAACATGGCGGAGATCCCGGTGTACGAGAACGGCTTCGAGTGGGAGACCACCGACGCCGACCGCACCCTCAACACGGTCGTGCCCGACTCCCCCAACCAGCCGTACGACATCCACCAGGTGATCTCGCACATCGTCGACGGCGGCGACTTCCTCGAGGTGCAGCCGCTGTTCGCCCCGAACATCGTCATCGGCCTCGGCCGCGTCGAGGGCCGCACGGTCGGCATCATCGCCAACCAGCCGTCGCAGATGGCGGGCACGCTCAACATCGAGGCGGGCGAGAAGGCGAGCCGGTTCGTCCGCTTCTGCGACGCGTTCTCGATCCCGATCCTCACCCTCGTCGACGTTCCCGGCTACCTGCCCGGCACCGACCAGGAGTGGACGGGCGTCATCCGCCGCGGCGCGAAGCTGCTGTACGCGTACGCCGAGGCGACCGTGCCGCTGGTGACCGTGATCCTGCGCAAGGCTTACGGCGGCGCGTACATCGTCATGGGCTCCAAGCAGCTGGGCGCCGACGTCAACCTCGCCTGGCCCACGGCAGAGATCGCCGTCATGGGTGGACAGGGCGCCGTCAACATCCTCTACCGCGGCGAGATCCGCAAGGCCGAGGAGGCCGGCGAAGACGTCGCCGCCGTCCGCCAGCGCCTCGCGAACGAGTACACCTACAACGTCGCCTCGCCCTTCCTGGCGGCCGAGCGCGGTGAGCTCGATGGCATCATCGAGCCCGCGCAGACCCGCGTCGCGGTCGCGAAGGCGCTGCGCTCCCTGCGCGGGAAGCGGGCCAGCCTGCCCGCGAAGAAGCACGGTAACATCCCGCTATGAGCACGTCCGCGATGCCCGCGCCGGAGGCGGATCTGCCCGGCGCGGATGCCGTGCACCTCGACATCCGTCGCGGAAACCCCACCGCGGAAGAGCTCGCCGCCGTCATCGCCGTCGTCACGGAGGCCTACGAGCGCGAGGCCGCGGATGCCGTCGTCGAAGACGCACCGCTGCGGTCGGCGTGGGAGGTCTCCGCGCGCGGCCTCCGGGCACCCCTGCGGCGCGATGTCGCCTGGGGACGATTCGCGGGCTGAGCCGCGGTCGGTCGTTTGTCCCCCAAAATACCTACAGACACAGCTTCTTCCACCGGGAAGAATCGATATCGCTGGAACGCTTCTGCGTTCGGCCGATCTGCTTCATGAGTGGGTCGGCCCTTGGCGAGTCGGTTTTCGGGTAACCGCTCGCATGGCGAGGGGCGGGCGGCTTCGCCGCCCCTCGCCTCCTCTTCTTCCGACGGCTTGGTCCGACGGCTTGGTGCGACGGCTTCGTGCGACGGTCGCGGCGGATCGTCCGGCCGCACGCATTCATGGCCGTCGCGGAATCTCGCTCCACAGATCGACCTCGTCCTCGCCGTCGTCGTCGGCGGCGGAGCGACCGACCACGGTGACGGCCACGTCGTCGTGGGTGGCGGCTCGCACGTAGACACGGTCGGAGTCGGCCTCGGCCAGGACCGCCGCCAGACGCGATCGCACGGCCGCCCGCTCTGCCGGCGAGAGACCGTCGAGGCCCCCTTCGTCGAGCACGGACACCGTCGTCCCACGTTCCCGCGCCGCCGCGAGCGCCGCACGCACATCCGCGTCGAGCAGAGCTGAGCCGCGCAGTTCGTCGCGCAGCGCCTCCTCGGCGATGCGCGCCGCGCGCCGCTCGCCCTCGCTCAGCCTCCCCGACGCCTCGATCGTGCGGGTGAGAACCGGCCCGGCCAGGGCGAGGGCACGCTGCACCTGCGTACGACGTTCGCGCCGTATGCCCTCTTGGCTTGCGAGCCACTCCGAGGCGGCTCGCTGGAGCGCGGTGAGCTCCGCGGTGTCGCGCGCGGCCCGATCGACGAGCCACGTCAGCAGCTGCGCCACCCCCACCCAGAGCACCGCACCGACCACACCGAGCGCCAGCGCGGCGGCCGGGCCGATCCAGAACGCCGCTTCAGCGGCGAGGATGACGATCCCGGTCCACGCGATCCACGGGCGGCGGCGCACCATCACGATCGTCAGCAGCGCGCCGATGGCACCCAGGCTCCAGGTGCCGGCATCCGCGCCACGCGCTTCGGGCTCGACGGCGAGCCACGTCGCGTTGGGCACCAGCACCGCCGCGGCGAGCGCGAGCGCCGCGGCTCCGGCGGGCAGTACCGGACTGCGCCCGAGGTCGCCGGTGATGGGATCGCGACGGGTCGGCAGGGCGCCGGCGCTCCAGAAGACGCAGATCCACGTCGTCGCCAGATACAACGCCCCCGCGCACACCACGACGAGCGGCATCTGCGCCGTGACCGTCCAGACGAGACCGCCGATCGCGAGATAGGTCGTGAACGCGATCGCCAACGCCGACAGGGTGGCATGCACGCGGAAGTTCATCGGGGGAACTCCCAGTCGAGCACCACGAGCGTCCCGTCGGTCCCGGTCCGTACGCGCGCACGTCCGCCCACAGCCGCGACGCGCGCGACGATCGAACCGCGGATGCCCAGACGATCATCGAGGATGTGCGCCGGATCGAAGCCGGGGCCCCGATCGATCACCTGCACTCGGAGACGCTGCGTGTCTGCGCGCAGCCCCACGCGCAGGCCTTCGCCGTGCGCGTGGACGATGGCGTTGGACACCGCCTGAGTGGCGGCGAGGACGACGGCGCGCGCAACGCGCCCCGGGACGGTCGGGGTGGCTGCATCGATATCGGCAGCGATGGCCGCGTTCGCATCCAGATCGGCCACGACTCTCTCGAGGGCTGCGGCGATCGCCGTCACGGCGACCGGCTCGTCGGGTCCCTCCCCGGCGTCCTGATCGGTGTTGGCCAGCCGGGTCAGCGCCTCGCGCGCCATCGCCGTCGCCAGTGCCTCCTCCCGCGGGGTGCGCGCCCGCTCGGCCGCGATCAACGCCGCCAGCACGCTGTCGTGCATGAGCGCGGCGACAGCGACCCGCTCGGTCTCGGCAGCGTTGTTCGCGGCGGCGACGGCGTAGGAGGCGACAGCGTCGCTGCGCGCCTGATCGATACCCACCGCCACGCCACGCAGCAGACGTCCCAGGGTGATCACCACGGCCGCCAGGATCGCGGCGAACACCGCGTCGCGCACGACGCCGAGGTCCTGGGAGGACGGCACGCCGAGCTGGGTCAGCCGGGCGATCGCGTACAGGATCGGGATCAGCGCCGCCCACGCGATCTGCAGCGGAAGGCCGAAGGCGAGCACCGCCGCGGAGGTGCCCACGTTCAGCAGATACCAGATCCAGGGCGCGCCGTCCGCGGCATCCGCGCGAGCGTAGGTGGCGAGGGGCCAGCAGAGCAGGACGATCGGGAAGACGACCGCGAAGATCCCGGCGACCGTGCGCACCCCCACACCGGCGACGGATGCCGCGACCATCATCGCGAGCGGGATGAAGACGACAAGCAGCAGCGGCAGGTGCGCGGGCGGCGCCTCCTGCCGAGAGCCCAGCGCGTTGAGGAAGGCCTGCGTGCCCAGCACCGCGCAGCCGAGGGCCACGACGATGCGGATGATCCGCTCCACCCTCGCTTGCGTGAACCGCTCCGCACCCGCGGCGATGTCACCGAGGGGACGGCGAACCGCCGGGTCGACGGCGATCGGCAGGGGCTCAGTCGTCACCGCTGGTCGCTCCGGCGTGGCCGGGCATGAGACCGTCCTCCATCGCCCGGCGGAGCAGATCGACCTTCGTGGGGGCGGGGCGGCCGACCTCGACGTACTTCGTGCGCACGCGTGTGATGTTCTCCTTCGCCGTGGAGTAGGCGATGCCGAGCCGCTCGGCGACGGCCTTCAACGGCAGACCCGCGGCATACAGTCGGAGGACATCGCGTTCACGGTTCGACAGCTGCGCGTCGGCGAAAGCGCGGTCGCCGTCGACGGCACTGGCCCACTCGACGTTGTCCAGGGCCTCTCCGCGGGCCACGGTGCGGATGGCGGCGATGACGTCGTCGATGCGAGACGCCTTGCTGATGACACCGGCGGCTCCGGCGGCCAGAGCCTCGCGGACCGCAGCAGGACGGTCGGCGACGCTGTGGATCAGCACCGGCGACCCGTCGGCGATGATGCCGGTGACGTTCTCGGTGACCGTGGTGCCGTCGCCGAGCGTGAGGTCGAGCACGACGATGTCGACCGGCGCCGCTCCCGACCGCTGACGCCACTCGAGATAGGCACGCACGCTGCTGCCGGAGAAGACGACCTCTTTGGTCACGGCACGCTTGCACGCCGCCTCGAGCCCGAGGCGCACGGACTCGTGGTCATCGATGAGGGCGACGCGGGTCATGTCTTCAGCCTAACGAGGCCACTCGAACGCCCACATCCGACGAAGGAGTGAGGTTCGGGCGGCCCCCGGCGTCACGGCTCGCGCTGCAGGAGCGCCACGGCTTCCACGTGGTGCGAGTGCGGAAACAGGTCGAAAGCCTCGATGCGGCGGACGCCATACCCGCGTTCCCGGAACGCTCCGACATCCCGGGCCAGCGCCACCGGATCGCACGCCACATAGACGACGGATGCCGGTGCGAGCGCCGCGACCGCGTCGACGACCTCCCGCCCCGCGCCGGCCCGTGGCGGGTCGAGCAGCGTGACGCCGCGACCGAGCCGCCCGCGCTCGACGGCGCCGGCCTGGGCGTGCAGGCGCGCGAGGAACCGGTCGGCACGAGCGGTCTCGGCGCGCGCTCCCACCCACGCGGCGAGGTTCTCCCCCGCATGCTCGGTCGCCCGCGGATCGGACTCGACCGTCGTGATGCGGGTGGCGGAGCCTCCGAGGGTGCCGAGGGTCGCGGCGAACAGCCCCACACCGCCGTACAGATCGAGGTGCTGCGCCTCGGGATCGACGCCGTCGGCGTCGGCGAGCAGATCGGCCACGGCGCGGGTCAGGGTGTGCGCGGCGAGGCGGTGCACCTGCCAGAATCCACCGGCGTCCAGCTGGAAGGAGCGCCCATCGACCTCTTCGGTGATGATCTCTCGCGCCGCGGCATCCCCTCCCGCACGTTGCGGCGTGCCGCGCCGTGGACCGCCGCCACGACGGCCCGATCCGGCCCGCACGGCGGTCGAAGCCTCGGGGCGGGGCACGATGCGCACTCGGCCGTCGGCGGGCTGGACGAGATCGACCCGGCCCGAGGGAGCCGACAGCGCACGTGCCGCGCGCTGGATCTCGGCCGTGGCGAGCGGCAGATCCTCCACCTCGATCACGCGGTGGCTCCGCGCCGCGTACGGACCGACCCGACCGTCGCCGTCGACGTGGAGGCTCACGCGTGTCCGCCACCCGGTCGCGTCGGCGGACTCCTCGGCGACGACCTTCCCCTGCCCCGAGAGGAGGGGGCGCGCTCCGCGGATGGCCACCGACGGGTGCTCGAGACCGCCGAAGCGCTCGAGGGCGTCACGCAGCACCTGGAGCTTCAGCTCACGCTGGTGCGCCAGCGCGATGTGGCCGAAGTCCGCCCCTCCGGGGCGCCGGTCGGGATCGATCTGGACATCGGCGGCCGCCCAGATGTGCGAGCGTCGATGCGGCGAGGCATCGAGCACCTCGACGACGGCGCCGCGCCAGAACGACGACTTCGCGGTCTCGGTCAGCCGCACGCGGACGCGTTCGCCGGGAATCGCATCGGAGACGAACACGACCCGCCCCTCATGACGGGCGATGAACACGCCCCCATGGGCCACGTCGGTGATGTCGAGGTCGAGGAGGTCTCCGGGGTTCATCCTTCGATGCTGTCACGGATCCCCGACCCCGCACGCGACGGACCGTACGCTGGACGGCATGCGCGTGTGCCTCGCCTCCACCTCGCCCGCCCGACTCATGCTCATGCGCCAGGCCGGCATCGAGCCGCTGCTGCGTGCGCCTGAGGTCGATGAGGAGGCGGTCATCGACGACATCCAGGCGCGGGAGGCTCGTGTCCTGCCTCCTGACGAGCACGTTCTGCTGCTCGCGCGACGCAAAGCGGCCGACGTCGCGGTCTCCCTCGTGCGCGAACTGCCCGACTTCGACGGAGTCGTCGTCGGCGGCGACTCCATGTTCGAGATCGACGGTCAGGTGCTCGGCAAGCCGCTGCGGCCCGAGGTCGCCGTGGCGCGGTGGGAGCAGATGCGAGGCAAGACGGGCGTGCTGCATTCGGGCCACAGCGTCATCCGCGTTCGCCCCGGGCAGCCGGCGCGCGAGGAGTACGCCGTGGCCGCCGCCGCCGTCACCTTCGTCTCCGATATCTCGGATGCCGAGATCGCCGCGTACGTCGCCACCGGCGAACCGTTGCAGGTGGCCGGAGCATTCACGGTGGACAGCCTGGGCGGGCCGTTCATCGAGCGCGTGGACGGCGATCCCTCCACGGTGGTGGGGATGTCGCTGTCGACCGTACGCCGCCTGTGCAACGCGCTCGGCATCGCCTGGACCGATCTCTGGAGGTCGGCCCACTCCCGATCGGGCAGCGCGCCGGACAGCGGCGCGTCTTCGTAGGCTCTCACACACGAATCGCCGACGATCTTGTGCGGGTGATCCAAAGGAGCATGCTCTCCCGTGGGTAGGCTGGCATCCATGCCACGCTCACTGGACCTGACGTCCCCGCGCCCGCAGATCACAAAAGTGCTCGTCGCGAACCGCGGAGAGATCGCCGTCCGAGTGATCCGCGCCGCCCGCGACTCGGGGAAGGCGTCGGTGGCGGTCTACGCCGACCAGGACCGCGACGCCATGCACGCCAAGCTCGCCGACGAGGCGTACGCGCTCGAGGGCGCCACGAGCGCCGACACCTACCTGTCGATCGAGAAGATCCTCTCGGTCGCCCGCCGCTCCGGCGCCGACGCGGTGCACCCCGGCTACGGCTTTCTCGCGGAGAATGCGGAGTTCGCTCGCGCCGTCACCGCCGCCGGCATGATCTGGATCGGCCCGTCGCCCGAGGCGATCGAGGCTCTGGGCGACAAGGTCACGGCCCGCCACGTCGCCGAGAAGGTGGGCGCTCCGCTGGCCCCGGGCACCCCGGGTCCGGTCGCCGGGGCCGATGAGGTCGTCGCCTTCGCCGAGCAGGTGGGCCTTCCCATCGCGATCAAGGCTGCCTACGGCGGCGGCGGACGCGGTCTCAAGGTCGCCCGCGAGCTCGACGAGGTCGCCGAGCTGTTCGAGTCGGCCACCCGCGAGGCGGTCGCGGCCTTCGGTCGCGGCGAGTGCTTCGTGGAGAAGTACCTCGACAAGCCGCGCCACGTCGAGACGCAGTGCCTCGCGGATGCCGAGGGCAACGTCGTCGTCGTGTCGACGCGCGACTGCTCGCTGCAGCGACGCCATCAGAAGCTCGTCGAGGAGGCGCCCGCGCCGTTTTTGACCGATGCGCAGAAGGAGACGCTCTACGCATCTTCGAAGGCGATCCTCCGCGAGGTCGGGTACGTCGGGGCGGGCACGTGCGAGTTCCTCATCGGCGCCGACGGCACGATCTCGTTCCTCGAGGTGAACACCCGCCTGCAGGTCGAGCATCCCGTCTCCGAGGAGGTCACCGGCATCGACCTGGTGCGCGAGCAGTTCCGTCTCGCCGAGGGCGGCACCCTCGACTACGACGACCCCGAGCCGCTCGGCCACTCGATCGAGTTCCGCATCAACGGCGAAGACCCGGGCCGCGGGTTCCTTCCCCAACCCGGACGCATCCACCAGTTCAAGACGTTCGGCGGCCCCGGCATCCGCCTGGACTCCGGTGTCACCGCGGGCGACAGCGTCTCCGGCGCGTTCGACTCGCTGCTGGGCAAGCTCATCGTCACCGGCCGCGATCGCGCCGAGGCGCTGGAGCGCTCGCGTCGCGCCCTCGACGAGTTCGAGGTCGCGGGCATGCCGACCGTGCTGCCCTTCCACCGCAAGGTCGTTCGCGACCCTGCGTTCACCGCGGAAGACGGTCACTTCGGCGTGTTCACGCGCTGGATCGAGACCGAGTTCGTCAACGACATCGCGCCGTGGGACGGCGAAGCCGAAGCCCCGGCCGGCGCCGAACCGCGCCACACCGTTGTCGTCGAGGTGTCGGGCAAGCGCCTCGAGGTGAGCCTGCCGGACCGCATCGCCCTCGCCCCGGCCAAGATCGGTCGCCCCGTGGCTGCGCCACCCTCGCGCCGCTCGCACGCCCCCTCGGCGGTCGCCGGTGCGTCCGGCGACGCGGTCAAGTCGCCGATGCAGGCCACCGTGGTCAAGGTCGCCGTCGAAGAAGGCCAGTCGGTGGTCAAGGGCGACCTGGTCGTCGTCCTGGAGGCCATGAAGATGGAGCAGCCCATCCCCGCGCACAAGGACGGTGTCGTGGGCGCCATCAACGCCGACCCGGGCACCACCGTGTCGGCCGGCCACCAGCTGCTCACGATCTCCTGATCATGCGTCCGGCCCGCTCACGTCCGATCCTGGCGACGGGCGCGGCCTGCCTCCTGGCTCTCACCCTGGCCGGATGCAGCACCGGCCCGTCGGATGCCGACCGCGCGGCGTGGACCGCATGGTCGACCGCGATCGTGGGCACGACCCCGAACACGGCCGCGAGCGCCCCGATCACAGCCTCCGCCGCGCGCGGCGTCACTCTCGAGTTCTCCCCCGCGACGGCGTTTCGCGCCGTGGAGCTGCGCTGCATCGGCGCCGCGCGCGCCGAGTTCGCGCTCACCTACGTCGCGGGAAGCTCGACCGTGGGGACACAGCAGGACATCGTCTGTCAGAACGGCGCCCTGCGCACCCCCATCGCCATTCCCACCGCGATGCAGAACCTCACCTCGTTCACCGTCTCGGCAACCTCGTCGGACGGCGAAGGCGTCTGGACCGCGCAGCTGCAGCGGTAAGCGGCGCGCGCACGCGCGAGCCGGCGGCGAGAGCGCTCAGCCGAAGAAGTCGTCGTCGCGGTTGACGAGGTGCATCGCGCGGGTCGCGTCCGTGATCGACGCGCTGAGCGAGGGGAAGACGGCGAACACGCGCGAGACCTGATCCACGGTCAGCCGACGCTCGACGGCGATCGCGATCGGGTAGATGAGCTCGGAGGCACGCGGGGCGACGATGACGCCGCCGATGACGGTGCCGCTGCCCTCGCGCGCGATGATCTTGACGAAGCCGTCGGTGATGCCCATCATCTTCGCGCGGGCGTTCGCCGCGAGGGGCAGCTTGTAGACATAGCCGTTGATGGCGCCCGTCTCCAGGTCCTTCTCCTGACGGCCGACGGTGGCGATCTCGGGCGCCGTGAAGATGTTCGCGGTGATGCGGCGACGCTCCAGCGGGATGACGGTGTCGCCGAGCGCGTGGAAGATCGCGGTGCGTCCTTGCATGGAGGCCACCGAGGCCAGCGGAACGAAGGTCGTGCAGTCGCCGGCGGCGTAGATGTTCGGCACTGAGGTGCGGGCGACGCGATTGACGCGGATGTGACCCGACGCGGTCAGCTGCACGCCGGCATCCTCGAGTCCGATACCCGAGGTGTTCGGGATCGAGCCGACCGCGAGCAGGCAGTGGCTGCCCTCGACCGTACGGCCGTCCGAGAGCGAGACGACGACACCGTCGGCGGTGCGCTCGACCCCGTCGGCGCGCGACTTCGACATCACCGTCATGCCGCCCCGGGTGAAGACCTTCTCCAGGACCGCGGCGGCGTCGGCGTCCTCGCCCGGGAGCACCTGATCGCGGCTGGAGATGAGCGTCACCTTGGCGCCCAGGTTCATGTAGGCGGAGGCGAACTCGGCACCGGTGACACCGGAGCCGACGACGATGAGGTGCTCGGGAAGCGCCTTCATGTCGTAGAGCTGCGTCCACGTGAGGATCCGCTCGCCGTCGGGGCGGGCGGTGGGCAGCTCGCGGGGCGAGGCGCCGACCGCGACGACCAGGGTGTCGGCTTCGACGCGATCGAAATCGGTTCCGCCGGGGCCGGTGGCGACGACGATCGCGTGATGGCCGTCGAGTCGTCCGTGTCCGGAGATGATGCGCACACCGGCATCGACCAGCTGCGCGCGCATGTCATCGGACTGCTGGCGAGCGAGCGAGAGCAGGCGCTTGTTGACCGCGGCGAGGTTGATCGCGACCTCGGGCTTGAGCGCGACACCGCTCTCCCCCTTCGCGAAGAACTGCACGCCGAGGTCGGAGGCCTCCGAGATGGCGACCGCGGCATCCGCCGTCGCAATGAGGCTCTTGGAGGGGACGACATCGGTGATGACGGCCGCGCCGCCCACGCCCGCACGCTCCACGAGGGTGACGTCCGCGCCGAGCTGTGCCGCTGCGAGCGCCGCTTCATAGCCTCCGGGACCGCCCCCGAGGACGGCGACCGACTGGGTGTTCACGAAGCTCGAGGACATTGCTCCATTGTCTCAGGCCCCCGCCGCCACTCGTGCCGCCGTCCACGCGCACGGACTCACGCGCCGCGGGTGGCCCGCCGGGGCCGCGGTTCCTAGAGTGGGAGCATGTCCGACATGAACACCAATCCGCTCGACGACCCCTCCGCCGACCCGTTCGAGGTGGCCGCGCGCGCCGCCGCCGATATCGCACGCCTGACCGGCGTCGAACGGCACGACATCGCCCTCACGCTCGGCAGCGGCTGGGGCAAGGCCGCCGACCTCGTCGGCGAGACGACCGCGACCATTCCCGCGACCGAGGTCACCGGCTTCAGCGCGCCCGCGCTGGCCGGCCATGTCGGATCGATCCGCAGCATCGTCACCCCCGAGGCGAAGCGCGTGCTCGTGATCGGCGCCCGCACGCACTACTACGAGGGACACGGTGTGCGCCGGGTCGTCCACAGCGTGCGCACGGCCGCCGCCACGGGGGCCTCGACGATGGTGCTCACCAACGGCGCCGGCGGCATCAAGGAGACGTGGACGCCGGGAACCCCCGTGCTCATCAGCGACCACATCAACCTGACGGCCGATTCGCCGCTGGAGGGCGCGACGTTCATCGACCTCACCGACCTGTACTCCTCGCGTCTGCGCGAGCTCGCCCGCACGGTCGATCCGACGCTCGACGAAGGGGTGTACTGCCAGTTCCGCGGCCCCCACTACGAGACTCCGGCGGAGGTGCAGATGGCCAAGGCGATCGGCGGACACATCGTCGGCATGTCGACGGCACTCGAGGCGATTGCCGCCCGCCAGGCCGGGATGGAGGTGCTCGGTTTCTCCCTCATCACCAACCTCGCCGCCGGCATCCAGAAGAGCCCGCTCAGTCACGCCGAGGTGATCGAGGCCGGCCAGGCCGCCGAGCCCGTGATCTCCGCGCTGCTGGCCCGCGTGATCGGACAGCTGTGAGTGGCGCGGATGCCGCGGGGACGGTGCTCGATGCGGCGCGCGCCTGGCTCGCGCAGGACCCCGATGAGCTGACACGCGCGGAGCTGACCGCCATCGTGGATGCCGCAGCGGATGGCGATGAGGCGGCATCCGCCGAACTCGCCGACCGTTTCGGCACCCGCCTGCAGTTCGGCACCGCGGGTCTGCGCGGACGCCTCGGAGCAGGCAGCAACCGCATGAACCGGGTGCTGGTTTCTCAGGCCGCGGCGGGCTTCGCCGCCTACCTGCGTGAAAAGGCGGCGCCGGGAACGACGCCGCTCGTGGTCATCGGCTACGACGGCCGCCGCAACTCGGACGTGTTCGCCCGCGACTCGGCGGAGCTGTTCGCCGGCGCGGGCCTGCGCGCGGTGCTGCTTCCGCGGATGCTTCCCACCCCGGTGCTGGCCTTCGCGGTGCGCCATCTCGACGCCGCCGCCGGCGTCATGGTGACGGCGTCGCACAACCCGCCGGACGACAACGGCTACAAGGTGTACCTCGGCGGCGCCGATGCCGGGTCGCAGATCGTCTCCCCCGCCGACGCCGAGATCGCGGCGCACATCGATCGCATCGCGGCGTCCTCGCTCGTTCCGGATCTCGCTCGCGCCGCGTACGAGATCGCCGACGAGTCCGTGATCTCCGCCTACGTCGCCGCCACCGCGGCCGTCGCCCCCGCCACCGCGGGCGCGGCCGGCATGAACTGGGTGTACACGGCCATGCACGGCGTGGGCTCAGAGACCCTGCACGCGATCCTCGACCTCGCCGGCTATCCCCGCCCCCGTGTCGTGGAGGCGCAGATCGCGCCCGACGGGCGCTTCCCGACCGTGGCCTTCCCCAATCCGGAGGAGCCGGGGGCGATGGATCTCGCGTTCGAGACGGCGCGCGCCGTCGGTGCCGACTTCGTGATCGCCAACGACCCGGACGCCGATCGACTGGCCGTCGCCCTCCCCGATGAGAAGGCCCCCGGCGGCTGGCGGCGGCTGACCGGCAACGAGATCGGGCTGCTGCTGGGCTGGCGCGCCGCGGCGCGCGCCGGCGAACGCGGTGAGACGGGGTCGCTGGCCTGCTCGTTGGTGTCCTCTCCGGGCCTGCAGACCGTCGCCGAGCACTACGGTCTCGACTTCCACGCGACGCTGACGGGCTTCAAGTGGATCTCGCGCGCGCCCGGCATCCTGTACGGCTTCGAGGAGGCGCTCGGGTACCTGGTCAACCCGGAGACGGTGCGCGACAAGGACGGCATCTCCGCCGCCGTGGCGATTCTCGGCATGATCGCCGAGGCACGTGAGCGCGGTGAGAGCCTCACCGATCTGCTGCGAGAGTTCCAGGAGACGTTCGGCTTCTTCGCGTCGGGCCAGGTCTCGCTGCGCGTCGAGGACCTGTCGGTGATCGGGCGCATCATGTCGGCGCTTCGTCAGGCTCCGCCCGCTCAGGTGGGCGCGGTGGCGGTGACCGGCGTCGACGACCTTCTGACGGGGGCCGGCGGCGTGCCGGCCAGCGACGTGCTGCGGCTCTGGCTGGAGGACGGGTCGCGCCTGATCGTGCGCCCGAGCGGCACCGAGCCCAAGCTCAAGGCGTACCTGGACGTGCGCGGCACCTCGGCCGCAGACGCGCAGGAACGGCTCGCCGCCCTGGATGCCGCCACCCGCACCCTCCTCCTCTGACCCCCGCCTCACACCCCGCCTCTCACCCCGCCGAGTCGCCACGTTTCGACCGAGCCGCGACGACGTTGCGCGACGAATCGTGGCGGCTCGGTCGCATGATGGCGGCTCGGGGGAAGGGGGAAGGGCACGCGGATAGGGTGGGGGCGTGCTGCTGACCGATCCTGTCGTCCTCGAGAACGAGCATGTGCGGCTGGAGCCGCTGCGGGCGGACCACGCCGGCGACCTGCAACGTGCCCGCGAGGGGCTGCAGTACGCCTGGTACACCTCGGTTCCCTCAGACGCGAGCGCAGACATCATCCACCGACTCGCCGAACGCGACGCCGGGCGCATGAACCCGTTCGCCGTCGTGGTCGGCGGCGTGGCCGTGGGGATGACGACGTTCTGCGCCATCGACCTGGACAGTCCGCGGGTGGAGATCGGCTACACGTGGTTGTCGCCGACGGTGCAGCGCACCGGTGTGAACACCGCCGCCAAGCTCCTGCTGCTGGAGCACGCGTTCGAGCAGTGCCACGTGATCGCCGTGCAGTTCTGCACACACTGGCACAACCGTCAGTCGCGGGCCGCGATCGAGCGCCTCGGCGCGAAGCAGGACGGGGTACTCCGCAACCATCGGGTGGGCCCCGACGGCACCCTGCGCGACACCGTCGTGTACTCGATCCTCCCGCACGAGTGGCCGACGGTGAAGCAGGGCCTGCGGGCCCGGCTGCGCTGAGCGTCGACGATGGGCGACGTGGCTCGGGGTGCCTCAGCCGTCGACGACGGCCACGAGCTCATCGAGGAAGGGTCCGAAAGACGTCCCGCGGCGGACGATCCGCTGCACGCTGTCGCGCTCGCTGAACACTTCGACCAGCTGCTCGAACACCGTCTGGAATGCTTCGCGATCGCTCTCGGAGAAGGCCACCATCGCGATCACCTGCACGCGCCCTTCGCCCCAGGCCATCGACGGATCGGCGATGCCCACGGCGATCGCCGTGCGCGTGGCGGTCATCCCGATCGCGTGGGGCACCGCGAGCGCGTCGGTGAACGCGGTCGATGACAACCGTTCGCGCTCGAGCGTGCGCGCGACGTACCCCTCGTCGATGACGCCCTGCGCGACGAGTCGGGCTCCGAGGTCGCGGATGACGCTCTCCTCGTCGGCATCCGCGGCAACGCGTCCGATGAAGGCGTCGGCCGAGAAGTAGCGCCCGAGCTCATCGCGCAGTCGTGCCAAGCGACGCGCGCGGCGCACGCGTCCGGCCGCCGCCTGCACCCGCTCGATGTCGCTCTCCGTGAGGAAGGGCTGGATGCGCACGATGCCGTCACCGGTGAAGGGCGGGTCGATCGTCGTGAGGATCAGATCGGTCTCGATCGCCCGCCAGTCGGGGTCGGCCCGCGTGTCCACGCCGACGACGTCGACCGCCTGTCCGAGCGAGCGGTCCACGCTCGAGCGCAGCAGTTCATGCAGTTCGTAGTACCCGGGGCACACGATCGTGGCGGTCAACACGGTGCCCGCGTGGCGGCTTCGTTCCAGCTGGCCGCCGACGTGCATCGCGATGTAGGCGATCTCGTCGTCCAGGAGCGGGATGCCGAGAAGCCCCCGAAGCCCGTCCGCGATGAACACCGCGACCTCGAAGATCATCGGGTAGGTCGCCTTCAGCGAGCGGGTGAGCGGGTTGCGCGACCACGCCTGCTCCTGTGCGCGCAGCCGCAGGTTCTGCACGTGGAGGGCGAGACGCAGCACGAAATCCTCGTGCTCGATGTCGACGAGGAACTCGGATGCCGCGCGGTGCACGACGTCGCGGACCGCCGCTTCGACCTCGGGCTGTAGACCCGCTCGGGTCACCGATGCCGCCTCACCGGGGCCGGGCGCGACGACGCGGCCGAGGACGAGTGCGGCGAGGTGGCGACGGTCGCCCGCCCCCAGGCGCACCCCCAGATGCCGCTCGCAGAGCGTGTCCAGCAGCGCCCCCACCTGCTCCTGAGCGGGCGTCGTGCCGTCCAGCGCCGTCGTCTCCAGCGCACGGTCGTGGGCGACGCGGTCGGCGGTGATGGCGACGTGCATCATCACGTCGCCGATGCCGAACTCGTTGACGAAATACCCGAGTTCCCGCAGACCTGAAACGAGATCGGCTTTGAACGGACCGAAGACCGCTTCGCCGATCGATCCCGCACCGAGGCTGCGCCGCAGGGCATCGAGGTCGAACGCGCCGTCGTCGGTCTCGTCGTGGGCGAGCCGGCTCAGCAGGCGCCGTTGGGCCATCTCCGTGCCCTTCAGCCGCGCGCGCGATCCGCTGCGCTCCAGCGTGAGCTCGGTGTCGCCCAGCAGCGCACGGACCCGGCCCAGGTCTCCCTCGAGGGTCGCCGGACTGACGTGGAAGTCCTCGGCGGTCTCGAAGACGTCGATGCCCTCCCGACCCGACAGCAGTCGACGCACGAGCCGGTGCACGCGCTCCCGAGGAGTCGCGGCATCCGCTCCGGCGCGCAGCGCTGCGGGCGCATCCGCACCGGCGCGGTAGCCGAGCGGACCAGACTCGACGACGACGCCCCGCGGCACGCGGGCGTTGAGCGCGGTGACGTAGCTGCGGATGCTGCGCGGGGTCACTCCGACGATGTCGGCGAGCTCGGCGGCGGTGAGCCAGTCATCCTCTCGCGTGAGCAGTGCGATGACCCGGTCCTGGCGCGCTCTGCTCATATCCACCAGTCAACCACGCGGACCGTGCGCTGTTTCCGCCCCCGCGGAAACAGGTGTGGTTGTCGCCTCCCAGCGCGTTCACAAGAATGGCGGAGAAGGAGGCGGATCGATGAGGATCCTCGTTGTGTGCGGCGCGGGAGCGTCGAGCACGTTCGTCGCGCAGCGTGTTCGTCACGCAGCGCAGGCGGCCGGGCGTGAGCTCAGTGCCGTCGCCGGCACCGAGCAGTCGCTCCCGATCGACATCGATGCCGCAGACGTGGTGCTCGTGGGTCCCCACCTGCAGAGCAGCCTGGACCGCATCCGTCGCGAAGCGGCGGCGCGCCCCGCGCGCGTCATCCTCCTTCCACCCGACATCTACAGCGACCTCCACGGCACGCGCACCCTCGCGCTGGTCGACGAGGCCCTGGCCGCTTCCACAGAACTGCCCGCTTCGACGGAGAGGAACCCCGCATGAGCTCTGTGTCACGCACGATCCGCATCGGATCGTCCAATGGCCTGCACGCCCGCCCCGCGAAGCTGTTCGCGCAGGCGGTGAAGGACTCCGGTCTGCCCGTGACGATCTCGAAGGGATCGGGCGCCGCCGTCAATGCCGCCAGCATCCTCGGCGTGATCTCGCTCGGCGCGGAGAAGGGCGACTACGTCACCCTCATCGCCGAGGGCGAGAACGCCACCGCCGTGCTCGACGTGCTCGCCGAGCTGCTGACGACCGACCACGACGAGAACTGAACCGAAAGAGAGACCCGAAGATGAGTGAACTCCGTGGAGTGGGTATCGGACTGGGAGTCGCCCAGGGACCCGTGGCCCGTATGGCCGACCCGCTGCCCGCCCCCTCGGACGTGCCCAGCACGCTGACGCCCGACGAGGAGCTGGCCCGCGTGCGCGCGGCGGTCTCCGCCGTCGCCCGTGAGCTCGAGGAGCGCGGCTCGAAGGCCGGCGGTCTCGCCCGCGACGTCCTGGAGGCCCAGGCGATGATGGCGGAGGACCCCACGCTCGACACCGAGGTCTCCGCCCGCGTGAACACGGGCAAGACGGGCGAGTTCGCCGTCCACGAGGCCTTCGCCAGCTTCCGCGACACCCTCGCCGCGATGGGCGGCTACCTGGGCGAGCGCGCCGCGGACCTCGACGACGTCGCCCAGCGCGTCATCGCACGCCTGCGCGGCCTGCCCGCCCCGGGCGTGCCGGACCCCGGTCACCCGTTCGTGCTCGTCGCGAAGGATCTCGCCCCCGCCGACACCGCCCTGCTCGACCTCGACCAGGTGCTCGCGCTCATCACGACCGACGGCGGTCCGACCTCCCACACCGCGATCCTCGCCCGCGAGAAGTCCATCGTCGCCATCGTCGGCGCCGCCGCCGCCAAGGACCTCACCGACGGGCAGACGGTCATCGTGGATGCCGCGAAGGGTGTCGTGACCGTCGACCCCACCGAGGACGAGCTCGCCCAGGCCCACAACCGCGCCGCCGACCGCGCCGCCGCGGCATCCGCCCCGCTCACCCCGGGTGCGCTGAAGGACGGCTCCGCGGTTCCGCTGCTGGCCAACCTCGGCAAGCCCGGTGGCGCGGCCGAGGCGGTCGAGCTGGGCGCCGAGGGCGTCGGCCTGTTCCGCACCGAGTTCCTCTTCCTCTCGGCCACTCAGGCCCCGACCGTCGAGGAGCAGACCGCGTCCTACACCGAGCTGCTGAAGGCGTTCCCCGGCAAGAAGGTCGTCGTCCGCGCTCTCGACGCCGGGGCGGACAAGCCCCTCGCCTTCCTCAACGACGCGCACGAAGACAACCCCGCCCTGGGCCTTCGGGGCCTTCGAGCCCTGCGCGCCAGCGAGGACATCCTGCGCGAGCAGCTCACCGCGCTCGCGAACGCGGACGCCGCGACCGAGGCCGACCTCTGGGTCATGGCGCCGATGGTCGCCACCGTCGAGGAAGCGGACTACTTCGTGACGCTCGCGAAGGAGTACGGCATCAAGACCGCCGGCGTCATGGTCGAAGTCCCCTCGTCCGCGATCCAGGCGAAGCGCATCCTCCAGATCGCGGACTTCGCCTCCATCGGCACGAACGACCTCACGCAGTACACGCTCGCCGCCGATCGGCTGCTCGGCTCGGTGGCGTCGTACCAGGACCCCTGGCACCCCGCGGTCCTGGAGCTGATCAGCATGACAGCCGCCGGCGGCAAGACCAACGGCAAGCCGGTCGGCATCTGCGGCGAGGCCGCCGCCGACCCGCTGCTGGCCGTCGTGCTCGTGGGCCTCGGCGCGACCACGCTGTCGATGGCCCCCACGGCCCTCGCGGACGTGCGCGCCTCGCTTCTGCAGTACACCCGCGAGGATGCCGAGCGCATCGCCGCGGCCGCTCTTGCCGCCGATGACGCGGCATCCGCACGATCGGCGGCTCAGGCCGCCGCTGAGAACCTCGCCGGCTGACGGTGCGGCACATTCGAAGGGAACGAAGACAATGACAACGGCGTCCACGACATCCACGGGGGTGAACCGCGCACGCGTCGGCGTGCAGAGGTTCGGCACCTTCCTCTCCGGCATGATCATGCCGAACATCGCGGCCTTCATCGCGTGGGGCTTCATCACGATGCTCTTCATCTCCGCGGGCTGGTTGGGCGGCTGGTTCCCCGTCGCCAACCTGCTCGGCGGGTTCGGCGATGCGGCGACGATCAACTGGCAGGGCGCGATGACCGCGCTCGCACAGAGCAAGGATGGAGCGACCTTCACGACGTTCGTCGGCCTCGTCGGCCCGATGGTGACGTATCTGCTGCCGCTGCTGATCGCCAACACGGGCGGTCGCATGGTGTACGGCGAGCGCGGCGGCGTGGTGGCGAGCATCGCGACGATGGGCGTCATCGTCGGCACGAACATCCCCATGTTCCTCGGCGCGATGATCATGGGCCCGCTGGCGGCGTGGATCACCAAGCAGATGGACAAGCTGTGGGAAGGAAAGATCCGTCCCGGCTTCGAGATGCTGGTGAACAACTTCTCCGCCGGCATCCTGGGCATGCTGCTCGCGATCTTCGGATTCTTCGCCTTCGGTCCGGTCATGCTGGGAGTCAGCACGTTACTCGGCGGCATCGTGGGCTGGCTGGTCGATCTGCGCCTGCTGCCCGTGCTGTCGGTCATCGTCGAGCCGGCGAAGGTGCTGTTCCTCAACAACGCCATCAACCACGGCGTGTTCACCCCCCTCGGCATCCAGCAGGCGACCGAGGCGGGCAAGTCGATCCTCTTCCTCATCGAGGCCAACCCCGGCCCCGGCGTCGGACTTCTGCTCGCCTTCACCTTCTTCGGCGTCGGTGCGGCTCGCGCTTCGGCTCCGGGCGCGATCATCATCCAGTTCTTCGGCGGCATCCACGAGATCTACTTCCCGTACGCGCTGAGCAAGCCGATGACGATCCTCGCCCTCATCGCGGGAGGCGCGACCGGCGTCACGACCAACATGATCTTCAATGGCGGACTCGCGTTCCCGGCCGCGCCGGGCAGCATCATCGCGGTCACAGCCGCGGCTCTGACGCCCGAAGCGGGCGGCGTGGGCAACCTGCTGGTCGTGTACCTCTCCGTGATCCTCGCTGCAACGGTGACCTTCCTCGTCACCGCGGTGATCCTGCGGGCGTCCCGCAAGCGCGACCTGGCGGCGGAGGCGGACTCCAGCGCATCGTTCGAGGCGGCGATCGCCCAGACCGAGGCGAACAAGGGCAAGAGCTCCGAGGCCCTCGCCGGCCTCCGCGCCGGGGCCGCCGCGAACGCCGGGCTCGAGGGTGGCCAGTCGTCGCTGTCGGCCGACCGGGCCGCCGACGCCGTCGCCACGGGAACGGTGGCACCCGCCGGACGCGTGACGAACATCGTGTTCGCCTGCGACGCCGGTATGGGCTCGTCCGCGATGGGCGCGAGCGTGCTGCGCAACAAGATCAAGAAGGCCGGCGTCGACGACGTCTCGGTCACCAACAAGGCGATCGCCAACCTCGACGGCAGCGAAGACCTCGTGATCACCCAGCAGCAGCTCACCGACCGCGCACGCGGGCGCACGCCGAACGCCACGCACGTGTCGGTGGACAACTTCATGAACTCGCCGAAGTACGACGAGGTCGTGGATCTGGTGGTCCAGCAGCACAAGAACCAGGCCTGATCGCTCAGGCCCCCCGACGCCGCGGGGACAGGATGCGCGATGCCCCGCCCCCGCGGCTCTCACCCGATACAGCGTCGCCCAGACGTACGATGACCGGGACGACGCTGCGCACAGAAGACGAGGACGACATGTCACGCGATGTACTGAAGATCGATCAGGTCCGGATCCACTCCGGGTCGGTCACGAAAGAGCACGCCATGCGTGAGGCCGCAGACATCCTCGAAGCCGCCGGAGCCGTCACCTCCGCCTACTACGACGCGATGCTCCAGCGCGAGCAGACGGTGTCCACCTACATGGGCAACGAGCTCGCGATCCCCCACGGCACCAACGAGACGAAGGATGCCATCCTCGACTCGGCACTCTCGTTCGTCCGCTATGACGACGGCGTCGACTGGGACGGCGAGAAGGTCAGCTTCGTCGTCGGCATCGCCGGCAAGGGCGACGAGCACCTGGACATCCTGTCGCAGATCGCCCTGCTGTTCTCCGAAGACGAGGAGGTCGCACGTCTGAAGGCGGCGACCACCGCAGAGGAGCTGTTCGCACTGCTGTCGACGGTCAACCGCTGATGAAGGCCGTCCACTTCGGCGCCGGCAACATCGGTCGCGGCTTCGTCGGGCTGCTGCTGCACGAAGGCGGCTACGAGCTGGTGTTCTCGGATGTCGCGGCATCCTTGGTCGACGCCATCAACGCGGGTTCGGAGTACACCGTCCACGAGGTCGGCGATGGCGGCACCGACACGGTCGTGACGGGCTTCCGCGCGATCAACAGCGCCACCGATCCGCAGGCGCTGATCGACGAGATCGCCACCGCCGAGGTCGTGACCACCGCGGTCGGCCCGACGATCCTGCGCTTCGTCGCGCCGCACATCCTGGCCGGTCTGGCCCTGCGTGACCCGTCCCGACCTCCGCTGCAGGTCATGGCGTGCGAGAACGCGATCGGGGCGACCGACACCCTCCGCGACGAGATCCGTGCGCAGGCCGGAGACGCCTGGGACGCGATCAGCAACCGGGCGGTGTTCGCCAACACCGCTGTCGACCGGATCGTGCCCGCACAGCCGGAAGGCGCGGGGATCGACGTCACCGTGGAACCGTTCTTCGAATGGGCCATCGAACGGCCCCCCTTCGCCGACGCCCCGCCCCACATCCCCGGCGCCCACTTCGTCGACGACCTCGCCCCCTATATCGAGCGCAAGCTCTTCACGGTGAACACCGGCCACGCCGCGACCGCCTATTTCGGTGCCCGCGCCGGCGTCGAGAAGATCTCCGACGCGCTCGCGGATCCGTCCATCGCCTCCCGCGTGGCCGCCGCGCTCGAAGAGACCTCCGCACTGCTGGTCGCGGTGCACGGATGGGATGCCGCCGAGCTCGCGGAGTACCGGGCGACGATCCTGCGCCGCTTCGCCAACCCGGCTCTGCCCGACACCGTCGGCCGCGTCGGACGCCAGCCGCTGCGCAAACTCTCGCGACACGAGCGCTTCATCGGGCCCGCCGCGGCCGCCGCCGAGCGCGGGCTGTCGACCGGCGCACTCGTGGACGCCATCGGCGCCGCCCTCGAGTTCGACGAGCCCGACGACGAGCAGTCGGTCGAGTTGCAGCGACGCCTTCGCGAAGAGGATGCCGCCACCTTCACCGCCGCGGTCACCGGACTCGAGCCGTCCCACCCGCTGTTCGCCGCGGTCGAAGCCGTCGTCGCACAGCGTCAGTCCGAGCTCTGACCCGCTCCCGCGCCCCCGGGACGGCGGACCGCGCTGGCTTCCGGCCGCGGAGCCCGGGGGCCCCTTCCACCGTTCACTACTCCGGAGATCCCTCGGTACACCGCACCCAGCCGGGGCTGTGGCCGACGGTCGCGAGCGCATCTCCGGAGTTGTGAACGGCGACGACTCCTCCCCCGCGCCCCGCTGAACCCGGTCGTCCACCGGCGCGGCAGACAAGGCCCTGCCCGACGGGCGTCGCGGTCAGAGTTCTGGACATGATCCGATCGTCTGCCGACCGTCTCGTTCTGCCCAGCGCCGTCCCGACCGCTGTTCTGCGGCGTGCTCACCTGCTCGCCGCGGGAGCCACCGGCCGACAGATCACCGATGCGGTGCGCGACGGACGGCTCCTGCGCCTGCGGCGCGATCACTATCTGCCCCGGGACACCGATCCGCAGGTGTGCGCGGCGGTGCAGTGGGGCGGGCGCCTGGACTGCGTCTCACTGTTGCGACTTCTCGGCGTGTTCGTACGGGAGCGTGCGGGGTTGCACATCCAGCTCGCTCCGGACGCCTCCCGCACGCCGCGACCGGGGGCGTCGACGGAGATCGTGCGACATTGGCGTCCCACCTCCAGCGCCGCCGATGATGTGCTCGTACCTGTCCGCGAAGCACTATGTGCAGCGGTGCGCTGCCAGCGGCCGCGGGATGCGATCGCGACTCTCGACAGCGCGTGGCATCTCGGGGCAGTGGATGAAGACGGTCTCGCTGACGTCTTCGCGCACCTTCCCGGGCGCTACCGATCCCTGCGGCCGCTTCTCGACCAACGTGCGGAGGCGGGTACCGAGACCCTCGTCCGCCTCATGCTGCGCAGTCTGGGATGCCACGTGGAACTGCAGGTGCGAATCGACGGCGTCGGCCGAGTGGATCTCCTCGTCGACGGCTGGCTTGTCATCGAGTGCGACAGCCTCTCGCACCACGGGTCGTGGGGGGATCACAAGCGAGACCGCCGCAGGGATGCCGCCGCAATCGGACTCGGCTTCACGACCCTGCGGCTGCTCGCCGAGGACATCCTCTTCCGTCCGGAATGGGTGATCGAGGTTCTCCGGCGGGCGCTAGCTGTGCTGCCCAGGGACGTTGGTTGAGGTGTGACGCGATAGACGGGTGAGGACCTCCCGGTCGAGAGTGGAGCTGTCTAGTTCCCGCACT
>NZ_RBWZ01000010.1:0-206054 GCF_003634765.1 Microbacterium sp. AG790
AGTGCGGGAACTAGACAGCTCCACTCTCGACCGGGAGGTCCTCACCCGTCTATCGCGTCACACCTCAACCAACGTCCCTGGGCAGCACAGCTAGCGGAACCCGCGTCGAGATGCCACTGAACATCGCCTCGAAGACGGTCTCCGCGAGCGAGTCGAGGTGGGCGAGAACCTGGCGGCGCTTGGAGCGGATCGCGTCGGCCCGGTCGAGCATCGCGGCAATCCGCCGCTGCTCGTCTAGAGCCGGCACTGACACGGGTATGCGATACACGTCGTCTCGATTGAGCCCAGGAACCGCCGCAGATTTGTTCATGCTCGCGAGCGGCAAAGAGGTGAGCAGCCAGTAGACCCATCGAAGATCAAGACCGGCCGTCTTCAGCTTGACGTAGTATGCGGTGTCGATCGGCCAAGCGGGCCCGTCGACCCACGTGATCGACCCAATGCTCCCCTTCCGGCCGACCACAATGGTCTGGTCTGTGGTGATGGCTTCCGAATGGGCCCCGACGACTCCCCCTGAACCGACGACAGGCACGCTACCGCCAGAGCGGTCTTCGGCTTTCAGCGCCTTTCCGTAGGCCAGTTCCAGCAGGTCCCCCACGGTGTTCACGACAGCATCGCCTTCAGTTCGGCGAGGTCGGCGGCGATCTCGGCGTCCAGATTCTCGATGTCGGCGATGATGTCGAGCGGAGCGCGGTGCTCGACCTCTTCGTGGACGACTTCCTTGTACCGATTGAGGGAGAGGTCATATCCCTGCGCGACGATGTCGGCCTTCGGAACGAAGAACGACGGGTCGGTGCGCGCACGATCCTTCTCGCCATCCCGGTTGCGCCACCGCGCGAGCACATCGGGCAGGTCGTTCGCTTCGACCGGGTTGCGCTTGTCGTCGAGGGAGAATCCGTCGGCGCGCACGTCGTAGAACCACACGTCATCGGTGCCGCCGGAGTTCGTCTTGGTGAAGAACAGGATCGCCGTCGAGACACCGGCGTAGGGCCGGAAGACACCCGAGGGCAGCTTGACCACCGCATCGAGCTTCTGGTCTTCGATGAGCATCTTGCGCAGCGCCTTGTGCGCGGTGCTCGACCCGAAGAGGACGCCATCGGGCACGATCACAGCGGCACGCCCACCGGGCTTGAGCAGCTTGAGGAAGAGAGCGAGGAACAGCAGCTCCGTCTTCTTCGTCTTGACGATGCGCTGCAGGTCCTTCGCGGTGGACTCGTAGTCGAGCGACCCTGCGAACGGCGGATTGGCGAGGATGAGCGTGTACTTCTCGGCATCCGTCGCCGCCCCCTCGGACAGGGAGTCGCGATAGCGGATGTCGGGCGCCTCGATGCCATGCATGAGCATGTTCATGCTGCCGATGCGAAGCATGACGTTATCGAAGTCGTACCCGTGGAACATCGAGTGGTGGAAGTGGCGACGCTGCTCGGCGTCGAGCAGCGCGTCTGCGTGCGTGTCGCGCACGTACTCGGATGCCGCGACGAGGAATCCGGCGGTACCGCACGCCGGGTCGCAGATCTCATCACTCGGAGTCGGTGCAGTCATCCGCACCATGAGCTCGATGATGTGGCGCGGTGTACGGAACTGGCCGTTGACACCGGCCGACGCGATCTTAGACAGCAGGTACTCGTAGAGGTCGCCGTTGGTGTCGCGGTCGGTCATCGGGATGCCGTCGAGCATGTCGACGACCTTGGACAGCAGCGCCGGGGTCGGGATGGTGAAGCGGGCGTCCTTCATGTGCTCGCTGTAGGTGGTGCCGTCGCCCATCTGGCGAAGGAACGGGAACACCGCGTTGCCGACGATGGTGAACATGACCTCGGGCGAGGTGTTCTTGAAGTGACCCCACCGCAGCTCGGACTGTCCGGGCAGAAAAACGGGGTCCTCGAGCGGCGTGCCCGTGGTGCGAGCCTTCTTCTCTGCGAGCGTCTGGATGTCGTCGAGACGACGGATGAACAGCAGGTAGGTGATCTGCTCGATGACTTCGAGTGGATTGCTGATCCCGCCCGACCAGAAGGCGTCCCACACGCGGTCGATCTTGCTCTTCAGTTCACCTGTGATCACGTGAGCAACCTTAGCCACGGTCGCCGATCGCTTTCGCGGCGCGGAGCGTCTGAGCCCCAACGAGCCGGCTCCGCTCCTCAGCAGCCCGCCCTACCTCTGGACGCATCAGCATCTGCCGCATTGCTCTCTCGCAGAAGAGGGACCCTCATAGGCTGGAAGCCATGAGTCTCATCGACCCGAAAGCCGCGGCCGCCGCACGGGATCGAAAGCTCGTCGGCTCGCCACGGGCACTGACGGCCACGATCCTCTGGGGGCTCGCCGGCTTCGCCGCCGCGACGGTCATCGGCTTCGGCATCGGCGGCTTCTTCGACCAGGTGCGCGTCGTGTCGATCAACAGCGTGTTCAGCACCTGGGACGGCGGCATCCCCGTCGCCGTCCGATCGACGGCGCTGCCGGTGGGCATCATCGGCAGCATCATCACGATGGGCGTGTACTCGGCGTGGAACCACCGCTACACGGGCCGGCGCACGTACTACGCCTTTCTCGGCCCGGCATCGATCGTCCTTCTCGGCCTCGCGACCGGCGTGCTCCTCTCGCTTCCGATGTGGGCGATGCCGCATGCCGTGGGCGTCGCCGTCGACCCCGTCTTCCACGAGGACGAGGCCTGGGGCTTCGGCGCGTGGATCATGTACGCGGGCATCTGGTGGCTGCCCGGCATCTTCATCGCCCTGGGTCTCACCAGCATCATCGGCCGCCTGCGTGCCCAGCGCTTTCGCCGGCGCAACACCGACCTCGCTGCTGGACTCCTCACGACCGGCCGGCTCGTCGACGCCGAGGTGACCTCGTCGCCGCAGCTGTCGACCGAGGCCATGGCCGCCTCGCGCGCGGCGGTGTCCCTCAACTTCGCGTTCGACGACGCTCAGGGCGCGCGCCGCTGGGTCACGTGCCTGGCCCTCCTGCCCCCGCGCGAGGTGCCCACCGAGGGCGCGTCGCGTCCTCTGGTGTTCGACCCCCGCACGCCCTCGGACGTGAAGCGGATCTTCGTCTCACCGACCGGCGACCTCGAGCCCTCGGCGTTCGTCGCCGTGCGCGCCGCCTGAATCGGACACCGACGCCGGCGCGCCTGGTATCTTTCCCCGTGCCGCGCACCGCACGGGGGCGGCGATCGGGGGATCATGACGCACGACGCCGCTCCGCACCGCACACGCTGGGGGCTGCGACGGATGACAGCGCGCGACGCGGGCGAGCAGCACCGCGCTGCCAGCCCGCTCGAGCTCTTCTTCGACCTGGTGTTCGTGGTCGCCGTGTCTCTGTCGTCCCAACAGTTGCACCACATGGAATCGCACGGCCACCTCGGCGCGGGGGTGGGCAGCTACCTCATGCTCTTCTTCGCCATCTGGTGGGCGTGGATGAACTTCACCTGGTTCGGCACCTCGTTCGCGGTGGACGACTGGGCCTACCGCGTGACGACCATCGTGCAGATGGCGGGAGTGCTCGTCCTGGCCAGCGGCAGCGCCGCTGCGATGGAACATCAGGACTTCACGATCGTCACTCTCGGCTACGTGATCATGCGGTTGGCGATGGTCGGGCAATGGCTGCGCGCGGCGGCATCCGTGCCCGAGTTCCGTCGCGTCTGCCTGCGCTACGCCGCCGGCATCACCGTCGTGCAGGTCGCGTGGGTGCTGCGGCTGCTGCTCCCGCCGACGGCGGGCCTCGTCGCATTCGTCGTGCTGGTGGCGGCCGAGGTCCTGGTGCCGGTCTGGGCCGAGCATCGCGAGCACGCACCGTGGAACGCCCACCACATCACCGAGCGCTACAGCCTGTTCACCCTGATCCTGCTCGGCGAGTCGATCCTCGCCTCCGCCGGGGCGATCATCGAGGCATTGCAGAAGCAAGAGCACCTCGCCGAGCTCATCGTCGTGTCGGTCGCCGCGCTGGTGATCGCGGCGGGCATGTGGTGGGTGTACTTCTCCCGCGAGCACACCGGACACATCCGCACCCTCGGATCCTCGATCCGCTACGGCTACTTCCACTACGCGATCTTCGCCGCCGCCGGCGCCTTCTCGGCCGGCATCGAGATCGCCGTCGACGACATCGGTCACGAGGCGCACCTGTCGAGCACCGCCGCCCACGCGACCCTGACGGTTCCCGTGGCCCTCTTCGTCCTCGGCATCTGGGCGCTGAACCTGCGCACCCAGCTCACCGCGACCGGCAACACGATCCTGCTGCTCGGCGTGGCGGCGATCGGCGGGGCGACCTTCCTGCCGTCATCGCTCGGCATGCTGCTGGTCGCCGCAGCCGGAACCGTAGCCGCAGTCGTCGCGGTCGAGACGGGACGACCGCCGACGCACGCCCGTCAGAGGCAGGTGTCGACGACGGTCTGATCGTCGAGCACGGCGACGATGCGCTCGGCCAGCGGCCAGTACGGGGCGTAGTGCGTCGGATCGCGATTGATCTGCACGCGATGGGCGACCTCCGTCGGCTCCGTGGCCGACCGCTCCGGCTCGGGCACTTTCTCGGCCATGGCACGGTAGAACAGGCTCGCCGCCGTGTACGGGTCGAGCCGCTGCTCACGCGTTCCCCAGCCGTCCTGCTGCTGAAACAGACCGATCGAGGTCGTGCGCGAGCCGTCCGGGTTGGTCACTCCGCTCGTCTCCCAGTCCCCGTAGTCGATGTTCTGCAGACTCGACTCTCCCAGCGCCGTCATCACCGCGATCGTCTGGTCCCGCACAGGCAGTCCGGCATCGCGGCCGGCCGCCACGATGCTGCGTGCGTTGTCGAGCTGCTGCCGCCCGAATCCCTCGGCCTCCGCGCAGACGGCGGCATGGCGCACGGCCTGCCCGATCGCGACCCCCGCCACGCCCAGCCCGACGGCGAGCACGGCGACCACCGCCAAGGCGACCGCCCGCCGACGACGCAGCTGCCGCCGCCGCCGGGCGCTGAGCGCCGGGCGACGAACGGATCGACGCCTCGCCGAGCCGCCGCGGCCGGATGTCGAGGAGCGCGGGGTCACCGCGGCATCCTGTCATGCGCGACTATCCGTCACCCGAACGTCGGCTGATCACCGCCCGGCGGGCACCCGAAGATGGGGATGGCGCCGCCTCAGCCGATCGGCTCCACGGCGTCGCGCACGCGGCGCCCGGCGGCGCGCACGGCGCCGATGGATGCCGCGATCACCAGGACGATTCCCACGATCTCCAGCCACGCGAGATGCTGTCCGAGCAGTGCCCAGCCGGCCAACGCCGCGACCGCCGGGGCGAGCGACATCAGAATGGCGAACGCCGCCGCCGGCAGGCGCCGCAGCGCGATCAGCTCGAACGCGTACGGCAGCGTCGACGACAGCAGGGCGACCGCGGCGCCGAGCGCGAGCATCTCCGGCCGCAGCAGCGCTGCACCCGCCTGGACGATGCCGAACGGCAGCGACAGCACGGCGCCGATCGCCATCGCGATGGCCAGCCCGTCCAGGCGCGGGAACGCGGCGCCCACGCGCGCCGACGCGAGGATGTAGATCGCCCAGCTCGCCGCGGCGCCGAGCGAGCACAGCACGCCGAGGAGGTCGAGTCGATCCCATCCGCCGCCGGCCAGGGCGACGACGCCGATGAGTGCGACGCCGGCCCACAGCCAGGACGAACGACGGCGCCCGGCGATGATCGACAGCGCGAGCGGGCCGAGCACCTCGATCGTGACCGTCACTCCCAGCGGCAGACGTTGCAGCGCGAGGTAGAACAGCCCGTTCATCGTGCCCAGGACGACGCCGAACACGATGACATCGCGCCACGCGTTCGCCCCGTGTCCGCGCAGCCGTGGGCGTGCGACGGCCAGAAGGATCAGCGCGGAGAACGCGAGGCGCAGCATCACCATGCCCAGGGCGCCGACGTGCGGGAACAGCGTGACCGCGATCGCGGCGCCGCCCTCCTGACACACCAGTCCGGCGGCGACGAGGCCGACCGCGGCCGGCGCTCCAGATGCGGGTGTGCGCGCGGCGCTCACGCGGCGCTCATCGGCAGCTCACACCGTGCTCGATGTCACGGGATCGGGCATACCGCGGCGGCGGTGACCTGCGCGGCCATGTCCTCCGCCGTCCACGGCAGCCCCGCCTGCGGGGCGGTGCGTCCCGAAGCCGCCGGCGCCTTCGACGCGATGGCCGCGAGCTCCCACGCGAGACTGCGGACGAGGTCGCTCGACGCCCGCGAGTTGTTCAACGTGACGACGACGCTCATCCCGGTCGTGCTGTCGGCGAACGCGGCCGTCAACGCACCGGGGACCGAGCCGTACTGCCCAATGAGGCTGCCGGCTTGGTACGCCCCGCCGCGCGCGGTGAACCACGACGGACCGTTCGCGACCGCCGGCAGCGGGTTCTCGAAGCGGCCCGGCGCGTCGTAGGGACGGAGCCCCATCGCCAGCGCCTGCACGTATCGACCCGTGTCGGTGAGATCGCTGATGACACCGGATGCCGTGAAGCCGGCACTCGACGACAAGCCGACCACCGGGGTGGGAGCGGTGCACGCCGCGCTGCCATCGGCCGCGGTTCCCGTCCACAGGCCGTCCAGCTCGGCGGTGCCGTCGTCGGGCAGCGACGAGGAGGTCATCCCGTTCGGACCGAACACGTACTGCTGATAGAGCTGCGACGCGGTCTTGCCGGTCGCGCGCTCGAGGGCGAAGCCCAGCAGCACGTACCCGGTGTCGGAGTCGGCGAACACGGTTCCGGGCTGGGCGGTCAGCCCGCGCGACATCCCGAAGGCCATCAGCTCCCGCGGCGTCCAGACACGGGAGGGAGTGGCGCGTATGCGCGCGTCGATGCTCGGATCGTACGGACCGATACCCGACGTCGAGTCGCAGAGCTGACCGAGCGTCAGGCCGTCCCGAGCGCCCTGGTCGCCGAGGCCCGTCACATACTTGCCGACCGGGTCGTCCAGCGACACCACGCCGTCGTGGACGAGTCCGTAGAGCACGTCGCAGGTCATCGACCGTGTGACCGCACCGGCGTGAAAGGTCATCGCGTCGTTCACCGCGGCGCCGCCGGGAGCGACCGTGCCGATGCCGGCATCCCAGACACCCGCCCACGGAACGCGCACGCCCACGATCGCGGCCGAAGCCCCCGAGGCCGCCACCGCACGCTCGACGGCCGTCTGCAACTGGGTCTGCACATCGCCGCCGATGGCGGCATCCACCTGATCCGGCAACGGCAGCGACACCGTGTCGGTCGACGAGCACGCGGCCAGCGCGATCGCCACCGCGAGCGTGCCGGCTACCGCCGCAAGACGCCGCGATCGACGAAAAGCCCGCATCCTCACCCCCTGGTCAGTCCTTTCAGCGTAGATCACGATGCGCGGACGACCCGACGCCGTGACGCTCCTGTGACGAATCCGTCGCGGGAGCCATTGCGCCGGCGCAGACCCGTGGCACCGCGCACACCCGCCCCTAAGGTGGGTGCCATGGCGCACACCTTCGACGACGACACTCTGACCGGCGTTCTCGGCCACATGAACGACGACCACTCCGACGACAACCTGCTCATCGCGCGGGCGTTCGCGCCGGAGGTCGACGTCGTGGCATCAGAGATGGTCACGTTCGACGGCGCGGCCGGTCAGTGGCATGTCACGCTCGCCGACGGCGGCGAGGACGTCATCCGTGTCCCCTGGCCCGGAGGGCAGATCAGCGAGCGTCGGGACGTGCGCCGCGAGATCGTCGCGCTGTACGACGAGGCGTGTGCACGACTGGGGATCACTCCGCGCCCGCACGGATGACCGCGGGGGCCGTCCAGCCGCTCAGCGATCCCGCAGGCAACCTTCAGTTTAGGTGAGCCTTAGTTTCAGATACACTGACGGCTGTGACCGAGCCGATCCCGTTCTCCACCGCCCTGCGCGAGCGTTCGCGCACCGCCCACTCCGGCAGCGAGCACGCCGGGTTCATGGACGACCTCATGCGCGGCCGCGGCACGCGCGACGACTACGTCGCGCTCGTCGCCCAGCACTGGTTCATCTACGAGGCCCTCGAGGCCGCCGCCGACGCGATGCGCGATGACCCGGTCGCCGCGCCCTTCATCAGCGAGAAGCTCACGCGCCTGCCCGCCATCGAGGCGGATCTCGCCTTCCTCATCGGCGACGACTGGCGCGAACGCATCGCGCCGCTGCCGACGACCCGCCGCTACGTCGAGCGCATCCGCGCGGTGGGCACGACCTGGCCGGGCGGCTTCGTGGCCCATCACTACACCCGCTACCTCGGCGACCTCTCCGGGGGCCTGTTCATCGGAAAGCTCATGGCGCGCCAGTTCGGCTTCGAGACGAACGGCATCGGCTTCTACCTCTTCGACCAGATCGCCGACCCCGCCGCTTTCAAGGACGTCTATCGCGAGCAGCTCGACGCCGTCGCATGGGATGCCGAGGAGCGCGAGCGCGTCATCGACGAGGTGCTGGCCGCGTACCAGTTCAACACCGACCTCTTCGTCGATCTCGCCACCGCGAAGGCCGCCGCCGCGGCATCCGTCTGACCCCGCGTTTCGACTCCTCGCTGCGCTCATCGCTCACCGACCGGGAGCCGCCCCCCGGTCGTTGAGCGAGCGCAGCGAGTCGAAACGCCCCGCGGGCCGGTCAGAAGCCCGCGGCGCGGACCCCGGCCATGAATCGGCGGACGTCGGCATCCACGAGGATGTCGCTCGGGCGCAGCGGACGCGACAGGTAGAGGCCGTCGAGCGAGGTCAACCGCGACAGCGCCACGTACGTCTGCCCGGGTGCGAACGCTCCCGAGCCCAGGTCGATGACGGCGCGGTCGTACGTCTTGCCCTGCGACTTGTGGATCGTCACTGCCCAGGCCAGTCGCAGCGGGAACTGCGTGAACTCCGCGACGATCTCGCGGGTGAGCTTTCGCGAGCCCGGGTCGTACGCGTAGCGGAACCTCTCCCAGACGGCCGGCTCGACGTCGACCTCTTCACCGTCCAGCTCGACCCGCACCGTGCCCCCGGCGATGCGCGTGACGGTGCCGATCGAGCCGTTCACCCAGCGCGGGCCGTCGCCGCGACCGCCCACATCGTTGCGGAGGAACATGACCTGCGCGCCCACCTTCAGCTGCAGCTCGGTGTCGGCGGGATACGACGCCTCGCCCCGCCCGAAGTCGCCGCTGACGTCGGCACGCGCCGTCTGCACCGGGCCGGGCAGGGCGTCGAGGTGGCGCTGGTTGATGCGCGACACGATGTCGTTGCGGGTCGCCAGGGTGATGATGGGAGGCTCGCCCTCGACCGGTTCGGGCACCGGGCGGGCACCCGCGGCGTTCAGCATGCCCGCGATCTCGGCGGTTACGACCCCGTGGCGGACGGCGTTGAGCATCGCCTTGAAGCCGTCGTCGGCCTGGCGGTGGATCTGGCGCAGTTCGCGGATGTGCAGGGGCGCCCCGACGCGGCCGAGATCGAGCAGCCCGTCGGAGCGGATCGCCGAGCCGTCCGCCGAGGGGCCTGCCCACACCTGGGCGTCGAAGAACCAGAACGAGCGGTAATGATCCTGGATGTAGCGCAGCTCATCGCCGCGCGGCGGCACGGGCGAGAGCTGGTAGGGGTCGCCGAACATGATGATCTGCACGCCGCCGAACGGCTCGGAGCGCCGGCCCCGCGCCTGGCGGAGCGAGCGGTCGATGGCATCCATCAGGTCGGCGTTGACCATCGACACCTCATCGATGACGAGGGTGTCGATCGCCTTGAGCACCCGGCGCGCGGGTTCGGACTGCTCGAGCTCGCTGTCGGCGATGAGGCCGATCGGCAACCGGAAGAGGGAGTGGATCGTCTGTCCCTCGACGTTCAGGGCAGCCACCCCCGTCGGGGCGCAGACGGCGATCTGCTTCTCGGTGTTCCAGGCCAGATGCTGCAGGAGAGTGGACTTGCCGGTGCCCGCGCGCCCGGTCACGAAAACGTGCTCCCGCGTGTCCTCGATGAGGCGGAAGAGCTCCTCCTGCTCGGCGGAGAGGGAGGGGATGCTCACCGGATCCATGCTAGCCATCAGGAAGGGTTTCCTAGACTGGAGCTGTGGACGGGGTGGTGGGTGATGACGTGCGCGCCGCGGAGGCGGGCGCGGATGCCGCGACGCGCCGTTCCCCGGCCCGTCGCGGAAGCCGCCGACTGGCGTTCGACCTGACCGCCCTGTCGGTCGTCGGTCTGCTCCTGGTGGGCGCGATCGGGGCGGCGACCGCCACGGTGTACCGCGATCTGTACAGCCCCGGCGCCTTCGTCACGCGCTATCTCGATCTGCTCAGCCAGGGGCGCGTCCCCGAAGCCCTCGCCCTGCCCGGCGTGCCGATCGAGTCCTCCGATCTCACGGATGCCGGGCTTCCCACCGATGCGAGCGAAGCCCTCCTGCGCCGCGCGGCGCTTGCCCCGCTCAGCGACATCCGGGTGGTCGGCGAGCAGGAATCCGACGGGGTCGAGCTCGTGACGGTGTCGTACCACGCCGGCCCGCACTCCGGCACGTCCACGTTCCGCGTGGAGCGGGCGGGGTGGGTCGGACTGGCACCGACCTGGCGATTCGCGCAGAGCCCGCTGGCGGTGATCGATCTGACCCTGCGCGGCGCCACCGCCTTCTCCGTGAACGGGTTCGCGGTCGACACCCGACAGGTCTCGCCCAACGGCACGAACGCCGATCCGCTGACCCCGGTCGCGCTGCTCGTGTTCTCGCCCGGCCTCTACTCGATCTCGGTCGACACCCCGGTCTCGTCCAGCCCGGGAGTGGCGGTTCTGTCCGATACGCCGCAGGCCGAGGTGCCCGTGGACATCCAGACCCAGCCGACCTCCACCTTCGTCGATGTCGTACAGGAGCGCGTCGAGTCGTTCCTCACCGCCTGCACGACCCAGCAGGTGCTGCAGCCCACCGGGTGCCCGTTCGGGCTGCAGGTGCGCAACCGCATCCTCGAGCCCCCGGTGTGGTCCATGGTCGACCAGCCCAAGATCTCCCTCCAGCCCGATGGCGCCGGATGGTCGATCGTCCCCGCGAATGCCGCGGCGCACGTGGTCGTCGACATCAAGTCGATCTTCGACGGCTCGGTGACCCACGTCGACGAGGACGTGCCGTTCCGGGTCGGCGGCACGATCACGATGCTCCCCGACGGGACCGCCTCGATCCAGGTGCAGTCCGGCGGCTGAGCCCGACGGGGCTGCCGCCGTCAGCGTGTGAGGCGGGCTTCCCGTGCGTCGCGGGCCGCGAGCTGCGAGAGCTTCGCGTTGTACGCCTCCAGCTCGGCATCCCCCGTCCGATCCGCATGACGATCGCCCCGACGCTGGGCACGCTCATCGGTGCGACTCCACTGGATCGCCACGGTGATCGCCAGGATCAGGGTCGGGATCTCGCCGATCGACCACGCGATGCCGCCCCCGGTGTACTGGTCCACCAGCGGGGCCTCCCCCCACGTGCGCCCCATCGAGCCGAACCACTCGGCCACGAACAGTCCCGACGACATCATGATCGAGATGCCGAAGAACGCGTGCATCGCCATCACACCGATCAGCGTGAGCAGCCGGAACGGGTAGGGGTAGCGCAACGGCACGGGGTCGATGCCGACGAGTGACTGCACGAACAGGTAGCCCGAGATGAGGAAGTGGGCGACCATCCACTCGTGTCCCAGGTGGTCGTAGAGCGTCCAGCGGAAGAGGTCGGTGTAGTAGAACGCCCAGAGCGATCCGACGAACATCGCCGCCGCGAACAGCGGGTGGGTGACCACGCGGGCGAACGGCGTGTGCACCGCCCACAGGATCCACTCACGCCCCCCGCGCGAGCCGTCGTCGCGCTTGGCGATGGCCCGGGAGGCCAGGGTGACGGGGGCGCCGAAGACGAGCATCATCGGAATGGCCATCGTCAGCAGCATGTGGCCCATCATGTGCATGCTGAACAGATAGTCCTGATAGGCGTTGATCGGACCGCTCGTCACCCAGAGCAGGGAGAGCATGCCCAGCACCCACAGCAGCGTGCGGTAGATCGGCCAGCGATCACCCCGGCGGTGCAGACGCCACGCACCGGCGAGGTAGAAGAAGAGGCCGAAGCCGACGGCGAACGCCCAGAGGATGTCGATGTCCCACTGCGTGAACCAGCGCGAGATGGTCAGTTCGGGGGGCAGGGGCACCTCGGTGAGGATCTCCGCCGGCGTCTTGACGTCGGGAAGGCGCGTGTCGACCGGCGGCGGCGTGCGCGACAGCGCCACCGCCGCTCCGCTGGCGATGCCCATGAACACGAGTTCGAGCGTCACCAAACCCCAGAACCGCCGCGACGAGCGCTCTGCGCTCGGCTTCTCGTCCCGCTGAATGCGGGAGATGAGCCCGGTGCGGTACCGCGCGCCGAGCGCCCCCATCAGCAGCAGGGCGACCACCTTCACGCCGAGCAGGACCCCGTAGGCGGACAGCAGGTACTTGGGCTCGACGATGCCGACGGCCGCGCGCGCGACCCCCGAGAGCGAGACGACGACGAAGGCCACCAGGGCGATGCTCGAGTACCGCGCGAGGGCGTCGCCCAGCTCGGCGCCGCGCAGCTGGGGTCGCAGCACCGTCAGCAGCAGCAGGCCGCCGAGCCAGGCGGCGGCCGCGATGATGTGCAGCGCGAGTGCGGAGACGGCGATGTTGTGGCCGGCGTCGTCGCCGGAATGGCCCTGCGTCGCCATCGGCACGAGGCTGGCGATCGCCAGCGCGGCGACGAACAAGGTCGAGATCCATCCGCGGACGGCGAAGGTGAGCACCGTCAGCGCGGCTCCGGCAAGCGTGGTCAGCGCCCAGGCGCGGCCCGGGTCGGTCGACACGAGAAAGCGCCCCAGCTGGCCGCCGAACTCGGCACCCGCGTTCGGGGTGGCGTTGAAGATGTTGACGAACGTGAAGAAGGCGGTGAACCCGCTCGCGACGGTGAAGAGGGCGGCCGAGATGGATGCCACGTCCAGCGCCGTGTCGAAGGGGCGCTCCCCGGCGCGCAGCGCGAAAAGCGCGAGCACAAGGGATCCGATCATGCCCGCCGCCGACAGGTTCACGCCGAGGGTGACGATCGGCAGCCCCCAGCGCACGACCGGACCGGCGTCGCCGACGAGCAGCGGGGCGGCGCCCCCACCGCACAGGAGCCCGAGCACGAGGGAGACGAGGGCGGCCGCGACGAGGATCGCCGGGCCCACGAAACGCATCACACGGGTCGGGATCACCCGTCCAGCCTACGCGGCGCCGGACACGCCAAAGGGGGGATGCCGAGCGGCATCCCCCCTTGTGAAGGGCCGTGCTTACTTGACGGCGGCCTTGAGCTTGGAGCCCGCGGTGACCTTGACGCGCTTGCCGGCGGCGATCTTGATCTCCTCGCCCGTCTGCGGGTTGCGGCCCGTGCGCGCGGCGGTGGCGACCTGCTCGAACGAGAGGAAGCCGGGGATCGTGACCTTCTCGCCCTTGGCGACGGCCTCGGAGACAGCCGAGAACAGGCCGTCGACGACGCGGCCGACGGTGGCCTGGCTCTCGCCGGTGGCGCTGGCGATGCTTGCGACGAGCTCAGTCTTGGTGATAGCCATTGGGGTTGTCCTCCAGACGGCAGCGAATGCCGCCTTCAGTGAGATCGGACCGGACGGCGAACGCCCGGTTTGGTCGATGGGACCGCACCCGAATATACCTACGATCCCCGGAAATCCGCGGATTTACGCCCCCCTGAGGTCATCTTCCCCGGCGTGTCGGCATCGAATGGTGACGGATGAGGCTGGTGTGACCGCGGCATCCGCCTGCTGCTCGGCCCCGGATTCGGAGGTCGACACCGGAATCGGATGCCGCGGCCCGCCCCGTCCGCATCCGTTGCCGATCTCCGAATCCGCTGCCGGACGGGAACGCAGAAGGCCCGCCCCTGACGGGACGGGCCTTCGAAACGTGTGCGTCGGTGCTTACCAGCTCGACTTGGTCACACCGGGCAGCTCGCCCTTGTGCGCCATGTCGCGGAAGCGGACACGCGAGATGCCGAACTTCGAGAGGTAGCCGCGGGGGCGACCGTCGATGGCGTCGCGGCCACGCAGGCGCACGGGCGACGCGTTGCGGGGCAGCTTCTGCAGGCCGACGCGGGCGGCCTCGCGGGCCTCGTCGGTCGCGTTCGGGTCGACGAGGGTCTTCTTCAGCTCGGCACGCTTCTCGGCGTAACGGGCGACGACCTCCTCGCGCTGGTTGTTGCGCGCGATCTTGCTCTTCTTGGCCATGAGATCAGCGCTCCTCTCGGAATTCGACGTGCTTGCGGATCACCGGGTCGTACTTCTTCAGCACGATGCGGTCGGGGTTGTTGCGACGGTTCTTACGCGTCACGTAGGTGTACCCCGTGCCGGCGGTCGACCGGAGCTTGATGATCGGACGAACGTCCTGAGCCTTCTTCGCCATTAGAGCTTCACACCCTTCGCGATGAGGTCCTTGACGACCGACTCGATGCCGCGGGCGTCAATGACCTTGATGCCCTTGGCCGACACGTTCAGCGTGATCTTGCGACCGAGCGAAGGAACGTAGTAGGTCTTCTTCTGCACGTTCGGGTCGAAGCGGCGCTTCGTCCGGCGGTGCGAGTGCGAGATGTTGTGACCGAAGCCGGGAACAGCTCCGGTCACCTGGCACACTGCTGCCATAGTGATTCTCCTTAGTACCGTGACACCGGACGGTGCCACCCAAGATCCCTTGTCTGCATCCCAGGTGGGATCGGACTCCTCCGCCGGTCGTTGAGCGAGCCGGAGGCGAGTCGAAACGTGGTGGGATACGAACTGCGTGCTGGAGTGCGCGCAGACAAAGAGTCAGTCTAGCACGGCCGGGCGTGTCGGCTTGACGTGAGCCGGTCGCCGATCAGGCGGCGAGGCGGCGCACCATCCGCGGGGTGGCGACGGAGATCAGCACCAGCACGAGCCCGGCGAAGATGCCGAGGACGACGGGGAGCGGAAGCCAGGCGAGAGCGGCGCCGATCAGCAGGGTCGGCACGGCGAGTCCGACATAGGCGATCAGGAAGATCGCCGCGAGCACCTCGCCGCGGGAGCCCGTCGGCGCGAGCGACCCGGCGACGCCCAGCGACGCCCGGAACATCACGCCCACGCCCGCCCCCGCCGCGATCCCGCCGATCACGAACGGGGCCAGGGCGCCCATCGCGACGGCGACCGCGACGAGCGCGATCCCGGCACCCATGAGGATCCACGACAGCAGCAGCTGACGACGCAGGGTGAGACGCACGGTGAGCACCTGCGCGACGGCCGCCGACATGAACACAGCGAACGGCACCGCCCCGGCGGCGAGGCGCGACGTGACACCCATGGCCTGGGCCAGCACGGTCGGGGTGAGGGCCATCATGAGGCCGAACACCGCGAATCCGGTGAACGCCCCGGTGCCCGCTGCCCAGAACGCGCCGCGTGCGGCTGCCGGAATGGCGATGCGCTGCGGACGGTAGCGCCGCCGCTGCCCGCGGTCGACGGTCTCGGGAATCGCCGCGGTGGCCACGAGGGCGATGACGAGCAGCACGAGGAACACCGCGTACGGCGTCTCCAGCGGAGCGGGCACCCACGTGATGAGCACCCCCGCCACGAGCGGTCCGACGGCGAGTCCCCCGATGTTCGCGAAATTGGAGACGACCGGGGCGATCGTCGACGACGGCACCGCGACGGCGCGCAGTTCGGCGATGTGCGCCGTGGCGGTGGCGGTCAGCCCGCCGATGCCGATGCCCGACACGAATCGGGCGACGATCAGTCCCGTGACGTCCTGCCAGAGCAGGAACATGACGGCGGCGACGATCTCGACGGCGAGTGCGGCGAGGAAGACGGACCGTCGGCCCCACCAGTCGCTGACGTGGCCAACGAGGTAGAGGCTCACGGCGACCCCGACGGCATACGCGGCGAAGATGACCGTCACCACGATCGGCGAGAAGCCGTCGCGCTGCTGATAGAGCGCGTAGAGGGGGGTGGGGATGGTCGAGAACGCCATCGCGACGGCGAAGGACAGCACGGCCGTCCAGAAGCCGGCGGAGTGCGCCGCGCGCGAGCGGCGCGGGGAGGGCGCGGATGCCGGGGCGAGCGCCTCGGCGGCGGGGAGGCTGGTGGTGGTCATGACCTCAGGATGCACTCTCGGCTGCATCGAGTCCAACGAATTCGAATGATGCATTGCATCGACATCATCGATAGTTTGGCGAGGTGGACACCCGCCTTCTGGAGTACTTCGTCGCCGTCGCCGAAGAGTCGAGCTTCACGCGTGCCGCGGCCCGCCTGTACGTCGTGCAGTCGACGGTGTCGGCCGGCATCCAGACCCTCGAGCAGCGGATGGGAACCCGCCTCATCGAACGCTCCGGACGGCGCGTCGCGCTCACCGCCGCCGGCGAGCAGCTGCTGGAGCCCGCTCGTGAGATCGTCGACGCGACGAGCCGACTGCAGAGCGCGGCGACCGGTCGCGTCGAGGGCCTGCTGCGCGTGGGCATCTTCGTGAATCTCCCGACCCTGCGCATGCCCGAGCTGTTCGCCGCGTTCCGCGCGCAGCATCCCCTCGTGCGCCTGCGGCTGGTCTCGTCGCCGTCCGGCTCCACCGGCCTCGCCGACGACCTGCGGCGCGGCCGGATCGACCTCGCCTTCATGGGACTGCCGGCGGCGGAGCTGCCCGACCTGGAGACGGTCGAGCTCGTACGCTCGCCCTTCGTGGCACTGCTCCCCGATGGGCATGCACTCAGCGCGCTGCCGGAGGTTCCCCTCGAACTCCTGGCGGCAGAATCATGGATCGACGCTCCGCACGGCTTCGGTCACCGCGTGCTCCTCGAACGCGCCCTGACCCGCGCCGGGCTGGTGCGCGAGGTGGCGACCGAGGTCTCCGCCGTCGGCGACATCCCCGCGTTCGTCGCCGCCGGTTTCGGCGTGGCGCTCGCGCCGCAGGTGCTCGTCGTCCCGACGCCCGGCACGATCGCGGTGCCCGTCACGCCGGTGATCGAGTGGCCGCTGAGCGTGAGCACCCGGCCGCATGCCGGACCGGCGGCGGTGGCGCTGCGCGCGGTCATGCTGCAACGGTTCGCCGTCGGCTGACGAGTCAGCGCGTCGGACCCGCCCCGCGCCCCCAGCGGAACGGCGAGACGGTCGGGTCGCCCGCGACCCAGAACCGCCAGGGGAACGCGGCTGTCCCCGCGACGCCCGCCACCCCGACGCGAGGTCCCGCCTCGATGTCGGAGCGGGCCGCCACCGGCAGCCACAGACGGGCGACGGCGCCGGCCCGCGGGACGCCCGCGATCGCGTCGATGCCGTCGTGCACGGGATGGCGCAGGCCCACGGCATCCCCGAGCCGGCCGGGCCCGCGTGCCAGATCCCGGGCGGCGCGCGCGGCGGGTCGGCGGGCGAAGGCGGCGTCCTCGCCCGCGATCACCTCCCCCGCGCGCAGCAGGACGGCCCCGGCCTGCCCGTCGGGAGCGCAGACGACGTTGACGCAGGAATGGATGCCGTGGCTGAGGTAGACGTAGAGGTGGCCCGGCTCGCCCCACATCGTGGCGTTGCGAGCCGTTCGCCCCATCCGCGCGTGCGATCCGGGATCGGGCTCGGCTCCCGTGCCGGCGCCGTGGTACGCCTCCACCTCGGTGAGGCGCACGGCGACCAGCGCGTCGCCGACGGTGACCTCCAGCACCCCGCCGAGCAGGCGTGGCGCAACCTCCACCGGCAGCGCCGCGAGCGCCGCGCGGGTCGCGGGGATCAGGCCGGACCGCTCACTCATGTGCGAGGCGGCGTCTGACACCACGAGATGTCGAAGCCCGCGAGCGCGCCGACCTCGGTTCCCGCCTCCGGGCCGGAGAGGGCCACGACGTGGGTGCGCAGGTGCGTCGGCATCGGCAGCTTGTACCCGTCGTACGGGTTCGACACGGCATCCGGGGCCACGAGGAACGCGGCGTACCGCCCGCTCGGAGACACGCACGACTGGATGAGGATGTCCTTCGGGTCGACGGAGAAGACCGGTGTCGCCTTTCCCGCGGTGTCGACGACGTTGACGGTGGTCGAGCGCACCGTGAAGCCGTCGACGACGGCCAGCACCCGCAGCGTGTCGCCGTTGCTCATCGGCACCATCTTGTTGGTCTGCCCCAGCGCCTTGTCGGTCGGCGGCAGGTCCACCTGTTTGGCCGTGGCCAGATCGATGGCCGCGGGTCCTTCCACACGCTCGACGATCGCGGTGGTCGTTCCGCGGGCGATGCCGTCGATCGAGACGGCGTTGCCGAGGGTGACGGGGTCGGCGCCGGACGGGGAGATGAGGGTGAGGGCGCCGTCGTAGGTGAGCATGAGGATGCTGTCGGTGCCGGGGACGAACCGCCAGTCGTCGACGCGGGACTCGCCGCCGCTGCGCTGGATCATCGTCGGCTGCGCAGCGCCCTGCGCGGTGGCGAGCGACGCCGTGAACAGCCGGGCTTCACGGGCGCCGGACGTGCCGACGGTCGCATCCGTGTAGGTGTAGCCGACGAGATCGCCACGATCGGCGCTCTGCAGGTCGGTGACCGTGCCGTCGCCGGGGAGGGGGAGCTCACGCTCGTTCCCCCCGTCGAGATCGGTGACCACGAGGTGCGACTTCTTGTCATCGTCGAGCGTCGACATGACGAGATGGCCGGCGGTGGCGCGGAAGTCCTCGATGTGCGCGTTCGTGTAGACCGGCTCGGGGTCCTGACCGGCGAGGCCGGTGCGCAGGATGCGGTCGCCGCCGTCGCCCCGCTGCAGGACGAAGGCCTGCAGCGTCGGGGTGGTGAAGCTCTGTGAGACGGATGCCGTCGGGCCACCGCCGATGCCGCTCACCCCGGCGATCGTCACCGTGTACGAGGTGTCGTCCCACAGCGGCTGGGTGAAACGGATGCCGACGCTGCGTCCGGACGTGTCCACGGTGAACGGCGCGGCGGGCGAGACCGTGACCTGGGCCGGGGTGATCTTGGCGAGGGACTGCGTGGTCGTGATGATCAGCCGCGATCCGGCCGCGCTGACCGCGGCATTCGGGTCGACACTCACGTTCGTCACGCGCGGCCCCTGCGCGACCGTCACCGCGGCGCCGGCGAGACCGACGACGGCCAGCGCGGCCACGACGATCGCGAACCCCGCGAGGAAGGCACGGGAGCGGCGGCGGCGTGTGCGCTCACGACGCGTCGCGCGCTCAGTACTCATACGGATCCTTGGGTTGATCGACCGTCTGCACGGAGGCCGGCTGGATCTGCAGTCGTCCCCCCGCATCGCGGATCGTGCCCGTCACGGTGACCCACGTGCCGGTGGCCGGGATGTCGCCGGAGGCGACCGGCACACTCGCCGGCTGCGCGTCGATGACACAGTGCGTGATCACCAGGCGGGTGAGCCCGAACCCACCGTCGGTGGGGGTCACGAAACCGGTGAGGGTGATGGTGTCGCCGTCGAACGCCTCGGGGTTCGTCGCCGTCGCGAACACGCTCGCCCACTCCCCCACGCCGAACTTCGAGGTGTCGCCCGTGGAGGCCAGCGCCACGGTGTCGGAGCCCTGGAACAGCGGCGGGGCACCCGTATCGCGCTGCATCGCGAGTTCGGCGGACAGCGTCGCCGGTGGAGTCAGCATGATCGCCGCGACCACGCCGACCGACAGGACGCCGCCGGTCACCGTCGCCGTCGCCGCCCACACCCCGCGGCGAGCGTGGTCGTGCCCATGGTGGTGCTCATGCCCGCCGCCGGTTCTCGAGCGTGCGGAGCGCGTCGGAGCGTCGTCGCCGTGGTCGTGGTTGTGGTCGTGATCGTTGCCGTGGTCGTGCCCGTGGTCGGACTCGGCGCCCTTCGGCAGGGCGAAGCTGATCACCGTGCCGACGAGGGCGATGACCGCCATCGGCACCGCGAACCAGTTCGACGAGGGGTTGATGTACAGCGCCAGCTGGCCGTTCAGCCACAGCACCACCGTGACCGCGGCGAGGCCCGCAGCCAGTCCCACCCCGAGCAGGCGCGATCCGATCAGCTCACGCAAGGAGGTTCACCACCGATCCGACGGCCACGGCGAACAGCACGACGATCACGACCAGCCCGGCCAGCACCTTGGAGCGGAAGGTGGTGCGCAGCAGCGCCAGCATCTTCACGTCGACCAGCGGACCGACCAACAGGAACGCGACGATCGAGCCGGGCGTGAAGGTCGACGCGAACGAGAGCGCGAAGAAGGCATCGACGTTCGAGCAGATCGACACGATCATCGCGAGCGTGATCATGGCCACGATCGACAGCGCCGGGTTGGATCCGATCGCCAGCAGCGCCGAGCGGGGCACGAGCACCTGCACGGCCCCGGCGAGGGCCGAACCGATCACCAGCGCGGGCATGACGGCGCGCAGCTCGACGACGAACTGGGCGAGGCTCTGCTGCGCCTTGCCCGGGCCGCCGCCGTGGGCCGCGTTCTCGAGCGAGATCTCGCAGCTGGCCCGGAACCGGTCAGTGATGAGGCCGTCGGGGTCGGGATGCCGGCTGTACAACCAGCCGATGAGGTTCGCGACCGCGTAGCCGCCGAGAAGGCGCGCGATGAGGATGCCGTCGTCGAAGCCGAACGCCTGGTGCGTGGTGATGATCACGATCGGGTTCACGATGGGCGCGGCGATGAGGAAGGTGAGCGTCTCGGCGACCCCCAGCCCGCGCATCATGAGACCGCGGGCGAAGGGGACGTTTCCGCACTCGCAGACCGGGATGAGCATGCCCAGAAGCGACAGCACCGCGCGTCGGGCCCACGGCGCCCTCGGCATCCACCGTTCGATCGCACCCGCCGGCACCCACACCTGCACCACGATCGAGAGCAGCACGCCGAGGATCACGAACGGGAGCGACTCGATCAGGACGCTGATGGAGAGGGTGAGGCCGTCTTGCAGTCGCGTCGGCAGCGCGGGGCCCGGGGCGAGGAAAGCGACCGCGATGAGCACGGCCACCACTGCCGCGCCGATACCGACGACCACGAGGGTGCGAGCCGGCGCGGCGCGCACCTCAGTCGACACGCTCTCCGACCGGCTCGGCGGCGCGCAGCGCGGAGCACGACGCGCAGAGACCGAAGATGTCGACGACGTGCTCGGCGGCGGTGAAACCGTGCGCGGCGGCGGTGCGCTGCGCCCACGCCTCGACCTCGTTCGCCTCGATCTCCACGGCGAGGCCGCAGGAGCGGCAGATCAAGTGGTGGTGGTGACCCGTCGTCGAGCACGCACGATAGATGGCTTCGCCGTCGGGGCTCTGCAGCTGATCGGCCTCGCCGCTGGCGGCGAGCGTCGCGAGCGCCCGATAGACGGTGGCCAGTCCGATGCCGGTGTTCTCGTCACGAAGGGTCGCGTGCAGTGCCTGTGCGCTGACGAAACCGGAGGCATCGGTCAACGCCTCGCGCACGCGGTCGCGCTGCCAGGTGTTGCGCTGGGCCATGCCGGGAGTCTACCCGCGGGGTCTAGGAGCGGGCTGGACGCGTTTCCGGGGTGACGTGGAGCCTCGGCGTCACGCCTCCACCGTGCCCCGCCGGCGCGCGCCGTCGATGACGCGGCAGACGAGATAGATGAGGAACGACAGCGTCGTGATGTAGGGGCTCACCGGCAGCGTCCCGGCGATGGCCAGAAGGATGCCGCCGACCGCCGCCGTAACGCCGAAGCCTGCGGCCAGCAGCGGCACGGCGATCGGACCGGTGGAGACCCGCATCGCCGCCGCCGCCGGCGTCACCAGCAGCGAGAGCACCAGGAGGGCGCCGATGATGTGCACCGCCACCGCCACGACGATTCCCAACAGGATCATGAACGCGAACGAGACCACGGTCGTCGGCACGCCGCGCGCGGCGGCGGACTGCGGGTCGAGCGAGTCGAAGTTCAGCGGCCTCCAGATGAGCAGCAGTCCCACGAGCACGATCGCACTCAAGACGATCAGCACGGTCAGCTGGTCGCTCTGCACCGACACGATCTGGCCGGTGAGCAGGCTGAAACGGTTGGCGCTGCGCCCGTTGTAGAGCGAGATGCACAGGATGCCGATGCCGAGCCCGAACGGCATGAGCACGCCGATGATCGAGTTGCGGTCGCGGGCGCGCGCACCGAGCCAGCCGATGAGACCCGCGGCGATGAGCGAGCCCACGATGGAGCCCGTGACGACGTCGACGCCGAGAAGGAGCGCCGCCGCCGCGCCGGCGAAGGACAGTTCGCTGATGCCGTGCACGGCGAAGGCCATGTCGCGCTGCATGACGAACACGCCGATGAGCCCTCCGACGATGCCGAGCACCGCACCGGCCCACACGGAGTTCTGCACCAGGGCGAGGATGTCGCCGTAGCGCGACATTCCGCCGAACAGCGCGTTGCCGATGTCACCCCAGCTCACGCGACACCTCCCGCGGGCACGGCGACGGCCTCGCCGTGATGGTGGTGATCGGCATCCGAGTCGGGCGCTCCGACCACGACCAGGCGCCCGCCGACGCGGGCGACGTGCACCGGGGTGCCGTACAGGGCGGTGAGGGTCTCGGAGGTCAGCACCTCGTCCGGGCTGCCGAGGGTGAAGCGGCCGCCGGTGAGGTAGAGGATGCGATCGACCTTCTCCAACACCGGGTTGATGTCGTGTGTGACCAGCAGCACGCCGGCGCCGCTGGCGGTGCGGTAGCGATCGATGAGGTCGATCACGTCGCGCTGGTTGGCCAGGTCGAGACTGGTCAACGGCTCGTCGCACAGCAGCAGACCGGGCTCGTCGGCAAGCGCCTGTCCCACGCGCAGACGCTGCTGCTCGCCGCCGGAGAGCAGCCCCACGGGGCGGTCGGCGAAGGCCGCAGCCCCGACGGCATCGATCAGTGTCTGCACACGATCGCGGTCGCCGCGGCGCGGTACCGGGAAGCCGAAGCGGTGACCGTCGACGCCGAGACGCACGAGGTCGCGCCCACGCATGGCCGTGTGCCGGGGCAGGGGCCGCTGCTGCGGGATGTAGCCGATGCGACGGTTTCCGGCCCGACGCACGGGCTCGCCGAGCGCCTCGATCGTGCCCGCACTGAGGCGCTCAAGGCCCAGAACGGCACGAAGAAGCGTGGTCTTGCCGGCGCCGCTGGGACCCAGCACCGCGACCAGCTCTCCCGGCTGCAGCTCGAGGTCGAGGCCGCGCCACAGCTCATGGCCGCTGCGCGAGAGCGCAGCGGCCATGATGCGAAGAGGAAGGGGGGAGGCGGGGGTCACGAACCCAGCGCGGTCTTGATCTGCGTAGCCATGTCAGTCATCCACGATACGTAGTTCTGACCCTCGGGGAGCAGCTCAGAGGCCTTGATGACGGGGACCTTGGCCTCGGCCGCCTTCGCTTCGGCCTGCGTGGTCTCGGCGCCCGCGGCCTGCGCGTTCACGAAGAGGATCTTCACCGAGCCGCTGCCGATCAACGTGAGCGCGTCCAGGAGCGTCGCGGGCGGGACGTCCTGACCCTCCTCGACCGCCTCGCTGAAGGCGGACGGCGTGACGTTCTTCAGTCCGGCGGCCTCGGCCAGGTACAGCGGGACGGGCTCGGTGACGAAGATCTCGGCACCGCTGTGGGCCTTCGAGATGTCGCCCAGGATCGGCGTGACCTTCTCGTCGATGTCACTGCGCAGCGCCGTGGCGTTGGCGGTGAAGACGCTCGCATCGGCGGGGTCGAGCGTGCCGAGCTGCTTGGCGATCTCGTCGGCGACGGCGGCGATGGTCTGCGGGTCGTAGAAGACGTGCTCGTTGAAGCCGTCGACGGCCGCGGAGGGGTCGGAGCCCTTCCACTCCGGCGAGAAGGTGACGGCGCTGATCAGCGGAGCGGTCGACTTCGCGGCATCCTTCAGCGAGGCCATGAACGGGTCGTACCCGCCGCCGTTCTCGATGAGCAGCTGCGCGTTCTGGACGTCGAGCTGATCGGCCGCGGTCGCCTCGAACTCGTGCGGGTCCTTGCTCTCGTCGGCGATGAGCGAGGTGACCTCGACGTGGTCGCCGCCGACCGTCTTGACGATGTCGCCGTACACGTTGGTGGAGGCGACCACACTCATCGTCCCGCCGGAGGAGGCGGAGCCGCTGGGCGACGACGAGGTGGCAGAACTGGAGCAGCCGGCAAGGGCGAGGGCGGATGCCGCGACGAGCGCGGAGAGGAGGACGACGGGACGCTTCATGTCCTCAACCCTAGAACTACTGATAATCGTTATCAAAACCAGGGCGGCCGAAATGCTGTCAGTTCATAGCTTCCGCTTGCCCTGCCCCACGAGTGCCCTCCAGGCTGTACTTCGGCCTCCGTGTCCGACGGCGCTCACGGGCGGCCGTCGCCCGTCCGACCGTGTCGAATCCGGTCACCGTCTTCCCCTTTCGAGGAGCCGTCATCTCTGCCTGGACTCTGTTGTTGTTGGCGCTCGGCGTGTCCGCCGACGCGTTCGCCGTCGCGTTGGGCAAGGGCCTGCAACTGCGGGCACACGTGCTGCGCACGGCGCTCGTGTTCGCGACCGCGTTCGGCCTGTCGCAGGCGATCATGCCGCTGCTGGGCTGGCTGCTCGGTTCGACGTTCGCCGACGCGATCGCGCCGTGGGACCACTGGATCTCGTTCGGTCTGCTCGCCCTGGTCGGCGGAAAGATGCTGTGGGAGGCGCTGAGCCCCGACGCCCCGGTGGATGCCGAGCACCCCGAGCACGTGCACGACATCGAGGCCTTCAGCGGTCGCGAGGTGGTTCTCCTGTCGATCGCGACGAGCATCGACGCCCTCGCCATCGGCGTGTCCTTCGCATTCTTGAACGTCGACGTCGCGATCGCCGTCACCACGATCGGACTCGTCACGTTCGCGCTGTCGTTTCTCGCCGTCTTCGTCGGCTACCGCATCGGTACGCGCTTTCGCCGACCGGCGGAGATCGTCGGCGGCCTGGTGCTGATCGGCATCGGCACGCAGATCCTCATCGAGCACCTCACGGCCTGACCGTCGCAAACGGCTGCGGCACCCCTTTCGCACGCCGGTGACGTGCGACAGACTGTCGATAAGGAGGTGCCCTCATGCGATTGCTCGACCGATTCCGCGCGTGGCGCACGAACCGCAAAGAGAACCCGTACGTTCCGCCCGAAGGCCGGTTCACCGGCAGCGTGCTCACGCAGCTTCCCGGCGTCCGCGGTCCGTCGCTCTGGACGGGCAAGCGCGGCGGCCTCGGCGACGTGCTGCAGCCGGCGAACCTGTCGGGGAACTTCCACCCCGTCGTCGATCCCGTCGACGACCCGCGGGCGCGCTGATCCGACGCGGCCCTCAGGCGAGGCCCGGCAGCGCCGCAGTCAGGCCGTGCACGAGGATCTCTGCGCCGATGGCCAGGATCAGAAACCCCATCACGCGGGTGATCGCACCGACGCCGGTCGGACCGAGCTTCTCGGCGAGCGGCGTGCCGTAGCGCAGGAGCACCGCGATCACCCCCGCGATGACGAGGACGGCGACGACGATCCCGACCCGGTCCAGGATGCCGGGATTGCGCGCCGCGAGTCCCACGACCACGCCGATCGCGCCGGGGCCGGCGATGAGCGGCAGCGCCATCGGCGAGAAGCTGATGTCGGTCTTCGTGGCGGCGTGCTCCTTCTCGGCATCCGAGGCGCCCGCGCCCAGCGCACGCGGGACGACCATGCCGAACCCGGAGTGCATCACGACCAGGCCTCCGGCGATCTGCAGTGCGCCGAGCGAGATGCCGAAGAACTGCAGGATCAGCGTGCCGAGCAGCGCGAAAACCGTGAGGATGGCCGCGACGTAGACCCCCGTGAGCCACGACTGCCGGCGGCGGTCGGCCTCGCCGAGGTGAGCGGACAGCCCGGCGTAGGCCGCGACCGCGCCGATCGGGTTCGTGATCGGGACGAGCGCCGCGAGCGCGGCGACGAAGACGGTCAGCATGCCTTCATTCTGACGCAGCGGATGCCGCGGCTCAGTCCAGCAGCAGCGCCGGCTCCTCCAGGATCGACGCGACGTCGGCGATGAAGCGGCTCATGCCGTCGCCGTCGATGACGCGGTGGTCGAACGAGCCCGAGACCGTGGTGACGAAGCGGGGACGCACCTCGCCGTCGACGACCCACGGCTTCTGGCGGATCGTGCCCATCGCGACGATGCCGGACTCTCCGGGGTTGATGATCGGGGTGCCGGCATCCATCCCGAACACACCGATGTTCGTGATCGTAATCGTGCCGCCCTGCTGGTCGGCCGGGGTCGTCTTGCCCTCTCGGGCGGTCAGCGTCAGCTTCTCGAGCGCCTTCGCGAGCTCGCGGAGGTTGAGGTCCTGCGCGTCCTTGATGTTCGGCACCAGCAGACCCCGCGGGGTCGCGGCGGCGATGCCGAGGTTGACGTAGTTGCGCACACGGATCTCGGCCGAGCCGTCTTCCTTGTCGATCCACGCGGCGCCGATCAGCGGCGTGCGCCGCACCGCCCAGATCACGGCGCGCGCCATGATCAGTAGCGGCGAGACCTTGATGTCGGCGAAGTCGGGCGACGCCTTCAGCCGCTTGACGAGCTCCATCGTGCGCGTCGCGTCGACGTCGGTCCACACCGAGACGTGCGGCGCCGTGTAGGCCGAACGGACCATGCCCGAGGCCGTGGCCTTGCGCACGCCCTTCACCGGAATCGCCTCTTCGCGCTCGCCGACCGGCGGTGCGGGGACGGGCGCGGCGGAGACCGGGATCGTCTGCTCCCGCTCGGCGGGCGCGGTGGGCGTCGCGATGTTGCGGAAGACGCTCGCCTGCTCGGCGTGGCGCACGACGTCATCGCGGGTGACCTCACCGGCGGGGCCCGTGGGGGTGACCTCGGCGAGGGTGACGCCCAGGTCGCGCGCGAGCTTTCGCACCGGCGGCTTGGCGACGACGCCGACGGAGGCCCGCACGGTCTCGGCGCGCTCGGCCGGGCGCTTGCGGCGAGAGGTTGCGCCGGCGCCCGTGCCGTACCCGACCAGCACGGCGCCGCCGTCGTCGGATGCCGCGGCCGGCTCGGGCTGTGCGGGTGCGGGGGTCTCGGCATCCGCCGCCCCGCCGATCGTGATGATCGCCGCGCCGACCGTGACGGTCTCGCCCTCGGGGGCGAGGAGCTCGCCGACGGTGCCGGAGAACGGCGACGGCAGCTCGACCAGCGACTTGGCGGTCTCGATCTCGACGAGCACGTCGTTGACCTCGACGGTGTCGCCGGGGGCGACGCGCCACTGGACGATCTCGGCCTCGGTGAGGCCTTCGCCGACGTCCGGCAGGTGGAAGATCTGCTCGCTCATGTCGTTCTCCTTCAGGGCGTGAGTCCGCGAGACACGTGATGCGCACCGAGGCACGGGGCTACGACGCGTGTCTCGGTGCAGGGATGGTGTCTCGCGGTCATGGGCGGGGCGGGGCGGGGCGGTCAGTAGGCCAGGGCGCGGTCGACGGCCTCGAGGATGCGGTCGGCATCCGGGAGGTAGGTGCCCTCGAGCTTGGCGGGCGGGAACGGCACGTCGAAGCCCGACACGCGCAGCACCGGCGCTTCCAAAGCGAAGAACGCCCGCTCCATGACGGTCGCGGCCACCTCCGAGCCCACCGACGTGAACCCGGGCGCCTCCTGGGCGTAGACCATGCGACCGGTGCGGCGCACCGAGTCGAGGATGGGGCCGTAGTCGATCGGCGAGAGCGAGCGCAGATCGATCACCTCGCACGAGGTGCCCTCGCTCTCGGCGAGCGCGGCGGCCTGCAGGAGCGTCGTCACCATCGCACCGTGGCCGACGAGCGTGACGTCGGTGCCGCGGCGCACGAGCCGCGACGCGTGGAGGGGCAGGGGGCGCTCCACGGTGTCGACGTCGCCCTTCATCCAGTACTTGGCCTTCGGCTCGAGGAAGATCACCGGGTCGGGCGAGCGCACGGCATCCTGGATCATCCAGTACGCGTCGTTCGCGGTCGAGGGAGAGACGACTCGCAACCCCGCGGTGTGCGTGAAGTACGCCTCCGGGCTCTCCTGGTGGTGCTCGACGGCCCCGATGTGGCCGCCGTACGGGATGCGGATGACGACCGGCATCTGCAGGGCGCCCTCGTGCCGGTTGGTCAGCTTCGCGAGCTGCGTCGTGATCTGGTCGAAGGCGGGGAAGACGAAGCCGTCGAACTGGATCTCGATGATCGGACGGAACCCCGCCATCGCAAGCCCGATCGCGGTGCCGACGATGCCCGACTCCGCGAGCGGGGTGTCGAGCACGCGCTGCTCACCGAACTCGGCCTGCAGGCCTTCCGTCACGCGGAACACGCCGCCGAGGCGGCCGATGTCCTCGCCCATGAGTAGAACGTGGTCGTCGGCGGCCATCGCGGCGCGAAGACCCGCGTTGAGCGCCTTCGCCAGAGGCATGGACTCCACCATCAGACTCCTCCCTCCAGCGACGCCTCGTAATCGGCGAGCCAGCGACGCTGCTCCACCATCAACGGGTGGTCCTCGCTGTAGACGTGCGCGAACATCGACTCCGGCTCGATCGTGCCGAGGGCGTTGGTGCGCACGCGCACGTCGTCGGCGTAGGCCTGGGCCGCGGCATCCACCTCGTCGAAGAAGGATGCCGCCGCACCCCGCGCCTCGAGGTACGCGCGCATGCGGGCGATCGGATCGCGCCGCGCCCACGACTGCTCCTCGTCGGACGTGCGGTACTTGGTGGGGTCGTCGCTCGTCGTGTGGGCGCCCATGCGGTAGGTCATCGCCTCGATCGCGCGGGGCCCCTCGCCGGCGCGCGCCTCGTCGAGCGCGAGCTTGGAGACCGCGTAGCTGGCCAGCACGTCATTGCCGTCCACGAGGATCGAAGGCATGCCGTAGCCCGCCCCGCGGCGGTAGAGAGGCGCTCGCGACTGCGTGGCGACCGGGACCGAGATCGCCCAGTGGTTGTTCTGCAGGAAGAACACCTGGGGCGTGCGGTAGGTGTTCGCGAAGACCATGGCCTCGTGCACGTCGCCCTGGCTCGAGGCGCCGTCGCCGTAGTAGACGACCACGGCTTCATCGCGTGCCGGATCACCCGTGCCGCAGCGCTTGTCGAAGACGAGGCCCATGCCGAAGCCGGTCGCGTGCAGCGTCTGCGACCCGAGAACGAGCGTGTAGATGTGGACGTTGCCGTTCTTCGGGTCGGTCGGGTCCCAGCCGCCGTGCGTCAGACCACGCATCACGCGGATGATGTCGATCGGGTCGACACCGCGGGTGGTGGCGACGACGTGCTCGCGGTACGACGGGAACAGGTGATCCTGCGGCCGGGCGGCGCGCACCGACCCGACCTGGGCGGCCTCCTGACCGAGCGACGGCGGCCACAGCGCGAGCTGACCCTGCCGCTGCAGGTTGGTGGCCTGCCGGTCGAAGGCGCGCACGAGAACCATGTCGCGGTAGAACGTCTCGAGCTCGGCATCGGAGAGCGCGTCGATGAGGGGCAGATACCGCTCGGCTTCGGGCGTGGGGGCGAACGTCCCGTCCGCCGCCAGAACGCGCACGAGGGCCGGGTCGTCAGGCGGGGTCATGTTCCCACGCTAACGCCCCGCGCATGCGTCCGACTGCATGGGATCGACAACGGGAATCGCGATCCGCCGTGCGCCGACCACAACGCGCAGGAACTATGGACGCGGAGCGACGGATGCCGCGACCCGAACGATGGGCTCGATCGCCTCGTGCTCCCCGATGGAGATACGCACACCGTCGCCGGCGAAGGGGCGCACGATCAGACCGGCCTCCTCGAACGCCGCGGCGACCTCGAGCGCACGCGCGCCGGCCGGCAGCCAGACGAAGTTGCCCTGCGCTTCGGGCACGTCCCATCCCGTCGCGCGCAGCCGCGCGGCCAGGTCGTCACGGTGCGCGGCGAGGGTGCGCACACGCTCGAGCAGCTCCTCCTCGGCATCCAGGCTGGCCAGGGCCGCCTCCTCGGCGGCGGCGGTGACCGACAGCGGGATGCCGGTGCTGCGCGCGGCCGCGAGGATGCGCGGGTCGCCGACCGCGTAGCCGACGCGCAGCCCGGCGAGCCCGTAGGCCTTCGAGAAGGTGCGCAGCACGACGACGTTCGCGTGCCCGGCGGCGATGACGTCGGCGCCGGCCACGGCATCCGGGTCGGTGACGAACTCGGCGTACGCCTCGTCGAGGATCACGAGCACGTCGTTCGGGACACGGCCGAGGAACGCGTCGAAGTCCGCCTGGGTCACCACCGGGCCCGTCGGATTGTTCGGGCTGCAGACGATGATCATGCGCGTGCGCTCGGTGACGGCAGCGGCCATCGCGTCCAGGTCGTGGCCGCCGGCCGCATCGTTCGCCACGGTGACGGCGGTCGCGCCGGCCACCGTCGCCAGGCTCGGATAGGCCTCGAACGAACGCCAGGAGAAGAGGATCTCGTCGCCGGGTCCGCTCGTGGCCTGCGCGAGCTGGAAGAGGATCGACACCGAGCCGGCGGCGATGTGCACGGCGTCGTCGCCGACGCCGAAACGCTCCGCGAGGCGGGCGCGGAGGCGCGGCGAGGAGGCATCGGGATAGCGGTTGACGGCGATCGCCGCCTGCACGGCCGCCACGACGCTCGGCAGCGGCGCGAAGGGGTTCTCGTTGCTGGACAGCTTGAACGCCTCGGCGCCGGCCTGCTTCCCCTGCTTGTAGGCGGGAAGGGCGGCGATCTCGGGGCGGATGCGCACGGGCAGATCGGTCACGCGTCGAGTCTACGAGGGGCGCCGCGACCTGGAGTGAAGCCTTTCGAGCGCGGCATCCGCGTGGAAGACTGTGAGGACCATGCGCTTCATCGTCCGCGTCGTCGTCAACGCCTTCGCCATCTGGGTCGTGACGCTCATCCCCGCCCTCCAGGTCGGGGTGACGCCGTTCGCGCCCGGCGAGACCCTGCAGCTCGTGCTGACGCTGCTCGCCGTCGCCGCGATCTTCGCGCTGGTCAACACGATCATCGGCACCGTGATCAAGATCGTCGCGATCCCCCTGTACATCCTGACGCTCGGGCTCATCTCGTTCGTCATCAACGGGCTGCTGCTGTGGATCACGGCGTGGGTCACCAGTTCGTGGGGCTGGGGCCTGACCGTCGAGAGCTTCTGGCTCGGCGTCGTCGCCGCGATCCTCATCTCGCTCATCAACTGGGTGTTCGGCATTCTGCTGCGCCCGCAGGAGAAGAAGCGCCGCAGCTGACGGTCTCGTCACCTCATCGGAACCCTCCTCCCCCCGAACGCCGTCGTCGATCCGCCGAGCGGGCCTGCTCTCGGTGGGCGCCGTAGACCGTCGAGGTGACGACGACCGCGCCCGCCAGGGGTGCGAGACGCTCGCGCAGCGCGTCGATGCGCGGATCGTCCGAGGAGTCGACCATCGCCGCCGTCTCGCGGTAGGCGTCGAGCTGGTGCACCGCGAACGTCGCATCGCTCCACCGCGGCATGGGATCGGCCTCGCGTTCGACGACGACACTGTCGCCAGAGCCCGAGACACCCGGAAAGCCGCCGACCGCGAGCGCCGCGACCGGATCGTCCGTGTGCCGGACGGCGACCGAGAGCACACCGTCGGCCTGTTCGGCCTGGACGGGGCTGCCGAAGCTGACCTCGGTCACGACGTCGAAGTCGCCGTCCCGCGCCAGGTAGGCCGCGATCATGCCGCCCTGCGAGTGACTGAACACGTGCACGCGATCTCCCGCGACCGCCCCCGCCGCCGTCAGCGCGCGCTCCACCGCGAGGTACGACGACGACTGGGCGCCGAAGTACAGCTGGAGGTTGGAGGTCATGTCCCACGGCTCGTCCGCCGCGAACGCGGCGCGGGTTCCCGCGATGTAGGCCACGAACTCGCGCTCGCCGGACGCGTAGCGGTACTCCTCCACGCGCACGCGCGCATCGTCGAGGCCGTCCTGTCCCGGCATCCGATCGATGACGTCGACCAGTCCGCGCGGCGCGGCGTCGGCACCGGTCGCGCGATGCGTGCTGATCTCCTCGACGGATGCCGCCTCTGCCCCGGGCCGCAACGGGGGCGCCGCGGCGGGCACCGTGCCCCGACCGGCGCGGCGGACGGCGGCGGTCAGCTGCGTCAGGGCGGGTCCGAGCGGGCCGTACACCCCGAGCATGAGGGTGCTGTCTTGCATCTGATCCTCGATGTCGCGGTGACGGCCCTCGATCCACTCGGCCGCGAGCCGCCTCGCCGCCGCCGCGACATCCCCCTCGGCCTGCATCCGTGCCGCCGCGAGCTGCATGACGTCGACGTCGCGTGTGCCATGGAGCGCGTGCAGCGCCTCCTTCTCGGCGAGGTCGTACGTCTGGGCGAGCGTGTCGAGCGTGCGCGAGAGGTCGGTGGCGATCGCGTGCGCCTCCCGCGCGCGCCCGGCGGGATCGGGAACCCAGAGCCCGGCAGCCAGCGACGCGGTCCCGGCGCCGGCGAGCGCTTCTGCGACCTCATCGAGACGAGCCGAGATCGGCCCGAGGGCGCCGGACAGCTCTCGCAGCGCATCGGTGTCGACCGCGACGAGCCCGCCGGAGCGGATGTCGACGTCGTCGCTCATCCCGCCGCCTCGATGAGCGCCCGCTCGGCCGCCTGAGCCAGGTCACGGTCCCAGATGTCGATGTCATCGATCGCGACCGCGCTCAGGTGCGCGCAGGCGTCGAGACGCTCCCGGATGGGTTCTGCCGCCGTGGTCGCCCACTGCGCGTCGGCCCGCAGCCCGAGCATCCGCAGATTCGACTCCACGAGAGTCTCACGCGCCTGACGCAGGAGGGCCCGGGCATCGGCGATATCTGTGAGTCGGTCCACAGGACGATCGTCGGCCCGGGCGGCGCAGCGCCGTGCGACGGTCTCGACATCCGTGGACAGGCGCGGCGCGCCGCCCGCGTGGGGAGGAGGTCTTTCGTGCGGCCGTCGACCTGCACCACAATGGGGAGGTGACTGCCCACGCCGCACCGTTTCGCGTCGTGTTCGTCTGCACCGGCAATATCTGCCGCTCCCCCATGGCCGAGATCGTCTTCCGCGACATCGCCGACCGCGCCGGCCTCGGCGCTCGCGTCGTGTCGACCAGCTCAGGGACGGGCGACTGGCACGTGGGCGAACGCGCCGACAGCCGCACCCTCGATGCGCTCGCGCGACGCGGCTACGACGGCGCACGCCACCGCGCCCGTCAGTTCACGCTCGACGACTTCGAGCGCAACGACCTCGTGGTCGCCCTCGATCGCTCGCACGAGCGCATCCTCGCGACCTGGGCGCGCACGACGACGGATGCCGACAAGCTCGCGCTCCTGCTCTCTTTCGACCCCGAGGCGCACGGCAACCTGGACGTCCCCGACCCGTACTACGCCGGCCCGGAGATGTTCGACGACGTGCTCGGTATGATCGAGAGCGCGAGTCGGGCGCTCTTCCGGCAGCTCGAACCGGCCATCCGTCCGTTGTGAGCCTGTCGTTGTGCGCACCGGCCGCGCGTCGACAGACACCGTGATCGGAGCCCGCGTCGTGACCACCGCGAACACCCTCGCCCACCAGCCCCTCAGCCCGCTTGACGGCCGTTACCGCGGCGCCGTCGCCGACCTGTCGGCGTACCTGTCGGAGGCCGGCCTCAACCGTGCGCGCGTCGAGGTCGAGGTGGAGTGGATCATCACGCTCACCGACCGCGGCCTGTTCGGCTCGACGGCGCTCACGGCCGACCAGAAGGACGCCCTCCGCGAGCTCTACCGGGCGTTCGGCGCAGCGGAGATCGAGTGGCTCGCCTCCACCGAGTCGGTGACCCGCCACGACGTGAAGGCTGTCGAGTATCTCGTGCGCGACCGCCTGCAGGCACTCGGCCTCGACGCCGTCGCCGAGCTCACGCACTTCGCGTGCACCAGCGAGGACATCAACTCGGCGTCATACGCCCTGACGGTCAAGCGTGCCGTCGAGAACGTCTGGCTGCCGAAGCTGCGCGCCGTGATCGACGCTCTGGCGGCGCTCGCGCACGAGCACCGGGATGCCGCGATGCTCTCGCGCACGCACGGTCAGCCGGCCACCCCGTCGACGATGGGCAAGGAGCTCGCCGTCTTCGCCTGGCGGCTGGAGCGTGTGGCCGCGCAGATCGCCGGCGGCGAGTACCTGGCGAAGTTCTCCGGCGCCACCGGCACCTGGTCGGCGCATCTGGCCGCCGCCCCCGACGTCGACTGGCCCGAACTGTCCCGCGCGTTCATCGAGGGCCTCGGCATCGACTTCAACGTGCTGACGACGCAGATCGAGTCGCACGACTGGCAGGTGGAGCTGTACGACCGGGTGCGTCACGCCGGCGGCATCCTGCACAACCTCGCGACCGACATCTGGACCTACATCGCGATGGGCTTCTTCGCGCAGATCCCGGTCGCCGGCGCCACGGGCTCGTCGACCATGCCGCACAAGATCAACCCGATCCGTTTCGAGAACGCCGAAGCGAACTTCGAGATCTCCGGCGGCCTGTTCACGACGCTGGCGTCCACCCTCGTCACCAGCCGCATGCAGCGCGACCTCACCGACTCCACGACGCAGCGCAACATCGGCGTCGCGTTCGGTCACTCCCTGCTCGCTCTCGACAACCTGCAGCGCGGGCTCACCGAGATCTCGCTCTCCCGCGACGTGCTCCTCGCCGACCTCGACGCGAACTGGGAGGTGCTCGCCGAGGCGATCCAGACGGTGGTGCGCGCGGAGATCGTCGCGGGACGGTCGCAGATCACCGACCCCTACGCGCTGCTGAAGGAGCTCACGCGCGGACGCCGCGTCGGCGGCCCCGAGCTGGCGGAGTTCGTGCGCACGCTCGACATCGGGGATGCCGCCAAGGAGCGGCTGCTGGCTCTCACGCCGGCCGGATACACCGGCCTGGCGGACGAGCTCGTCGACCGGGTCTGAGCGGCGTCTGAGCGCGTCTGTCGACGTGCTCAGCGGCGCGGCGCGGCGCCGTCGTCCGTGGCGTCGGGAGACGCCTCGGCATCCGTGTCGTCCATGAGCACGCCGTGGTCGATCTCGCCGCCCATCTGGGCCGGATCGATCGCGAGCATGCACAGCGCGATGATGACCAGGGTCGCGATGAAGGCGACGCCGGCGACGACCAACGAGACCACGACGACGTGCACCCGCTCATCGCCGGTGAGGTCCTGGAAGAACCCCATCGAGACGAGCGTGACGAGGCCGGAGAACAGGGCGGCGGCGAAGGCGAAGCCCAGCAGCTGCACCGGCTTGAGCAGATCACGACGGGTGGGACGCGGCTCGCTCATGCGGATCCTCCTGAACGGGTGCCGTCCTCGGCGGCGGGGCGTCGCGGCGAGAAGCCGGCGATGCCGAGGAAGACGGCGATGATGGCGGCATAGCCGCCGAAGAGGCCGACACCGATGGTGATGCCGGTCAGGGTGAAGGAACGCCCGGCCTCGGAGATGAAGTACTCCAGGCTGTACGCGGGGTTCACCAGAAGCAGACCGATGCCGAGCGCGATGGTGAGCGCACCCGCGATCACGCCGTCGCGCCCCTCGTCGCGGCGCTCGCTGCGAAGGGCGCCCTCGAGGGACGCGGCGCTGCGGCGCTGCCGGATGCCCCCGATGAGCTCGGCGACACCCGCGATCAGCGCCCACGCGATGACGACGACGAAGAACAGCGCCGTCGAACGCAGCCCCGGAATGCCGGTGGCCATCCCCGCGAGCAGGGTCAGCACCCCGAGCAGGATCGGAACAGAACGGCGCTCGCGCGGGAAGGCGAGCCACGCACCGATCAGGAGCACGAGCGCGGTGGCGATCGCCCACCCGCTGAAGACGGCGAGACCGACGGATGCCGAGTGGTCGGGCGAGAAGGTCACCATCACGGCGGCGAGGGCCGCGAGGAGGGCGCGACCGAGCTGCACATGACGCACATCGAAGGTGCGGGTCGCTCCTGCGCCGTGGGTACGGGTGGGAGCGGGGGCGTCGTCGGACACGTCGGACTCATCGGATCGGGGACGGTGGAACCCCACCAGTCTAGGTCGTCGCCCGCGCCGACCCGGCGCCGTCCGGCGCCGTCCCCCGGCGAACGCCGGTGGTGCGCGCTCAGCCCACCGAGCGGGCGACGAGCTCTCGCAGCGTCTTTTCGACGGCCGGTGTCACCGCGACCACGGCGAACGAGGTCGCCCACATGTCACCGTCGTCCAGCAGCGCGTCCTCCTGGAAGCCCACCGTGCCGTATCGCGTGTCGAACTTCAATGCCGGCTGGTAGAAGACGACCACCTTCCCCTCGCGGGCGTAGGACGGGAAGCCGTACCAGGTCTTCGGCGCGAGCTGCGGCGCTTCCTCGGTGACGACGCGGTGCAGCAGTGTGGCCACCTCCCTGTCGGTGCCGGTCAACGCATCGATCGCCGCGATGCACGCCTCGAGCTCCGCGGCCTGTTTGGCCGCGCCCTTGAGCCCCTTGGTGGTGCGCAGCTCCTGGGCGCGCTGCGCCATCGCCGCACGCTCATCGGCACTGAAGCCGCTCTTGGTGTCGCTCATGAGTTTCTCCTGTCACTGGGGCCGCGGGGCGGGGAGCTGCTCGGCACCGGCACGGATCGCCTCGACCGCGCGCAGCACGTCGAGGCTGCGCCGCTGGTCGGCAGATGCCTCGTCATCTCCACGGACGAGCTGGGCGAAGCGGGCCACCTCGAAGCGCATGTTGTTGTCGGGGCCGTCGATCTCGATCTCCTCGTGCACGCCGGAGAACAGGTCGAGTGTGATCCGGCGCGGCGCCGTGATCTCATCGATCTCGATCGTGCCGAGCTCGCCCTGGATCTCGTTCGGTCGACGCGAGGCGCCGATCTTGGAGAAGGCGATCTGCACGACGAAGCCGTCGTAGGAGAGCACGGCGGCACCCGCGCCGTCGGCACCGGTCGCGATCGTGGCCGTCGCCCCGACCACCGCACGCGGTGCGCCGAACAGCTCGATCGCGGCGCTGAGCGGATAGACACCCAGATCGAACAGCGCTCCGCCCGCGAGAGCCGGGTCGAAGATGTTCGGCGTCTCCCCCGCCAGGACGAGGTCATACCGCGCCGACCGCTGGCTCTGACCGAACGACACCAGCCGCACCGTTCCCACCTGGGGCAGCAGGGCACGCAGGCGGGTCATGCCCGGGTCGTACGCGTTGCGCATGCCCTCGAACACGACGACCCCACGGGCCTGGGCCGCCTCGACGAGGTGCGCGAACTCGTCCGCCGTCGGTGTCGCCGGCTTCTCGAGGAACACGTGCACGCCCGCCGCGATGGCCGCTTCGGCCTGCGCGGCGTGGGCGCCGTTCGGCGACCCCACGTAGACGGCATCCACCTCACCCGAGGCCAGCAGCGCCTCGAGGTCGGTGCTCACGCCGTCGATGCCGAGCCGATCGGCGAACGCGCGACCGCGCGCCGCGTCGCGGGAGAACACCACGTCGATGCGGATGCCGGGCGTCTGCGCGACGGCATCCGCGAACTTCTCGGTGATGGTGCTGGTGCCGATCGTGGCGAGTCTGATCACGCCCCCAGAATAGGCGCGAGGCTCGTCCGGAGGAATGGATGCCGGGAGCGCACGGTTGGGATCGAGCATGAAGGCACTTGTCTATTCGGATTTCGGCGGCAACGACCGCTTCGAGCTCACCGATCGTGAGGAGCCGCACGTCGGTCCCGACACCCTGGTGGTGAGGGTGGTCGCCGCCGGCATCAACCCCGTCGACTACAAGATCCGTGAGGGCTACCTGCGCGGCCTCATCGACACGCGTCTTCCCGTCGTGCCCGGCTGGGACGTCGCCGGCATCGTCGAGAAGACGGGACTGGACACCCCCGAGTTCGCCGTGGGAGACGCGGTGCTCGCCTACGCACGCGCCGACATCGTCGAGAACGGCTCGGTCGCCGAGTTCATGCCGGTGCCGGTGCGCACCGTCACCCTCAAGCCGGAGGGCCTGTCGTTCGAGGATGCCGCCGCCCTGCCGCTGGCCGGGCTGACCGCTCTGCAGACGCTCGAGCGTGCCGGAGTGGGCGCGGGCCAGACCGTGCTGATCCACGGCGCCGCGGGCGGCGTGGGATCGTTCGGCGTGCAGCTCGCGCGCCGGCGCGGCGCCCGCGTGGTCGGCACGGCGTCTGCGCGCAACCACGACTACCTCCGCGAGCTGGGCGCCGAGCCCGTCGTCTACGGCGAGGGCCTCGTGCCTGCGGCCCGCGAGATCGCCCCCGACGGGTTCGACGTCATCATCGACTTCGTCGGCGGCTCGACGCTGGACTCGACACCCGACCTGCTCGCCGACGGCGGCGTCGTCGCCTCGATCGCCGACGCCCGTGCGCGCACCGAGTTCGGCGGCCACTACGTGTGGGTGCGTCCGAACGCATCCCAGCTCGGTGAGCTGGCTGAGCTCGTCGCGGCGGGCGAGCTGCGCGTCGAGATCGCGGCGACCTACCCGCTCGACGAGGCCGCCGCCGCCTACGCCGCTCTCGAAGAGGGCCACACGCGCGGCAAGATCGTCGTCACCGTCTGACCGCGCAGGCGCCTCTCCGCCCGCTCCGGCGTCTCTCCGGCCGCTCCGGCGTCAGGGGCGCAGCGGCAGCAGGGGCGCGAGGTCGGCCCGGGTGCCGGACGCGAGAATGCGACCGGCGCCCAGGGCATCGGCCCACGACTCGGCACCGGTCGCCAGCGCGATCCAGGTGGGGGCATCGGTCTCGACGACGTTCGGCGGCGTGCCGCGCGTGTGTCGCGGCCCCTCGATCACCTGCACGGCGCCGAACGGCGGCACCCGCACTTCGACGGTGTTGCCGGGGGCCTTCTCGGCGAGCAGTTGAAGCAGGTACCGGACGGCCGTGGCCAGCTCGGTGCGGGCCGGCGTCGACCCGGCATCCCGCGCGGCGGCGACCGCGGCGAGCGCGTCACGACCGTCGGCGGTGGAGATCTTGCGGGCCATGCCTCCACGCTAGCCCGCACTCACGACGCGGCGGCCCGTCGGTAGGCTGGCCGGGTGCGCATTCTCGTCCTCGGTTCCGGTGCCCGCGAGCACGCCATCCTCCTCGCTCTGAAGGGGGAGCACGCGGGCCACGACCTGTTCGCGGCCCCCGGCAACGCCGGCATCGCCGCCGACGCCACGATCGTCGCCGCCCTCGATGCCAACAGCCCCGCCGCGGTGACCGAGTATGCCAACGACCACGACATCGACCTCGTGATCATCGGCCCCGAGGCGCCGCTGGTCGCGGGAGTCGCCGACGCCCTGCGGGAGCACGGCATCCCGGTGTTCGGCCCCGGAAAGGCCGCGGCGCAGCTGGAGGGCTCGAAAGCGTTCGCGAAGCGGATCATGGATGCCGCCCACGTGCCCACCGGTCGGGCGACGCGGGCCACGACCCGCGCCGAGGTCGAAGCGGCCCTCGACGCCTACGGCGCCCCGCACGTCGTGAAGGCCGATGGACTGGCCGCCGGAAAGGGCGTCGTCGTCACCGACGACCGCGACGCGGCGCTCGCGCACGCCGACACGTACCTTCCCACCGGTCCCGTGCTCGTCGAGGAGTTCCTCGCCGGCCCGGAGGTGTCGCTCTTCTTCGTCAGCGACGGCGACACGGTGCGCGCGCTCAGCCCCGCGCAGGACTTCAAGCGCGCGTACGACGGTGACGCGGGCCCCAACACGGGCGGCATGGGCGCGTACTCGCCGCTGCCCTGGCTGAGCGACGACTTCGGCAGCGAGGAGGCTTTCGTCGCCGAGGTGACCCGCACGGTCGCCGAACCGGTCATCCGCACGCTGGATGCCGAGGGCACCCCTTTCATCGGCTTGCTCTACGCGGGACTCATCCTGACCGCCGACGGCATCAAGGTCATCGAGTTCAACGCCCGCTTCGGCGACCCCGAGACCCAGGTCGTGCTCGCCCGTCTGACCAGCCCTCTGTCGCGGCTGCTGATGGCGGCGGCATCCGGCACGCTCGAGGACGAGCCCGCACCGGAGTTCGCCGACACCGCCGCGATCACCGTGGTGCTCGCCAGCGAGGGCTACCCCGAGGCGCCGCGTACCGGGCGGGTCATCACGGGGCTGGATGCCGCGGCATCCGTTTCGGGAGTGCACCTCGCCCACGCCGCGACGGCGGTGCAGGGCGACGAACTGGTGGCGACGGGTGGACGTGTGCTCAACGTGGTGGCGACGGGCGCCTCGTTCAGCGCCGCGCGCGACCAGGCGTATGCCGCTCTCGAGCGGATCGGCCTGGAGGGCTCGCACTACCGGCGCGACATCGCCGCCCGCGTCGCCGTCGACTGACGATCCGCGTCGTCGACGGCCCCGCTCATCGCTTGGTGAGGTGCGGCGGGCGCGGCCGCACCTCCCGCCAGCTTTTCGGGGCGCTCGCCGAGAATCGGTGGCGTGATCTGCGGCATCCCTCCCCCGGGAACAGCAGAACGCGCCACCCGTTTTCCCAGGACACAGAATCGGTGGCGCAGACGGCGCTCGCCCACACCCGGGGGCCGCAGAACGCGCCCCCTTTTCAGCGCGCTCGGGGGGGGGATGCCGAGACGGCACCCTCCCACCGCCGCCCAGAATCGGTGGTGTGATCTGCGGCTCCCCTTCCCCGTTCTGCCCACCGGGGAACCGATGGGCTGCGCCGGGTCCGCTCAGCGCTTGGTGAGGTGCGGCGGACGCTGCATGAACAGCACCGCGACGACGCCGATCAGCAGCACGATCGCCGGCAACAGGATCGTCTGCGCCATGGCGTTCGAGAAGCCGTCGACGACGAATGCGGGCAGCTGCCCCGTGCCGAAGTCGCCGCCGGCGTTCGAGGCGCCCGGCAGGTTCGCCTCGAGACGCGACTGCATGAAAGCTGCGATCGCGGCGGAGCCGAGCACCGAGCCGATCGTGCGCGTCGTGTTGTAGATGCCCGCGCCCGCGCCGGCCTGACGCGGCTCGAGGTTGCGCGTCGCCGTGGTGGCCAGCGGTCCCCACATGCCGGAGTTTCCGACGCCCATCAGGAACGAGGGCAGCAGGAACATCCAGATCGGGGTGTCGGGGTGCATCAGCGAGGAGTACCAGAAGAGCGATACGGCAACCAGCAGCAGGCCCGGCACCAGCAGAACCCGCGCATCGACGCGATCGAGCAGGCGGCCGGTCAGCGGGGAGAGCACACCGGCGGCGACCGCCATCGGCACGAGCAGCAGCGCCGACTCGGTGGGGGTCAGACCGCGCGCCAGCTGCACGAAGAACATGAGCGGCAGCGACATGCTGGTCACCGTGAAGCCGACCGTGGCGATCGTGAAGTTCGACACCGAGAAGTTGCGATCACGGAACAGTGCGAGCGGCACGAGCGGCTCACTGCGGGTCTTCGCCTGCTGCCAGATGAAGAGGGCCATGACGACGACGCCGCCCGCGATCATCGTCCACACCCACGCGGCCCAGTCGAAGTGCTCGCCTTCCTGCAGACCGAAGACGATGAGGAACAGGCCCACCGCGCTCAGCACGACGCCGACGAGGTCGAAACGGTGGTGGTGCGTCTCGAGGTTCGGCACGAGCACCCACGCGAGGACGAAGCCGATCACGCCGACGGGCAGGTTGACGAAGAAGATCCACTCCCATCCGAGGCCGTCGACGAGCAGGCCGCCCGCCAGCGGACCGACGAGCATGGCGACCCCGGAGGTCGCTCCCCACAGGCCCATCGCGGCGCCGCGGGCGTTCGGCGGGAAGGTGCGCGTGATGACGGCCATCGTCTGGGGCGTCATGAGCGCGGCACCGAGGCCCTGGATCGCGCGGAAGACGATGAGCATCTCGAGCGACCCCGACAGGCCGCAGCCGAGGGAGGCGAGCGTGAAGATGGCGAGACCGATGAGGTAGATGCGCTTCGGGCCGAATCGGTCTCCCAGGCGCCCGGTGATCAGCAACGGCACGGCGTAGGCCAGGAGGTAGGCCGACGTGACCCACACGACGTTGTCGAGGTTGTTGGTGGTCGGGTCGAGGGCCGCCTTGATGGCGGGGTTGGCCACCGAGACGATCGTGGTGTCGACCAGGATCATGAAGAACCCGATGACGAGCGCCCACAGGGCGGGCCACGGGCTGCGTTCGGGGATGGGTGCGGGCGCGGTCACATCGCGCGTGCGTTGTTCGGTCATGAGCGTGCGGCTTCTCTCTGTGCCAGGTAGCGATCGGTTTTCTCGTGTGATCCCCACACGAAGTCGGGGTGGGCGAGCCGCTCCAGCAGGGCGGCGAGCCAGTCATGGTCGGCGGCGAGCAGGGCACGCTCTCGATCGATCTCGATGAGGTACTGCTCGATCACGCGGGCGGCTCCGGCCGAGTTCTCCCGAGCACTGCGGATGCCGGCGGTCATCTCGTCGCGCGTGCGCGCCAGGCCCGACAGCCGCGTGGACAGCAGGTCGATGACCTCGTCACGGGGCAGGTTGTGCGCTTCGGCCAGGGCCACCCGGAACTCGACGGGCCGGTCCAGGAGCGGGAGTTCTCGACGCACCCAGTCCTGGACGGCCTCATGGCCGGCGTCGGTGAGGGTGTACGTGGTGCGCTCCGGGCGGTTGCCGTCGCGGCCGACACCGACTTCGGCGAGCAGAGCGCACTTCTCCAGCCGCGCGACCGTGTGATACATCGTGCCGTTGGTCACCGAGACGATCCGGTCATCGTGCCGATGCCGCATGAGCCGGATCATCTCGTACGGGTGCATGTCGTCTTCGCGCAGCAACGCGAGCACCATCACTCCCAAGGGTGTGAGCCGGTCGACAGCGGTCTTCACGGCATCCTCCTTCGATGATCTCTCGACTACTCCATGTCGATTAGTCCACGTGGACTATACGCTGATTTCTCACGGCGCGCTACTGTCTGCTCATGACGGCAGAGGCCCGGGCGGTGTTCGACGACATCGCCGCCGAGTACATGGTGCTCCCGGGCGTCGACATCGGACCCATGTTCGGCAGCGAGGGCCTGCGCATCCGCCGGAAGGTGTTCGCCTTCATGGGCTATCGGTCGGGACTGATCGCGAAGCTGCCCGAAGAGAGGGTCACCGCGCTCGAGCGGACCGGCAGAGCCGAACGCATGACCATGCGCGGCCGCGCGATGCGCGAGTGGGTCTTCGTCGGACCGGATGCCGTGGAGCTCTGGCCCGACGTCGTCGCGGAGGCCTACGCGTTCGTCGACCGCATCACCCCGCGATAATGGACGCGTGACCGACGCCTCCTCGCCTTCCGCCGCGCCCGCCGATCTGCCCGGCTGGACCCACGTCTACTCGGGCAAGGTACGCGACCTGTACCGCCCCGCGGAGGGTGGCCCCGCGCCGGCGGAGCGCATGCTCGTCGTCGCGAGCGACCGGGTCAGCGCCTTCGATCACGTGCTGAGTCCCGGCATCCCGGGCAAGGGTGAGCTGCTCACGACGCTCAGTCTGTGGTGGTTCGATCAGCTCTCCGGCGCCGACGGCGGACGGCGCATCCCGAACCACCTCGCCGCGACCCACGCGCTCGTAGCCGGGTCGGACGATGCGGTGGATCTGGTTCCGGCCGCCGTCGTGGGTCGGGCGATGATCGTGCGCACCCTCGACATGCTGCCCATCGAGTGCGTCGTGCGCGGCTACCTCACCGGATCGGGGTGGAAGGAGTACGTCGCCGAGGGGACGGTGTGCGGCATCCCCTTGCCCGCCGGCCTGCAGGACGGCGACCGCCTGCCCGAACCACTGTTCACTCCGGCGTACAAGGCGCCGATGGGAGAGCACGACGAGAACATCTCGTTCGCGCGCGCCGAAGAACTGGTCGGCGCCGAGCGGGCCGCACAGCTGCGCGACCTGTCCCTCGAGATCTACCGTCGCGCGGCGACGACCGCGGAAGCAAAGGGCCTGATCCTCGCGGACACGAAGTTCGAGTTCGGGGTGGATGCCGACGGCGTGCTCACCCTGGCCGACGAGGTGCTCACGAGCGACTCGTCGCGCTACTGGGATGCCGCCGCCTGGGCGCGCGGGACGACCCCCGCCGAGCGGATGGCGAGCTTCGACAAGCAGATCGTCCGCGACTGGCTCGCCGCGGCCTGGAACGGGCAGGGGACGCCGCCCGAGCTGCCCGCCGAGATCGTCGAGCGCACGGCCGCCAAGTACCGCGAACTGCTCGAGAAGCTGACCGACTGACGGGGAAGCGCGTTTCGACTCGCTGCGCTCGCTCAACGACCGGAGAGGTGAGCGCGTCTTCCACGGCGCGCGTCCGCGGCTCACAGCCCGCTCCCAGGTAGCCTGACCTCGGCATCCGCCGACCGCCCCACCCCGCCGACCGCACGGCCGACCGCCCGCCGAAGAAGGAGCACGAGCATGCCCATCTGGACCACCCACGGAGACGGCCGCACCGTCGAGCCCGGCGCCGTCGTCAAGCCGCACGAGCGGCTCGGATGGCCGGCGACGATCGCCATCGGCGCCCAGCACGTGGTGGCGATGTTCGGCGCGACCTTCCTCGTGCCGCTGCTGACGGGCTTCCCCGTGTCGACGACGCTGCTGTTCTCCGGCGTCGGGACGATCCTGTTCCTGCTGCTGACCGGCAACCGCCTGCCGAGCTACCTCGGCAGCTCGTTCGCGTTCATCGCTCCGATCCTCGCGCTCGGCCCCGGCGACGGCAAGGCGCTCCAGACGGGCGAGCAGATCAGCCAGGCGCTGCTGGGCGTGTTCGTCGCGGGTGTGTTGCTGGCCGGCATCGGCTTCCTCGTGCAGGCGACCGGCACCGGCTGGATCGAAAGGCTCATGCCGCCCGTGGTCTCGGGCGCGATCGTGGCGCTGATCGGCCTGAACCTCGCCCCCGTGGCGTGGACGAACTTCCAGAAGGACGCGCTGCTCGGCGCGATCACGCTGGCCGCCTGCATCCTGTTCGCCGTGTTCTTCCGCGGGTTCCTCGGGCGCATCTCGATCTTCCTCGGCGTCGTCGTCGGCTACGTCGTCGCCGCGATCCTCGGCCGGGTCGACTGGTCCGGCGTCGCGGATGCCGCGTGGATCGGCCTTCCCCAGTTCCACCTGCCGGCGTTCGGCGACGCGCACGCGTGGGCGATGCTGCCGATGTTCCTGCCGGTGATCCTCGTGCTGATCGCCGAGAACGTGGGCCACGTGCGCGGCGTCGCCACCATGACCGGCGACCCCTCGATCAACAAGCGCACCGGACGTGCCCTCATCGCCGACGGCCTCGCGACCACGATCGCGGGCTTCGGCGGCGGCTCGGGCACGACGACCTACGGCGAGAACATCGGCGTCATGGCCGCGACCCGCGTGTACTCGACCGCGGCCTACTGGGTCGCCGGCATCGTCGCGATCCTGCTCGCGTTCTCCCCCAAGGTCGGTGCGGTGATCTTCGCGATGCCCGCCGGCGTGCTCGGCGGCGTCACGACCGCCCTCTACGGCCTGATCGGTGTCATCGGCATCAAGATCTGGGTCGACAACCAGGTGGACTTCTCGCGGCCGGTCAATCAGTACACGGTCGCCGTGGCCTTCGTCATCGCGATCGCGGGCTTCACGATGAACCTCGGCACGCTCAGCTTCGGCGCCATCGTGCTGGGCACCGTCGCCGCTCTCGTCATCTACCACCTCGGCAACGCCATCGCCCGAGCGCGCAAGACCGGCGCCGACGACGGCGGCCCGATCGTGCCCATCGGCCCGCTCGGCGGCGATCCCGAGAACGTCGGCTGACGCCGGCGGGCGGGACGACGCGGCGGGCGGGACGACGCGGCGGGCGGGACGACGGGTCGGCTCAGCTCATCGGTGGCGCAAACTGCGGCATCCCGCCCTCAGACACCGCAGATCGCGCCACCTGTTCTCACGACGCGCCGAATCGGTGGCGCAAACGGAGGCATCCCACGCCAGACAGCCGCAGAACGCGCCACCCTTTCAGCACCCGCAGCGCAACGGGTACGGAGAACGTCGGCTGACACCGGGCGGCGGGATCGTCACGCCCGCGTCGTGAATCGGTGGCGTGATCTGCGGCATCCCTCGCCCGGGCACCGCAGAACGCGCCACCCGATTCCCCGCCACGCAGATCGGTGGCGCGTGCGGCGGCATCCCCTCCCCGGGAACAGCAGAACGCGCCACCCGCTTCGCCGCCGCCGCCACTCCGAGTCGGTGACGCAAACGGCGGCATCCGGCACCCGGACACCGCACAATGCGCCACCAGTTCGGGAGGGCGTGCGGCGCCCGGCGGGGGAGCGCGCGGACGCGCGACGGATGCCGGGTCAGGCGGAGTCGCGGACGATGAGCTCCGTGGGCAGGATCGTCACACGATCGGGCGCACCGCCCGAGAGGATCGACAGCAGCATGTCGGCCATCCGCTGCCCCTGCTCGTGCGACGGCTGGCGCATCGTGGTGAGCTGCGGGTTGACCGTGCGGGCAACGGGCGAATCGTCGAAGCCCACGATCGCAACGTCCTCGGGCACGCGGATGCCCGCGCGGCCGAGCGCCGCGAGCGCGCCGCGGGCCATGAGATCGCTCGCGACGAAGAGCGCGTCGAACTCGGCCCCCGCATCGAGGATCCGCTGCATCGCGGCGGATCCGCCGTCGGCCGTGAAGTTGCCGTCCTCTTCGGCGACCGGCTCGAGTCCCGCGGCGGCGAGGGCATCGCGGAAGCCCACGAGACGGTCGACGCCGGCGGGCATGGTGACGGGGCCGGCGATCGTCGCGATCCGGCGGAAACCGCGGCCGATCAGATACTCCGTGGCCTCGCGTCCCCCCGCCACGTTGTCGACGTCGACGTAGTAGTCGCGCTCGCGCTCCCGGACGGGACGCCCGCCGTAGACGACCGGGACGACGTTCGCGATCCGGTCGATGAACGTGTCGCTCGTGTGGTGCGAGACGACGATGGCGCCGTCGACGGCGCCGCTGCGCACGTACGCCGAGGTCTTGTCGCCCGGATCGTCGCTCGCGATGATCAGGTTGAGCACGTACTCAGACCGGCTGAGCCGCGTGTTGATGCCCGACACGACCGATGCGAAGAACGGGTCGCCGAAGAAGCGCGTGGTGTCTTCGGGCACGACGAGGGCGATCGCCATCGTGGCACGACTCGCGAGAGAGCGCGCGGCCCGATTGGGCACGTAGTTCAGCTCCGCGATGGCGCGCCGCACCGCTTCCAGCGCCGCCGGGCTCACGGCCGTGGAGCCGTTGACGACGCGGGAGACGGTCGACCGCGACACTCCCGCGGCGGCCGCGACTTCTTCGATCGTCGGGGCGACTCGCGGAGTGTCGATGGTCACGGGCTACCTCTGAAGAGTCGAGATCGGAGCACCGGGATGCGAGACGGCCCCGGAGACCGGAACCGCCGCGTCATCGAGTGCGCGGGCGGCGATGACCCGACGATACTCCAGCGCGCTGTCTTTCGCGGTGCGCACCTGGGTGTCGTAGTCGACGTGGACGATCCCGAAGCGCTTGGCATATCCCCAGGCCCACTCGAAGTTGTCCAGCAGCGACCAGTAGAAGTATCCCCGGACGTCCACGCCCGCATCTGCGGCATCGAGGATCGCCTCCAGATGGGCAAGCAGGAACTGCGTGCGCGGGAGGTCGTGCACGCGCGCGACACCGTCTTCGACGACGAGCTCGTCGTCGTACGACGCGCCGTTCTCGGTGACGTACAGGACGGTGCCGGTCGGCTGGGCGTACTCGTCCCACACCCGCTGCAGCAGACGGGTCAGCCCCTCGGGCTGCACCTCCCAGTGCATGTTGGTGCGCGGCAGGCCACGATCGTGCCAGTAGATCCCCTCGTACGACGGGAAGGGGGATGCCGCGGGCCGGTCGGTCGGCGCATCACCCGGCAGCGGCGGGTGCGGATCAGCTGTGCCCCCGACGAGCTCACCGTGGTAGTAGTTCACCCCGAGGACATCCAGCGACTGCGAGATCGTGGCCAGGTCGCCCGGCTGGTTCGCCGTCTCGAGCGCATCGATGGCGGCGGGTGCGACGGCGCGGATGTCCTCGATCACGTCGGCGGGGTACTCGCCGCGGAAGATCGGGTCGAGGAACCACCGGTTGAACTGTCCGTCGATACGGCGGGCGGCATCGGCATCCGCGGCATCCGTGGGGTCGACGGCGTCGGCCACCGTGAGGTTCAGCGTGATGCCGAGGCGCAGATCGGCGTCACGCTCGCGGAGCTCCCGCACGACCGCGCCATGGCCGAGCATGAGGTGGTGCGCGGCGAGCACGCCATCGGTCGCGCTGTAGCGACCCGGCGCGTGGATGCCGGCGGTGTAGCTGAGGAAGGACGAGCACCACGGCTCGTTGAGCGTCGTCCAGTTCTGCACCCGGTCGCCGAGCACGTCATGCACGCTCAGCGCGTACTCCAGGAACTGCTCACTGGTGGAACGGACCGTCCAGCCGCCCTTCTCCTCGATGGCCTGCGGCAGGTCCCAGTGGTAGAGGGTGAGCCACGGCAGGATGTCATTCGCCCGCAGTTCGTCGACCAGGCGCTCGTAGAAGTCGAGCCCCTTGCGGTTGACGGGGCCGCCGTCGGGGCGCACGCGCGACCAGGAGACCGAGAAGCGGTAGGTGTCGAGTCCGAGGTCCTTCATCAGGGCCACATCGTCGCGGAAGCGGTGGTAGTGATCGCACGCGACGTCACCGTTGTCGGCGCCGATCACCGCGCCGGGCACGCGGCTGAAGGCGTCCCAGATGGATGCCGTGCGGCCGTCTTCGAAGGCGGCGCCTTCGATCTGGTAGGCGGCGGTGGCCGCGCCGAAGAGGAAGCCCTCCGGGAAGGAGCGGGAGAACTCTGTCATGAGTCGACCTTTCTGAAGCGGTCGGGCACTCAGCCCTTGACCGCGCCTTGCATGATGCCACTGACCAGCTGCTTGCCGGCGAACACGAACAGGATGAGCAGCGGGATCGTGGCCAGAAGCACGCCCGCGAGCACGATCGAGTAGTCGACGAAGTAGTTGGACTGCAGGAGCGACAGCGCCACCGGCAGCGTCGGGTTCTGCCGGTCGAGAACGATGAACGGCCAGAAGAAGTTGTTCCACGCCGACACGAAGGTGAACAGGGCGAGCATCGCGGCGGCCGGTCGCGCGGCCGGCAGACCCACGGTGAGGAAGGTGCGGAACGAGCTCGCCCCGTCGACACGCGCCGCCTCGATCAGCTCATCCGGGACGGCCTGGCGCAGATACTGCGTCATCCAGAACACGCCGAACGCGCTCACGAGGGCGGGCACGATGATCGCGCCGAGCTGACCGGTCCAGCCCATGTCGCTGAACAGGATGTACAGCGGCACGACGCCGAGCTGGGTGGGGACGGCCATCGTCGCGATGACGAAGACGAGCAGCCAGCTCGATCCCTTGAACTTGAGCTTGGCGAACGCCCAGCCCGCGAGCGTGGAGAAGAAGACGACGGAGATGGCGATCAGGCCGGAGCTGATGATCGAGTTCCACAGGGCCGTCCAGAAGTTCACGGCCGGATCGTTCATGACCTTCGCGGCGTTGGCGAAGAAGTTGCCGCCCGGAATCCACGACATGTTGGGATCGCGGATCGTGTACGAGTCGCCGGAACCGATCAGCAGCGACCAATAGAACGGGAAGAGGCTGCCGACGAGGACGGCGGCGAGGCAGGCGTAGACGATCCAGCCCGGACGGGTGCCCTTCACGTGGCGCGGACGGTGCTTCTTCTCGCCTCGGCCCGGGGTCGGCAGTGCGTCGTCGATGACGGGGACGGCGCGTTCGTTGAGGACGCTCATCGCGTCACCTCCGCTGATTCGTTCGTGCGACGGGGATCGGATGCCGCAGCGCGATCGGCGGCGACCGCGGCACGGGCCGCGCGTCGGGCGACGCGCATCTGTGCCCGGGTGAGGGTGTTGCGGCTGCCTTCGTCGCGCACCAGGTTGCGGGTGATGAAGAGGTTGATGACGCCGATCACCAGGATGATGATGAAGAGGATCCAGGCCAGCGCCGCGGCGCGGCCCAGGTTCCACTGTCCCCAGCCGAGGTCGTAGAGCCAGAGCGAGATGGTCAGCCACTGGTTGTTGGCGCCGCCGGTGCCGGTCTGGTCGTACATGCGGGGCTCGTCGAAGATCTGCAGGCCACCGATGGTGGACGTGATGATGACGAAGATCAGCGTGGGGCGCAGGCTCGGCATGGTGATCGCGAAGAACTGCCGCACCTTGCCGGCACCGTCGACGGTGGCCGCCTCGTAGTAGTCGCGCGGGATCGCCTGCATGGCGGCGAGGAGGATGAGGGTGTTGTAACCGGTCCAGCGGAAGTTCACCATCGTGGCGATGGCGATGTGGCTGGCGAAGGTGTCGGAGTGCCACATCACCGGGGGCAGCCCGATGCTGCTCAGCCAGGTGTTGATGATGCCGTACTGGTCACCGAACATGTTCGAGAAGATCAGGGCCACGGCGACGGGGGCCATGACGTAGGGGACGAGCACGCCCATGCGCCAGAACGTCTTGGCGCGGATGTTCTGGTCGAGCAGCGCCGCGATGAACACGGCGGCGATGAGCTGGGGCACCGACGACAGCAGGAAGATGCTGAAGGTGTTGCGCAGCGCCGCCCAGAACTTCGGGTCGGAGATCACGGTGGCGTACTGGTCGAAACCGACGAAGGTGCCGGAGTTTCGCACCAGGTCCCAGTCCATGAACGAGATCACCGCGGTGTACCCGATCGGGAAGAGCCCGACGACGAGGAACAGGATGAAGAACGGGGAGATGTAGAGGTACGGCGAGAGCTTGAGATCCCAGGAGCTCAGCCGGTTGCCGAAGCCGATCCGTTTCGGCTGACGCGCGACGGCGGCGGTGCCGCGCACGCGCGTGGAGGTTCTGGTGGTGTCCACTCTTCAGTCCTTCGATCTCGTGGTTGAGGCAGGGAGCGGGCCCGGGAGGGTCCCCCGGGCCCGCTGTCACATGTCTGCCGTCGTCCTTACTTGATGGCGGCGACTTCCGTCTGCCACTGCGCCCACGAGGCGGCCTTGTCCTGCGTTCCCTCTTCGACGCGGGTCAGAGCCTTCTGCATCGCGTCGTTGATCTGGAAGTAGAACTGGCCCTTGAAGGGCGACACCGTGACCGCGTTGGCGCGGTCGGTGAGGATCTGGCCCACCGGAGCGTTGTTGAAGAACTCGTTCTTCGAGCTCAGCAGCGTGTCGGACTTCATCGCGTCGACCTGGCTCGGGAACGTGCCGGCCGCCGCGAACGCCTTGAGCTGCGTGTCGGGGCTGGTCAGCCAGTCGGCGAGCTGCTGCGCAGCCGCGACGTTCTTGCCGTTGGCGGGGACGGTCAGGTACGAACCGCCCCAGTTGCCGCCGCCGCCGGGGAAGACGTTGGCGATGTCCCAGCCCTTGACGTCCTTGGCGTTGCCGGAGATGACACCGAGCATCCAGCCCGGGCAGAGCATCGTCGCGAACGAACCGTTGGACAGACCGGCCATCCAGTCGTCGGACCACTGGCTGAGGTGAGCGGACTGCGTCTTGGAGGCGTCGAGCACCTGGTTGTAGATCGTCTCGACCTGCGGGTCGATCGTGATCTTGCCGTCCGAGGGGTTCTCGTACGCGGCCTCGACCTGGTTGATCATGCCCTGGTAGGTGCCGCCGGCGGAGTCGAAGAACGCCTTGCCGGTTGCGGCGGTGTACTTCGCGCCGGTGTCGAAGTAGGTCTTCCAGTCACCGGTGAGCAGCTTCGCGACCGACTCGCGGTCGGTGGGCAGGCCCGCCGCGGCGAACAGGTCGGAGCGGTAGCAGACGCCCTCGGGACCGATGTCGGTGCCGTAGCCGATGAGGTTGCCCTTGGGGTCGGTGGCGGCCTTGGTCTTCCAGTCCAGCCAGCGGCTCTTCAGGTCGGCGGGGACCGGGGCGAGCAGGTCGGAGTACTTCATGACCTCGGGCAGCCAGTCGACCTCGATGGCCTCGATGTCGGCGAGACCCGTCTTGCCGAGCTTCTGGAAGTAGTTGGCGCGCGCGTCGTTGCTCGTGGCCGCCTTGTTGTGCACGATCGTGACGTTGGGGTGCTCCTTCGTGTACTCGGCGAACAGGGCGTCCGAGTATCCGAAGTCGTTGAAGGTCGCAACGGTCAGGGTGACCTTCTCGTTGGGGTCGGCCGTGGCTGCTCCGCCGCCGCCACCGGCACAGCCGGCGAGGACGAGGGCGGAGGTGGTCGCGACGCCGGCCACGAGGCCGATGCGCCGCAGTGCGCGTGTGTTCACGTGTCACTCCTTTGTGGATGTGTTTCAGGTGCGTGGGTTGCGTTCCCGTCTCCCCGCGTTACCGCGTCGCTATCGGAATGGGAGCGCTCTCACCGGACACCGATGACGTTATGGGATCGCTCCCAGGAAAGCAAGGGAGCGCTCCCACGAGTGGATCACGGTTGCGTAACGACGGCCGTGGCAAATCGGCGGCATCCGCTGCGCGGGGGGTCTCCTCACCAACGGATGCCGAGGGCCGGATGCCCGTAGACTGAGGGCGACCCCTTCCCTCCCGCGGCGCGCCGGCTCCGGCATCGATCCGCGGGACGACCCCGCGGCCGTCAGGCGGCCCTCAGGAGGACCGAATGCCCACCATCGTCGTCGATGTCATGCCCAAGGCCGAGCTGCTGGACCCGCAGGGCAAGGCCGTCGCCGGTGCCCTCGGCCGTCTCGGCGTGGAGGGCTTCTCGGCCGTCCGCATCGGCAAGCGGTTCGAACTCACCGTGGACGTCGCCGACGAGAAGACGCTCGAGACGGTGCGCACGTTGGCTGACGAGGTGCTCTCGAACTCGGTGATCGAGGACGTCGTGGGCATCGAGGTCGTCGAATGACCGCACGCATCGGCGTCATCACCTTTCCGGGCTCGCTCGACGACGGCGACGCCCAGCGCGCGATCCGCCTCGCGGGCGCCGAGCCCGTGGCCCTCTGGCACGGATCGCACGATCTCGAGGATGTCGACGCGCTCGTGCTGCCGGGCGGCTTCAGCTACGGCGACTATCTGCGCGCCGGCGCGATCGCCGCGCTCGCCCCAATCATGACCGAGGTGAAGGATGCCGCCGCCAAGGGCGTGCCCGTGCTCGGCATCTGCAACGGGTTCCAGATGCTCGTCGAGGCACACCTGCTGCCGGGTGGTCTGATCCGCAACGCCCACCAGCAGTTCATCCGGCGCGATCAGCGCCTGCGCGTCGAGAACGCGTCGACCGCCTGGACCTCCGCTTTCGAAACAGGCCAGGAGATCACGATCCCGCTCAAGAACGCCGATGGCGGCTACATCTGCTCGGCCGAGACGCTGAACCAGATCGAGGGCGACGGTCTCGTCGCGTTCCGCTACCTCGGCGTGAACCCCAACGGCTCCCTCGACGACATCGCCGGTCTCACGAACGCACGCGGCAACGTCGTCGGCCTCATGCCCCACCCCGAGCACGCGGTGGAGCCGGGCTTCGGTCCGAACACCCCCGACGCGATGCGCTCGGGCGTGGACGGACGGGGATTCTTCACCTCGGCGATCGCCGCCGTGGTTGGCGCCGCCGCCTGAGTCCCGCCGCAGCAGCCGCCATGCCGGACTGCAAGGCTCGGCGCGCGACACGCGGGTGAGGTCCACCGCCGAGCGGCGTGTCTTGCGACATCCCTTGCAGTTCGGGCGTGGGTGGAGTTTGGGCGGGCGGAGGGGCAACGCCCGCGTCAGTCGGAGGTGTCGCGGTCGCGGCCGTGCCACAGGTCGGCGCACTCCACCCGTTCGGCGCCGTGCGCCCGCAGGTACGCGCCGGCGCCGCGGTCGCCCGTCAGCGCACCGGCCACCCGCGGCACGTGCGCCTGGCCGATCAGCACCGGGTGGCCCGGGCGACCCCGGTACACGGCCTGACGCAGGGCGTTCGCGTCGGCATCCCGCATCATCCGACGACACGCCGATGCCGGCAGCTCCGGCACATCCACGGGAACGAGGAGCGCAGCGACGGCACCCGAAACGCCGGCCGCCTCCAGCCCGAGACGGACGGATGCCGACAGCTCACGGCACCCGTCGGCGACGCGCACCACGACGGCCCCCGCCGGCACGAGCGGCTCCGCCTCGTCGGCGCCCGTACCCAGCACGACGACGACCGGCTCGCACCCGGCGGCACGGAGGGTGCCGACGGCGAGAGTCAGCCACGGCTCGCCCGCGTCGGTGCGGGCCAGCGCCTTCGGGCCGCCGAAGCGGGTGCCGGCGCCCGCCGCGAGGACGATCCCGCAGATCGTCACGGCCGCCAAGAAGATGCCGGGCCGACGGCGGCGATCGGCGCGCAGACCACGGCGCCCGCCGCTTCGGGCGCCGTCCGCGCGTCGCGGCGTCCGGCGGCGTGGACGGGTCCGGCCAGGCCCGACAGCCGTGCGCCCGACCCGCCCCGGCGATCGGCGACGATCTCGGCGAGGATCGACAGGGCGGTCTCGTCGGCGCAGACGCCGCCGAGGTCGAGGCCGATCGGCGAACGCAGGCGTGCGAGCTCGGCGTCGCCCACTCCGGCGTCGCGGAGGCGGCGGAGGCGGTCGTCGTGGGTGCGGCGGCTGCCCATGGCCCCGACATAGTCGGCGGGCGAGCCGAGTGCGACCCGCAGCGCGGGAACGTCCAGACGCGGATCGTGACTCAGAACGCAGATCGCCGTGGCAGCGTCGAGCCGCTGGCCGGCCAGATAGCGGTCGGGCCAGTCGACCACGACCTCTGCCCCGGGAAAGCGGTCGGCGCTGGCGAAGACCTCCCGCGGATCGACCACGCTCACCCGCTGCCCCATCGCCTGACCCAGTCGGGCGAGCGCGACGGCGAACTCCACGGCGCCCACCACGATGAGCCGCGGGCGTGCGCCGACCTCAACGACGATCGCGTCGGCGTGCGGCGCGGCATCCGCCCCCGACGCGTCGGCGGTCCCGTGCTCGACGACACCCGTCCCGCGGAGAGCGCCCGACGTCACGAGACGGAACCGGGTGGGGATGCCGACGGCATCCCGCTCCGCCAGCAGCGCGAGCTGGGCCGCCGCGGCGCCGCCGGGCGGCACGGGGCGCACGAGCACCTCGACCGCTCCCCCGCAGGTGAGGCCCGCGGCGAGGCCCTCGCCGTCGCTGTAGCCGAAGCTGTCGACCGACACCGCTCCGCTGTCGATCGCCTCGAGACACCGCTCGTAGACGGCGCCCTCGACACACCCGCCCGACACGTTTCCGAACACCGCGGCATCCGAGACGATCATGCTCGCCCCGACCGGCCGCGGCGCGCTGCCCGAGACCGCGACGACCGTCGCGATCGCGAACGCACGCCCCTCGCGCACCCACTGGGCCGCCGGGGACAGGATGTCGCGCATGGTCGTCACTGTAATCGCCGCTCGTTGCGAGCCTGTTGCGTGCGCGTGAAACACGGGCGAAACGGCACTCTGTTTCACTCGGACTCGATCCGGTCCGCGCACCCGACGCCGCGGACGGGACGCGAAACAGATCGGAGCGGCACATGGACATCACCAGCGTGCGCTCGTTCCGGACGGCGCGCACCCGCGAGGACCTCCTGCTCGCGCCGGGCGAGACGATCATGGCGGGCGGCACGTGGCTGATGAGCGAGCCGCAGCCGGCAACGACCGGTTTCGTCGACGTCACCGGCATGGGCTGGCCCGACCTCGACGCCGATGCCGAGGGCCTGCGCATCGCCGCGACGTGCACCATCGCTCGGCTCGTCGCCTTCTCGCGGGAGGCTCCGGCGTCGTGGACCGCCGCCGCGATGATCCCCGATGCCGCGAACGCCCTCCTCGCCTCGTTCAAGATCTGGAACACCGCCACCGTCGGCGGCAACATCTGCCGCGCCTTCGCGGCGGGCGCGATGGTGGCGCTCTGCGTCGGGCTCGACGGGGTCGCCGAGATCTGGAGCGACGAGGGCGACCGTGAGCTTCCCGTCGCCGAGCTCGTCACCGGCAACGGCACGACCTCGCTTGAGCGCGGCGAGGTGCTGCGCGCGATCCGCCTGCCGGCGGAGGCACTGCGCTCCCGCGCCGTGTTGCGCAAGATCGCCCTCGCCGAGCACGGCCGCTCGGGAGCCGTCGTCACGGGCCGGGTCGACCCCGACGGCGCCAGCGTCTTCGGGGTGACGGCGGCGACCTGGCGGCCCACGGTGCTGCGCTTCGCTGCGCTGCCGGATGCCGCGACCCTCGCCGCCGCGATCGAAGACTCCTCGGGGTACTACACCGATCCGCTCGGGTCGGCGGACTGGCGTCGGGGCGTCGCCGTTGCACTCGCGGAGGACATCCGGAGGGAGCTCGCATGAAGTGGGTCGTCGACGGCGCCGAGGTGGATGCCGAGCCGCGCCCCGGCCAGTGCCTGCGCACTCTCCTGCGCGAGACGGGCCACACCGAGGTCAAGAAGGGGTGCGACGCGGGCGACTGCGGCGCCTGCACCGTGCTGCTGGACGGCGACCCCGTGCACTCCTGCCTCATTCCCGCCGGTCGCGTCGAAGGCCGACACGTCACCACGGCGGCCGGACTCGCGCCGGGTGACGAGCTGCATCCGGTGCAGGAGGCGCTGGCGACCGGATTCGGGTTCCAGTGCGGGTTCTGCACGCCGGGCATGAGCGTGACGGCCTCGACCCTCTGCGAGAGCGATCTCGACGACCTCGACCGTCGCATGAAGGGCAACCTCTGCCGGTGCACGGGGTATCGCCCGATTCGCGAGGCGATCATGACCGCGGTGCGCGAGACGGGGCGGTCGGCACGGCGCGAGGATGCGGATGCGGCGGCATCGGCATCCGCCGTCGTCGGCCGCTCGGTCGCGCCCCCCGCCGGCCCGCGGCTGACGCAGGGGCGCGAGAGCTTCACGTTCGACCTCGAGCCGGATCACCCTGCGGCCGACGCCCTCGTGCTGCGGCTGGTGACGAGCCCGCACGCACACGCGCGGATCACGGCGATCGACACCACGACCGCCCGCGCGGTGCCGGGCGTCGTCGCGATCTTCACCCACGCCGACGTTCCCGACGTGCGCTACTCCACCGGCCGTCATGAGCACCGCACCGACGATCCCGACGACACCCGCATGCTCGACGACGTGGTCCGCCACGTCGGGCAGCGGGTCGCCGCGGTGGTCGCCGAGACCGCCGAGGCGGCGGATGAGGCGTGCCGGCTCGTCCACGTGGACTACGAGCTGCTGCCCGCCGTCTTCGATCCGGCACAGGCGCGACGGCCGGGAGCTCCCCTGCTGCACCCCGACCGCACGCCCGCCGACCGGGTCGACGAGGCCGGGCGCAACGTCATCGCGAGCGTGCACGCCGGCCCCGACGCCGCCGAGCTCGAGGCCGCGCTGTCGGCGAGCGCCGTGACGGTGACCGGAACCTGGCAGACCGCGCGGGTCACCCACGCGCAGTTGGAGACCCACGGCTCGATCGGCTGGCTCGACGGCGACGGCCGCCTCGTGCTGCGATCGTCGACGCAGGTGCCGTTTCTCGCCCGCGACGAGATCGCGCACATCTTCGGACTCGACCGCGACCGCGTGCGCGTGCACACCGCGCGCCTCGGCGGCGGCTTCGGGGGCAAGCAGGAGATGTTCACCGAGGATCTCGTCGCCCTCGCGGTGCTGCGCACGGGCCGTCCGGTGGCGTTCGAGTTCAGCCGCGCCGACGAGTTCCAGCGCGCGGCCGTGCGGCATCCGATGCGCGTGACGGTCACCCTCGGGGCCGATGCCGACGGACGGCTCACCGCCATGGCGATCGATCTGCTGAGCGACACCGGCGCCTACGGCAACCACTCCCGCGGCGTCATGTTCCACTCCCTCGCCGAATCGACGACGATCTACCGGGTTCCCCTGAAGCGTCTCGATGCGGAGGTCGTGTACACGAACAACGTGCCGTCCGGCGCCTTCCGCGGATACGGGCTCGGGCAGGTGGTGCTCGGGGTCGAGTCGGCGATGGACGAGTTGTCCCAGCGGTTGGGCATCGACCCGTTCGAGCTTCGGCGGCGCAACGCCGTCACGCCGCAGGACGACCCGGGCCACGACGACCTGGTGTGGGGAAGCTACGGCTTCGACCAGTGCCTCGATCTCGCCGAGTCGGCCCTCCGCCGCGGCAACGGCGTCGAGGCCCCCGCGGGGTGGCTCGTCGGCGAGGGCGTCGCGGCGGCGATGATCGCCACGATGGCGCCGTTCGGCCACATCGCGCACACGAGCGTCACGCTCCGCACCGACGGCACCTACCTGCTGCGCGCCGGGACGGCCGAGTTCGGCAACGGCACCACGACGGTTCTCCGCCAGATCGCGGTGACCGACCTGTCCGCCGATCCCGACCGCATCGAGCTCTGGCACGCCGACACCGACGCGGTCGCCCATGACACGGGCGCGTTCGCGTCGGCGGGCATCACCGTCGCGGGCAAGGCGCTGCACGCCGCCTGTCTCGCGCTCGCGGAGCGGCTGCGCGCCCGCGCCGCCGAACTGACCGGCACGGATGCCACCGAGGCGCGACTTATGCCCGACAGCGTATACACGCCGGTCCGCATCGTGTCGCTCGGTGAGCTGACGGCGGACGGCGAGCTCACCGCCGACGGCAGCGAGCGGGGTGAGCACCGTTCACTGGCGTTCAACGTCCATGCCGTCCGCGTCGCCGTCGATCCCCGCACCGGTGTCGTCCGCATCCTGCAGTCGATCCAATCGGCGGATGCCGGTTTCGTGATGAACCCCGCGCAGTGTCGCGGACAGATCGAGGGCGGGGTCGCGCAGGGCATCGGCAGCGCCCTGTACGAAGAGGTGATGGTCGAGGACGGCAAGGTCACCACCCCCGCCTTCCGGCTGTACCGCGTGCCCCAGTTCGGTGACATCCCCGAGACCGAGGTCTACTTCGCCGACACCGCCGACGATCTCGGCCCGTTCGGTGCGAAGTCGATGAGCGAGTCGCCGTACAACCCCGTCGCGCCGGCGATCGGCAATGCCATCGCCCGCGCGCTCGGCGCCCGTCCCTACGAGCAGCCGTTCCGCCGCGACCGTGTCTGGCGCCTCGCGTCACACCACCGAAACACGAACGGGCAAACGCCGGAAATGTGAGGCACCTATCGTCTCCAGAATCACCGCAGCCCGTTCTGCATCCACAGCACATGACACCGCACCCGGGAGACCCGATGCCTTCACGCTCCACCCGCCGCCGCGGCGGAATCATCCTGGCGGTCGCCGCCGCAGCCGCCCTCGCTCTGTCCGCCTGCTCGTCGGCGGGAGGCGCAGCCAGCCCCTCGGCATCCGGTGAGGCCGCCAGCTACGGCGACATCAGCGTGCAGTACTCGTGGATCAAGAACGAGGAGTTCGCGGGCGAGTTCTACGCCTACGACAACGGCTACTACGACCAGGCGGGCTTCTCCAAGGTCACCGGCGTCGCGGGCCCCGACACGGGTGTCGCCAAGCTCCTGTCCGGCTCGGTGCAGGTCGCGCTGACCGATGCCGCATCCGTCGGCGCCGCCGTGTCGGAGCAGAGCGCTCCGCTGAAGATCATCGCCACGACCTTCCAGAAGAACCCGTTCACGATCCTGTCGCTGAAGAACAAGGGCAACATCGCGACCCCGAAGGACCTCATCGGCAAGAAGATCGGCGTGCAGGACTCCAACGCCTCGGTCTTCAAGGCGCTCCTCGCCGCGAACGGCATCTCGGAGAGCCAGCTGACGATCGTGCCCGTCGACTTCGATCCGACACCGCTCATGAACGGTGACGTCGACGGCTTCATGGCCTACCTCACCAACGAGGCCATCACGGTCGAGATGGCGGGATACCCGACCACCAACCTCGCCTACGCCGAGAACGGTCTGCCCTACGTCGCCGAGTCGTACGCCGTCACCGACCAGTACCTCGCCGAGCACAAGGACCTGCTGAAGGCGTTCCTCATCGCGGAGATCAAGGGCTGGACCGACACGTTCACCAAGCCCGTCGACGACACCGTGACGGTCGTCACCAAGCACTACAACGACTCCGCCGCGGCGGGCGACCTCACCTTCGGCGAGCTGAACCCCGCCAAGGTCAAGGCCGGCATCGAGGCGCAGGCGAAGCTCATCTCCACCGACGAGACCCAGGCCAACGGCCTGTTCACGATTTCGGACGACCTGAAGGCCCAGACCCTCGCCTCCCTGAAGGCGTCGGGCTGGGAGCTGACGGCCGACCAGCTGTTCGACACGTCGATCATCGACGAGATCTACGCCGAGCACCCCGAGCTCAAGAAGTACCTCCCCTAACGAGATGTCCGTGTCATCCACGATGGATGCCGGTGCCGGCGCGACGGCCGCCGGTACCGGCATCCAGATCTCCGGGGTCTCGAAGTCGTTCACGCTGCGCGGCGGACGCTCGCTGCAGGCACTGCAGGGCACCGACCTGCACACCGACAAGGGCTCGTTCCTGGCCCTGCTCGGCCCCTCGGGCTGCGGCAAGTCCACGATCCTACGGATCCTCGCCGCCCTCGATCACCCGACCGACGGCGTCGCACTGGTCGACGGCGAGACCCCCGACCAGCTGCGCGCCAAGAGCGAGCTCGGCATCGCCTTCCAGGACCACGCGCTGCTGCCGTGGCGCAGCATCCGAAAGAACATCGAGCTGCCGTTCGAGGTCGCCGGCCGTAAGGTCGACCGCGCCTACGTCGACGAACTGATCGACCTCGTCGGCCTGCGCGACTTCGCCGACGCGAAGCCCGCCCAGCTGTCGGGCGGCATGCGCCAGCGCGCGTCGATCGCGCGCGCCCTCGTGCTGAAACCGTCCGTCCTGCTGCTGGACGAACCGTTCGGCGCGCTCGACGACATGACCCGGCAGAACCTCAACCTCGAGCTGCTGCGCATCTGGACCGAGAAGCCGGCGACGACACTGCTGGTGACGCACGGCATCAGCGAGGCGATCTTCCTCGCCGACCGCGTCGCGGTCATGTCACCGCGGCCCGGACGGGTCAAGGAGATCATCGAGGTCGACCTGCCGCGTCCGCGGACGCCCGAGATGATGCGCACGCCCGAGTTCCACGCGCTCGTGGACCGCGCCTCCGAGCTGCTGTTCGGACACGACGGCCGCGCCGAGGCCGAGGCGTAGCCGTGGCTCGCGTGCGCGTGCCCGGCTGGGTCGCGGGACTCGTCGGCGCCGTCGTGCTGGTGGGCGTGTGGTGGCTGTTCTCGCTGACCGCCTTCCGTCCCGCGGACGGCACGAGCTACACCCCCGTCCCCTCACCGTGGGCGGTCGTGGACTGGCTGTTCGTGCAGGGCAACATCGCGGGCGCCTGGGGCGTTTTCCAGCCGACGATCACTGCGGCGGCGATCGGCTACCTCTGGGGCAACGGCATCGCCCTGCTGCTGGCGACGGTCGTGCTCGTCTTCCCGCGCACCGAGACGGTGATCACCCAGATCGCCGTCGTCACCTATTGCCTTCCGATCGTCGCGGTCGGGGGCATCTCGATCGTCGTCCTCGGTGGCGCGAAGAACCCCGGCGACCCGTCGGCGACCGCGATCTTCCTCGCCGCTCTCGTCTGCGTGTTCACGACGGTGGTCGGCGCGATCCTCGGGTTCACCTCCGCCGACAAGGCGGCGCTGGACGTCGTGCGCGTCTACGGCGGCGGCCGGTGGACCCAGCTGCGCAAGGTGCGCTTCGTCGCCGCCCTTCCGGCGATCCTCACGGCGCTGCAGATCGCCGTGCCGACCGCCTTCCTCGGCGCGGTGCTCGGCGAGTACCTCGGCGCGATCACGGCGGGCGTCGGGCCGACGCTCATCCGCCTGCAGGGCCAGCTGGACTCGGCCGGCGTCTGGTCGGTGTTCCTGCTGTGCGCCGTGTTCGCCCTCGTCGCCTACGGACTGTTCGGCCTGCTCATCAGACTCGTCACCCCGTGGGTGGCCGGAAAGGCGGTGTGAGCGTGGACGTCATCGACACGACCCCCGCAACACCCGCGGCATCCCACGTGGGCACCGCCGACCCCATCGCCGTCGCGCGCCTTCGCGCCGAGCGGCGCCGCGGGCTGCGCCGCACCCTGCTGCGCTCGCTCGGCAACGCCGGCATCACCCTTCTGGTGCTGCTGCTGCTCTGGCAGGCGATCGTGAGCCTCACCGGCATCTCGCCCTACATCGCCAAGGGCCCGCTGGATGTGTGGACGTTCCTCGTCACGGCGCCGAAGGCGGAGGCCAACCGCGCACAGATGTTCCCGCTGGTCGGCCAGACGCTGCTCGACGCGTGGATCGGATTCGTCGTCGGCATGATCGTCGCGATCGTCCTGGCGATCGCGTTCAGTCTCTCCAAGGCGATCGAGGCGGGCGTCATGCCGCTGGTCCTCCTGCTACGGACGATCCCGCTGGTGTCGATCGCCCCGGTCATCATCCTCGTCACGGGACGCGGGACCCCGGCATCGGTCGCCGTCATCGGCACCGTCGTGGTGCTCTTCCCGGCCCTGGCCAACGTGCTGTTCGGGTTGAGCCGCGCCAGCCAGCAGAGCCTCGATGTCGTGCACGTCTTCGGCGGCGGCCGGTTCACGGCGCTGCGCAAGGTCAACCTGCCCGGCGCGCTGCCGTCGGTGTTCGCCGCGGCGCGCGTGTCGGTGCCGGGAGCCGTGACCGGTGCGCTGCTGGCGGAGTGGCTGTCGACGGGCACCGGCATCGGCGGGTCGATCCTGAAGTTCAACGCGCAGGCGCAGTTCGCCCAGCTGTGGACCTCGATCGCGCTCATCACGCTGATCACGCTCGTGCTCTACAACCTCGTGCAGATCGTGGAGAACATCGTGCTGGCCCGCATGGGCATGGCTGCCGGGCGCTGAGGCCACGGGCGCTGACCCCACCACCGCACCGCACCCACCACCAACCACCGCCACCGCCACCGACCCGAACTGCAAGGCCGGCGGGCCGACACGCCGTCGGTGGCGGCGCGGATGCCGCGTGTCGCACGGCATCCCTTGCAGTTCGGCCGGGCGGGGACAGTGCGGGCGGCGGGGGTCAGTGCGGGTGGCCGCGGAGCGGGATCACGGCGGCGGGCAGCTCGTGCACCTTCGCGGAGGCTTCCTCTGCGAGCGGGTTGGTCGAGACTCCGTCCGCGTTCACGAGACGACCGCCGACGTAGACGGCCTTCAGATTGCGCGGGCTCATCGCCAGCACGTACGAGCGCACCGGGTGCCAGAGCGGCCCGACGTCGGGGCGGCGCGGATCGACCACGACGAAGTCGGCGAACTTGCCGACCTCCAGCGATCCGACGCGGTCGGCGACGCCCATGATCTCGGCCGATCCGAGGGTGTGCAGGCGGAGCATCTGCTCGGGCATCATCGACAGCGGATCCTTCGTGCGCGCCCGCTGTGCGTAGATGCCGATGCGCATGTTCTGCCACGGATCGCTGACGTCGGTGCAGGCCTGGTCGTCGAGGCCGACGCCGACCTTCATCCCCATCGCGAGCATCTCGGGCACGAGCGCGGTGCCCGAGGCGAGACGACCGTTGGATGCCGGCTGCCACGACATCGCCGCGCCGCCGGCGACCGACTGCGCGATGATCTCCGGCGTGGTCTGGATGAAGTGGCCGAACACGAGCCCGAGCTCGAGGGCCCCGGCATCCCGGTAGAGCGCGAACTTCGACTGCTGGTGCTCGACGGCCTCGGGCGACTCGAGGAAATGGGCCTGGTTGGTCACGCCGTACCGGCGCATCGCCTCGACTTCGAAGGCCGCGGCATCCGGGTGGGGAGACCACTGCACCTGACCCATGATCGACGAGCCGAGCGCGAAGTCCGGATCGAAGGTGCGGGTGTGGGCGACCTCGGCGGCGAAGCGGTCGAAGACCTCGTCGGGGGTGCCGGCGGTGACGTCCATGCCGGCGGCGTCGACGAAGCGGATGCCGGAATCCCGCGTGCCCTCGGCCTGACGCCAGTGGTACTCGAGGCCCCGCAGGCCCGCGGTGCCGGTGCGCTTGCCGTCGACCATCGGCTCCCACGCCTGCAGCGGGTCGGTGAAGTTGTACGCCGTGGTGACCCCGTTCGAGAGGAAGTCGAGGGAGCCGTGCAGCGTCGCCCAGTAGAGCTGGTCGGCGCTCATGTGCGCAGTGGTGCCGAGCATCGCGTCGCACCACCCGTAGAGGGTGTCGGCGACACCGAGCCCGCGCAGACCGCTCGTGAACAGGTGCGAGTGGCTCGACACGAACCCGGGAGCCACGAAGGCGCCCGCGACGTCGAGGGTCTCGTCCGCGGTCGTGCCGACCGGCGGGGTGCCCGCGCCGAGGGCCGCGATGCGGCCGTCGTCCCCGACGAGCATCCACCCGTCCTCGACGTATCCCGGGTCGTCCGTGCCGGCGGGGACGGTGATCAGGCGGGCGTGTGTGACGAGCAGCGACATGCTCTGCACGCTAATCAGGCCATGTTTCCGACCTGTCACGGCTCGGAAACACCCGTGCACGAAGCGGAAACACGGGCGGATTAGCGTCTGGTCATGTCGCGATTCACGGTCACGGTCTTCTGCGGATCATCCCCGGGCTTCGACCCGGTCTACGTCGAGGCGGCGCGCGCCGTCGGCACGGCGATCGGCCGCTCCGGCATGGCGCTGGTCTACGGCGGCGGCCACGTCGGTCTGATGGGCACGGTGGCGGATGCCGCCCTCGCCGCCGGGGCGGAGGTCACGGGCATCATCCCGCGGGCGCTCCAGGCCCGCGAAGCCGTCAACGAGGACCTGACCGAGCTGATCCTCGTCGACACGATGCACGAGCGGAAGATGCTCATGGCCGACCGCGCCGATGCCTTCCTGGCGCTTCCCGGCGGACCGGGCACGCTCGAGGAGCTCACGGAGCAGTGGACGTGGGCGCAGCTCGGCATCCACGACAAGCCGGTGGGACTGCTCAACGTCGACGGGTACTTCGACCCGCTGCTCTCGTTCGTCGCGAACATGCGCGACCGCGGCTTCACACACCCCCGCTACACCGACATGCTGGTCGTCGCGACCGAGGCCACTGAGGCGCTGGCACGACTGCGCGACTACGTACCCCCGGCACGCACCGAGGCCTCGCCGGGCGCCGAGATGACCGGCGCGATGGCGTTGCCCGTGCGCCCCTGAGGGCGGTTGCGACGGGCGGCGGGCGGCGCTGAGCGAGAAACCACTCTGGTGCCGAGACACCTCCGGAGCGACGGTTTCTCGGCGCGGAAAGTGTTTCTCGGGGCGCTGTGGACCGCGGCAGCGAGCGGAGGCTCCCCGGCACCTCACAGCACTCAGCGGACGTAGCGGTCGCCACTCATCTTCTCGAGCCCGCGGCCTCTGGTCGATCGCGGCGGCGCCCAGCGGCACCTAGCGCCCGATGACCACCCCTAGATTCGCCGGCAGATCGCGGCCAGACAGGTGCCCGCCGGCGACGCGTCGTCGGCCACGCGATCTTCAGGAAGAGAGATCCCGTGCAGAAGAGAATTGTTGTCCTGGCTGCCGTCGCGCTCGCGGTGCTGACACCCGTGGCGATGACCTCCGCCGGTTTCACGGACACGACCCATGCCGCGTCACGTCTCGCCACCGCATCCGCACGCCTCGACGAGCCTCCGGTGTACTTCAACTCCGCCAGTGGCTCGGGGCTGTGGATCACACAGTCGGGCGAGCTCTATCTGTCGGGCGATCGCCGCGCGGGAGACGGGGCGGGCGGTACGACCTCGAACGGTTCCGCGCCGACCAAGGTCGCCATCCCGAACGACGTCCGGATCATCGACGCCGTCGGGGGAAGCACCGACTTCCACTATCCGATCGGCGAGAGCTGGTACGCCGCACTCGATGACCGGGGGCGGGTCTGGACCTGGGGCACCGCGCAGAACGCGTTCAACGGCGAGAAGGGACGCGACTCGATCGGTCGAGGGAGCCTCTTCCAGGGGGAGCAGTACCGCGCGGGGCTGGTGGTGACCTCAGACCGACGCGTGCTCAGCGGGATCGTCCGGATCGCCCGCACCGAGAACCAGATTCTCGCCCTCGACGCCGACGGCAACCTCTGGACCTGGGGAAGCATCGACAACATCGCCCGTCCGGACGGTCGCAACGTCGCCACGCCCTTGCCCATTGTGTCCAACGACACGTGTTGGACGCCCGGGTCGGGGCGGTGCACGCCGGACAGTCCCGACACCGCGGGGAAGATCCGTTGGCGCTCGGTGTGGAACGGGGCGAACCTGGGTCTGGGCGTCGGGCGCAATGGATTGATCTACACCTGGGGGTGGGACAACTCGAACGGACTGAGCTCCGGACAGGTGCACACCTACGCGCCGACCTTGAACGAGGGCGCAAACCTCACACTCTTCGCCGCCTACCCCGAGCTCTACCGCACCGGCGACGGCCTCGTCTACGACCCGAAGGTGCAGACGACGGCGCAGGCTCGACACCGCACGTACGTTGCGATCGTCACGGCGATGAAGGACAAGGTGCTGCCCGGCTGCGACGGAACCCTCGGGCAGCTCGACCGCGTCGACGACACCTGCCCCGTGCGCCAAGCCGCGATGTTCGATCTGGCCGGGAGCTTCCTGCTCCAGAACGGCGCCCTGTTCACCTGGGCCGTCAACGACGCACGTAACGGGTACGCATTCCTCGGCCGCGCGAGTACCACCGACTCGACGTGGAGTCTCGATCCGACCTATCGATACGCCCCCGGACGTGTGAGCGTCGCGGGTCAGCAGACCACGTTCCGCTCCTACAACGCCACCCTGACGAGCGTGACGGCGATCACCGCCGCCGGCGACGTCTACGGCTGGGGTGTCAACAACTACTGCCAGGCCATCGGTCGCCATCTGGACGGTTCCGTGCCGTGCACGACAGGGATCCCTGCCGAACGCGTCCTCCTGCCCACTCGCATCGCGGCCCTCGACGACGTCGCCGTCCGCGAGATCAGGACGGCGGCCTGTACGACCTGGGCGGTGACACGCGACGACGGGCTGTACACGTGGGGCGGCACGCAGAACGTCGCGGCCTACGACTACGCGTGGTGCGGACGATACCCCTCCGGTGCCCAGTCGTTCTCGTTCCTGAACGTGAACGACCCGACCGCGCCGGCACTTGTCTTCTCCCGTCCGCTGGCCGAGGTCGCAACGGGGACCGTTCGGGTAAAGTGACGGCGCGGCCCCGTGAGGGCTCACCGGCTGATCAGCTGGAAGAGCTCCTGCCTGTTCGTGGCACCCGTCTTCTTCAGGGCGCTGTGGATGTGATTCTCGATCGTGCGGACGCTGAGGCCGAGCCGGGATGCGATCGCCGCGTTGGAGTGCGTGCGAGCGAGCAACGCGATCTCGGTCTCCCGCGCGGACAGCGCGTCGGCACCGTCGTCTGCCCCCGCTGTTCGAGAGACCGATGCGGTCAGGGGGATGTCGGCATCCGCTTTCAGTGCGTCGAATGCCACCCGGATGGCGACGCCGAGCTCCGACGACGGGCTCTCGCGCTCCTGCCTGCTGCGCGCCGCGAGAAGGAGCAGCGCCAACGGCACGGTGCGGTCGTCGCCGAACTCTCTCGCCATCGTGACGAGGCGCTGGGGGTCGCTGAAGGAGGCCACCCCCAGCGCGAACAGCTTCTCCGGATCTTGGCCGTACGCCTCGATCATGTAGCTGCGGAAGAGCTCCAAGGAGGAGATGTCCGGCCAGATCGCGAGCCCGATCCGCACGGTCATGAGGGCGGCGAAGAGTCGACGCTCACCCTTCAACCGCTCGGCGAACCCGCGCATCGCCTCCATCGCGCGCGTTGGAGCATCTTGGATGAGGAGCCGGAGGATGCCGCCGAGCTCGCCCTGCATCCCGGGCAGAGCGTCGTCGGAGACATCGAGACTCTCCGCTTCTGCCTCGAAGAAGGCCGCGATGCTCGTGTCCCCGAGCCACAGGTTGATGAAGGAACCCATCCACAGCAGGGATCGGTACAAGCCATTGTTGACGGTGCCCGACGGCCCGTAGGACAACGCCGAGTCGACGACGTCGAGGGCCTCAGCCCAGCGGGCGAGACCCAGCAGCGACAACGACGCGACGTAGGCATGCAGCAGAATCCCGGCATGGTCGCGAGCGTCCTGCGCTTCCTGTAAGCGCGCGAGGCTGCGCTCGAGGGCGCGCTGCGCCTCGCCGCCGACGAGTTCGGTGAGCGCCTCGACGAAACCGACGAAGCGCCGGACGATCTGCAAGCCCGAGTCCGGAACACGCGAGACCCACTCCGCCGCGACCGCGAAGCGTCCCTCGATGAGGCTCGCGTAGGCGAAGGTGGAGATGCAGAGCGCCTCACCGGCGGTTCCGACGATGCCGACGTCGGAAAAGACCTGCGTCGGATCGTCGCCGATGCTGTCGGCGCCGTGCGTGAGAAGCCGACTGAAGATCTCGAGCGAACGCGCCCAGACGGGAAAGAGTGTGACCAGTTCGTGGAAGATCTCCGACGATCGCGCATCACCGCGACGACTGCGCCCCGCCCACAACGAGTGGAGGAAGGCGAAGTCGAAGCCCTCCTCGGGCGTCGCGGCCGATGCCAACGGGGTGACGTCGAAGACGGTGCGCAGGGTGCGCTCGCTGCGGGGGACATCCATCAGCGTCTGCACGTAGGGCAGTGCCGTGCGCACGGTGGGAGTCTGCTCCCAGGCCGCAGCGAGCTCGAGAAGGCGTTGATCGACATGCTCCCGGAAACCCCGCACCGACAGGGCCACGCTCGCCGGGGCGAGAACGCCCGGAGTGAAGGAGGCGGCCTCAGAATCGCCCTGCAGCCCCGCGAAAGCATGACCCGAGGTGTCGAGGAAGAAGTCCTTCAGCGCGGGCGGATTCAGGGCGATGCTGTGGCCTGCCGATGTGGTGATCATCGAGATCAGGCCACGCCCCTCGAGGTCTTTCACGGTCTGCTCGTCCACCCGAGTACAGGCCTCGGGTTGCGGGCGTGAGTGTACGACGGCCAGATGCTCCAGTCCGTCGAACGATGAGGGATCGAGGCCGGCAAGCCTGGTTTCGAGCCAGGCGTCCGTATGGGGGTTGCGGAGGTTCTGGCCGGTCATGACCCATCGGTCCCCGCGAAGCTCGATCAGGCCGTTGTCGCGGGCGCCGTCGAGGGTCGCGAGCGCGAGGCCGGTAATGCCGTGCGACTTGGCGAAGATGCGCGACACGATCTCGGTGTCGGGGCGCCCACCCAGCCGATCCTGGAGCAGCGCCGCAGTAGCGACGAAGTCCAGCGGGCGCAGGTCGACGCGCCGGCCCGGGTCTCTCGTGTAGCGCACCCCGTTGCGCACGAGCGCCCCGATGCTCCACGCGCGAGACAGCACGACCGGTGCCCCCGTGCGGTCGGCGGCCGCCTGGATCACACTCAACGTGCTCCGGTCCACGTTCTCGATGCTGTCGATGATGACGGCGCGCTGCGCAGCGCCCAGAAGGGCAGCGGATGCCGCATCCACGAGACCGGCGTACGACACGGGAGCGCGCGAAGCCGGCAGCGTGACGAGGGACTGCTGTAGCGCGAAGAACTCCCGATCGCGCATGTAGGGCGTTCCGGTGATCACGAGCAGAGTGAAGCCCTCCGCTTCGAGCGTCGTCCGCAGCTCTGTGAGCAACGTCGTCGCGCCCACGCCGCCCGGACCGCAGACATGGGCGGATCGTCCCTCGCGCACACAGGCGAGGAGAGTTCGGAGCTCGTACGTGAACATGAACATCGTCTCCCCACTCTGTCACCGGGGGAACATTTCAACCAGACGCGCGCTCGCGCGCGGGGAGCAACCCGAGGCCGATGACGGCGATCACTGCGACGACGAGCGCCGCCATGATCGGCGGCGACTTCACGGCGACAGCCACGTAACCCGCCCAGGGAATCGCGAGCACGACGCGCTCCGCTGCTCCGACGACATAGGGGTCTGGATCGACCGTGGCGTTGGCGTCCCCTTTCAACTCGACAGTCGCCCGTCCGTCGACGACCGACGTCGTCACCACGCGATGCGTGACGAGACCGCGACCACCCGGTCTGTTCACCGTGATGATGTCACCCGGTCGGATCTCGTCCGCGGCCGTCGGCACGACCAGCAGCAGCGAGCCCACCGGCAATGCCGGCTCCATCGATCCGGAGATGACGACCTGGGGGCGCATCTGGAAGAGGAGGCACACGATGACGATCAGCGCGCTGGCGACCCCGAGGAGGGCGCCGAGCCAGAGACCGGCGCCCCGCAGCATTCGAAGCAGACGCTGGAATCGCCGCGGCGCCGCTGCACCGGCATCCGCCGCGGCATCGCGCTCTGCCATGGGCGAAGAGGGGAGGGAAGTCGTCATGAGATATCAACCGTTCGAGCGTGGTGGAGGGGGGAGGTTGGGTGTCAGGCCGAGCGCCCGACGACCTCCAGGTGGAGTGTGAGGTCTCCGCCGGTCAGATCGTGAAGGCGGGGATCGTCGAGCAGATGCAGCTTCACGGTCAACGTGCGCACCGCACGGGCCGCGGAGCTCGGAACGGTGTCGCCGTCGGCGAGCCGAATACCGGCCGAGGCGACGAGACCGAGGTCGGCGCGAAGGCCGTCACCGCTCATCGCGACACCGGTCGCGGGGGTGTCGGGCGTTCCCGCGAGAACGCTCGACGAGCCGTCGGCATCCATCGACACGCTGTAGCGGACGAAGGGAGCGAGTGTGCCGGCGGCGGTGAGACGAAGGGCCATGCGGCCGTCCGCGGCGAGTGAGTTGTTGAACACAGCCAGGGTGAGAACGGCGGTGTTGCCCGGCACGAGGTCGCCGGAGTCGACGTAGGAGACGGTGACGCGGCCATCGCGCGGCAGGCGCGCGATACCCGCGCTGTCGCGAACGGCGATGCCGAACTGACCGGACGAAGCGACGGTGACCGCCGCCTCGTCGGTGAACGCGGCCCACGATCCGACGGCGAGCGCGCCGACGACGAGGACGCCGCACGTGCACACGGCGACACACGCGAGGCGCCGCGCGCGGCGGTGGGCACCGCCGATGAGCAGCAGACCGGCGACGAGGATGAGCGCGAGGCCCGCCGCGACCGCCACAGCCAGGTGGTCGCCGTTCATGCCCGTCGCCGCGAGGGCTCCACCGGGCCGGATCCCCTCGCTGTCGACGCGCAGCGTGACCTCGCCCGCCGCCGTGCGGAAGGAGTCGTCGGCGGTGGTCGGCATCTGCGCCGTGAGGACCACGCAGGCGCTCTCATCCGCGGCGAGGCGGCCGAGGTCGATGTGGGTGCGGCGCAGCTCGTCGGCGCTCAGCCCGTCGGCGAGTACGAAGCCTCTGTCACTTCGCAGGGTGACACGCAGGCCGTCCTCAGCCGTCACCGCCGGCCCCGCCGTCGACGGCACGGTGAGCGTGGCGGTGCGCGTGAACCCCGGCGAGGGTGCACAGTAGCGCGCATCGACCGCATGGCCCGGCGCCGGCGCACGAACGGCGATCGATTGGCTGCTCTGTGCCGCAGCCGGCAGCGGTACCGCTGCGGCGAGAACGAGCGCACTGCCGAACCCGAACGCCAGGACGGCGGCCGGCCGGCGCAGACGCCCGGCCCTGCGCGCCACGCGCCCGGCCCTCCGCGTCGTCGTCGGGGCGGTCACGAGAGCTTCTCCGTCAGCGTGACGGTGCGACCACCCGTCGTCTCCGCAGTGACGGCGATGGCGGGCACGACCGTCGCGGCAAACGCGGATGGCGGCGCGGCCGGCGCGAGCCACACACACACGGTGAGAGCAAGCCCGTCCGCGGCGGGAGTGGGCAGAGGAAGCCCCGCCCCGCCGTCCAGCGCGGAGATCTCGGTAGCCGTCAGGGGTGCGCCGGAGGGCAGCAGGCTCGCATCCGCCACGCGGACGTCGAACAGCAGCCACGGCGCGTCGGGGTTGGGGTCGACCAGTCGCGCATGCATGACCACGTGCGGGGTCGGAGTGAGCAAGTGGACGTTGACGGTGAAGGAAGCCGTCGCCACCGAGGGCGGCCCCACCGGCGCGCTCGCGAGGTAAGCGACCTTCTGCGCACCGTCGGTGTCCACCGTGATCTCATGCGGATGGGCCGCGTCAGGATAGCGGTCGTCCTCCGACGGCCCCTGGGCGAGACGAACACCGCCCGACTGGGTCGTCGCGGCATCCACCCCGCTGGTGAACGCGGCACTCGTCGCCACGACGGGTGGCACCGACAGAGCCACCACGAGCCCCGTGGCCAGGACGACGAGGCCGCCGCGCCGAGGGCGCGGGCGCTCGGCCCCATGGCGGAAGGCGGTCACGGTGATTCTCCTGTCATGTCAGCGGTTTTCCGCGTGGACGTGAACACGCACGCCGGTGATGCGATCGATGAGGGACGACGGCGCGTCGGCGGGAAGCGCCACCGTCAGGCTGACGCGGCGGACCTCACCGGCAGACAGCTCGCGGTCGACGAGTCCCGCGACGCGGCCGGTTCCCTCGAGTACCTCTCGACCCTCGGTCACGGCGCGGAAGCAGAGGTGATCGAAGAACTCGTCCTGTGCCTCCTGCTGGAGCGGCGGCACGATACTCATCGTGACCGCGCCGGAAAGCTCAGCGCTGGCGTTGCGGATGAAGAGGTACACCGTGACAGCGCCACCGGGATGCAGGTACAGCGGCCCTCCATCCGTGCGCAGCGGCACGACGCTGCGGCGACCGCCACCCGGACGCCAATCCTCCGCGGTCGGGAGCCACCGGTTGTCGGCCGACGCGGCGACCGACAACCGGAAGGCATCCTCTCCGGGTGCCGAGAACACGACGAGACCCTCGTCCGCCCCTCGCGGCACCCCGAGCGTGGCGGTGACCCCACCGGCGCCCAGCAGGACGGCCGCCAGCGCGACCAGCATCGCTGCGGACGAGGGTCGTCGTGCCCGCATGCGATCAGTCCGTGCTCTTCGAGGTACCGTCGATAACCGCCTGGATGGCGACGGCCCCGCCATTCGCAGCGTCGGTCACTGCCTGGGTGGTGCCCTCCTTCAGCGTGAGCTTCAGGTAGAGCACCGTTCCTGATTTAGGGCTCAGCGTGGACAGGTCCACCCCGGTACTGCTCGATCCCGCCTCGGCGGGGATCGTCAACCCCGTCTTGGTCCACGTCGTCGGAACCTTCGATGCATCGGCCGTCTCGGCCACATCGACAGACAGCAGCTTCATGTAGGCGGCGTTGCGGTCGCCCTGATCCGACGTCGACGCCGCCGGCGTCGTGTTCTTGAGGGAGAGCTTGAGCGTCGACTTCCAGTTCTTCGACTCGTTCAGCACGGGGATCTTCACGACCACCGAACCGCCCGGAAGGAGGTTGCTCGCGCCCGGGATATCGGTGATCGCTGCAGAGTTCGGGAACGCTTCGACCCAGGTCTTCACGTCGCTCACCTTGTTCTCCATCCCCGTCGAGACCTGGATGTTGTACTTGTTGTCTGTGCTGCCGAACCCGCCGCCGCCGTTGAGATCGAGCAGCGCGGAGTCGGTGAAGTAGGCGCTCGTGGCGAGCGCACCCACGCCGAGCAGCGCGCCCAGGGCGAGGAAGGCCCTCTTGCGGCCGCGGCGATCATCGTCGCGGGCGGTAGCTGTCGTTTCGGTCGTTGATGTCATCGGGATCAGTTCCTTGTCTGTGTGATGCGCGGTCGTGTCGACGATGCGGGTAGTGCGGGATCACTCCACCGCACGCGATCGCGACAGAGTGCTTCGGGCCTCCGAATGAGCGCCGCGCAGGAGCATGCCCCCATCGAATGAGTGATCGACGCGGCGTCAGGGAGTGTTCGCATCCCCACGCGCGATGACACGCATTGCCCTGCGGAGCCGCGCCGGTTCACCGCGACGCACGGTGGGCAGCGCGATCGCGGCCGCCACTCAAATCCCGGGGCTCGGCACTCAGCGCCGCACTCGGACGCCTCCCACGCACGCGGGAGGCACCTGCGCTCGTGCTGCGGTGGTCTCCGGTGTGCACGGAAGGAAGGGCCTTCGATGCACGAAAGGGGAGAAGACCATGACCGTGAAGCAGACGACGAACCCATGGGGCCGGTCGTTCGAGCGCGAGCGCGACGAGTCCCTCCGCATCGCACGCGCCATCATCCTGGGGCTGATCTTCTCGCCCATCTTCTGGATCGTGGTCGTCATCGGCTCGCGTCAGGTTGGGGCGCTCCTTGACTTTCAGTGACCGCCGGTGCCGCATGCACGCCGCCGGCGATCGAGCAGAACTCACAGACGAGTACGCCTACGTCATCGTCGAGACGGGCCTGCAGTCACGCACCGACGCCGACGCCGAGAACTCCGATCAGATACGACATCGTTGGTCGGAGCTGAACGAGTGGGGCGCGATGGGGTACGAGCTCCTGCACACCGTCACCATCTCCACCGGGAGCCGGACGACGATCTTCGACACCCTGCAGTTGCACGTGCGCCCCTGAGCGCGGCGGCGGGCCGCGCGGAGCGAGAAACCACTCTGGCACCGAAACACCTCCGCAGCGAAGGTTTCTCGGCGCGGAATGTGTTTCTCAGGCGGTGTGGAGCGCGGCGGCGGGTCAGATCCGCTCGGTGCCGCGCAGCAGCACGGCTTCGGCGAGGGCGCGGATGCCGTGGGCGACGTCTCCCGCGGAGACGGACTCATCGGGGTGGTGGCTGACGCCGTCGGGGTTGCGCAGGAACAGCATGCCGACGTCGGTCACGGCCCCCAGCGACATGCCGTCGTGCCCGGCGCGGCTGAAGATCACGGGCGGCACGTCGGAGCGCGGCGGAAGGGCCGCCCGGATGCCGCCGGCCACCACATCCTGCAAGAGCGGTGCGCAGAACACGGCCGGAGCGCTGTGCACTTCGCGCGAACGCCAGCGCAGGGCCCGCCGGCCCATGATCTCGTCGAGCTCGCGTGCGAGCGCATCCCACACGCGGTCGCGCTCGCCGTCGAACTCGCCGCGCAGGTCGAGGGAGAACTGCACCTCACCTGGGATCACGTTGACCGCGCCGGGGAACGCCTCGAAGCGCCCAACGGTGCCGACGATGTGGTGCTCGGCCGAGCAGATCCGCTCCACCGCGAGCGCGGCCTCGCTCGCGCCCAGCAGCGCGTCGCGACGCATGTCGTAGGGCGTGCCGCCGGCGTGGCGGGCCTCACCCTCCACCATCAGCTGGAACCGCCGCGCCGACGCGATCGAGGAGACCACCGCGAGCGGCTCGCCCGCGCGGTCCAGCTCGGGCCCCTGCTCGATGTGCGCCTCCAGATAGCCCACGAGCTCATCGGGCCGACGGGCGGCCTCGCCGACGCGCGCCGGGTCGAGCCCGAACTCGAGGAATGCGCGGCGCAGGCTCACGCCATCGGCATCCGTCAGCTCCCACCACGCATCGCTCCACGTGCCGGCGACCGCGGACGATCCGAGCAGCGCCTTGCCGAAGCGGGTGCCCTCCTCATCCGAGAACGCGACGACCTCGATCGCGAACGGCAGCGGCACGGTCCAGCCGTCACCGGCCGCGTCGCCGTCACGACCCACCGGCACGCGCAGCAGACGCACCACCTCCAGCGCCATCAGCACCCCGGCGATGCCGTCGTAACGCCCGGCGTCGAGCACCGTGTCCAGGTGCGAGCCCAGCATCAGCGCGGGAGCCGCCGGATCGCCGATGCGGCCGACCTGGTTGCCCGCGGCATCCTGCCACGTGCGCATGCCCAGCTCGCGCATCCATTCCGCCGCCAGCCGGTTGACACGGGCGTGCTCGGGCGAGAGGTAGACGCGCTCGATGGATGCCGCATCCGCGCTCACCCGCGCGAGTTCCTCGCACCGCGCCATGACGCGGCGCGCGGCGGCGGCGATGACGTCGGGCGCGGCGCGCAGGAGGGATGCCGAGCTCACGCCGTCTCCGCGGACACGGCGACGGCCGCACCGGCGCGCGGCGCGTGCAGCGCCACGGGCGCGGCGGCGAACACGTCCGCGGCGGCCTCGACGCCCCCACCGGCCGGAACCGCGGCCCCGAACCGGCGCAGCACGCTCTCGAGGGCGGCGAGGGTGGTGAGCACGGCATCCTTCCGGGCGTTGTAACCCATGGTGCCGATGCGCCACACCTTGCTGTGCAGCGGGCCGAACGAGGTGCCGATCTCGATGCCGAAGTCCTCCAGCATGGCCGACCGCGCGGCATCGCCGGGCACGCCCTCGGGGATCTCGACGGCGACGACGTTGCTCATCTTGTGGGCGACGTCGCCGAAGACCACCAAGCCCAGCGCCTCGACGCCGGCGAGCATCGCTCGTCCCGCCAGCTCGTGGCGGGCGATGACGGCGTCGCGGCCTTCGAGAAGCAGCAGCCGCGCGCACTCCCGCGCGCCGTAGAGCATGCTCGTCGCCTCGGTATGGTGGTTGAGTCGGCGCGGACCCCAGTAGTCGAGGATCTGCCCCAGGTCGAAGTAGTTCGAGCGCACGAAATCGGCCGACGACTCGTCGCCGGGCTCGCGGATGCCCGCCTCGACCTTCTTCCGCGAGCGGATCACCTCCACGGCGCGTGCGCTGAGCGTGATCGGCGACGATCCGCTCGGACCGCCCAAGCACTTCTGCAGGCCCGCCGTCGCGGCATCCAACCCCCACGCGTCCGCCTCGAAGGCGTTGCCGCCGAGCGATGCGGTGGCGTCGGAGTAGAAGAGCACCCCGTGGCGGCGGCAGATCTCGCCGATGTCCTCCAGCGGCTGCAGCATCGTCGTCGAGGTGTCGCCCTGCACGAGGGCGAGCAGCGCCGGCTTCACCCGCTCGATCGCCTCCTCGATGACGGATGCCGAGAACACCTGACCCCAGTCGGTCTCGATCGTGTGCACCTCCGCGAGTGCCCGCTCGGCGATCTCGGCCAGCAGGTGTCCGAACCGGCCGAACACGGGGACCAACACCCGGTCGCCCGGCTTCACGAGCGAGACGATCGCGGCCTCGATACCGGCACGGCTCGTGCCGTCGACCAGCAGGGTCGCCTCGTTGCGGGTGCTCCACACTCCGCGATACAGCTCCTGCGTCTCGGTCATCGTCGCCGTCATGAACGGGTCGTATTGGCCGACGAGCGGCGCCGACATGGCGGTCAGGACGCTCGGGTACGCCGAGATCGGCCCTGGGCCCATCAGCAGCCGCGCGGGCGGGGCGATCGGGCCGGGGAGGTTCATCGGGCCGGGCGAGGAGGTGCTGCTCATACGGATTCCGTTTCGGTGATGCGGGCGTGGAGGGCACGGCCGAGGCGCACGAGGGCGATGTCGGTGCCGGCGCGCGAGACGAGGCTGACGCCGACCGGTGCGTCGCCGCGGTCGGTGGCGACCGTGAGCACCGGCACCGACAGGGCGGGCAGGCCGCCCACGGCGGCCGGGGTCGTCAGGCGGAGGGTGTCGGTGCGCACGGCATCCACCTGCGCACCCGTGGCCGAGCGCGAGGGCGCCGGCCCGGGCACCGTCGGCAGCAGCAGTACGGCGTCGCGGACGAGCGCGTGCAACGTGTCGCGGAGGGGTTCCAGGGCGGCTCGGGCGGCGGACTCGTCGGCGGCGGTGACCGCGGCGGCGGCGCGGAAGCGCGCGGCCACGGCGGGTCCGGTCGAGCCGGGATGGGCGCGCAGCCAGTCGCCGTTGTTGCGCCAGGCCTCCGCACCCTGCACCGTCCGGAACGGCACGAGATAGTCGTCGAGGTCACCGAGCGAGACGTGCTCGATCGGCAGAGCGGATGCCGCAATCAGCTCCTCGAACGCCGCCCGCGTGGCCGGCTCGGCGGCGGCGAGCGCCTCGGTCGGCACCCGGAACCGCCACGGGAGGTCGGCGGCGGAGGCCCCGAAGACGGAGTCGGTCGAGTCGGAGCCGTCGTAGCTCAGACACCAGTCGGCGACCGCCTGCAGCGTCGCGCCGTCGCGGGCGAGCCAGCCGACCGTGTCGAAGCTCTGCGCGAGAGGCAGCAGCCCCTGCCGCGGCACGAGATCGTGCGTCGTCCGCAGGCCCCACAGGCCCTGATACGACGCCGGCACGCGCACGGAGCCGGCGGTGTCGGTCGCGAGGGCGATGTCGGCGTGGCCGAGCGCGACGGCGGATGCCGGTCCGCTCGACGAGCCGCCCGGCAGGGCGCCGGGCACCGCGGCGTTCGGCGGGGTGCCGTAGTGCGCGTTGTCACCCGCGATCGAGTACGCGAACTCGTCGGTGCGGGCGATGCCCCGCAGCGACGCTCCGCCGCGCAGCAGGTCGCTCACCGCCGGCGCGCTCGTCGTCTCGGCCCGGGCGGAGTCGAGGTAGGTCGGGTTTCCCGCGCCGATGCGATAACCCTTGATCGCGAAGAGATCCTTCACGGCGACCGTGAGGCCGGACAGCGGCCCCTCCCATGCGCCCTGGTAGAGCGGGTCGCCGACAGTCCGCCAGATCGAACGGTCGAAGGCCACCGAGCGCGGGGTGACGTGCGCGGCGGTGATGAGCCACCGCCCCTCGATCTGCTCCCACACCTGGGTCTGCAGGCCGGTGCCGCCCGCCGCGAACCGGGAAACGGCGACGATGAGCGCCACCCCTTCGGCGAGCGGCCGGTACTCGACGCGCTCGATGGTGCGAGCCGACACCCCGCCGCGGGCGCCGCGGAACGAGCTGATCGCGTCGTGTCCGACCAGCAGCCCCGCGCCGTCGCCGCGGAGCGTGCGGTCACCGGGAGCGAACGCGGCATCCAGGGCGTCGAGGTCATTCGTCAGGATCGCCCGCTCGTACGCCTCGAACGCCGCGCGCAGCTCGTCGGGCATGGTCTGAGCCGCGGTCACGGGCGCCCGCCCCGCTTCATGGCCCCGCGTGCACAACTCCGGAGTTGTCGTCCCGGACGGCCGAAAACAGCCCGGGACGGGCCCGTGGGCACCGAATCTCCGGAGTTGTGAACGGCGGCAGCCGGGCGGGGAGCGGCGGCAGCCGGGCGGGGAGCGGCGGCAGCCGGGCGGGGAACGGCGGCGACCCCGCGTGCACAACTCCGGAGTTGTCCTCCCGGACGGCCGAAAACAGCCCGGGACGGGCCCATGGCCACCGAATCTCCGGAGTTGTGAACGGCGGCGCGCGGAGGCGGCGACATGCCGCGGCGGCGGACGGTCACGAGGCGTCCTCGCCGACCAACCAGGCCGGGCGGACGGCGGCGAAGTCCGCCTCGCGGATGCGGGCGTGCACGCCGCAGACGATGTCGACGACCTGCGAGATGTCGAAGTCGGTCGCGGCCGACAGGTACGCGTAGGCCAGGTGCTCGGCCATGCCATACCGGGCCTGCAGCAGGTCGAGCGCGGCGCGCACGGCCTTGCGCATCGCCTCGTCGAGATCGACGTCGAGCCCCGTGGGCACGAGGTACTCGTCGGTGCGGACGAGCGGGCCGGTCACCTCGCCGAACGACGCGAGCGCCTCCGCGCGCGGCACCACGTCGAAGCGCAGCGTGGCGCGCAGCGACGCCTCGAGCGCGGTCAGCGCGACCTCGCCGTCGCCCTGCGCGAAGTGCGGGTCGCCGACGTACGCCAAGGCGCCGGCCACCTGCACCGGCAGGTACAGCACCGCGCCCTCCACGAGCAGGTTGATGTCGATGTTGCCGCCGTGCGCGCCCGGGGGCACCGAGTGGGGGCGCTCGTCGCCCGCGACGGCGACCCCCATCGTCCCGAGGAACGGGGCGAGCGGAAACCGCACGACGCGCTCACCCCTGTCGACGAGGGGGAGGATGCCGTTGCCCTCCGATACCGGGGTGAACACGCTGACGTTCTCGGGCCCGCGCGGGAGCACCCCGACGAGGGCCCCCTTGCCGTGCCGGTTGGAGATGACGCCGTACGGCACGCGCGGGGCCAGGTCGACGACGGTGATCTTCAGCAGGTCACCGGGGTCGGCCCCCTCGACGAAGATCGGCCCGGTGACCACGTGCGGCCCGTCGAGCGCGGCGTCGCGTGCGACCGTCGCGGCGATCTCGATCGCGTCGGTGAGCACGTGTGCGGCCGGCACCCCGTGACCGGTGAAGTACCCCAGGGGGTCCTGGCCCTGGTCGGGCAGGATGCCTTCGTGGCTGACGGTGTCGATCGTCACCGTCTCGCCGGCGGCGATCCTCAGCACGGGCGCATCGGCGGCGCACGGCAGCCGCCCCCAGAGCACCGTCTCCGGGGATGCCGGGAGGTAGTGAGCGCCGGCGATTCGGCCCGATCCGGGTTGCAGGATGTCGATGGTCTCGGTCATGAAGTCGCTCCTTCGCGCATCGGGTGGGCTGGAGTCGCGGGCGCTGCCCCGGCATCCGCACCGGCCAGCAGCTCGATCCCCGGCCGGGACCGCGCATCGTCGTCGCCCGCACGGTACACGGAGATGCCGCCGACCACGGTGGTCACGATGGCGCCGCGCATGGCGCGACCATCCCACGGTGACAGCTTGTGCCGGTAGAGCAGGCGGTGCGCGTCAACGGTCCACGACCGTTCCGGCGCGAAGACGGTGAGGTTCGCTCGCGCCCCCGGCGCGATGACGCCGAGTCCCGGCATCCCGGCGATGCGGGCCGGTCCGGTGGTGAACAGCGGCAGCAGGCTCTCCAGCGGGATGCCGCGGCGCGCCGCCTCGGTCCAGACGCTCGCGAACCCGGTCTGCACGCCCGCGATGCCGCCCCACGCCAGGCCGAAATCGCCGCCCCCCGCGGTCTTCAGCGCCAGAGTGGCGGGTGAGTGGTCGCTGACGATGGCGTCGATCGTGCCGTCGAGCACGCCCTCCCACAGCAGGTCCTGGTTGGCGCGACCGCGGATGGGCGGGCAGCACTTGAACGCGCTGGCCCCGTCGGGCACCTCTTCTGCGGACAGGGTGAGGTAGTGCGGGCAGGTCTCGACGGTGAGGCGGACGCCGTCGGCCTTCGCCGCGCGGATGGCATCGAGCGCCTGTCCGTCGGCGACGTGCACGATGTGGGCGCGGGCGCCGGTGGCGCGGGCCGCGTCGATGACGGCGCCGATCGCCGCCTCTTCGCTCACCGGCGGGCGGCTGCGCAGGAACGTGTCGTAGTGACGTCCGAGCTCTCCCGCCGGCCCCGCGCCGACGTCGACGGCGGCCTCGTGCAGGTGCGCCTCGTCTTCGGCGTGCGCGATGAGCAGGCCGTCGAAGGCGGCGATCTCGGTGAGCGCGGCGTGCAGACCGGCACGGTCGAGGTGGCCGAACTCGTCGATGCCGCTCGGCACGAGGAAGCACTTGAAGCCGACGACGCCGGCGCCGGCGAGATGGCGCAGACGGCCGAGGTTCTCGGGGACGGCGCCGCCCCAGTAGCCGACGTCGACCGCGAGCTTGCCCGCGGCCGCGGCCCGCTTGGCGGCGAGCGCCTCGGGCGTCGTCGTGACGGGCACCGAGTTCAGCGGCATGTCGAACACGGTCGTGATGCCGCCCGCCGCGGCCGCGGCGGTACCGGTCGCGAAACCCTCCCAGTCGGTGCGTCCCGGCTCGTCGAGGTGCACGTGCGAGTCGACGAGTCCCGGCAGCAGCACCTCGTCGGCGCCGAGCACGTGGAGGTCGGCGGATGCCGCGGCGTCCGCTTCCGCCGAGCGCCCGGTCAGGGTGACCTCGGCGATCACGCCGTCGACGATCCGCACCTCGGCGGGGCGGAACGCCCCGTCGATCCAGGCGCGTTCGGCCCGGATCACGCTCATATCTGCCACAGCATCGCCTCTCGTGCCCTCGGTTGCGGATGCGGCGTCATCGCGGCGTCCGAAGACACGTCCGACGCTATCGAGGCGTCGTTTCGCGGGTGTTTCCGCACGGGCGGGGGCGCGTACTCGCCCCGCCCGCCGGTGCGCACGCCCATGCGTGCCATGCCGATCGCGAGCCCCACGGCGGCGGCGACCCCGTCGATGACGGGAGCGTCGACACGCGCCGACAGCTGCGCGCAGAGATCGGCCATGCCGGCGCACCCGAGCACGATCGCATCGACCGGGTCGCCGGACGCCCCGACCGCCCCGAGGGCGGGAGGATCAAGCGCGGCCCGGCATTCGCGTTCGATGCGGGCCAGGGTGTGCTCGTCGGGCTCCTCGAGGGCGAGCACGGGGATCTCCACGGCGCGGTACTGCGCGCAGGCGCGGTCCATGCCGTAGCGGGCGACGAGGTCGCGGGCCCGTCCGAGCGTGCGTCCCAGCGTCGTCACGATCGCGAAACGGCGCCCCGCGATCGCCGCAACGTGCATGGCGGCTTCCGCGATGCCGATCACCGGCACCTCGACGAGTTCGCGCGCCGCGTCGAGACCGGGGTCGCCGAAGCACGCGAGCACGTACGCGTCGCTGCCGCCGGTGGCGAGGTCCGCGCGGACGAGCTCCACGACGGCCGCGGCCGCCGCCACCTCGTCGACGTGGCTCTCCACCGCCGCCGGTCCCCGACCGGGCTCGGGGCAGACGGCGACGATCTCGGCATCCGCCCCCGCCACCTCCCGAGCGGCGGCCGCAATGGTCGCGGTCATCGCCCGGGAGGTGTTGGGGTTGATCAGGAGGATCCTCACGGGGTGCCGGGTCCCGCCGTCGTGCCGGTGACGGCGGCCACGGGGATCTCGGCCGAGATGGCGGGCGGCTCGGCCGCAGCGGTCGCGGCGGCGCCGTCGAGCGTGCCGTCCGAGACGCCGTCGCTCTCGCCGTCGAACGTCGGCACCCGCGGGTCGAGGCGCTCGAAGAGCACGAACGCGGCATAGCCCAGGCCGCAGCCGATGAACCAGCTGTAGTCGCTGATCCACGAGATGTCGAACAGTCCCATGTCGGCGAACAGCTTCGGGAAGACACCGAGGAAGACGGCGGGGATGCCGGCGACCAGCAGCGCCTTCATCGCGTTCGGGTTGAAGCCGCGGCGGTACCAGTAGGGGCCCGTCGGGTCCATCGTGAACATCGCATCGGTCTTGATGCGCTGGCGTCCGGCGACGTAGTAGCCGGCGATGAGGATGCCGAACAGCGGACCGATGAGCGCACCGAGCAAGCCCAGCGTGTAGTGGATCGCGTCGTCGTTGGAGTACCAGTTCCAGGGGGTCAGGAACACCGACCCGACGGCGGCGATCATGCCGCCGTCACGCCACGAGATCTTCTTCGGGGCGACGTTGGAGAAGTCGAACGCCGGCGAGATGAAGTTCGCGACGATGTTGATGCCGACCGTCGCGGTGACGAAGGTCAGGCCGCCGAGGAGGATCGCGAACCAGCCATCGATGGCCTCGACCGTCTTGATCGGGTCGGTGATGAGCTGCCCGAACACGGGGACAGTCGCCGACGCCGTGATCACGGTGAGCAGTGAGAAGAAGAGGAAGTTGATCGGCAGACCCCAGAAGTTGCCGCGCTTGACCGCCGCGAAGCTCTTGCCGTAGCGGGCGAAGTCGCCGAAGTTGAGCATCGGGCCGGAGAAGTACGACACGACCAGCGCGATCGCGGCGCACATCACCGGGATCGACGACCAGAAGTCCAGCTGCTTGGTCGACAGGTTGAACGAGATGTTCTGCCAGCCGGCCTGCGACACGAGGTAGACGGCGAGCGCGATCATCACGACGTAGACGGCGGGGCCGGCGAAGTCGATGAAGCGGCGGATGACCTCCATGCCGTTCCAGAACAGCAGGAACTGCGCGACCCACAGGATGCCGTAGGAGATCCACCCGAGGGCCGACAATCCCAGGAACGACACGTCCAGCAGCGCGGCCGAGCCGGGGATGAACTTGAGGAACACGATGTTCAGCGACTCTGCGGCCAGGAACGTCTGCACGCCGTACCAGGCGATGGCGATGAGTCCGCGGATGATCGCGGGGATGTTGGCTCCGCGGATGCCGAAGATCGCCCGGTTGACGACGGGATACGGCACACCGGTCTTCTGGCTGGGCTTGGCGACGAGGTTGGCGAAGTACTGCACGATGACGATGCCGACCAGCAGCGCGATCAGCACCTGCCAGCTCTGCAGGCCGAGGGCGAACAGCGAGCCGGCGGTGACGTAGCCGCCGACGGAGTGCACGTCGCTCATCCAGAACGCGAAGATGTTGTACGCGCTCCACTTCTGCTTGCGCAGCGGTGCGAGGTCCTCGTTGGCGAGGCGCTCGTCGTACTGCGGCTTCATGTTGCCGGCGCCCGTGGGCATGCCGGCGGCTTCGACGATGTCGTAGACACCGGTCGACGGTGGGGTCGACGGCGGGGTGAGAGAGGTCATGGGTACCTTCCAGGGGTTCCGAGGCAGTGACGGAGGTGGGGCGGACCGCGACATGGAGTCCGTGGCCTGGGTGGTGCGTAATGTGAAGTTATTGCTTCACGCCTCCCTCGCGATTTCGCTCGTGTAACGGCTGTGTGAAGTTGGACCTTCACATGTGACGAACGCGTGAACCCCGACCGGAGCGGCGCCCGCTCGGCATCCGCGCCCGATACGATCGCGACATGACCCGCGCCCCCGCCGTCGATCCGCCGGAGCTCGATGCCGATCGCGCCGACAGCGCGACCGAGGGAGTCGGTGAGCGGCTGCGCGCGCTGCGGGTCGCCCGTGGCATGTCGGCGCGCGACCTTGCACGTCGACTCGGCATCTCGCCGAGTGCGGTGTCGCAGATCGAGCGCGGCGTGATGCAGCCGAGCGTCTCGCGCCTGATCGCGATCACCGACGAGCTGGACGTGCCGCTGACCTCGGTGTTCGACCCCTCGGGATCGCAGGCGCCGGCCACACCGACGAGCTTCGGGCTGCGCCGGGCCGAGCACGACACGACGATCGTGTTGGAAGACGGCGTGACGTTCCGCCGCATCTCTCCGGTGCCGACACCCGGTGTCGACTACTTCGAGTCGACCTACCCGCCCGGCGCGACCGCCCACAGCGATGCCGGGCTCTTCCGTCACGAAGGCTACGAAGTCGGCACCGTCGTCTCGGGCGAGCTGACCGTCGACTTCGATGACGAACGCGTGGTCCTGCGCCCCGGCGACGCGATCAGCTACCCGTGCTCGCGTCCGCACCGGTTGCACAACACGTCCAGCGAGCCCGTCGTCGCCCGCTGGCTCGTCGTCCACGGAGCCCGCTGAGCATGGCCGCCGAGATGAGCATCGACGCGTTCGACGCGCTGCCCGCGGATGCCGCGGCATCCACCGTCCGCGTGTGGGCGGCGATCCCGACGTGGGTCGACGCCGTCGTCGCGGCGCGCCCCTACGGCACACGCGAAGCGCTGATCACCCGGGCGGACGAGCGTGCCCGCACCTGGACGCGCACCGAGCTCGACGCCGCCCTCGCCCACCACCCGCGCATCGGCGAGAAGCCGCAAGGCGCGGGAGCCGAGGCCGCCGCCTCACGTCGCGAACAGGCGTCGATGTCTTCCGCCGGGGCTGCGACGACGGCGGCGATCGCCGACGGCAACGCCGCCTACGAGAAGCGATTCGGCCGGGTCTTCCTCATCCGCGCCGCCGGGCGCACGCCCGAGCAGATGCGCGCGGAGCTCGACCGGCGGCTCGGCAACGACGACGAGACCGAGGCCGCGGAGGCACTCGATCAGCTGCGCGAGATCGCGCTGCTGCGACTGGAGACGACGATCGTATGACCCACCTGACCACGCACGTGCTCGACGGCTCGGCCGGAGCCCCGGCATCCGGCGTCGAGGTGAGGCTCCTCGACGCCGACGGGACGACCGTGGCGAGCGGGCGGACGGATGCCGATGGCCGCCTCGCCCTCGGACCCGACGAGCTGTCCGCGGGGACCTACGCGCTGGTGTTCGCGACGGGGCCGTACTTCGCGGCGCGCGACACCGAGACGTTCTATCCGTCGGTCACGGTGGCCTTCACCGTCGCCGACACCCGCCACTACCACGTGCCCCTGCTGCTCAGCCCGTTCGCCTACTCGACCTACCGCGGCACCTGACCCCCCTCCCCCCCTCCCTCCCTCCCCCGCGACGTCCGCCCTCCCCCGCGAGACACGGGCTGTGCACCGAGACACGTCGTGTGCAGCGGTGTCTCGGTGCGTGGACCGTGTCTCGCGGACTGCGGGGGCGGGCGCCGGGCGGGCGGGAGGCGGGTGCGGTTACCCCGAGGAAACGTCGCGGTGACACGGCATCCGTAGCGTGGCCGGCATGAAGGTGATCGTCGTCGGAGCGGGTGTCGGGGGAACGAGCGCGGGCATCGCGCTGCAGAAGCTGGGCCACGACGTCGTCATCTACGACCAGATGCGCGAGAACCGTCCGGTGGGAGCAGCCCTGTCGCTGTGGTCGAACGGCGTGAAGGTGCTGAACTGGCTCGGACTCGGCGCCGAGGTCGCCGCTCTCGGCGGCGACATGGCCGACATGGTCTACCTCGACGGGCACACCGGCGAGACCCTGTGCGACTTCTCCCTCGCGCCGGTCACCACCCAGACGGGGCAGAAGCCGTACCCGGTCGCCCGCGCCGACCTGCAGGCGCTGCTGATGGAGCGGTTCGGCCTCGACGGCATCCACCTCGGCAAGAAGCTCGTCGGCATCGCCGACGACGGCACGACCGTGACCGCCACGTTCGCGGACGGCACGACCGACACCGCCGACATGCTCATCGGCGCCGACGGCGCCCGCTCGATCGTGCGCGACTACGTGCAACCCGAGGGGGCGCCGCCGATCGAGCGCGAGTACTCGGGGTACACCAACGTCAACGGGCTCGTGCCGGTCTCGGCATCCATCGGACGCCCGACGGCGTGGACGACGTACGTCGCCGACGGCAAGCGCGCCGCGGTCATGCCGATCGCCGGCAACCGCTTCTACTTCTGGTTCGACATCCCCCAGCCATCGGGTCTGCCGTATGACCCCGCGGAGGGCGTCGCGCCGTTACGCGAGGCGTTCGGCGACTGGGCGCCCGGAGTGCAGGAGCTGCTCGCCGCGATCGACCCGGCCACCTCGCTCAACCGCGTGGAGATCTGGGACATCACCCCGTTCGACACCTGGACGAAGGGCCGGGTCGCGATCCTCGGGGATGCCGCGCACAACACCTCCCCCGACATCGGCCAGGGGGCGTGCTCCGCGCTCGAAGACGCCTTCGCGCTCGGCATCGCGTTCGCCACGAACACGCTGGGCGTCGCCGACACCCTCCGCCGCTACGCCGCGATGCGCGTGGAGCGGGCCGGGGAGCTCGTGCTGCGGGCGCGCAAGCGCGCCTGGGAGACGCACGCGTTCGATCCCGCCGTGACCGACGCCTGGTACGAGAGCCTCCGCGCCGCCGACGGCACCGGCATCATCCGCGGCATCGTCGGCAACATCGAAGACAGTCCGGTCAACCTCGGCGGCGGTCTGCTCGCGGGTTAGCCGCGCCGCGGCATCCGTCGCGCCCCGACGACCCCGTCACACCGCGCCGGCCTCGACGACCCCAGGCCGTCCCCGACCATCCCCCGACCGAAGTGCAAGGGATGCCGCGAGAAACGCCGCGGCAAGGGTCGCCCCGCCGGCGCGGCGGCGCGAAAGCCCTTGCATTTCGAGCAGGCGTGATGCGGCAGACGAGGGCGCGGCCTCAGAGGCGGCGGGCGATGGATGCCGCGACCGTCAGCCACGCATCGCGGGTCTCGGGCGACAGAGCGTCGAAGTCGATCGGACCGCCGTCGACGAGCGCGGCGTCGAAGGGCACGTGCACGACCTCGGCCGTGACCTGCGAGAAGTGGCGCTCCAGGCGCTCGGCGAGCTTGCGATCGGGCTTGGCGGACGGCGCCGCGAGGATCGTGACGGCCTCGTCGATCTTGTGGTCGAAGCCCTTCTCGCGCAGACCGTCGAGCAGCCACGCGGCGCTGGCGGCGGTGTCTTCGCGCACCGTCGAGACGATGACGAGCTGGTCGGCCGCGGCGACGGCAGCGACCCAGTTCGAGGCGCGCATGTTGTTGCCGGTGTCGACGATGAGCAGGCGGTAGTAGCGCGAGAGCACGTCGTGGAGGCGGTCGAAGGCGGTCGCGTCGATGGTGGAGGATGCCGCGGCATCCTCGTCCGAGGCGAGCACATCGAACCGCGCGTCGACCTGCGTGCGCACGTAGGTGTCGAGGGCCGCGAGGCTCGCACGATCGGGCGTCGCGAAGCGGTCGAGATCTTCGAGCAGGTCGACGGCGGTGCGGTGATGCGGCGCGTTCTGCGCACGCCAGCCGAGCGTGCCACGGGTCTCGTTGTTGTCCCAGGCGAGCGTGGCGCCGCCGCGCTGGGTGCCGAAGGTGGCGGCCAGCAGCAGCGTCGACGTGGTCTTGTGCGCCCCGCCCTTCGGGTTGAGCACGACGATCGTGCGCGGCGCGTCGAGGCGGCGCTGCACGAGACGCTCGCGGTCGAGGCGCGACTGCTCGGCCTTGCCCGGGCGGGGGGAGATCGCGCCGCCGGTCAGGCGACGGATCGCGCCGCGCCACCCCTCGGTCGCACGCGGCCGGGCGCGGTCGGCGCGGGAGTTGAGCAGGTCGTCGACGGTGGGCGTCGCGCGCTGGGCGGGTGTGCGCTGCGCGCCCTCGCGGCGGGTGCCCCCGCTGCGAAGGGGCCCGTCGGCAACGGGCGCAGCGGGCACGGCGGTCGCCGTGGCGGCGGACTCGACGGCCGGAGCCGGGTCGGCGGGAACCGATGCGACGAGCACCGCGGAGATCGGTGCGGCGGCCGGTCCCGTCGGCGCGGCCGCCGCCACGGGCACGGCAGCCGCGTCGGAAGCGGGCGCGTCGGCCGCAGACGCGGTGGCCTCGGTGAAGCTGCCGTCGGGGCTGACGACGAGCGCCCATCGCGTGGCGCCGTCGACGACGGTCGCGGTGACCGGCTCTCCCGCCGACGCGGCCATCAGGCGGATCGACTCGACGATGCGACTGCGCAGCCCCTCCTGGGTCGAGGCGAAGACCTCGTCGACCTCACCGGCGAGGTGGATCTCGGCGGCGGTCTGCGAAGTCACGAGAACGGTCGGTTCGAAAGTCACGCCTCCGAGTATCCCATCCGGTGCTGCTCGCCGCCGATGCTCGAGCTGGCGCGTGCGCGTGGCCGCGGTAGACTGGCGGCGCGGCTGCACCCCGCCTCGGGGGCGTCAAGGGTGCTGCGCAGATTCCTGAGGAATCCCAGCAGAGCAGGCCCTTGACCCGCCCTTCGCGAGTCGCAGGGCGGCGGGTATCAGCGGATGGCGATGCATCGACTGAACAGCCGACGACTGCGGAGAGGGCTACCAACGCTTAGCGTTCAAATGGCGGCGTACGACCCACAGGGATGCTGGAAGTGCACAGCACTGCGGCTTGCCGATATCCCGTTCAAGGTCGTCGACGCCCACGCGGCGGGCCTGGTCGACGAGCTGCCCACCCACGGTGCCCGAGAGCTGCCTCTGGTCACGACGTCGACCGGTGAAGGTTGAACAGGGCAGCGCGTCGACGAGCGTAGAGCTGCGCCACGCGAACCTCAGCAGCACGTAACGTTTGCCGCTCAGTCGCCTTCGCGATCGGTGAGGAGGAAAAGCAGACAAGCGGCAACCCGGAGGCTCTCCAAGCTCGCTGGACCAGTGGACGAGGCATGCCGACGCCAGCGGAAGCAAATCTCGTTTCTCGGCGAACGAGGCAGCGGCGAAGTGGCTCTGGGCGGTCGCAAAGCGGCGGGAACGGACGCGACCGAGATCATGACGCTCGCTCTCGTGCTCATCGTTACTCAGCAGAGTTGCAGAATGAGCGTCAGTCAAGCCGACGCTTGTCAGCACAAAACCGCATTGCGGGTCGTAGCCACCCGCCCATGACATGTCCCGAAACTCCCGGTCACCGTTCATCGACCCGAGCGTGAAGGTCGTTCGCCACGCCGGCGATCTTGTTTGCCTCTTGAGCGGTCTCGTGCGCCGCATCCGCGTATACCGCTGATGCGGCTGCCCCAGGGCTGAAACAATGGCGATGACCAGGCTGGGAACGTCCACGCGATCAGCTTCGCTGCTTGCTATTCAACATGGGGCGCGCTGCTAGCTATGTCCACTTGCGTTCAAGGCACCTATCAGCGACCTCGCACTCTCGAAGCTAGGCGCCCCCTCCCATCAGCTCGGGCGGGTGACGCCGGAGGCGAGCCCCTTCCACCCTGGGAGCAGGAGGTCCATTCGCCGCTCCCAGTCCGTGGGAAGACGACCAAGAGATCGATCGACGCGACGATTGGCAAGCCACATGAACTGGTTAGCCTCCGCTGTGTCGAGCGCATTCCGATGTGGCAGTCTTCCGCTTGCGGAAACCCAGGCGCAACACGCTTCCAGTCCTCTCGAGAAAGCCCTACTCGACTCAAGAGAACGTTGCAGGAAGCTATCTAGGTGCATACGCTGCGCCTCGTTCAGCCTGCCTTCGGCGCTGGCACGCTGAACGCCGATGAGCCAGGATCCGAGCTGTCTCTCAACTCCGTTCGACGCCGTCCTATCTGGAAGACGACCGACTCTCCGATACCACGCGGCACAGAGTTCGACTATTCGGGAGACGGCCTCCTGTTCAGGGTCCTGCATACGTGGGCGAGCACCATCTTGCTCGTCGGGTTGAGGCGCCCCCTTCGGCATACCTTCCATCAAATGAACTTCCCTCTCGGACCGCCCGGGGCCGGGGCCCCAAGAAGGCGGGCACTCGCTGGACGGCTCCTTAAGCGGAGTCCGTCCGTGTTGGCGAACTTGCCTGGGAAGCTAAGCCCGCCGGAAGGGGTTGCCCCGGGGGAACCACCCGTCGTCGGATGGGCAGAATGAAATAGTTGTTTCCGCATACGTGGCACTGCTGCTCACAAAATGGTGCGGATGCGTGGGTGCGAATGGTAAGGGAACCCGACTCGTCCCCAGCAACCTCAAACGAGGTCGGCCACCGCTCTACGCTTTGGGGCACCGGGTCGGCCGTTTGTCAGTTACTACATGAAGTTTCACGGAGCGTCGCCTCGCGAACCCTTTCGCATGATGAAGTAGGAAAGCGCCACCGCCCCCGCGATCGCCGCAATACTAAGGACCGACCCCGCGACAGTGTGGGCCCATCCATAGCCTTCGACCCCCCACCACGACAGGGCGGCACCAACGAATGCGATGCGTATCTCGTTCACAGCCACAATCAGACTCACGCTCAGGAGCAACGACACCATAACCCGTGTCACCCTGAACCGCCGCGAGAGCAGAAGGAGAGCCGCGACCACGAGGAAGGGCGCTGTGAGAAAGACGGCACTGCACTCAGTGGTGACCTGGAGCACGTAGGTTGGATCATCCATGTAGACGACGTAGGGAAGCGTTGCCGGCGAGTATGCCGGAACACGGAATATTGCCGTTAGCAACCGCGACGCAAGACCAGCCTCAGCCGCAAGCACACGAGGAAGGAAGCTGAAAGCTGAAACCAGGACGCCCACTACGACTAAGGCAATAAGCCAACGCGGGAGCCACCGTAGGATCGCAGCCGACGTTGCGGGGGCAGACGCTTGAGCGGCCAAAAGGGCTCTCTTTCCGTTATCGATACCAGCAAGTAGCGCCGACCACGCAGGTGGCGGATGGGCCGGCTCGGTCTGAGGCGGCTGAGAGGGGGATGCGGCAAGCATCCCCTCTCAGTCGCCTCTAGTCCGGTTACCGAGTGGCCTCCAAGGCCTCCGCCTGGTCCGCAGACGCCCTGCGTCGACGAGTGATCAGGAAAGCGATCCCCACAGTCATCAGCCCGGCAAACAGTGCTCCACCCGCAGCCGGCCACGAGATCGCCGGAGTACCTACCGTGACAGATCCCGGGATGTTCGTGTTATTCGCAGGGTTGGAGTCGACCCACGTCGACCCGGGAGTCAAACTGACCGTGAACCCGTTGAGCACGGAATTGGCAGGGACCGACGCGTCGATCGTAATCGGGACGTCGAAAACGATACTCTGCGCTGGGGCGGTTCCACTGCCGAAGAACTGGACGCCAGAGCAGATGAGCTCGGTGTTACCGTTCTGCAAAGTGCATCCAGCGGACGTGGTCTCCGCCGTCAGACCGCTCGCCGGATCGGTGTTGTGGAACGTCAGTGGCAGAGAGAACGTAGCGCCCGCCGGCGCGGTGAACTTCAGCGGAGCAACCCACGCGCCGGCGTCCAGGGTGTCGGGACCCAGATTCGTCGCAATCACCGCCATCGTGCCGCTGCCGCCCGGTTGGATGGTAGGAGCGAAGGTGAACAACGCGATGTCAGCGTTGAAGTTGGGAGATGCAGCGCTGGCGCCCGACGCCCCCAAGACTCCGATAAGGACGGCACTTGTGGCAGCGGCTGCTGCGCCTGCCAGGTATCTGCGAAACTTCATGGTTTCCCCTTCAGGATGATGGAGTGGATCTCTTCCAAGAGAGACCAATCAAGCGAGCAAAGTGACGCAGTACCCCTTGAGCGGGGCTGGAATACGAGCCGAGACCGGTCCCCCGGACGATGAGAGCAGAGCGACAGCGCTGGGAGCGTCATCGCCTATTCGCCTCGTCCGGCTTGAGGGGCATCCACGGCCGACTCACACAGCTCGCCAGACCGATCCGCACCTCTCTGAGAACCCATTGGCGGCGCGTTTTGGCGCGAGGTGGGGTCTTTAAGCTGCTGGCACCCGCTCCACCAGTCGGTCATGGAGCGGCTGCGTGGGACGGTGATTGGCTGAGTAACGTGACGTCAGCTCAGCAAGCTGGGAGGACGAGATCGTGATCGGGGTGAGGTAAACGTTCCACCTCACCCCCTCGGTGCACGGCGGCGTGGTGAGCGATCCCTCGTATTGGGCGGAGGGAGATCCTGACGGAAGGAACACGGAGGGATCGATGGGCTTGGTAAGAGCGGTGACATTGTCCGGAGATGCTGAACTGCTCGGTAGCTTGGATAGCATTTCGTCCAGGGCGGACGACGCATCGCCCAGTTGTACCAAAACCCCTAGAACCAGAACTTTCCCATCCACGGATTTGTTGACGAAGTGAAGCTCCGCGGCCGAGTAGCTACCGTCAAGAGTGTGCTCACTCGAGACATGAAAGTGGAACTGCTGCAGATAATAGGTGGTGCCGTCAGCTGTAACTGAGTCGGCAGTAAGGTTTTCTGGGACGGCCTCAACCGCATGACCGGTATTCTCCGCGCTAAAAACAGTGGGTCCATAGTTGACCATCACAGTCTTTGCCGACGTCGCTGGCAGTAGCTTCGCCAGTTGGATGTCAATGGGAGACTCTCGGGAACCTTCGCCGTCCCGGCAAGCCGCCGCTATTTCGCCCCAGTTGTCAGGACCGGCGCTGCCCTCATATGACCACGTACCCATGGTACTGGTTTGGCTCGGAGTAGGCGGAACCACGGCACCCGTGCTGGTACAGGCAGCCACTACCACAACGATGGCCATTGCGGAGCCGAGGGAGAGCAGGTCGCGGACAAGTCGGGATATCATATGTGCCTCTTACGCTGAAGCTCGAGTTGTAAATGTAGGTCCAACGTGGGCTGCTGCCGAACGGAATCCGAGTGAGTCGCCCGGGCCACGATGAAGCCTTGGAGCAGATCCCCGCTGTACCCCTGATGAGAGCGCGATACAGTTACGAAAGTGACGACGAGGGGACAGGACGCTGCTATCGGCCATCGCCACTTGCCGCCCGATCGTGGAGCAGGATGAGCCACAGCCGCCTCCAGTACTTTCGCCCTGCAAGAGCGGGATGGTGCGCCCGAACCACCGGGGAGAGGAACACGGCGGCGAGAAAGATGGTCAGGACGGCAGCCGGCCCCGACCCGGGGGCTTCGGGGCCGGTAAGCACAGACACGTACAGAACCACGCCGGAGAGCGCACTCCCAGCCAGACCGCTCTTCGCTGGGAAGACGCCCGCCGCGAACAGCGCGAACGAAGCCCCTGCGAACAGTCCGATCAAGATGACTGACGCGTAGATCAAAACTGCAGCCACAGCGCTCCTATGTATCGACCGGCCCAGAGGAGGCCGTGATTTCCCAATGTCGTTCCGCGCTTGAGCTGGCGTCCAGCATCGCCGCTACGAATGCAAAGAGCGCGGTCATGAACGCGGCTGAGGAGCACTCGACCGGTTCAATCGGCAGATCGTCGGGCAGTCAACCTGGCCGGCGCACCCACGACTCGCAGATAGCCAAGCTTCTGAAGAGTCGATCGCCTTCTGCCCGCGGCGGTTGCTGCGCCCCTGCTCCTGGGCGAGGCCGCGGGGACGGCGTGAAATCGTGAACGTCTGTCAATCGGTCCCTCACCCCTCCTCCCGGTGAAGTCCCAGGGGTGGGGCCCTGACCGGGGGCAGGGCCCCACCGGCGGACCCGTTTGGGGAGCGAGTCCGCAGCAAGAGACACGCCTTGGGGAGACATATCTCTCGTGGGGAATGCGGTGAATCGCCGAGCCGAAAAGCCCGAGCGCCTACCCGCCTTCTCACTTCATAGAGCGGTTAATGGGCAAAAAGGTGACGCGCTCAACAGCGGTGCATCTGGTGGCACGTGTGCCGTCGGCCGACGTGTTGGCAATGTCGTTTCTGCATCGACACATGCTGGTTCCGAACGGTTCGCGCTCTTCAACTCGTTGATATCGTCCGGCGCGGACGTAGAGCGGCCGAAGATAGCGGTCCTCCACACGACGTCGTTAGGGACTCAGTCACCTGGACCCCCGGCCGTGCTCACTCAAGGTGAGGGAGTACGTCAGCACGTCCTCATAGAGGGAGATCCGCCATCACACCTGCAGTCTCAACGTTCGCGGCAAACACCGTGCTGGGGCAGCGGTGGGTGGCTTCTCCTTGCTCCTCGCTCGTCAAAAGACGGAACAGCGCGGTCCCGGCGTGATCTGAGGTCTGCACGAAACGCCATCGAAGTGACGGGATCGCAGCAGTGAGAATGCTGGCCTGCTGACTGGCCATCGGGGCTCGACAGGAGGTTGAGTACGCCCCGGAGCGGGTCCCAGCCAGCGCAATATCTCCGGTGAGCGCGAGACGAGCCACCAACTTTGTTACGACTCGCATCACCTCAGCCAAGTTTCAAACCTCTCCTTCACAAGGAGTCCCAAACTTGAAAGGACACGTCTCAAATGAAAAAGACCTTCGGAGCGGTGATCCTCGCCGGCGGAGCAGTGTTGGTCAGTGTGATGGTGGCAACGCCGGCACTGGCAGACACAGTCACCACAGGCGGGCTTATCTTCGGCACATACGGTCGGGGGGAGACGGGATATGTCGGGGTGAACATCCAGAACCCACAGTATGAGCTTGAGACCGGGACGACGACGTTCACGCTGAACGCTCCGCCTCATTCCACGTTCACCCAGTCCACAGTGAGCGGGACCCCGCTGCAGTGGGACACCGCGAATGGATACCAGCCGACCGGCGCGGATGAGACGTGGGCGTGTGCTTTGAGTAACGGCAACACTCAACTCACCTGCAGCAATATCACGCTCAGCGTCCCGCAGCTCACGAACTCCTACCCTGGAACTGTTCAGCTGAAGATCCCGGTCGCGATCGACAACACAGCCCCCTGGGCAACCACCGTCTCTAGCGCTTCCGGTTTCAACATGACGGCAAGCCCCGAGATCGGAGCAGGCGGTCTGCCGCGGCTTAGCGCGGCGACTCAGCCGCTGAGCTATCAGATGAAGGCGGACCCGGGCAGTCCCGCGATCCCGGTCGAACCGATCTCTCTGGCAATCGGCGCCCTTGTACTGGGGGCAGCGGCTGCCGCTATTGGCGTGCTCCGCCGGAAGCGCATCGCTACGCAGTAGGAACGGCCTTTTATTTGCGGCGCTGTTCCGGTTCAATCCCGGAACAGCGCCGCAAATCAGGGCCGCTGAGCAGCAAAGAGGTAGTCCGTGACTCAGAGTATGACTACAACAAGGTTTTCATACCGACCCATCTCAAGCATCTCGCGATGGGTAGTCGCTATCGGCCTTCTTTGCTCGATCGTGGCCGGGGTAGCACTGCTCAGCAATGTGCTCGCCTTCGAAGCAAATATTGCGGCTCGCGTGCTCGAGTCGGTCTTCATGGTGCCCGCATCGGCACCATCTGGACAGGCATATATCCGTTACGTCGCGGACTATCCCTATGTCCTCGTTGTGACCCCGGAATGCAGCGCAGTTTTTCTTACCGCGCCTTTCATCGCAGCGAGCGCTTTGCTGGTGCTTTCGGATCGCTTCACCGTGAAGCGGATCATGGCTACTCTATCGGTCAGCATCGGCGTGATCTTAGCCATCAACGCTCTGCGTATTGCATTCATTGCTGCCGCCCTCGCGTGGTGGGGCATGGATGGTTACGGATGGTCTCACACGGTAGTTGGATCCACCCTGAGTTTCATCGCGATCGGGGTCTCCACAGTCATTTTCTACGTTGCACTTACACGCCCGCGGGCTCCACGCCGGCCCAGGACATAGCTGCAACCGGGAAAAAGGAGCCCACCGTGGGACCCGATCGTCACGCTCCCGATCAACCGACGAAGGTGCTGTTAGCAGTCCGGCGACCGTGCAGCGAGGAACACTGGCGACACGCTCGTCCACGAGCACGGGCATCGCTCTGTTGTGAATTCGGCCGGGGAGGGAGCGAAAGAGTCGCGCAAAGGGCGGCGAATCAACCCAAGCTCACAATTCGGCCCCTCGTGAGGCCGGATCCACTGCGATCAGCCAGCTGGCGGTACTCGCAGCAGCAATCCCAATAGACAGCAATGCAGTAGGCAGCAACCCTTGCAACAGCGGCTGCTCACTCCATCCCCACCAGCGCATGATCGAGTTAAGAAAGACAGCCTCCAGCATGCTCGTTTCGACGAGGATTGCTGTTGCGACCGCCAGTGCCTTCAGCACCTTTGAGATCGAGAACCGCGTGGAAAGGACCATCACCGCCCCCGCCATAAAGAAGGGGACGATCAAGAACACGACGGAGGAAGACTCGGCGATGGTGACCGTGAGCGGCAGACTCCCGGAGACGCCAATGCGCAAAGTCAAGGCAGGTAGGACGGCGCTGACTACAACAAGGGGCGCGTTAATCATCGCTGAGGCCGCACTGGCCTCGATGACTCGAATCTGTGGGCTGCCCCAGACCGCGGCAGCGCACAGAAGAATCAGAACGGCGCTGACACCGGCTCTTTGCAAATAGAGATCCGACTCTGTGATGTCCTCATCCAAGCCCGCTGACTACCCTCCGAGGCTCCTCCGTCGGAACCTTTCCACATGATCCTTACTCGACGAAAAGCAGCGCAAACGACCCTCAGCTCCACTCAGTACAAATCGGGCCATTTCATCGAGTTGCACTGCGCGCTGAGGCATCGAAGCTCCTAGCAGGCTCCTCGGCGCTGCTGGCGAGTCGAGAGAGATAGGAAGCCCGCAGCCCTTGCTTTGCTCGGCGTAGCAGAACCGTGAAGCTGTTCGGGGACAGCCCCATCCGTTCAGCAGTCGTCGCTCGAGGCTCTCCTTGGATCACAGAGAACCAGAGGGCGTCCTGCCAGCGCGAAGGAAGATCACCGAACGCAGCCCGCATTTCATCGTTAATACTCTCTGTGGCGTCCGGGACGATCGAGTCAAGTATTTGGTTGTCATCCGTAGGCTGAACCCTCGCGCGCTCCTGAAGAACAGCGCGAGAACGGTTGCGGACAGCAGTAAACAGGTAGGCGCGAAAGTGAACGGCCGGACCGTTTCCGTTCTCGATCGCGGTCACGACGCTGTGGAACGAATCAACGGCCACATCCTCCGCGTCTGCGGCGGAGCGAAGTACGCTCAAGGCCACGCGCTGTGCGGCGCCGCCGTGACGCAGGAAGAGCTCCGCTACCGCCGAAGAGTCCCCAGTCCGCACACAAGCTATCAGCTGCTCGTCATCCAACTGCGGATATTGTGTGCGCGCACGTTCGACGTTCATATCGGACTCCAGCTCTTGCAGTCGCCGAGGGGATGTGCGCCTCGCACCGGCGACTACAGAACATACCCCGCCTGCAGTGAATCTGAAGGATCGCAAGGATGCGGTTTTTCTCACCGAAGGTGTGAGCCGGGGTGTGACCTGATTGACCCCGCGATCCCCGGGATGGGAACGCTCCCGCATCCTCCCTCCGTTCGAAAACCTGGCTTCTCGTCACTCTCAGCCCTCTACGTACCTCTCAAAGACATGACCGCTAAACAAGCTTGGGAGGCACTTTGCGCGTTCGTAACGGATCAGGTGCCCAACCAAACCACATGGTCGACGCTGGACTATTCGCTTCTCAACACTGTCGCTGAACTGGCGAGTGAACGCGCAGTATTACGCCACCACGACCTAGGTCTTGAGATCACTCTGCCTCTTCGTTCGTACGTAACGGAACTCTGGGCGGCGGACGAGGATCTAGCCATCTCCTTCATCGCCGCATTGCTTCGTCAGATCAGAGCCCGCTGGGCGCACCTTACGGAGAAGGAACTGCTCAGGAGCCTAGCCAAGGACCATCTCGCCGGCTGGCATTGCCTCAGCTCATTCGTTTCCAAAGCAGCGTTCGAGCTGCCCCGGTACACACCTGTCGCGCTCTCGGTATCGGAGTGCACCCTGTGAAGCTGATGCCGATCTACGGGACCCGACCAGAAGCGATCAAACTGGCTCCCGTTATAACAGAGGCCTCTCGGCGAGGTCTGGAGTTGTCCATCGTTACTACCGGTCAGCATCGAGAGATGTGCGCCGAGGTCAACGGAATATTCGGAATAGTTCCGGACCACGACCTAGACATCATGAAGCCCAGTCAAACGCTTGCCGAGATATCGAGCGAAACGTTGAGAAAGCTGGCCCCCGTCCTTCTAGAAGAGCGGCCGGATGCCGTGCTCGTCCAGGGCGATACCTCCAGCGCGACCGCTGCGGCTTTGGGCGCCTACTACCAACGCATTCCCGTCGTTCACGTCGAAGCCGGTCTTCGAACCTTCAATCTCTACTCACCGTTTCCTGAAGAGGGTAACCGGCGAGTCATCAGCGCGATCGCGAGCCTTCACCTCGCCCCGACACACCTTTCCCGCTCCAATCTGGTAAATGAGGGCATTACCCGGGAGGCCGTTGTGGTGACAGGAAACACGGTCATTGATGCGCTGGAGTGGGCATCCGAGCAACGCGTAGAGATGACGGATCCTCGCCTTGAGGACCTGCTTCGGAGTTTCAGACCCTTCATCCTTGCGACGGTCCATCGGAGAGAGTCCTTCGGTCGTCCCATGCGCGAGATAGGTACGGCGATCCGTATCCTGGCGAAGCGCTTCCCCCACATCAAGTTCGTGATCCCGAGCCATCCGAACCCGTCCGTCGCCGAGTACTTCATCTCAGAGCTTCGCGGTATACCTAACGTCCTGATCACGCAGCCTTTCTCATACCTCGAGATGGCTCAGGTGCTGCGGGCTGCACATATCGTGATGACCGATTCGGGCGGGCTACAGGAAGAAGCCCCCACATTCGGAAAGCCAGTACTAGTGCTTCGTGAGAGCTCTGAGCGCCCTGAGGCGATCCTGGCTGGCACCTCGAAGCTGGTCGGAACCGACGTCGCAACCATTGTCTTTGAGTGCGAGCTGCTAATCACAGACCAGGGAGCCTACGAATCGATGGCCAGAGCTGCGAGCCCATTCGGGGACGGGCGGGCGGCAAGGCGAAGCGTGTCCGCTATCCAAGCACTACTCGGGGAGGGTACTCACGAGCCCGAGTTCGACCCGCAAAGTCACGGCCAGATCTCCTAGCGCAGCCTCACAGGGAGGAACCCTACGAGATCTCGTCATCCTCGATCACGACGGGCACAGACTCACGTTCACACAGTGGGCATGAGAAGTACCCGATCATGAGGTTAGGGCCTATCCGCCTCGAAGTGGACGCCGGGGGGATGCATCCAGTGCGGAGTGGGCAACTAGTAATAGAACAGCTGGCACGAGCTTTGGCGTTGCGCGACAGATGGTCGGACAGCAGGGGGAAACGCTCTTCAGAGTTCGCGTGGTCGATCACTTCAGCACAATGGGATAGGAAAGGGCGATTTGAATGCATGGGAGCGTCGATGACGGCCCCCCGGCTCACTACGCCGAGACGCTTAGCTCCGGCAAAGACATCCAGGGGCCGAGTCTACAGATGTTTCTTGGGGCAGAGGCCGGCGCCGTCCAACGCGCTGTCCCCTTTCCTCCAAGTCGATTCATAGCACGTCCGCGCGTCACAGCCCGCATACGCGAGGCCCTGACCTGCGGCGTGGCAGTCGTGCGAGCCTTCAGAGGTTCCGGAACGCGAACGGCTGTAGCAGAGCTAGTCAATCAAGACGGCATCGCCACGAAGACAATGTGGTGCACCGTAGAGGAACTAGGTCAGCTGGAGGCGCCCAGCGCCAGGAAGGACCCGATCGCGCTACTTGTGGTGGAAGACAGACACGGGACCGCCGCGGACCGGGTCATCGAACTTGCTCAGCGGCTCCGCACAGCAATGGGCTCACAGATCTGTGTCATTACACGAGATTCCGCCCCGTATCAACGACCCGCGACCATATCCAAGCTTGACCTAGAGGTTGTCGATGCACAGACCCTCCTCTTCTCTGAAGAAGAGATCGCTGCTTTAGCTGAAACATTTGGGCTTCGGATCACGCCCTCAGCCATGGAATCTATCGCTCGGGTCACGGGTGGATGGGCAGAAGGACTCAAGGTTGCTCTGAGCAGCTTCGCTCGAGCTGATAGCTGGATCGATGACGAGAATGTCGAGGCGATGCTTCGACCGGGGATCGAGTGGGCACGCGAGCTGGGTCCGACGGCCCTGGATGAAGCGCCCTCAACTCAGCTATGGACACCGATATCGATTCCCTCCTTCGTGGATGAGAGCCTCCTGGAGGCGACAGAGACGAACCCCGAGCTGGCCAAGAAAGAACTCAAGAAGCTGGTCAGGGATGGGGTGGCTACTCGCGAACTGCAAAACGGAGAGTACCGGTGGAGACTAAACCCGCTTCTGCGATCGGCATTGGTGGCATCCATCGACGAAAAGGACGTCCGGGAAGTCGCGGGCCTCATGTCCGAAGTGCTCCTGCGACAGAACAAGCTCGCCGAAGCCATTCGTCTGTCAGCCACTTCGAACGCAACCGACCGGGTACTACGCGCGACGAACCGGGCCTTCGGCCGGTTAGCTCTCGATGATTGGCTCCAGCTCGCCACAGACGTCCCGCCTGCCGCCCTACTTCGAATGCCGACCCTCATCTCTTTGCGGGGATCAATCGAGGAACGTCTGCCTCAGAAGGACCGCCTGGAATGGCGCACCAACCCGCAGCGCCCGGTACCCGACCCCCTAGAACTGGCCGGGCTAGCAGCCGAGCTCCGCGCCCAAGGCGATTTCACGGGCGAGCTCAATCTACTTCCGATACTCAGCAAGGCCCGATCTCAGGCAACGAGCATCGAAACCCTCAGCGCTCTACAAGTCCAAGAGATATCCGCCCTCCTCAGCCTCGGCAGGTTTACGGTGGCTTCGCGCCAAGCAACACTCCTCGATATCGAGCCCGGCATGCCGCTCTTCCGTGCGCTCTACCTCGCCGCCCTCCGCACACTGAGCCAGGCCGCGATCGGCAACACAGCGCAAGCACGGACAGAAGCGAAGGTAGCGCGAAGTATTGACGCCCGCGAGTTCTACATAGGATCCCAAGCAGACGCCGAGTTCAGACTGGCAGCAGCGCTCACAGATGCGTGGGCCGGGCGTCCAGCGTCGGCCGAAAGTGCTTTGGAGACACTCAAAGACGATGTCGGCCCAACCCCATATCAGCTCCTTCGCCGAGTCGCGAAGGCTCTCGTCTATTTCTTCCAAGGCGATACCGACCGCACACGGCATCAACTACAGAAAGCGGCTGTTCTCGCTGAGATCGCATCCGCCGACGAGGCTCGAGAGCTTGTGGAGTACTTACGTGCACGGATCTCGCTGATTACCGATGAGGTTCAGCCGGTAGAGCACAGTTCGCGGGCTTCTCGCCCCAACCAGTCAGCTTGGGGCCACCTGACCTCTGCACAGTACGCGCTCTTACGACACGACTTCGAGTCGACCCAGACCGCCGTGGAGGCAGCTCTTCATCTATCACCCCCCCAATCGGCCTCCCACCTCACAGGCCTGTTTCTGTTGGCAGCCGCGCTCTACCGCGCAGCAAACCATAACAACGCGGCCAAGGTCGCCAGCACAGCTTTCTCAGCTGCCCAGTCCGGCTCGACCGTGTTCCCGTTACTGGCTATCCCTCATCCCGACCTTGTCGCTCTTGCCGAGTTAGTGGACGAGGAGCCCTCTTCCCTTGTGCAGTCTGCGAGAGATCTGCAGGCCTTGGCACTCCGCGGCGATATGAAGGGTCGCACGCTAACCCGCCGCGAACGGCAGATAGTCGCTGAGCTTGCGTCAGGGGACACATTCGAGCAGATAGCTCGCAGGTTGTTCGTCTCGGAGAACACGCTCCGCAGCCACACCCGAAGCCTTTACCGAAAGCTCGGCGTCCAGTCGCGACATGATGCTGTAAGCCGCTCTCTTCAGTTCGGAATACTGCCGCCGCACCCATCGACATCGGCCAGGGGCGGCAACGGCTCGATGTCGAGCCGCGCCTCCGCGAAGGAATTCCAGAGACCCGCGGAACCTTCGGTCGACCCGGTCCGCTCTCCTCAGGGACGCTAACGAGGGAGGACTCCTCGGTTGACAAAAATTGCCATCCGAGGAGTCCTCTACGACACTCCGGGCTACGCGCGCGGCTGATGATCCGCCGACTTGCGACGACGAAGAACAGCGATCGCGGGCACGAGAACACTCGCTCCCAAGAGAACCGCGGCTGCGGCGGGGGTCATCGCAGGAGTTCCCAGAGCGACGTTGTAGACGCGAGAGTTGTTGCTGAGATTCGAGTCGGCCGTCGACTGGTCGTCGGGCAACACTGAGACGGAACCTGAGTAGGTTCCGGGCACAGCATCCGAGTCGGCCGTCAGGGAGAACGTGATCCTGCCGCTGTTTCCGGGTGCAATCGGTGACCCCGAAAGCGATGACGGGTCACAGGTGAGGGTCGTACCAGCCGTATCGGTACTGCATGCATTATTGGCTACTAGCTGTTCTCCGAGAGGCCCTACCGTGACCGCGTTGCTGGTGAACTTGGTGTACTGGGGAGCCTTGACGACGATCGTCCAACCTTCCGACGAGTCGATTGGATCTCCCGCCAGGTTATAGAAGTCGATGTGACCTTCGCCTGACTCTCCGGCGTTAAGGTCCGGAACCGTCACGTTCTGGACCTCGAGATCCGTCGTGTAATGAGTGGCGGCGCTTGCCATCTGAGCGCCTCCCAGAACACAGAGGGCGCCCGCTGCGAGAACGGGAACAACAAGCCAGCGCTTTTTAAGGGACATGTTTTGGGACCTTCCATCCGAGATCTCATCTCGGTCGTGAATAAGAACGGTTGCGCTCAACTGAGCGCAAGGCTGCTGGAAACAATGAGCACGGGTTCCAGCTGGGGTATGTGTAGAGGGTGGGCTGAGCTCAACGGAACTCCCCCGTGAATCCAGCCCACCCCTTGCCCTCACGGGTTAGACAGTGAGGTTCTTCCATCCCATAGAGGTGTGCTGCCAGATGCCGCTGCTTGCGACAACCCAGACGACGCCATCTGCACCAATCTGGGCAGCGACAATCCCCGGCGTAACAAGCGGGTCCTTAATCGCAGCGACCGTGCATGCTGCAGGATCAGAGAGCTGCGTGGGGTCGTAGGCGTAGCACTTCCAGCTCGTCACGTCACCGGTGGCGCCATTGACGGAGTCACTCGCCCAGACAACGCCGTTCGAGATATGCGCCACATGCGACTTGCTTCCCACCGACAAGTTGTCGGCTCGAGTGTTGGGCTGCTGGACCCAGCGGATGCTGGTGCGGTCCAGTCGATAGAGATGGTTATCGGTTCCCAGACCCCAGATTGTGCCATCGACACCCACGGAGGTTCCGAGGACCTGGCCGAGGAGATGCGTCCAGCTTGCGCCATCCCAGTACCAGTCGTCGTGCGACGTCGCGGTGAGCACGACGTTGTTCTGGCTTGCCACGTCAAGGCCACTCCACCAGTCAGTGACACCCATAGCGGTCCACTTAGCTCCGTCATACCGGTATGGCGTGCGGGTGCCGCTGGCGTCGCCGGCGAGGACCCACAGTTCACCGTCGCTACCTTCGGAGACGACCTGAACCTGCGGGATTGTGCTGGTGTCGATCGTCTTGGCCGTCTTACCGTCGTATTGCACCACCTTGTGGGCGGACGTGAGAACGACAGCGTGGTTCGCGTCGCCGGCATCGAAGCTCAGGATCTGAGTCCGCGGAAGAACACCCGCGTCACAGGTGATCGCGTATCGCAGCGACGAGACATTCGCCAGCGCAGCGGGGCTGGGCGCCAGTTTTGCGAGCGCACGGGGGGACGGTGTCGACGCCTGATTTGTCGTTACCTGAGAGGCAACGCTCGGAGTGGCATCAGGGGTGATCCAATCCCTGGCGTAGGAGGTGACGTAGTTCTCGTCCACGAAATGAGTCGTGCGACTCATCAGCGCGGTACCGTCGCTATTGGGAGTAACCCAAGACGGCGCAAGAGGGTCCTGTCCCTTGTCCCGGGTGAGGGACAAGAGCTGTCCGATGGGGATGGAGATCTCTTTGCCGCACTTGTCAAGTACGACGTTTCCCGACAACCGAGCAGTGGTCTTCGCATCACCGGTGAAGGTGCCCTGAACGACAGTGGCCTGGTGGTGCGCAGTTGAGTGCGCGGGGGTCGTCACACTGGAACTGGCGTAGTTCACAGTTACCTGACGGCTGGTGCTCTCAGTGTGCTGCGTTCCCCAGGACTCCTGATAGGAATACGAGAGCCCACCCGCCACGGGAGCGTACGGATAGGGAACTGCAATCCCACCACCGGCGCCCAGGCTGCTCGATACGGTGTGGTCTGTCGTAGTCGTCATAGTCGCGGTCGAAGACCAACTGCTACCCGAAAACGCCTCGCTTTGCGTGAGGTCAGTGTCGTTGTGGTGCGCTTCATCCGCGTTGAGAAATGTCGTCTTCGGCAGGAACTGCTGGTTTGAGACAGCAATCTCCTCGATGTTGGAGTGGACGCCGGACGTGTCGACTAGGTATCCAGCCAGCTCGGGGGCGTTCGCTAGCACCGCCTGAAGGTCAAAGTCAGGAGTCGAGGTGGGTGCCCCCGACTGGGCAGATGCGGGGCTCGCGATTCCTGCGAGGACAACGATCCCAAGCGCACTGGCTGCTGCGAGAGCGCAGCGACCTAGTTTGGATCGATTCTTCATGTATTCTCCGTTGGTTTGCTTGCATTCTGGTGAATTAGTTACCAGTCTGAACAATGCCGAAAAGCCGGCACATCCAAAGAGAGAGAAGACGCGCCCACTACGTGACGCCAGTGCCTGCCAGATCACCCCCTCGGGCACCCCCGATCGTCACGCTTCTAGCACGCTTGATCTCGGTTCCATGCCGCCGCCGCTCGAACTGTGGGCGCTTAGGACGTGGTGCTAGATGCCTCCGAACGCCTCGTGCAGGAGTCTTGAACGCGTGTCGTGCGATGTGAATCGGCCTGTCTTTCGTTCCGTTATTCAAGCAAGGATGGAACTCGATGATCAGTACGAGGTCGACGCAGGTGTGAAGCCGGGGCTCACCGCGGACGCGGAGGCAGTGAACAACCTCTACAAGACCGAGCTGATCCGCCGGCAAGGGCCATGGTGCACCGTCGAGCGGGTCGAACTCGCGACCCTCGAACGGGTGTGGTGGTGGAACAACTCCCGCCTCCACGGCGAGCTCGACATGCGCACTCCGGTCGAGGTCGAACAGACGTATTACACCGAGCTCGATTCAGCCAGTCCGGCACCTGCCGGACAAGGCTCCCGATAGGAACAAGAGTCAGGCCGACTCAATGTGATCTCCTATGAAGCGTGGTCTGTGAGCGAACCGCTGTTCCCGACTGCAAAGTTAACGGGTCGGCCGCCGGTGGACCGCCGTGCCGTGGTGGAGGCGACGGCGTGGCCGTTCCGGACCGGGCACCGTGGCGGGACGTGCCGGAGCGGTTCCGGAGCTGGAGCACGATCTATAGGAGCTTCAACCGGCGGTCCGAGCAGGGTGTGTGGGCACGGGCGTTGGAAAGGTCGCAGTCGCTGGCGCAGCAGTCCGGGGATCTGAGTTGGGTCGCGCCGGTCGACTACATGGTCGTCCGCGTATATCAGCACGGCACGATACCTCCGCGCGAGATAGGAGGCTCTGTCGAACTGCAAGAAGTTCGGGGAAAGGTCGGCGGATCATGCCATCGGCCGTTCTCGCCGCGGGTTGACGACAGAGAACCACCTCGACTGCGACGGGAAAGCGACGTGCTCTCACCTTCGTCCTCACGCCTGGGCAGCCAGCGGACACCCGCATGCTGACCGCGACGCTGAGCGAGATCCGCGTCGCCCGCTCGAGAGGCAGGGCACGTTCGAGGCCGGACCGGGTGATCGCCGACAAAGGTTACCCGTCGATGGCGAACCAGGCATGGCTGCGCGAGCGCGGCATCGCCGCGAAGGTCCCCGAGCGTGACGATCAGATCGCGCACCGACGATGCGCTCAGGCAAGACCGCACGGAATCACCACTCCGCGCTCTGGCTCGCCGCCACCCTTCACTGGTTGGGCTCGCGTGTGATCATTTCTCATGCCCTCTCTCCCGGGGAGCAGCCTTCCCTCCGCACCAGACCGTGAACCGGACATCGATGACGACTTCAGCGCCGGGCTGAGCCCACAACGATGGGTTGCAAGCTATCTGCCGCAGTGGACGACCCCAGAGCGGGCGCGCGCGCATTACGGAATCGTCGCTGCCGGGATCGAGCTGCGGATCGACACTGATCAGCTGGACTGGCGCCTTGAAGACGCACCTCTGCGCGTCTCCAATCTGCAGACAGGTGTGTATTCCGGGCCGGTCGGCTCACAGCTCGGAACACATCGTCACCGCTTCGATCTCGACGTCCGCACCGAGACACCGCAATGCCTCCTGTTTGCGCCGTCACGCGGGCGGGTGGAAATCACTGTTTCCGCGAGCCGCGCCACCAACTGCATGCTCGCAGCATGGCTGGTTGGAACCGAGCACCGATCCCCGACAGAGTCCGGGGAGATCTGCATCTTCGAGATCGACGCCGACGGCATCGGCGAGGCCACGGTGCCCCGCACCGGCATCAAAGCGCACAACGACCCGCGGCTGACCACCGACATGGGCGAAGTCGTTGTCCCCTTGGACGCATCCTCTCCCCACACCTGGACGGTGATCTGGGGGCCGGGCGAGACGCTTATCGGATGCGAAGGTCGACCACTGTGTCGGATCAAGCAGGCCCCCGACTATCCGATGTTCCTCATGATCGACCTCTTCTAGATCGGACCTCGCGGCGGCAGCTACCCCAAGTCCGCCACTATCCACCATGTCCGCGCCTGGCAATGACAAGTGAACCGAATCGGTTTGGCAACACGTCCTAGCGGCAACTTGCGGATGGAGCGACGTCGCACGAACCCGAGGAGATGACGCTGATCCCGCTCCCGCCGCGGATGTCGGGGCGGGGAACTCCTTAGCTCTCGCGGGCGACCGGCTGACCTATGGCGGCCTCGGAATTTCGCCGAGTCTTGGCCCAGCCCGACCTTCCGGTAAGGAGGCGCCCAAAGGCGCGCCAGGTGGTCACATAGAAGGCGTATACGTAGAGCACATAAGCCCAGCCCCAGCCCACGCCACGCCAGTAGCCCTGCTTCCGCTCACACTTCGCGATGTAGACCGGTCCCCATAGAAAGAAGGGCGCAAGACCGGCGACCAAATAGGTGCCGAGCAAGGCGGCCCCCCCTCTGGTCAAGAAATCTACGAGGAATTCCGTGTTCGAGAGAAGCGCAGTCGCAAGAAAGATCATGGGGATGGGGTACACAAAGGTACCTATCAGGGTCAACCACGGCTGCAGGAAGTAGTAGGTCATCTCGACGATTCCAGCATTCGAGATCTTGCGACTCGACCATACGGCCGGCCAGTAGCGAATGCACTGCATGACACCTTGTCCCCACCGAGTCCGCTGCGTGAGGTAGCGCCGCAGATCGAAGAGAGCTTCCTGGTCAACCCAGGTGTCTGGACAGAACCGGTTTTTCCAGCCGGCGAGAAGCAGGTGGACGCCGAGTTCAAAGTCCTCGAGCAGAGAACCTCGCCAAGCTTTACCGTCTCCCCCATCAAGAGACTGCAGCGCCGACAAGCGCGTGAACTGCCCATTGCCGCCCATACCCACTGTTCCCGTGTAGATCCGGGCCGATTGGATTGCGGAGATTACAGTCCGGAACTCAACGTCCTGCATTCGCACGAGTGTTCGTGCGAAGAAGTTTCGGAGCCTTCCAGAGGAAGGGAGGGGCGTGTGGACGTCGCGGTTCATCATTCTCACCACGATCTGGACGCCGCCGACCGAAGAATCCCCGAAGTAGTCTGGGCCAGCGACGGCGCGCAAACAACCAACGGCGGGGCGCCCATCAGCGTCTACAACACCGACAATGACCCGCTCGGCATCAACACCGTCTCCTAGCCAGGCTATGAGCTCAGCGTAGGCCGCATTCAGTGCGTCACCCTTCCCTGTTCTAGCCTTGGGCCTGCGACGCTGGACGAGATGAACGAGGGGTGAGGCTTGCATCCACCCGGCGACAATGACCGCGGTGTCGTCATCTGAGTCGTCATCTATAACCCACACATGAGTATCGGGGAAACTGCCGAGCAGGTACTCAAGAGTCTCCCCGATTACCGCCTGCTCATCTCGGCAGGGGACGAAGAGGTGCCACTCCAGGTCGCCCGGCTCGCCCGATCGACGCGATCGACGGCGAAGAAAGGGCACGACTATGAGCAAGACATACAGGGTGAAGATCACTGAGAGGATGAGCGAGAGCTGCATTGAGACAGCAAGAACGATCTGCAACTTCTCTACCTACTCTCTTGAGGCCCACGTCCAATCAAGCGTTATTACCGCGCAACCTCGTTCTCGCTTGCTCTGTTGCGGCCAGACCTAAACAGCAAGGCCCCAGAGAGCATCAGTCCCAGCGATCCTGCGACGACCAGCAACGCAGGAAAGTCCATCCCTGTCGTAGCAAGGACCGCAGCAGCCCCGCCTCCACCAGCGATTCCGCCATAAGGGGTGTACAAGTTCGTGCCTCCGTCTTGGATGGGGTACTTCCCCGTCCACTTCCAGTTCATCTCTTATAGAGGAGAGAGCAACCGCCCCATCAAGGTGACGGATAGGGACTGGCGAGGTACCCCGATAGCCCCAGGGGCCCTCTGCGCTCTACAAGATCTCTCTTGAGGTTTGGCAGGGCGAGTCGCCCCCGGATTCCTATCGGGAGAACTCGCCCTGCAGACGCCAGCCAGGCCCCGTAGGTACTCGCCGCTCGAGGAGCTGCCCCCAGCAACCACGAAGCTGCGTCCGTATATGGAGAGCGACATCCGGCCGGAAAGTGACGCAACCCAGACAACGGTGATGCGCAGCCTCACCCACGAGCATCTGATTCAGAAGCCGCTTTCAGCGACTCACACGAACATCGACGGGGGGTGAGGTGAAGGCTTCGCCCCAAGGTTCCGATGGGTCTCGCGCTCAAGGCGCACTCAGGATCTCGGGACTAGCACGCTGCTTCCGTCTTTTCATGACGAGGTAGGACATCGCGACAGCTCCCACGATCGCCCCGACGCTCATGAGCGACCCGGTGACGGTATGGGACCACCCATAACCATCGATCCCCCACCAGACCAGGGCGGCGCCGATGAAGGCGATGCGGACTTCGTTGATGATGACGATCACGGTCACGCTCAGTAACAGCGCTAGCAAGATTCGGGCGGGCGAAAACCGTCGCGACAGCAAAAGAAGCGCTGCTGCCGCAGCGAAGGGCGCGGTGAGGAAGACTGCGCTGCACTCCGGGGTGATCTGGAGTACGTAGGTCGGGTCGTCAACGAAGACGATGTAAGGGAGCGCGAACGGCGCGTATGAGGGAACGCGAAACACTGCGCTCAGTACGCGCGCCGCGAGGTCTGCCTCGATAGCGAGCACCGCAGGCAGGCAGATGAATGCTGACGCCATGAGTCCGACAAGACTGAGCGCAAGAACCAGACGCGTCACCCATTTGAGTGCTGTGCCCGAACTTAGTGCACCTGCCGATTCAAGTACCATCCATGCTCCCCTGCCCTCTCCTGCGCGTGTCTCCTCGAGACAGACAGGTCCCCCTGACTGCACGAGGCGCTTGCCTCTGTATAGAGAGTCCCGGATGGAAGAGTGAGTGACGAGAGCGACGACAACCCACTATCTCCCGAGTCGGGGCCCAGCGTGTTGTTCAGGCCCGCACTGATCCGCACAGGGGGGGGGCTCGCGTCCATACCACCCGGGTAGACACGCTTCAGCCCTAAAACAGAACCGTGGGCGGATGTGCTCCTAACGCCGCGGAGTAGCCCGACAAACGCGCAGGCTACGTGACATCTGGCCCAACCGTGCCGGGAAGTCTACGACGATGAGGATGCTCAGCCCGGGTCGGCCGACGGTTGGGCGACCAAGGAACGTCTCAAAGATTCGCTCGGAATGAGCATCACTTTTCCGGTATTCCCAGGCTCTTCATGGCATGGAGAGGACCCCTCACCGTACCCCGCATCTCAGCAGTGGGAGCGCTATCCACTCTGGCTACCGGTGCACTTTCACTCGGTGGGTTCGCGGCGAACCCACCGTCACGATCCCCTTCTCAACGAAGGGTCTTTCCTCTACTAGTGACCGTCGATCGCCATCCGACCTGAGTAGGAAAATGAGGGCGCCAAGATGACCCCGGCGTGCGATGCGTGTTGAAGAGCTCGAACCTAACGTGAAGCCATGATTGAAGTTAGGAACCTGAGCAAGCGCTACGGGAGGAAGACAGCGGTCAACGATGTTTCCTTCACGATTCACCCCGGACAAGTGACGGGGTTCCTGGGGCCGAATGGTGCGGGCAAATCGACGACGATGAGAATGATTGTCGGCCTAGACCGACCCACGTCGGGTCACGCGATGGTCAATGGGAAGCAGTATGCAGATCATCGCGACCCACTACATCAGGTAGGCGCGTTGCTGGAGGCGAAGGCGGTCCACACCGGTCGTAGCGCATACAACCACCTGCTTGCTTTGGCAGCTACGGCATCGTTACCAAAGTCTCGAGTTCACGAGGTGATCGAGATGACCGGACTAGAAGGAGTTGCCTCCAAGCGGGTCGGCGGGTTCTCTCTCGGAATGGGACAACGCCTTGGAATTGCAGCGGCACTTCTCGGTGACCCGCAGACCTTGATCCTCGATGAGCCTGTGAACGGCCTGGACCCGGACGGCGTCCTCTGGGTGCGGCAGCTGACTCGGTACCTCGCCTCCCAAGGAAGAACAGTTTTTCTCTCTAGCCATCTGATGAGCGAGATGGCTCTCACCGCCGATCATGTGGTCGTTCTCGGCCGCGGTCGCGTGCTCGCTGACGCCTCGATCGAAGCGCTTACAGCGCAGGCCGGCGCAACACATGTGTCAGTGCGTACCTCCGCGGCACAGGTATTGGCAGCCGCAATCGCTGGCCCAAACGTCACAGTCACGCAGATGCCCGATGGCGGTCTGTCCGTGGTTGGAATGGATGCATCAGACGTGGGGGCGGTAGCTCTTCGCGTCGGTGTGCCCATTCAGGACTTGCGTACAGTCTCAGCCAGTCTCGAACAGGCCTACTTGAAGCTCACCCAGGACGAGGTTGAGTACCGTTCGGAGGTGTCAGCGTGATGTCTTCCACAATGCCTAGGATCTCGACCTCTCTTAATGCCCGACTGAGCGCCCGTGGAGTACTGCGGTCCGAATGGGTAAAGCTGCGCAGTGTGCGCTCAACGGCGTGGTGCTACGGAGTTCTCATCGCACTGATGGTTGCCATCGGTCTACTCGTTTCGAGCCTTAGCTTCAGCAACTCGGGATCGGAGTCAACCACGGGGGACCTTGCTCGATCCATCGTCGTCGACGTCAACACCGCCGGGCTCAAGATAACGGTCCTCATCGCGTGCGTGCTGGGGGCGCTCATCGTGACCGGTGAGTACTCCACTGGCATGATCCGTTCCACGTTCGCCGCTGTCCCTCGACGTACAGGCGCGCTCATCGCGAAGGCCGTTGTTCTCGCAGTGACTACCTTCGTTGCAACTGCAATCGGAATCTGGCTCTCCGCGTTCGTATCCTGGCCGTCGCTGGCGAGCCAGCAGATCGACGTGGATCTGGGAAGCCCTTCGGTCTTCATGCCGTTGATTGGTGGCGCGGTCTACACGACCATGGTGGCACTCCTCGCCTTTGGCTTCGGCGTCATCTTGCGCAGCACCGCTGGGACGCTGGCGGTGGTTCTCGGTCTCATCTTGGTTGCACCGGTCATCATTCCGATGCTGGGAGGAATGGTCGACGCCGATTGGGCTCGCACCCTTAGCGCGCTAATGCCGCAGAACGCCGGCGGACAACTGTTCGCGTTCTCCGGAGACGCGTCGATCCCGCAGTCCGACACCGAGGCTCTCAAACTGGATGGCTGGGGCGGTTTTGGCGTGCTGGCCGCGTGGGATGTAATCGTTCTGGCGGCAGCCATAGCACTGGCTAAGTGGCGCGACGCATGATTGCTCGGCAACCGCAGGCCCTCGCTGCTAGTGGAACTAACGCCGCAGACCTGCGGTTGCCGAGCACCCCCGGTATTTTCCGTCGCTACCGTTCGCGGCACCCGCGATTGATGGACATCCTCCTCGTCCTCGCCATCGTCGATATCGCAGGAAACTGGGCGTTGGGCATAGCGGCATCGGAGATTCCCCAGGGAGCGTCGATCCTGCTAACGGCGTTGCTTGCCGCGACTACTGCTACAGGGGTGCTGTTCCGCCGCACGCGACCTCTTACGGCATTGAGCGTGATGGCAGCCGGCGCCGTCGTCGTCTCAATCTGGCCGCCCAACCAATTCGTTCTACTACCCGCAGCGTTCGCTGTGTACTCCCTCGCTGTCTACAAATCGGTGCGATCCGGATGGGCTGCGGCTGCGATCGTTGGAGCCTCAGCCGTCACGGCAGCCCTCATCAGAGAAGCCGGCCAAACGACAGTAGGCAGCTTTAATCCCCTACTCAATCCCAGTCCTGATGCCCCGACGCCGCTATGGGTGTCCGTCCTCTCCTTCTCAGCACAAATAGGGGTCGTGCTAGCGGTGAGTCTCGCGCTAGGTATCACCATCGGCGACCGCCGCCGCTACCTGGCGGCGCTCATAGAACGAGCCCGAGAGCTCGCCGTCGAACGAGATCGGCAAGGAGAACTCGCAGCTGCTGCAGAACGAAACCGAATTGCCACGGAGATGCACGACATCGTTTCCCACAGTCTGACGATGATGATCGCCTTGGCGGAGGGTTGCGCCGCCAAGGCAGATAGGGCTTCACCTGAAGCTGCCGATGCGATGCGTAAGGTCGCTAGCACTGGCCGGGCAGCAATGGTGGACATGCGCAGGATGCTTGGTGTCCTGGGCGGAGATCCTGCCGAGACCGTCCCTCAGCCGAACCTGGCGGATCTTCCCCAACTGATCGAACGATTCCGTAATCTCGGCGTCCCCATCACCCTCCGCATCGACGGCCACCCTCCGGGCGACCCGACTCTACAGCTGACGATTTATCGGATCGTGCAGGAAGCACTGACAAACGCAACCCGATATGCACACGGCCCAACCGAAGTCGCCGTCCGCATCGCACTAGACGCGACAACTCTCACGACAACGATCATCGATGATGGGCTACCCGGTTTTCCATATAGGTCAGCCGGGACTGGTCGAGGACTTCTGGGGATCCGGGAAAGAGTCGCCGCGCTCAGTGGCACGGTCGACGCTGGGCCAAGAAAGGACAACCTCGGGTGGCAAGTCAAAGCCACCCTGCCGCGCGGCGACGCGAAGGAAGGATGGACGTGATCAGAGTCCTGATCGCTGACGACCAAGAGCTCATTCGGCTCGGATTTCGCATGGCACTGGCCGAAAATCAAGACTTGCAGGTTGTTGCGGAAGCGACGAATGGCGTCCAAGCCGTCGAAGAAGCTCGTCGCACCCAGCCCGACGTGGTGCTCATGGACGTACGAATGCCGTACCTCGACGGTATCACCGCCACAAAGATGATCACGGAGGATCTCTCGGAGACCCGGGTGCTGATACTCACCACGTTCGACCTCGATGAGTACGCTTTCGGGGGTCTGCGAGCGGGTGCCAGCGGCTTCATGCTCAAGGACTCAAGATCAGAACAGATAGTCGACGCCATCCGTGCGATAGCTGCAGGAGATGCCTCAATGTCCCCGCGAGTTACGAAACGTATGCTCGAGATGTTCGGGGCACGCCTCCCTGATGGGGCCCCCGACGCGACCGCAGCCCTTAGCCCTCGCGAGCGCCAGATCCTCGTGGCTATCGGCGAAGGCAAAAGCAACCCCGAGATCGCCAAGGCGTTTTTCCTCAGTGAGGCCACGGTCAAAACCCATGTAGGTCGAGTGCTCAGCAAGCTCGGTCTACGCGATCGCATCCAGGCGGTCATCTTCGCATATGAGCACCAGCTAGTCGGTTAACTCCAGCTTGTGCTACGTGGCCGATACGAAACTACTCATCATCGATGAGGCACGGTTAGAAACAGACCTCGTCACAATCAGTTCTGTTGAGGGGGCAGGGAGCGTCATGTAGTGCCATGAAGGGCTCGGGGTTGATCAAAGTTCCGTCCTTCTCGACCTGGAAGTGCAGATGAGAGCCCAGCGCGTGGCCGGTGTCTCTCATCTTCCCGAGCTGCGTCCTGGGGCTCACAATGTCGCCGGCCTTCACGAGCAAGCCGGCCCCCATGTGGAAGCACCCAGTGACGAGGCCCCCGCCATGGTCGATCCACACGACGTCTCCGCGGAAGGGCTGCACACTGGCAAAGGTGACTTTGCCGGTGCCCACCGAGGATTGATGCCTGGTCGATGGGGCACCCCGAAAGATGGGCGTAGTAGCGTCAATCGACTTTACGGGTCTTGGCGCTGACCGTTTCGGGATTCTTGCCTGTGCTGCGCGCCGCCGGGGGCGGCGCCTCACCCGGCGGCGAGCAGATCCTCGACCGTGCGGCGCAGCTCGCCGTCCTCGGCATCCACCCCGGTCGCCGTCAGCGTGAAGGCGCGCGACGCGACGTCGAAGGCGACCTCCACCCGATGGGCCGCATGCACCCAGCGCAGCACCCCGGTGGTGTCGCCGAGCTCGGCGGTGAACTCGCCGTCGAATGCCGGATGAGCGGCGCGCAGCCGCAGCAGCTCGCCCAGCGCGCGCACGACGGGGCGCTCAAGCTCGGCGTCGATCTCGTCGGGCGTGTAGTGGTGGCGGTTGACGTCGCGGCCCACGCCGGTGGCCTGCAGCAGCTCGACATCGTTGCGGCCGGCGAACAGGCCGACGTAGTACACCTGCGGGATGCCGGGCACCATCAGCTGGATCAGCCGCGCGAGCAGGTAGGCACGATCGTCGGCGCCGACCGCGTCGTAGTAGGTGCAGTTCACCTGGTAGAGGTCGAGGTTCGAGGCGGCCGCGCCGGTGGCGAGCCGGCTCGTCCCGCCGCTCGCGTCGTGGATCGCCTCGACGAGCGCGTCGATCTGCGCGGGGGCGAGGAGCCCCGGAACGCCGGGCTTCAGATCGCTCTCGCCAACGTCGACGATGCCGATGCCGTCGTGGGTGTCGAGCACCGTGATGGTGTTGGCGGGCCGCACGGTCAGCCACTGTGCGAGCGGGCGGAGGTCCTGCGCGTGGAGGGCGTGCAGCACGAGCGGGGGCAGCGCGAAGTCGTAGACGTAGTCGACGCTGCGGGCGATGTCGATCTGCTGCGTGAAGTGGCCGTGCACCTCCAGCAGCACCTGCATGCCGCGCTCGTGCGCGAGTGTGAGGATGCGCCGGGTGTACCGGTCGGTGGATGCCGTCATGAAGCAGTCGGTGCCGGCTTCCTTGCCTGTGTAGCCGACGGCATCCAGGCGCAGCATCGTCACACCGGCGGCGGCGAGGGCGTCGATGACCGAGACGAGGTAGTCCCACGCGACCTCCGTGCGCAGGTCGATGTCGACCTGATCGGCGGTGAAGGTGGTCCACACCAGCCGCTTGCGCCCGCCCAGCTCCATCACCGTGAAGGGCAGCCCGGGCCTCGGGCGGTAGATCCGGGCGAGGTCGTCCTCGCGCGCGCCGTCGGGGAAGACCGCGTCGAGGGTGAGGAACATCGGCGCGAAGGGTGAAGCGTCGCCGCGGCGGCGGACGTCCTGGAAGGCGTCCGACTCGGCCGAGACGTGGTTGACGATCACGTCGCTCATGACGACGGCCCCGCCGCTGAGGGCGCGGACGTCGTCCCACGTGCCCAGTCGCGGATCGATGCGGGTGTGGTCGCTCGGATCGAAGCCGGCGTCGGCGCCGTCGAACGGGGTGAAGTACGGCAGGAGGTGGATGCCGCCGAACATCCCGGACAGGCGCGTCTCGAGCATGTCGCGCACACCGGTGACGGTGCCGGCGAGGCGGTCGACATAGGTGATCAGCTGCGGGGGCGTGCTGTTCATGAGAGGTCCTTCCAGGAGATCAGGATGCCGCGCGGTCACGCCCGGCGGAGGATGCGGCGCAGCCACGCCCGGCGGGTGCGGCGGGCGTCGCGGGAGATCGGCAGCCACGGGGCCATCAGATCGAAGGCGTGGGTTCCGCCGGGCCACACGTGCAGCTCCGCATCTCCACCGGCGCGCCAGATGGCGTCGGCGAAGGCGACGCACTCGTCGCGGAACGTTTCCGCCGAGCCGACGTCGATGAATACGGGAGGCAGACCGCTCAGATCTGCCGCGAGTGCGGCGGAGGCGTACGGCGAGACGGGGCCGTCGCGATCGTCGTCGCCGAGGTAGGCGGCCCACGCCACCTCGTTCGCGGCGCGGTCCCATGATCCATGACCGGCCATCTGCCGCGCCGAGGGGGAGCTGGAACGGTGGTCGAGCATCGGCGCCTGCAGCAGCAGGCCGATGGGGCGCGGCCCGCCGTGATCGCGGGAGTAGAGCGCAAGGGCGGCCGCCAGTCCGGCCCCGGCGCTGACCCCGGTCACCACGATGCGCCCGCGATCGAGGGCGGCGGGGGCCTCCGGTCCGCTCGCCCAGAGCAGCGCCTGCATCGCGTCCTCGAGCGCCGCGGGGTACGGGTGCTCGGGGGCCAGGCGGTACTCCACCGACACGACGGCGCAGCCCACGCGCTCGGCCAGCGCGATGAGGGCGGGCATCTCGGAGTCGGCGTCGCCGGAGACGAGCCCGCCGCCGTGCAAGTGCAGCAGCACCGGCACGGGCCGGCACGCCTCGACCGGCACGCTGACGACGACCGGCACGGCCGAGGAGCCGACGCCCACCGTGTGCAGCGTGCGGACGAAGGCGCCGTGGGCGGTCAGCTCGGCCTCGGTCGCCGGCGCGGCGTTGCGTCGCAGACGGGGGACGTCGTCGGCGGTGATGGACACGACGATGTCGTCGAGTTCGTCGAACGCGCGCGCGACCCCCGGGTCGAGTGGCGGCCGGGCGGTGGAGCTCATCCCTTCACCGCGCCCTGGAGCAGCGCCGCGACGAACTGCCGCTGGAACACCAGGAACACGATCAGCGTGGGCAGCAGGATGAGGATCGAGCCCGCACACAGCAGCGGGATGTCGGTTCCCCACTGCCCCTGGAACGCGCCGAGAGCACCGGCCATCGTGCGCTTCGTGGGGTCGTCGACGAGAACGATCGCGAGCAGGAACTGGTTCCAGGTCCACAGGAACAGCAGGATCGCGAGCGACGAGATCGCCGGGCCCGACAGGGGCACGTGGATGCGCCAGAACAGCTGCCAGGTGGTGGCGCCGTCGGTCCGCGCGGCCTCGGTGAGCTCGTGCGGCATGTTGACGAAGTGCGCGCGCATCCACATGACGGCGAACGGCATGAACAGACCGATCAGCGGGAGGACGATCGCCCACTGGGTGTTGAGCAGGCCGTAGCTGCGGATCTGGTAGTAGATCGGCACGATGATGCCCTCGATGGGCAGCGTCAGACCGAGCACGAAGACGACGAAGAGGGTACGCGAGAAGGGCACCTTCAAGTGACCGAGGGCGAAGCCCGCGAGGGTCGCCACTAGAAGGCTCACGGGAACGACGCCGAGCTCGATGAGCATGCTCGAGCCGAGCATCTTGAGCATGTCGGCGGACTGGAACGCGAGTGCGAAGTTGTCCCAGTGCGGCTCGTCGGGCCACGACAGACCGGCGGGATAGGTGCCCGGGGCGTGCAGCGCTGTGACGAACAGCGAGATGAACGGGATGATCGTCAGCGCCATGACGACGATGAGCAGGAGGCGGCCGGACCACACCTCGACGGCGGAGGTCTTCATCAGCTCTCGTCCTTTCCGCGGGTGAGCTTGTTCAGCGGCAGCACGACGGCGAGCACGAGCACGGTCAGCACGACCGCGAGTGCGGAGGCCTGTCCGACCTGGCGCTCGAAGAAGGCGAGGTAGTAGATCTCGAGCCCGGGCACCATGGTGCTGCGGCCGGGCCCGCCCTGCGTCGAGATGTAGATGATGTCGAAGCTGCGCAGGGCCCCGATCACGGTGATCAGTACCGCGACGCCGAGTTCCTGACGGATGGCGGGCAGCGTGACCGTGAAGAACTCACGGATGGGCCCCGCACCGTCGATACGAGCGGCCTCGTACAGGGCGGGATCGATCTTGGTCATGCCGGCGAGCAGCAGCAGCATGCAGAGGCCCAGCGACACCCACGCACCGATGACGCCGACGGCCGGCAGCGCCGTGTCGAAGTCGCCGAGCCACGCGCGGGTGATGCCGCCGAGGCCGATCGCCGTGAGGAACTGGTTGATCGCGCCGTCGGCGGCCAGCAGCCAGGTCCACATGATGCCCGCCGCGACCAGCGGGATGACCTGCGGGAGGAACAGGACGGTGCGCGACACCGATGCGAGGCGGCTGCCTCCGAGCTTGCGGATGAGGGCCGCGGCGATGAGGCCGACCGTCACCGGGATGATCGAGAAGTAGAGGATGAGGGTCAGCGCGTTGACGATGGGACCGAGCAGCTGCGCGTCGGTGAAGATACGCACGTAGTTGTCGATGCCGGCCCAGGTCGCGGTGGTGACGCCGTTCCAGTTGTAGAAGGAGTACTGCACGGTCGAGCCGAGCGGCACGAGGACGAACAGCGCGTAGAAGGCCAGCGCGGGGGCGACGAGCGCGAGACCGACGACAGCCTCCCGCGACCATCGCGCGCGGCGCGGGCGATGGTCGCGGGTCGCTGTCGCACGGTCCCGCGCGGCCCGGGTCTCCCCGGGCCGCGTGGACGTGCTCATGGATCAGCCCTTCTTGCTGCTCAGGTAGTCGGTCTGCACCTGGGTGAGCAGGCCGGCGGGGGTCTGCTTGCCGGCGAACAGCTCCTGCAGGTTGGGCGTGAGGCTCTTCGCGTAGATCGAGCCGGTGGCGTTGGCGATGAAGTCCATCGACCCGTTGTTCTGCGACAGCTGCGCGCCGGCGGCGAGCGTCTCCGCCGTCACCGTGCCGTCCTTGACGGCGGGCATGAAGGCGTCGGCCGGTCCCATGGGGTGCGAGCCGCCCTTCTCGACGGCGATCGTGCGGGCCGTCTCGTTGGTGGCGACCCAGTTGAAGAAGAACGCCGCGCAGTCGGGGTGAGCGGCCTTCGCCGACACACCGTACGTCAGCGGGGCCGACATGGCACCGTTCTGACCGCCGGCCTCCAGCGGCGGAGCGAGGAAGAAGCCCACGTCGCCCGGCATCTGGGTGTCGAAGTTGCCCGACTCCCAGTCGCCGTCGAAGATGAACAGGCTCTGTCCGCTGGTGAACCGGCTGATCATCTGCGAGTAGTCCATCGAGTTCGCGTCGTCGGCGAAGTACCCCGCCTTGATCCAGGAGTCGAGGTGCTCGGCGGCCTTGACGTTCTCCGGGGTGTCGATCGTGGCGCCGTCCTTGAGGAAGATCCAGTCGTTGATCGTGCTCGGCTTGCCGTAGCTGGCCATCAGCGCCTGCAGCGGGAAGGCGAGGCCACCGGTCGCGCCGCCGTTGAACTGCGCGATCGGGGTGATGCCGGCATCCTTCGCCTTCTGCAGGTCGGCGTCGAGCTCGGCCAGCGTCGTGGGCGCGGAGGTCATGCCGATCTGTGCGGCGAGCTTCTTGTTGTAGAAGACACCGGTGACGGAGTAGTTGACCCCCATCGCGTACAGCGAACCGTCGCCGCGCTGACCCTGGTCGTTGACCCGCAGCTGCTCGAGCTGCGACGACGGCCACTTGTCCCAGCCGTAGCCGGTCGCGTAGGCGTCGAGGTTGTACAGCAGCTTGTCGTTCACCAGGTCGACGATGGTGGGCAGGCGCATGATGTCCGGCGGAGAGTCGACGAGCACGCGGGGCGCGTTCTGCGTGATGACCGCGAACTGGTCTTCGCGGGTGTTGAAGGTCACGTTCGGGAACTGCTTCGTGAACTCCGCGGTGAGGTCGTTGAACAGCGGGAAGCCGGTCTCGACGTAGGCGCTGAGGGTGACCGGGTCGGTACCGCAGCTGAGGGTCACGGCGCCGGTCGGCGCCTGGGTGCCGGAGGTGTCGGCTCCGGGAGGGGCACAGGCGGTGAGGGCAAGGCCCGCGGTCACGGTCGTGGCGAGAACCGCCCAGCCGCGCATGCGCTTCGTGTTCGACATCGTTGTCTGCCTTTCCATGCAGTTTTCTCGGTGCGAGGAGGATACTTGCTGCTATACCGATTCAGCTCGCGTGCTAAAACGTACTAGCAGATATCGGTCGGCGCAACCCCTCATCGCGGAGGAACGTCCGACCGGAAGGGGGATCCGATGGCACGCACGCGCGTGACTCTGTCGCAGGTGGCCAAGGAGGCCGGAGTGGCGGCATCCACGGCATCGCTCGTGCTCGCGGGGCGAGCCGACGAGCTGCGGATCTCGGCGACGGCGCAGGAACGCGTGCGCGACGCGGCACGCCGTCTCGGCTACCGCCCCAACGCGCTGTCGACGGGGCTGCGCACCGGGACGACGCGCACGCTGGGGTTCGTCTCCGACTCGGTGGCCTCGTCGCAACTGGCCGGAGAGATGATCCGCGGCGCGATCGAGGCGGCACGTGCCCGCGGCTATATGGTCTTCGTCGGCGAGACGGCCGGTGACGCGCATCTGGAGCGCGACCTGCTCGACGCGATGTTCGACCGGCAGGTCGACGGGGTGGTGCTGGCCACGATGATGACCCACGCGCGCGCTATCCCGGTGGAGGCGACCCGCATGCCGACCGTGCTGCTGAACATCGAGCCGACCGACGACGCCGCCTACGTGCGCGTGCTGCCGGACGAGGTCGCGGCCGGTGCCGACGCCGCGCGCCTGCTCGTGGACAGCGGGCACCGGCGCATCCATCTGATCGGCGTCGGTGACGACCCGGCAACCGCGCACCCCTTCGGCCTCGCCGCCGCCCAACGCCTGCGCGGCGCCCTCGCCGTGTTCGCCGAGACGGGGCAGCAGATCGTGTCGGCTCGTCCGACGGTGCAGTGGCTGCCGCCGGAGGGCTTCCGTCTCGTGTCGGAGGTGCTCGACAGTGGCGCCGAGGTCGATGCGCTCCTGTGCTTCAACGACCGCCTGGCGATGGGCGCCTACCAGGCGCTCCAGGAGCGCGGGGTGCGTGTGCCCGACGACGTCTCGGTGCTCTCGTTCGACGACACGTCGTTCGCCCGCTGGCTGCGGCCGGGACTGACGACCTTCGCCTTCCCGCAGCGCGCGCTCGGCCGCGCCGCCGCGGACGAACTCATCGACCTGATCGAGCGCGATGCCGCGACGGACGGATCATCCGCTCCCCCGGCGCACCTGGTTCCGCTGCCGTTGCGGATGCGCGCCTCGGTCGCCCGCCGAGCCTAGAGTGTGAGGCTCCTCGACAGGACCACGGAGGCTGGCATCGTCCCGCATCGCGTTCGCCGCCGCCGGCAGGGAAGAGGGTGAGAGCGGGGGTGGGACCGTCACGGCGAAAGAGCGGGGCGGGCAGAAATCCAGCGGCACACCGACAGCGCGCGCAGAGGGTTCTAGCTTCGGTCGCGCTGGGCGTCCCGCCAGCGGCGGGGGCCTGCACCGTCGTTTCCGAGCACGTCGTCTGGATTTCTTAGGACGCAGGTTTTGAGGCTGAGGCAGCCGCAGCCCATGCAACCGGTGAGGTCGTCGCGCAGGTGTTGCAACGAGCGGATGCGGGCATCGAGCTCCTCGCGCCACAGCTGGGACAGGCGCGCCCAGTCCTTCTTGGTCGGGGTGCGACCTTCCGGTAGGGACTCAAGCGCGGTGCGGATGTCTGCGAGGGGTACTCCGACGCGCTGGGATACCCGGATGAAGGCGATGCGGCGAAGAACGTCCCGGCGATATCGACGCTGGTTGCCAGCGCTGCGCTCACTCGAGAGCAGGCCTTGACGTTCGTAGAAGTGTAGGGCTGAGACCGCCACGCCGCTTCGTTTGGCAACGTCACCGACACTCAGGAGCGGGGCGGGCGGGGCGGTCATTTGACCTCAACTATAGTCGAGGTTTTACGGTGACGATGTGACCTCCCCCCACCGCGAAAACGCCCTGCCCGACGCCGTCCCGACAGCCGCGAGCGAGCGGCTACCTGGGGGATCAGTGCGGGAAGCGGGGGTGCTCAGCTCGCGGTATCGATGGGTGAGCGTCGGCCTGTTCCTCTTGGTGATGCTCGACGCATTCGTGGCCCTTGGGGTGACCACGATCATGCCAACGGTCAGTCGGGAACTGGACGGCGCCGGGCTATACGCCTTCGCGTTCGCCGGCCCCGTGGCGGTGAGTGTGGTGGGGATGGTGGCGGCAGGCATCTGGTGCGACCGGTGGAACCCACGTAGCGCTCTGGTCATTTCGGTGGCCATCTTCACGGCAGGGCTCACCGTAATAGCACTGGCTCCGAACATGGTGGCTTTTGTCGGCGGTCGGTTAATCCACGGGCTCTCTGGCGGAGCGGTGACGGTCGCTCTGTACGTTGTCGTCGCCCGGATCTACCCGCACACGCTACACGCGAAGGTTTTCGCCGCTTTCGCTACCGCCTGGGTCATCCCCTCCCTGATCGGTCCGGTTGCGGCTGGTGTGCTTGCCGAGACGATCGGGTGGCGCTGGATTTTCCTAGGAGTGGTGACGCTTGTGATTCTCGCGATGCTGATCGTCGTCCCGGCAATGCGCGCCGTTCGCGGAACCGCGAATCATTCCCCGATCGGACGCGCAGAAGTCGTGCGCATCGGTCTGGCCGTGGTCGTTGCGGCGGCCGCTCTCGTCATTGCCGTTGCGGCTGAGATGCGCGGGCCCATCCAATCGATCGGGCCGATCGTCGCAGCAGCCATCGTGCTTATCGCGCTTCGCCCGCTCATGCCCGCCGGAACATTACGCGCCCGCCGCGGTCTCCCCAGCGTCGTCCTTCTCCGCGCCCTCTTGACTGCCACCTTCTTGGCAGCGGAGGTCTATGTGCCGCTGCTCCTCATCACTCATTACGGCGCATCTGCCGCTCTTGCAGGCCTCGCCCTCACGGCTGGGGGACTCAGCTGGTCAGCAGCCTCGTGGATGCAGGGCCGATTCCCACAGATCGGTCATGTCCTGGCGGCGCGAATCGGAGCAACAGGGCTCACCGTTGGCGTTGGGTCCCTAGTGATTGCATCGCTCATGAGCGCGACGCCGGTCGTCGTCGTCATCGGATGGACTTTCGCCGGTGCTGGAATCGGACTCATCTATCCGCGGCTAGGCGCGCTCGCGCTCGGGTACTCGACCGCAGACAACCAAGGCTTCAACAGCTCCGCACTCACGATCGGCGAAGCGACCGCGTCTGCACTCGCGCTCGCCTCGATGGCAGTCGTGTTCTCTGCGTTCGGTGGCACAGATACCTCAACCTCATTCGCGGCTGTCTTCGCCCTCGCGGGGGCGCTCTGCGCGCTTGGGTGGCTCTGCAGCCCTCGCATCGCCGCACGTCCAGAACTAACGCCCCCCCTCTAGCCCCCCAACAGTGCATCCAAAACCGATCGTCCTCGGCCCTCTCCGTTCCACGCCTGCCTGGTTGGCCTTCTGCCAGCGCCCTGGCTAGGGGCTGCCGTCAGCTCCCCGCCTGCGGGCGCGACAGATAGGGCGGTACCCGCTTCACCTGTCACCACACCGGCTTCAGCGGTGTCGGCGGCTTCGGCATGTCCAAGCTCCTCGCCGGCGTCCGCAAGATGCTCACCGATGCCGCGACCTAGACCCGAAAGACGGAATGGACCGGGCCGCACACCGCGCGCCCCTGAAGCTCGACGAGCTCCATCAGCACCGCCGTCCCCGCCAACTGCAGGCCGAGCTCGTCGAGCAGGTGCTGGCCCGCGCGCAGGGTGCCGCCCGTGGCGAGGATGTCGTCGACCAGCAGCACGCGCGTTCCGGCTGCGAGGTCGTCGCTCATCTCGATCTCGGCCGTGCCGTACTCGAGGGCATACGACACGGATGCCGCGGGCCGCGGCAGCTTGCCCGCCTTGCGGATCGGGGCCATGCCCACACCCGCCGCGATCGCGACGGCGCCGGCCAGCATGAACCCACGCGCCTCGACGCCTGCGACGACATCGAACTGCCCGACGAACGGTTCGATCACGGCATCCACGACGGTGCGCAGCGCCCGCGCGTCGGCGAGCAGCGGGGAGATGTCGCGGAACAGCACGCCCGGCTGCGGGAAGTCGGGGATGCCGGCGATGAGCGATTCGGCGTGGGCAAGGGCCTCGGAAGTCACCGGTCAAGGCTAGTCGCCGCCGGACGCGACCCGATCCGGATGCTCGCCCGCCATGTGCGCAAGCGCTTGCGCTACGCTGATGCCATGACGTCGCAGTTGACCTTCTCCCTCCCCGACATCGGCGAGAGCCGCCCCGGCGCCGAATGGTGGCGCACCGCGGTGATCTACCAGATCTACCCGCGCTCCTTCGCCGACGCCTCCGGCGATGGCATCGGTGACCTCCCCGGCGTGACGGCGCATCTCGACGACCTGCGCGCCCTGGGCGTTGACGCCGTGTGGCTGAGCCCCTTCTACCGCTCTCCGCAGAAGGATGCCGGGTATGACGTCGCCGACTACTGCGACGTCGACCCCCTGTTCGGCACGCTCGCCGACTTCGACGAGATGCTCGCCGGCGCGCACGATCGCGGCATCCGCGTGATCGTCGACCTCGTGCCCAATCACAGCTCCGACCGCCACGTCTGGTTCCAGGAGGCGCTGGCCGCAGCCCCCGGCAGTGCCGCGCGCGCCCGCTACCTCTTCCGCGATGGCAAGGGCGAGAACGGCGAACTGCCGCCGAACAACTGGGAGTCGGTCTTCGGCGGTCCGGCGTGGACCCGCGTCACCGAGGCCGACGGCACGCCGGGGCAGTGGTACCTGCACCTGTTCGACACGAGCCAGCCCGACTTCGACTGGTCGAACCCCGAGGTGCAGGAGGAGTTCCGCGGCATCCTGCGGTTCTGGCTCGACCGCGGCGTCGACGGCTTCCGCGTCGATGTCGCGCACGGCCTCGTCAAGACCGACGGTCTGCCCGACCACCTTCCCGCGGTGGATGCCGACAGCATGGGCGGCTCCGACGACGACGTGCCGTACTGGGGTCAGGAGGGCGTGCACGAGATCTACCGCGACTGGCACCGCGTGCTCGCCGCATACGACGGCGACCGTGCGCTCTGCGCCGAAGCGTGGCTTCCCACCGTCGACCGCACCGCCGAGTGGGTGCGCTCCGACGAGATGCACCAGGCGTTCAACTTCCCGTACCTCATGACGGAGTGGGATGCCGCGGCCATCCGCGAGGTCATCTCCGAGTCCCTGCGGGCGTTTCCCGCCGTCGGCGCCCCGGCCACCTGGGTGCTGTCGAACCACGACGTCGTGCGCCACGCATCGCGGCTCGCGCTGACCGCCGAGAACCCGCAGGGCCACGGCATCGGTCCCGACTCCCCCGGCCAGCCGATTCCCGAGGTGGGGCTGCGTCGCGCCCGCGCCGCGACGACCGTGATGCTCGCCCTTCCCGGCTCCGCATACCTCTACCAGGGCGAGGAGCTCGGCCTTCCCGAGGTCATCACGCTGCCGCCCGCGTCTCGGCAGGATCCGACCTGGTTCCGTACCGACGGCGAGCGCTACGGCCGCGACGGGTGCCGGGTGCCGATCCCGTGGACCGCGGATGCCGCCGCCTACGGCTTCAGCCCGACGGGCCAGTCGTGGCTGCCGCAGCCGGCCGAATGGGCCACGCTCGCCCGCGACGCGCAGGAGTCCGACCCCGACTCCACGCTGTGGCTGTACCGCACGCTGCTGGCGACCCGCCGCGCCGAGGGGCTCGGAGCGGCGACGCTGGAGTGGCTCGACGGCTACGGCGACGACGCGATCGCGTTCCGGTCCGGTCGCGTCACCGTGCTCGCCAACGCGGGCTCGACGCCGGTGACGCTGCCCTCGGGCACCGTGCTGGTGGCGAGCGCACCGTTCGACGGCACGGAACTGCCCATCGACGTCGCGGTATGGATGGTCGCGGACTGACGTGACCGGCATCGAGGAGGTCGCGCGCGCCGCCGGCGTCTCGACGGCGACGGTGTCGCGCGCCCTCAGCGGACGGGGGCGCCTGTCGGAGGCGACGCGCGAGCGTGTGCGCGCGGCGGCCGCCGAGCTCGGCTACGTCGTCTCGGCCGCGGCATCCACCCTCGCCTCCGGGCGCGCCGAGAACATCGGGGTGATCGTTCCGCTTCTGGATCGGTGGTTCTTCGCGACGGTGCTCGACGGCATCGCCGCGCAGCTCGCGCCGCGCGGCTACGACATGACGCTGTACAACTTGACCGACGACCCGGAGCAGCGCCGGAACCTGTTCGAGACCTCGCTGCGCCGACGGCGCGTCGACGGCCTCATCGTGCTGTCGGTCGAGCTCAGCGCCGACGAGCGACGTCAGCTCGGGGCGCTGCCCGTTCCCGTCGTCGGGCTCGGCGTCCCGCACGCCGACGTCGCCGGGCTGCGCGTCGACGACACGGCCGTGGGGCGCCTCGCGACCGCGCACCTGCTCGGACTCGGCCACCGCGACATCGTGCACCTCGGGTGGAGCCTCGCCGACGACGCGGGCGAGACCCTCGACATCCCCACCCGGCGGCGCCGCGGATTCGCCCAGGCGATGCGGGATGCCGGTGTCGCCGAGCCCCGTTTCGTCGCGGCCGACTTCACCGTCGAGGGCGCGCGCCGCGTGTCCCGCGAGCTGCTGTCCGGCCCCGACGCGCCCACCGCGATCTTCGCCGCATCCGACGAGATGGCGTTCGGCGTGCTGGCGGCGGCGCGCGAACTCGGCGTCGAGGTGCCCGGCCGGCTGTCGGTCATCGGCGTCGACGGGCACGAGCTGGCGGAACTGTTCGCGCTGACGACGATCGAGCAGTTCCCGCACGCGCAGGGCGAGCGCGCCGGACAGGCGGTGCTCGCGGCCTTGGGCGTCGAGGATGCGCCAGCCGGCCCGGCATCCCTGCCCTTCGAGCTCGTGGTCCGCGGCTCGACGGCGCCGCCGCGCGTGACCCGGTAGCGGCGAGGCCGTTCCCGCGGTCAGGCGGGAACGAAGCGCGGACGCCGCGGCGGCCGGCGCGGGTCGGGGGCTTGGGCGAGCGTGCCGTCGGGGGCGATATGGGCGAGCATCTGATCCACGATCGCGATGATGTGCACGTCATCGACGCGATAGAGCTGACGCCGGCCCTCGCGACGGGCCGACACGACACCAGCCGCACGGAGTTTCGCGAGCTGCTGACTGGTCGCCGCAATCTGCGCGCCCGTCCGCGCAGCGAGGGTGGTGACGTCGGTCTCGTCACGGGACAGCAACCACACCAGGTGCAGCCGCCCGGGCACCGACAGCAGGTCGAAGGTGGCGGATGCCGCCGCCAGCTGGTCTTCGCTGGGTCCGTTCTCGGGCGTCGATGACGACGGGAGCATCGGAAACCTTTCGTTCATTTGCGCAAGTGATTGAATGAGACATATGCTACCCGAGGCCTTCCGGCAGGGGGCCGCCGTCCCGAGTCGAGGAGGTGAGACGGCCATGAGTTCTGATTCCGACCATCGCCATCGTCGTCACCCCGCGCTCGCGGCATCCGCGTGATCTCCGACTGACCCGTTCCGGTCCTCGACAGGCACCGCCGCGCGCCCGACCCGGAGAACCCCCATGTCGATCCTGCGTCCCTTCGCCGGTGCGGCCTCCGCCGTCACCGCCCCTGCCCGCACCCGCCTCGCCGCCGACGCGGTGGTGCTCGTCGCCTTCGCCGCCCTGCTGTGGGCCGTCGTCGACCTGTCACACGGCGTCCTGGTGCCGTTCGACCCAAACCGCGACGTCGCCGGTGTGTCGACCGACCTCACGAACCTTCCCTACGACGCGGCACGCTCGCTGCTGCGCATGTTCGTGGGCCTGGCGCTGTCGCTCGTCTTCACCTTCGTCTACGCGACGGCCGCGGCACGTTCGCGTCGGGCCGAGAAGGTGCTCATCCCGATCCTCGACATCCTGCAGTCCGTGCCGGTGCTCGCGTTCCTCTCGGTCACGCTCTCGGTGTGGCTCGTGCTGTTCCCGAACTCCGAACTGGGCGTCGAGTGCGCGTCGGTGTTCGCGATCTTCACGAGCCAGGCCTGGAACATGACCTTCGCGTTCTACGGCGCGCTCACGAGCCAGCCGCGTGAGCTCGACGAAGCCGCCCGCCTCCTGCGGCTGAGCCGCTGGCAACGGTTCTGGAAGCTCGACGTGCCGAGCGGCATGATCCCGCTCGTCTGGAACGGCATGATGAGCTTCGGCGGAGCGTGGTTCTTCCTCGTGGCGAGCGAAGTCATCTCGGTCAACAACCACACCTACGCGCTGCCGGGCATCGGATCCTTCGTGGCGTCGGCGACCGCGGACGAGAACATCCCGGCGCTGCTCGCGGCGATCGTCACGATGGTCATCATGGTCATGGGCGTGAACACGCTGTTCTGGAGCCCGCTGACCGCGTGGGCCGAGCGTTTCCGCATGGGCGACACGGCCCCGGCATCCGCCCCGCGCTCGGTCGTGCTCGATGTCCTGCGTCACTCGGGGCTTCCCGGACTGCTCGGTCGCGCCCTGCGGCCGCTAGGCGAGGGGATCGACCGCGCGATGCGCGTGTTCGGCGTCGCCGACGTGCCGTTGAGCGTCGACCGGGGGCGGCGCCGGATCGGCGACGTGGTCTTCGGCGTCGCGGTCACGGTGCTCGTCGTCTGGGGCGGCGTGGTGATGCTGCGCTCGATCTCGTCCTCGATCGGGCTCGACGAGTTCGCCGTCGCCGCGGGCCTCGGACTCATCACGTTCGCACGCGTGCTCGTGCTCGTCATCGTCGGAACCCTCGTCTGGGTGCCCGTCGGCGTCTGGATCGGGATGAACCCCCGCGTCACGCGGTTCGCGCAGCCCATCGTGCAGGTGCTCGCGAGCTTCCCGGCAAACTTCCTGTTCCCGTTCGTCACGCTCCTGCTGATCCAGACGGGCATCTCGCTGGACGTCGGCGGCATCTTCCTCATGGCGCTGGGCGCGCAGTGGTACATCCTGTTCAACGTCATCGCCGGCGCCTCAGCGATTCCGGGCGATCTGCGTGAGGCCTCCACCCACCTCGGGCTCAGCCGGTGGCTGCGCTGGCGCACCGTGCTCCTCCCGGCGGTGTTCTCCGCGTGGGTCACCGGCGGGATCGCGGCGGCCGGCGGGGCCTGGAACGCCTCGATCGTCGCCGAAGTCGTGACCTACGGCAGCACGACGCTGACGGCGACGGGCCTCGGCTCGTACATCGCCCAGGCGACCGCCACCGGCGACACGGCCCGTACCTACGTCGGCGTCATCGTCATGAGCGTCTTCGTCGTCGCCCTCAACCGCGCGCTGTGGCGTCCGCTGTACCGCCTCGCCCAGACCCGCTTCCAGCTCGCCTGACCCGCGGCATCCGCCGCCGCACCCACACCCGAACGAAACCACGATCCTTTCAAGGAGGTGCCGCCATGGCACGCACGCTCACCCGGACCACCGCCGCACAGACCGGCACCGGTCCGATCATCGAACTGGACCGCGTCACCAAGACCTACCCCGTCGGACGCGGCGCCGCCGACTTCACCGTGCTCGACGAGATCACCCTCACCCTCCACGAGGGCGAGGTCGTCGCACTCCTCGGCAAGTCGGGCTCGGGCAAGTCGACCCTGCTGCGCATGATCGCCGGGCTCATCGCGCCCACCGCCGGCGAGGTCCGCTGCCGCGGCGAGCGCCTGCGCGGTGCGAACCCCGCCGTCGGCATGGTGTTCCAGTCGTTCGCGCTCATGCCGTGGCTGACCGTGCTCGACAACGTCGAGCTGGGCCTGCAGGCCCGCGGCGTCGGCCGCGACGAGCGCCGCGCCCGCGCGCTCGAGGCGATCGACGTGATCGGTCTCGACGGCTTCGAGTCGGCGTATCCGCGAGAGCTCTCCGGCGGCATGCGCCAGCGCGTCGGCTTCGCACGGGCGCTCGTGCTGCGCCCGGACGTGCTGCTGATGGACGAGCCATTCTCGGCGCTGGACGTGCTGACGGCGGAGAACCTGCGCAGCGAGGTCATCTCGCTCTGGTCGCAGCCCGACTTCCCGACGCGGACGGTGTGCATCGTCACCCACAACATCGAGGAGGCCGTGCTCATGGCCGACCGCGTCATCGTGCTCGGCTCGAACCCCGGTCACCTCGTCGGCGAGGTCGCCGTGTCGATGCCGCGTCCTCGCGATCGACGCAGCCCCGCATTCGACGAGACGGTCGCACGCCTGTACGCCCTGCTCACCGGCGACGGCGGCGGGGATGCCGCGGCGACGAACGCGGTGGCGGCGCGCACGCCCGCGACCTGGCCGCTGCCGGCCGCGTCGGTCGGCGGGCTCGCGGGTCTGATCGAGATCGTCCACGCCCACAACGGGCAGACCGACCTGCCCGACCTCGCCGACGAGCTGTCGTTCGAGGTCGACGATCTGCTGCCGCTCGTGGATGCCGCGAGCATGCTGCGGCTGCTCGATGTGGAGGGCGCTCAGGCGTTTCTGACCGATGAGGGCCGTGCGTGGGTCACCGCCGACATCGACGCCTCCAAGGAACTGTTCGCGCGCCTGTGCCTGCAGCACGCCCCGCTCGTGCACACCGTGGTCGCGGCACTGGAGAACAGCGACGACGGGGCGCTGCGCGACGACTTCTTCCTCGATCTGCTGCGACGGGGTTTCACGGATGCCGAGGCCCGCCGTCAGCTGGACATCGCCATCCAGTGGGGGCGCTACGGCGAACTGTTCGACTACGACGCGGACTCGGGCGAGCTCGTGCTGGGAGAGCTGGCGCGCGCGGCATCCGCCCACCTTCGCGGCGCCTCCCCGCAACCGCCGGCGTAGTCCCGCGTACTCTCGATGGCATGAGCATCGACCTCGAAGCCCTCTACATCGACCTGCACCGCCACCCGGAACTGTCGTTCCAGGAGACCCGCACCGCGGGTGTCATCACCCGCGAACTCGCCGCTCTCGGGCTCGACTACATCGAGGGGCTCGGCACCACCGGCGTCGCCACGAGCGTCACCGGCACCGCCGCCGGCGACGGCCCGGTGGTGTGGCTGCGGGCCGACATGGACGGGCTCCCGGTCGGCGAGCAGACCGGCCTCGCCTACGCCAGCACCGCCCGCGGCATCGACCCGGCCGGCACCGACGTCCCCGTCATGCACGCGTGCGGCCACGACATGCACGTGACCGCCCTGCTCGGCGCGCTGGAGCGGCTCGTCGCCACCCGTGACGAGTGGGCGGGCACGGTCGTCGCCGTCTTCCAGCCCGCGGAGGAGTACGGCGCGGGCGCGCAGGCGATGATCGCCGACGGCGTGCTCGACCGGTTCCCGAAGCCCGACATCGTGCTCGGCCAGCACCTGACGCCGCTTCCTGCCGGCACGATCGGCGTGCGCCCCGGAACGCAGATGGCGGCCTCGGACGGACTCACCGTGCGCCTGCTCGGCCGCGGCGGCCACGGTTCGCGCCCGCACGCCACGATCGACCCCGTCGTCATGGCCGCGGCCACAGTCATGCGCCTGCAGACCGTCGTGTCCCGCGAGATCGACCCTCGGGAGATGGCCGTCGTCACGGTCGGCTCGATCCACGCGGGACTGAAGAACAACATCATCCCCGCCGAGGCGAAGCTCGAGCTGAGCCTGCGCTACCCCGACGACGAGGCGCGGGCCGACGTCCTGGCCCGCGTGGAGCGCATCGTGCGAGCGGAGGCCGCGGCATCCGGAGCGGAGCAGGAGCCGGTCATCACGACCGACCACTCCCTGCCGCCGACGATCAACGACCACGACGCCACCGCGCGCCTCAGCGCCGCATGGGACCGCGCCTTCGGCGAGGGGACGGTCGTCGACCCCGGCATGTTCACCGGCAGCGAGGACGTCTCGTGGTTCGCGCGCGAAGCCGGCGTACCGCTCGTCTACTGGTTCTGGGGCGGCCTCGACCCGCAGCAGTTCGCGGATGCCGTTGCGCGAGGCACCGTCAACGAGGACATCCCCACCAACCACTCGCCGTTCTTCGCTCCGATCCTGCACCCCACGATCGAGCGGGGTGTGGACGCGCTCGTCGTCGCGGCGCGGGAGTTCCTGGGATGAGCCTCGAGGATCTGTTCGGCCCGCAGCCCGACGAGCCGGAACGCCCGGCGGGGCGCGAGGCGCGCGAGCCGCGGCCTCCGCGCGAGCAGAAGCCGCCGCGCGAGCCCCGGCCTCCGCGCGAACCCCGGCCTCCGCGCGAGCCGCGCACCCCGGGAGGCGGTGGCGGTTCACGCACGACGCTGGTTCTCGGCATCGTCGCCGGTGTGCTGGCGGTGGCCGTCATCGCCGTGGTCGGCTTCGCTCTGACGCGGCCGTCCGATTCGGCGCAGCCGGCCACATCGGCGCCGGCGGTGTCGACGGACGATGCGTCGGTCCCGGCATCCACCCCGGCCCCGACACCGAGCCCGACGTCGACCGCCGCAGCCACGGGTGTGGCGTTCTCCGCCACCGGCTTCACACTCACGGCCGGTACCGGTCAGCCCTTCACCTACCGGTGGGCCGACGAGCCGACCGCCGCCGTCGCGGCGCTCACCGCGGCCTTCGGGGCGCCGCCGACGCAGCGCACGCAGGCCGGCAACGGCTCGACGCTGCCGGATTACACCGTGTACGCGTGGAACGGATTCTCGTTGTTCGAGATGGTCCCCACCGCGACGCTGACCCGGGCCGACTTCTCGCAGCCCGCGTACGCGCTGTTCACCGCGAACGAGGTGGGCGGAGTTCCGGTCACGGCGGAGTTCGGCCTGAAGATCGGGATGAGCGCGGCCGAGGTGCGGGCCCTCACACCCGCTCCCGCGAGCGAGACGCCGCGCCCCTCGGGCAGCATCCGCTTCGCCTTCGACCCGCAGCGTTCGTCGTTCAAGAACGGCACGCCCTCCTACAGCGTGTTCGCCGACACCGACGGGGCCGACGGGCCGGTCGGGACGATCCTGTACTTCTACGCTCCGCAGTAAGTCGCAGCCGCGGATCGGACGGGCGCCCTTCCGCTCGGTTCACAACTCCGGAGATTCGACGCCGCCAGCAGCCGGCGCCCGGCCGTTCACCCGTTTCGGGACGACTTCTCCGGAGTTGTGAACACCGTCCCGCCGTCACCCACCGCGGCAGCCGGCTCCCGCGCGTCGACGAGCCGCTGCCCGCTCAGCAGTCCGGGCAGCCCGCGGCCGTCGCGCGTCGTGAACACGAGCACGACGGATGCCGCGGCGAACACGAACTGCACGAACGTCCAGGGCGCCGGCACGAGCCCCAACAGCAGATAGCCGCCGATGCCGGCGACGAACCGCAGCGGCCGCGCCACCGCGGCCGGCAGCGGCCCGCCGCGGTAGCGCAGTTCGACGGCCAGGTCACCGGGCGTGCGGCCGGTGGCGAGCACGACGACGGCCCAGATCGCGATCGGCGTCACCGTCAGGGCGAATCGGCCGGCGGCACCGTCCAGGACCGCGGCGTGGTCGCGGACGACGTACTCGAGGAACACCTGCACGGCGACGGCCGTGCCGTATCCGACGAGCACGACGCCGAGCAGGTCGCAGAACATGGCGAGAAGGCGGCGTCCGCGGGTGACCGGATGCGGGCGGGCCCCGGCATCCGTCGATCGACGCGCCCACCACCGTCGGGGGACGATCAGCGCGACGAGCGAGCCGAGCACCGCGCCGAGCGTGTTGGTGAGCATGTCATCGACGTCGAACACCCGGTACGCGCACGGGTACAGTCCCCATGCGCCCGTGAGCTGGGTGGTCTCGATGGTGAGCGACACCAGCAGACCCGTCACGAACGCGACGAGGATGCCGCGACCGCCCAGCACACGGAGGAAGAAGCCGAGCGGCAGGAACAGCAGCACGTTCAGCGCCAGTTGCAGCACGGCGAAATCGGTGAGGCTGCGGGCGCCGCGGAGGTCGTCGACGAAGGCCCAGATGTTCAGGTTCACCCCCGCGCAGGTGTAATTCTCGGCGTCGGGCAGGGGAAGCAGCGTGTACGTCCAGATGGCCCAGAAGTAGACCAGCGCGGCGGCCCACAGCAGAAACCGTCCGACGGTGAGCCGTCCGCGGCGACGGTAGCTGACCGCGACGAAAGGCACAAACAGCACGATTCCGACGACGAACCCGATGCCCAGCGCCATGACGGCGGAGTAGACCTCATTCCCCATGGGTCGATCCTTGCAGTCTCGCGGCGTCATTCTCACGCTCGCCGGGATTGCGCGGCGACACGCGACCGCGTAATGTCGCCCGCCGTGACAGACGACAGTCGCGGCCCCGGCGAAGAGACGCCGATCGCCAAGCGCATCCTCATCGGCGAGCCCCTCACGAGCGAAGAACTCGAAGGACAGCTGCTGCCCAAGAAGATGGCGCTGCCGATCTTCGCCTCCGACGCGCTCTCCTCTGTGGCCTATGCGCCGCAGGAGCTGCTGATGATCCTCCTGATCGGCGGGACGGCCTTCCTCGCGCTCAGCCCCTGGGTGGCCGCGGCGGTCGTGGCGCTGCTGATCGTGGTAGTGCTGAGCTACCGGCAGCTCATCAAGGCGTACCCCTCGGGCGGCGGCGACTACGAGGTCGCCCGCACGAACCTCGGCGAGAAGGCCGGCGTCGTGGTCGCGGCGGCGCTGCTGGTCGACTACATCCTGACCGTGGCCGTGTCGGTCGCCTCGGGTGTCGACAACATCATCTCCGCGCTGCCGAACCTCGACCCCTGGCGCGTCGAGCTCGCGGTCGGCTTCGTCATCCTCATCATCCTCGTGAACCTCCGCGGTGTGCGCGAAGCGTCGACAGCCTTCGCGATCCCGACCTACCTGTTCATCGGCTCGGTCATGCTCATGATCGGCACGGGTCTCGTCCGGTGGATGCTGGGCGACGCACCGATCGCGGAGAGCGCCCAGTTCGCGGTGCAGGCCGAGGATCTCAGCCAGGCCGCGCTCATCCTGCTCGTGCTGCGCGCATTCTCCAGCGGCTGTTCCGCACTCACCGGTGTCGAGGCCGTGTCCAACGGCGTTCCGGCGTTCCGTCAGCCGAAGATCCGCAACGCGCAGACGACGCTCGTTCTCATGGGTTCGATCGCCATCACGATGTTCGCGGGCCTCACGGTCCTCGCTCTCGTCGCCGGCGTGCACTACTCGGAGGATCCGTGCCGGCTGATCGGCTTCAACTGCGAGGCGCTCGTGCAGCCGAGCCTCATGGCGCAGGTGGCGGCCGCGACGTTCGGCAACGGCAGCATCCTGTTCTTCGTGGTTCAGGCCGCGACCGCCGCGGTCCTCCTCCTGGCCGCCAACACGGCCTTCAACGGCTTCCCGCTGCTGGGCTCGGTCCTCGCGCGCGACGGCTACGCGCCGAAGGCGCTGAACACGCGCGGCGACCGGCTCGTGTACTCCAACGGCATGATCATCCTGGGTCTGGCCGCGGTGCTCGTGCTCGTGATCTTCCAGGCCAAGCTGACGACGCTGATCCAGCTGTACATCATCGGCGTCTTCGTCTCCTTCTCGCTCGGCCAGCTCGGCATGGTCAAGCACTGGCGCCGCGAGCTGCGCCTGCTCTCTCCGAAGGCGGCGAAGGCGCGGCGTGAGGCGATCTCCGGTCTGTTCATCAATGCGCTCGGAGCGACCTTCACGATCGTGGTGCTCGTGATCGTCACGATCACGAAGTTCACCCACGGCGCCTACCTCGTCTTCATCGCGATCCCGCTGCTGTCGTTCCTCATGGTCGGTGTGCACCGCTACTACCGCGACGTCTCGCACGAGATCGCCATGGACGACGACGTGCACTACGGCTCGACCGGAGATGTGGCGCTCGTGCTGGTGGGCACGCTGCAGAAGCCCACGGCGAAGGCGATCGACTATGCCCTCTCAGGCAGGCACGACAAGACGTTGGCGGTGCACGTCGCGGTCACGGCGGAAGAAGCCCGCGACGTGCAGGAGGACTGGAAGTTCCACAACATGCCGGTCCCGCTCGTCGTGATCGAGTCGCCCTACCGCCATTACGCGGCCCCGATCGCCCAGTTCATCACGAAGTATCGCGAAAAGCACGGCAGCGCCGTCGTCACGGTCTACATGCCGCAGTACATCGTCGGTCACTGGTGGGAGACCTTCCTGCACAACCGCCGGGCGCGCCGCATCGCACAGCAGCTCATGCTCGTGCACGGCGTGCAGATCACGCTGGTGCCGTGGCTGCTCGACTCGTCGGAGCTGATCTACGGCCGCCGCTCCCGCCCGCTCCTCGGCGATGACCGTCGTGACGGCCGACTGCCGAGCTACGGACTGGTCGCGCACACCGAAGACGAGGGCTGACGGCATCCGAGGCGGCTCCGTCGCGCCGGAGCCGGGTGGGATGCCGGGGCGTAGCCTAGATGGGTGACTTCCGCGACCGCGTCCCCCGTTTCCGCCGTGTCTGCGGCGACCCCGGCGCCCGCCGCGCCCCTCGACGCCGCCGCACTCAAAGCGGACTTCCCGATCCTCGGCGAGCAGGTCAACGGGCACCCCCTCGCCTATCTCGACTCCGCGGCCACCAGTCAGAAGCCTCTGGCGGTACTCGATGCCGAGCGCGACTTCCTCACGCACGCGAACGCCGCCGTGCACCGCGGCGCGCACACGCTGGCCGCCGAGGCGACGGAGCTGTTCGAAGACGCGCGAGCCACCGTCGCCGGGTTCGTCGGCGCGCAGCCCGAGCAGCTCGTCTGGACGAGCGGCGCCACGATGGGCCTCAACCTCGTCGCATACTCCATCGGGAATGCGCGCCTCGTGGGACCGGGTGACGAAATCGTCACGACCGCGATCGAGCACCACGCGAACCTCATTCCGTGGCAGGAGCTCGCGGCCCGCACCGGCGCCGTACTGCGCCATATTCCGGCGCACGACGACGGCACGCTCGACATGGATGCCGCGGCATCCCTCATCACCGAGCGCACCCGGGTCGTCGCCTTCACGCATGTCTCGAACGTTCTCGGCATCGTGAACCCCGTCGCCGAGCTCATCGCCCTCGCGCAGGGCGTCGGCGCGATCACGGTGATGGACGCGTGCCAATCCGCGCCGCACCTGCCTCTCGACCTGCCCGCTCTCGGCGTCGATCTGGCGGTGTTCAGCAGTCACAAGATGCTCGGCCCGTACGGCGTCGGCGGCCTGTATGGGCGCACGCCGGTGCTCGAGTCGCTGCCGCCGTTCCTCACGGGCGGATCGATGATCACCACCGTGACGCTCGACCGCGCCGAGTACCTGCCGCCGCCACAGCGCTTCGAGGCGGGCACCCAGCCGGTCGGCCCCGCGATCGGCCTGGCTGCGGCTGTGCGCTACCTCGACGCCGTCGGGCTGGATCGCATTCATGCCCACGAGGGCATGCTTGCCGATCGCATGCGCGCGGGACTCGCAGAGATTCCCGGCATCCGTCTGCTCGGCGACGCCGCCGGCGTCGAGCGCGTGGGGCTGTGGTCGTTCGACGTCGACGGCGTGCACGCCCATGACGCGGGCCAGTTCCTCGACGCGCGGGGCATCGCCGTCCGCGTCGGCCACCACTGCGCCGCGCCCCTGCACACGCGCTACGGCGTCACGGCCAGCGTTCGCGCGAGCACCGCCCTGTACAACACCACCGACGACGTCGACCGTCTCATCGAGGCCGTCGCCGGCATCCGCCCCTACTTCGGAGTCTGACATGAGCGATCTCGACGCCCTCTACCGTGAGCTGATCCTCGATCACTCCAAGCATCCGCAGCACTTCGGTCTCACCGACGAGGGCGACGCGCCCGCAAAGGTCGGCACGATCGGCACCTCGCACCAGAAGAACCCCGTCTGCGGCGACGAGATCACGCTGCGCGCCCGCGTCGACGGCGAGACGATCGCCGACGTGCGATGGGAGGGCCGCGGCTGCTCGATCTCGCAGGCCTCGGCATCCATGCTCGCCGACCTCGTCGCCGAAGAGGGGCTCAGCCGGGCCGAGGCCCTGCAGCTGATCGAGGGGTTCCGTGAGGCGCTGCGCTCGCGCGGCACGATCGAGCTCGACGAGGAGGTCTACGGCGACGCCGCGGCCCTGTCGGGCGTCTCGAAGTTCTCGGCGCGCGTGAAGTGCGCGATGCTCGCCTGGGTCGCCCTCGAAGACGCCATCGCCAAGGCCTGACCCCCCTCCCCTCCCCGGGGCGGATGCCGAGCCGCTAAGGGGTGGGGGGCTTACGAACCCAGGAACTCGAGGGCGGCGCTGCGGAAGACCCGCGAACCCGGCGCGTTGAAGTGGTGGCGGTCGGGGATCTCGACGAAACGGCCCTGGGGGCAGACGGCGGCGAGCGCCTTCGAACCCTCGATGATGCCGTCGAGCGATCCCGTCGCGAACATCACCGGCTGCTGCGGCGCGTGAGCCGGGTCGGGATCGACGGTCTTCGACGACCGCATGCCCTCGGCGATGGCGAGGAGCGCCCGCAGGTCGTTGCCCGGCACCCGCTCGGTGAGCGCGATGTAGTTCTGCGTGACGCGGTCGGTCACGGGGGTGCCGTCGGCAATGAGCGCGCGCACCTGATCGAGGTCGAGGCGCGCGAGCGGGATGCCGTCGGGAACTCCGCCGAGCACGGCCCGCGGGATGCAGGGCGCGATGTCCTGCACGACCTCCCACCCCACGCGGGCGCCGAGCGAATAGCCGACGTAGAACGCCTCGTCGACGAGGTAGGTGTCGAGCATCGTCTCGACGTCACCGGCGAGCTGGCGGATGTCGTAGGCGCGAGGCTCGTGCGGCTTGTCGCTGGCTCCGTGGCCGCGCTGGTCGAGCGCGAGCACCCGATAGCCGGCGGCGGTGAGATCGCGCACCCATCCCGTCGCGACCCAGTTGTCCTTCGTGCTCGAGGCGAACCCGTGCACGACGACGACGGTCGGCGCGTCCTCGTCACCCCACGAGTACGTCGCGATGCGGTAGCCGTCGCCGACCATGAGGTACTGCGGGTCGGGCATCTGCGTGAGGTTCTGAAGCGGCGCGGTCACGGCTTCTATCCTGCCGTCGATTCGGCGCGTGCGGTCGCCGCCGCGAGTCAGTCCTCGACGCGGACTTCCTTCCAGAACGCGACGTAGCCCGAGAAGTCCTTGCCGACGCGCGCGATGCCGCTCTCGTAGGGCTCAGGATACGACCAGGCACGGTCGGCCAGCACCTCGTCGCCGGAGCGCACGGAGTAGTACTGGCACTCGCCCTTCCACGGGCAGGTGTAGGGCGTGGGGCTCTCCTGCAGGAGGTCCCAGTTCACGCTCGACGGCGGGAAGTACCAGTTTCCTTCGATGGAGATCAGGTCATCGCGGTCGGCTTCGGCCACCGTGACATCACCCAGAACAGCTTTCATCGCGTCCTCCGCTTCGCTCGCATCCCACCCTTCCACCGACGCACGCGGCCCGCAACGAGGTCGGCGGCCGGCTGCTGCGGAAGCGGGATGGGCTGGGTGACCACGGCATCCACGACCATCGACCCGTCGGTGGGGCCGATGACGGCGATCGGGGTGGTGAGGGTCGGTTCGGCGGGGTCGACCGGCATGCGCTCCAGTGCGCGGTGGGCGCGCAGGTACGCGGGGATGAGGATGACGCTGGCGCCGACCCAGGCCAGCGGGTTGCTCCAGACGACGCCGACGAACCCGAAGATGTGGCCGAGCACGACCGCCGCGCCCACGCGCATCGCCAGCTCGACGAGCCCGGTCACCGTCGGGATGACGGTGCTGCCGAGACCCTGCAGCGTGCCGCGCAGGATGAACAGCACGCCCAGCGCCGTGTAGCTCGCGCCGTTGATGAGCAGCATGAGCGCGGCCAACCGCACGACGGTGTCGCTGCCGTCGCCGACGAACAGGCGCACGAGCGGCGCGCCGAACGTGATGAGCAGTGCGCCGAGCACGACAGCGGCGATCAGCGCCATCCAGATCGCCTGCCCGACGCCGCGACGGATGCGATCCGGGCGGCGCGCCCCCAGGTTCTGGGCGGCGTACATGGATGCCGCGAGCCCGAGAGACTGCAGGAGCGCCACGGCCAGGCCGTCCACGCGGGAAGCCGTCGTGTAGGCGGCGACCGCATCGGCGCCCAGGGTGTTCAGCGCGACCTGCACCGTCAGGGTGCCGATGGCGATGATCGACGCCTGGAACCCCATGGGCAGGCCGAGTCGCAGGTGCTCGACGAGATCGGCTCGCGTGATGCGCCAGTCGGCGCGCTGCACGTGGAGGACGGGCAGCCGACGGCGGACGTAGACGAGGCAGAGGATCACCGACAGCGCCTGCGAGACGACGGTCGCCAGTGCCGCTCCGGCCACGCCCAGTCCGAACGGCCCGACCATGAGGATGACGAGCACCACGTTGAGTCCGCAGGCGATCGTGAGGAACACCAGCGGCGTGCGCGAGTCGCCGATCGCCCGGATGATCGCGGAGAGGTAGTTGAAGCCCATGATGGCACCGGCACCGAGGAAGCTGACCTGGGCGAACACCGTCGCCTCGTCCATCAGCTCCGGAGGCGTCTGCAGCAGGTGCAGGGCGGGTCCGGCCAGCAGCGGCGCGCCCACGGTGAGCACGATCGTCGTGATCGCGGTGAGAATCGTGCCCGCCGCCACCGAGCGGCGCACCGCCGTGACGTCGCGGGCGCCGAAGGCCTGCGCCGTGGGGATCGCGAATCCGCTCGTCAGGCCCCAGGCGAACCCGAGCAGCAGGAACAGCAGGCTTCCGGTCGCGCCGACGGCCGCGAGTGCATCGACACCGAGATGGCGCCCGACGACGATCGCGTCGACGAACTGATACAGCTGCTGCACGACGTTGCCGATGAGCAGGGGCACCGCGAACGCGAGGATGACGCGCCAGGGGCTACCGGTGGTGAGAGAACGTGACATACGACCGGGTTCGAGACGGGGGCGGAAACGGCGAAAGGCGCTCCTCACGGGAGCGCCGGATTCCAGGCTATCGAATCGATTCGAGGAGCGCAAGGATCGGCATCCGTCGGTCGGGCGCGACGCGCCCGGTACTGTTGCTGGCATGTCCGTAGGTCTGCTTGCCGTCGTCGATGACATCCTCAGCGCGGCGCTGAAGGCATCGGCCAAGTCCGCCGGAGTGGTGATCGACGATGCCGCCGTCACCCCGCAGTACGTGCAGGGGCTCTCTCCCGCACGGGAGCTTCCGGTCGTGGGTCGCATCGCCCTCGGGTCGCTCGCGAACAAGTTCCTGATCATCATCCCGATCGCGATGCTGCTCACCGCCTTCGCGCCCGAGGTGCTGCCGTGGCTGCTCATCGTCGGCGGCGGATACCTGTGCTTCGAGGGCGCCGAGAAGGTGCTCGAGTGGTTCGGCTTCCACCACGGCGGCCACGACGACGAGGGCGGGCGCGACGAGAAGCGACTGGTCATGGGCGCGATCCGCACCGACCTGATCCTGTCGACCGAGATCATGCTGATTGGCCTGTCGAACGTCGATCCCGACCTGGACTTCTGGCTGCGCCTGGCCGTGCTCGCGGTCATCGCACTCTCGATGACCGCGCTGGTCTACGGCGCCGTCGCCCTGCTCGTGAAGATCGATGACATCGGCCTGAAGATGGCCAAGAGCGGTTCGGTGCGCGTGCGTCACACCGGCACGCGCATCGTGCGGTCGATGCCCGCCGTCTTCCGCGTCATCTCGATCGTCGGCACCGTGGCGATGCTGTGGGTGGGCGGTCATCTCGTGCTCGCGAACCTCGGCGAGGTCGGCTGGCACGCCCCGGTCGAACTCCTGCACGCCGTCGAGCACGCGCTCGAGCCGCTCGGCCCGGTCATCGTGTGGATCGGCGACACGGCCGTGTCCGCGGTCGCGGGACTGTGCGTCGGGCTCGTGATCGTCGGCATCGCGCTCGTGATCGGCAAGGCGTTCGGTCGCAACCTGAGCTTCAGCGAGGGGCACCGCGCGCGCCACGGCGAGACCGACTGACGGCGACGGCCCCGCGGTCGAGAAACCACTTTCGCCCCGAGAAATCCTCGGCGCCGTGGTTTCTCGCGCCGGATATGGTTTCTCGCGTGTGGGCGCGGCGGCGCGGCCTAGGGCTGGTCGCGGTGGGTGCGGTGGGTGCGGTCGTACGCGCGCACGCTCTCGCGCTCCGCGCGCCACTGCTCGTCCGACCACGAGGCACGCTCGCTCAGTCCCGGCATCCGCACGAGGTGATCACCCCCGTCGATCGCGATGGTCTGGCCGGTGAGGTAGTCGACCCCAGGACTCACGAGGAACGCGGCAAGGTTCGCCAGCTCGGTCATACGCCCGTTGCGCCCCATCGGGTTGCCGGAGTTCGCGCCGCCTTCCTCGAGGGCCGGCTCGCCCGATCGCAGATGCGCCTGCACGCCCTCGGTCGGAAACGCGCCCGGCGCGATGGCGTTGAGCCGGATGCCGCGCGGCGCCCATTCGACGGCGAGCGAGCGCGTCATCATCTCGATCCCGGCCTTCGACATCGCCGACGGCACGGTGTAGGGCGCCGCTCCGTCGATCCACGATGCCAAGATCGACACGACCGAGGCGGCGAGACCGTCGCGCAGCCACCGTCGCCCGCACGCCGCAGTGACGAGGAAGCCGCCGCGCAAGACGATGCGCGAGATCGCATCGAACCCGCCGGGGGTGAGGTCCTCCGTCCGGCTGAGGAAGTTGCCGGCCGCGTTGTTGACGAGAGCCGACAGCGGTCCGTCGGCCCAGATCGTGTCGAGCATCGCGTCGATCTCCTCAGGCGAGCGGATGTCGCACGCCACCGCGGTGATGGCGCCGCCGTGGCGATCGCGGAGGTCGTCCGCGGCGTCCTCGAGCACCGCGCGGCGGCGTCCGCAGATGACCACGTCGGCGCCGAGCAGGAGGAAGGCCTCGGCCATGACGAGCCCGAGCCCGATTCCGCCGCCGGTCACCAGAATGCGCTGGTCCGCCAAGAGGCCCGGTCGGTACAGCAGGTCGTTCTCGTTCACGGGTCGTGCTCCTTCGTCTGGCGGGGTTTCGTGTTCCGGGATGGTGCGATCGATGTGGTGGGTGGAACCGCGCGCGGGCCCGGATCGGGTCTCGAGCCCGCGCGCGGAGGGGATGCCGAGAAGAGATCACTCCGCCCGGACGGGTGTGAGGGCCCCGACGGGAGCCGCCGCGGCTTCGTCCGCCCGCTCGCGCAGGAGGGCGCGGCGCGCCTCGCGAATGCCCATCCGCGGCCCGAAGACCGCGCCGATCGACATCGCGATGCAGTTCGCGGCGAGGTAGACGAACAGGCCCTCCGTGGCGAAGGCGGCGATGATGACGCCGATGAGCAGCGAGTTCACGATGCCGCCGAGACGGCCGATGCCGTTCGCGAAGCCCGTGCCCTGACCGCGGATCGCGACGGGGAAGATCTCCGGCATGTAGGCGAAGACCGTCGTCGTGATGCCGTTGTGGATGAAGCTCGCCGCGAACCCGACCGTCAACAGCACCGGGACGCTGTCGACGAAACCGATGACCAGGTAGCAGACCGCCAGCACCACGGCGGCGATCGTGATCACCCACTTCCGCTCGAACCGGTCGATGATCGTGCTCGATAGCAGCGCACCGAGCACCGTCGCGAACGACATCACGAAGAGGAATGAGTACGCCTCCTGCGTGGGATAGCCCCGCTCGATCAGAACGACCGGGAACCAGGCGATGAGTCCGTAGTTGAGCACCGTCGCCATGAGGAACAGGAAGCTCGCGACGATGGTCCTGCCGACGACCGAACGCCGGAACAGGTCCGAGAACGCACCGCGGGCGGCAGGCTGCGCATCCATCACCACCGGCTCCGGAAGCGCGCCGTGCCGGCTCTCGTACTCGGCCTCGAATACGCGCATCTGCGCGTCGGCCCGCTCGCCCTGACCGCGTGTGGCGAGCCACCGCGGCGACTCGGGCAGGAACTTCAGCGCGAGCAGGGCGAACACGAAACCGCCCGATCCCACCAGGAAGATGATGTGCCAGTTGCCCGTCGGCATCACCAGCAGGGCGAGGAACGACATCGCCGGGCCGCTGAGCCCCGCGATGCCGTAGGTCATCGCCATCATCCGTCCGCGCAGGGGCTTGGGAAACATCTCGGAGATCATCACGAAGATGCCGCCGCTGGTCGCGCCGATCCCGACGCCGGTGACCATCCGCGCGATGCCGAGGAATTCGGGCCCGGTGGCGAGCGCCGAGAGGAGCGAGCCGACGGAGAAGATGAACACCGCCGTGATGAGAGTGGGACGCCGACCGATGCGGTCAGCGACCCGGCCTCCGACCATCGCGCCGATCGCCATGCCGACGAACGTCGTCGACGTCAGAACCCCGAGGGCCTCGATCGACAGCCCCCACTGGGCGCGGATGGCGGGCGCGACGGTGGCGAGGGTGCCGATGTCGATGAGGTCGAAGATGAACAGGGCGATGAGGATGACGAGCGCCCGGATGTGGCTGCGCGTCAGGCGCGGGATGCGATCCATCCGCGCGCTGATGAGATCCGAGGTGTTGGTCTGAGCAGGTGTCCGCGATGAACTCATGTGAATGACTCCTTTGTCTGTGCGGTGTCCGCCTCCGCGACGGGCGGGGTGCGCGGACGGCCGCGGTTCACGTGGTGCGCGCGGTGCTGCGCGCGGGATTGCGTACCTCAGCCGAGCTCCGGTCGCCCCGGCGCTCCCGGCTCGAGCCCTCCTCTCCTTCGACTCCACCCGTCGGCGCGTCGGGCGCGCGCGACGACGGCAAGGGCAAACAGGACGATCGCGATGGCGACCGCGTACGCGGCGCCGAAGCCCGCGTGTTCCGCGACGAGACCGCTGACGAGCGGCCCGAAGATCGCCGCGATGTCGCTGGCGACCCAGAAGATGCCGACGCCCCGTCCCGACCGCCCGAAGCGAGAGTCGCCGAGCAACGCGGTCCCGACGGAGGCGACCGCGCCGCCGGCCAGACCCAGGAGGACGAAGGCAACGAGCACGACGGTCACGTCACCCGTCGCCCCGAGGAGCGCGAGCCCCACCGCGGCGAGCGCGAGGGCGGCGACGAGCGGCCGCACGCGACCGCTGTGGTCGGAGAGCACCCCGGCCGCGCCGGAGCCGATCAGCTGCGCCACCGCCCCGGCCGACAGCAGCAGCCCGATGAGACCCACGGCATAGCCGATGCCGGCGAGCTGCAGAGGCACGGTGGTCGTCCGCATCCCGTAGAACACCCATCCGCCCACGACCTGGCACATCACCGCGGCGACGAAGAGCCGGTCCGCGGCGAGCGCCCCGAGCAGTCGCGACCCCGCAGCCGCGCTCGCCCGCTCGGCCGCGCCGCCCGCCAACGCCGACTCGGGCGCCACGACGGCCCGCGCCGCCGTGATGTGACGCGCGCTTCGGAGCAGGACGAGCGCGGCGAGGGATGCCACGGCCAGCGCGCCCCCGTAGACGAGCAGCGGCAGGCGGGGATCGACGACCGCGAACAGACCTCCGACGGCGGGTCCGGACACCGTGCCCAGGGCGGTGGCGCCGGCGAACACGCTCATCGCCCGGCCGCGTGCGTGCGACGGGGCGAGGGCGAGCAGCAGCGCGGACGAGGCGATCGTGAACGCCGCGCTGCCCGCCCCGCTCAGCGACCGGAAGACGATGAACCCGGTGTAGTCGGTCGCCGCCGCGGCGACGACGCTGCAGCCCGCCTGGAAGATCAGCCCCACCCAGAGGACGGTGCGCAGTCGCACGCCGCCGAGGAACACCGTGAAGCCGAGGTTCGTTACGAGGCGCGCGACCGCGAACCCGCTGATCGCAAGGCTCATCAGTGTCGTGCCGGCACCGAACTCGATGCCGAGCGCGGGGAGCGACGGGCCGATCACTCCGAAGCCGAGGGTGACGACGAAGCCGATGAACGACACGGTCAGGATCTCTCGTGGCATCCGACGCTCGCCGCCGCCCTCACCGCCGGGCACCGGTCAGTCCTTCGGATTTCGATGCACGGTCACGGGTGTCGCGGTCAGCCGCGCGGCGGCGACTGGATGACCTGGAGTTCGGTGAAGCCGTACAGACCCCAGGGCCCGTTCTCGACGCCGATGCCGCTCCACTTGTGACCACCGAAGGGCAGGTGCGGCAGGACCGCGCCGCCGTGGCTGTTGATGGACACCTGACCGCTGTCGATGCTCCCGGCGACCGCGTACGCCTCGTCGAGGTCGCTCCCCCAGACCGACGCGGTCAGGGCGTACATGCTGGCGTTGGCCCGACCGACGGCATCCTCGACCGACGAATACGACACCACCGGCAGCGCGGGACCGAACTGCTCCTCGTCGACGATGCGGATGCCGTCGTCGATGCGGTCGAGGATCGTCGGCTCGAAGAAGTAGCCCGGGCGGTCGATACGTCGACCGCCCGCCGCCGCACGTGCGCCGTTGCTCAGCGCGTCCGCGACCAGCTCGGAGACACGGTTGTACTGCGGCAGGTTGTTGATGGGCCCGAGCTGCGCGCCCTCGACCGTGCCCTCGTCGACGCGCACACCGCGTGCGATCTCGGCGAGTGCCTCGACGAGCTCCGCGTGCACGCTCTCGTGGGCGTAGACCCGCTTGGCCGCGAGGCAGATCTGTCCGTTGTTGCCGAAGGCCCCCCAGAACAGCGACGGCGCGATGGCGGCGACATCCGTTCCCGGCAGCACGATGGCCGGATCGTTCCCGCCGAGCTCCAGCGTCAGCCTCTTCAGATCGTCGGCCGCGGCGGCCGCGACCCTCTTGCCGGTCGCGGTCGAGCCCGTGAAGGAGATCTTGCGCGGAACGGGATGCGCCGACATCGACGCTCCGAGCGGATCGACGCCGCTGACCACGTTCAGCACGCCCGCCGGAAGCACGTCCCGCAGGACGGCGCCCAGCGCGAGGGTGGTGAGCGGCGTGAACGGTGACGGCTTGATCACCATCGTGTTCCCCGCGAGCAGTGCCGGCGCGATCTTCCACATCGCCAGCACGATGGGGAAGTTCCAGGGGGTGATCGCTGCCACGACACCGAGCGGACGACGCAGCACCTCGGCGTAGCCGTTGTCGTCGTCCTGGACGATCTCCTTCGGGATCTCCAGTTCGGCGTAGTAGCGCAGCCAGTAGGTCGCCGTGCCGATCTCGCTGAGAGCGTCGCTGAGCGGCTTGCCCTGCTCGGCCGTGAGGATGCCGGCCAAGGTCGGCGCCGCCGCGTCGATCGCGTCGGCCGCGGCGCGCAGAGCGACGCGCCGTCCCTGCTCGTCCTTGCGCCAGGTCAGCTGGGCGGTGTTCGCCGCGGCGAACGCGTCGTCGAGTTGCGCGGCGGTGATGTTCGGCGCGACGGCGAACGGCTCACCCGTCGCGGGGTTGATGACCTCGAAGCTGTCGGCCGTAGTCACCTCGCGTCCGCCGATGGTGACGGAGGCGAGCTCGAGCTGCGGAAGGAGGAGTGACATGGTTGTTCCTTTCAAGAGGCGGGGCTGGAGGAGACGGCGGGATCCGAGATCAGGGCGAGCGCGTCGATCCACGACCCGCCGAGCGCGATGTGACGGCGATACTTCATGACCTTGCGCGGCTCGTTGAGCGTCGCGGCACCGACGAGTCGGTCACCGGAGCGGAAGAGGGCGGCGAAGCGATCGCTGTCGTGGTCGCCGAACACGAACGAGACCTCCTCGGCGTCGGCGGTGCCGACGAACTGGATGCGCGATCCGTACCAGTCGCTCCAGAAGTAGGGCACCGTGACGAACGGCTCGGCATCCTCGGGGAAGAGCGCGTTGACGGCCGCCCGGCGACCCTGGTCCGACGCGCTCGTCCAGTTCTCCAGCCGCGTGGTCGGCGTCACGCCGCCCGCGAGCAGGGCGTTCGGCCACGACACGACATCGCCGGCCGCGTAGACGTCCGGAAGGGAAGTCGCGAGGCGCTCATCGCACAGCACGCCCCCGTCGGGAGCCAACGCGATGCCACTGCCCTTCAGCCAGTCCGTCGCCGGGACGGCTCCGATGCCGACGACCACGACGTCGGCCGGCAGGGAGCGGCCATCGGCGAGGTCGACGGCGCACACGCGACCCGCGACGCCGCGCACCCCCGCCACGGCGGCATCGCACAGCAGGGGAACGCCGTTGCGGGCGTGCAGATCGGAGAACACGCGTCCGAGCTCGGCGCCGACGGCGCGCACGAGGGGAACGGGAGCGCCCTCGACGATCGTGACGTCGACCGCCCGCTCGCGGGCCGACGATGCCAGCTCCGACCCGATGAAGCCGCCTCCGATCACCACGAGCCGGCTTCCCGGCACGAGCGCGGAGCGCAGCAGGTCGGCGTCGGCGCGGGTACGCAGGGTGTGCACGCCCGCCAGATCGTGGCCGAAGGGCAACCGACGCGGGGACGCTCCGGTGGCGACGATCAGGGTGTCGTACCCGACGTCGCCCTGATCGGTGCGGACCACCGACTCCCCGGCATCCAACCCGGTGGCCCTCCGTCCGAGGAGCAGGCGCACCCCGAGATCTTCTCGAATCTGCGCGAGAGACCGGTACTCGACCGGATCCTCCCCCGACGTGAGGAACGCCTTCGAGAGGGTCGGACGGTCGTACGGGGCGTGCATCTCGTCCCCGATGAGAACGATCTCGCCGTCGAAGCCGTGCTCCCGCGCACTCTCCACGGCACGCAACCCGGCGAGTGAGGCGCCGACGACGGTGAGGCGGCGGGTCATGTCTCGCTGTCCTCGATGAGGGTGAGCGCGGCGGCGGGGCACGAGCGGACGGCCTCGCGGACGTCGCGCTCGTCCTCCGGCGACACCTCCTCGCGGTGCAGGATCAGCTGCGCGTCGTCGCCGATCTCGAAATAGTCGGGCGCGACCGACTCGCACAGGCCGATGCTGCTGCACCGCGAACGATCGACGATCACCCGCAGCCCGGTCATGACACCCTCGCCGGCAGGTGCTTGACGCCGTTGATGAAGTTGCCGACGAGGAAATCGGGTTCGCCGACCTCGATGCCGTCGGTGTTGTTCAGCAGCTCGTTGAAGATCGCCCGCAGCTGCGTCTTGGCGACACCGTTGCCGAGGCAGTAGTGCACGCCGCCTCCGCCGAAGCCGACGTGCGGCGAGCGGCCGCGGCGGAGGTCGAACCTCGCGGGGTCGTCGAAGACCGTCTCGTCGCGGTTGCCCGAGCAGTACAGCAGGCCGACCTTGTCTCCCTCGGCGATGGGGACGCCTCGGATCTCGGTGTCACGGGTGGCCGTCCGGGCGAAGGTCATGACGGGCGACGCGTGCCGCACGAACTCCTCGATCGATCCGTTGATGCGCCCGTCGAAGTCCTCCATCAGCCAGTCCCGCTGGTCCGGGTTGGCATCCAGCGACATCACCGTCCGCGTTGTCGTCTGCTTCGTGGTGTCGTTGCCCGCGACGCTCATCAGCACCATGAACGCGCCGATCTCCTCGTCGGTGAGGCGCTTGCCGTCGACCTCGCCCTGCACCAGATCGGTCATGAGGTCGTCCGACGGGTGGCGACGTCGATGGGCCGCCAGTTCCGCCCCGACCTGGTGGAGGAAGAACGCCTGCGATAGGCGGTACGTCACGCTCGTCATCCCTTCCGGAAGCTCGACGGGATCGGAGTCGGACACGAACGCGTCGGCCGCGTGACGCACGGCCTGCTGCTGTTCCTCGGGGATGCCGATGAGATCGCAGACGGTCATCATGGGCAGGAGCGCGGCGACGTCCTCGACGAAGTCGATGTCTCCGGCCCCGCGGACGCGGGCGACGATGTCGCGGGCGCGTTCGGCGATCTTGTCGGTCAGCCGAGCGATCGCCTTCGGCGTGAACGATGCGCCGACCAGCCGACGGTAGATGGAGTGCTGCGGCGGGTCCATCGCGAGGAAGAACGAGGCGAGCTGCTGGATCTCGAGAGGCGAGGGGGCGATGCTCACCCCGAAGCGCGAGACGAAGGTCTCGTTGTCCAGGCTCACGGCCGTGATGTCCTCGGCGCGGGCGAGGGCCCAGAATCCCTGTTCGCCGTGGGTGTCGTAGCCGGGGACCTCGAAGGGCTCGTGCCACGAGACGGGGGCTTCGTGACGAAGCCGCCGGAAGGATTCCTCCCGGACGTCGAAGGGCTTGCTCCAGAAGGCGAGCGAAGAGATGTCGATGTCGGTGGACACCGGGTGCGCGGTGGCGAAGGGTGTGATCATCGTCCGATCTCCGTTCAGTTCGGCGGGGTGAGCTGGAGACGGCCGGCGAGAACGCCGCCGGTCAGTCCGCCGTCGACGGCCAGGGCATGCCCGTTGACCCACCGGGACTCGTCGGATGCCAGGAAGATCACGGGGCCGGCGATGTCCTGAGCGGTCGCGTGCCGACCGACGATCGAGCGGACGCCGTCGAGCAGGTCTTTGCCCATCGACTCCTCGAAGTCACCGAGGATGGGGGTCTCGACGGGACCGGGAAGCACGGCGTTGATGCGGATGCCGCGCTCCAGCAGCGCGATGCCCTGCCCCTGCGTGTAGACCGTGGCCGCCTCCTTCGAGAAGTTGTAGGCGTTGCCCTCCTGCGGGTGGGAGGCGAACCAGGCCGCCCCCTCCTCGAAGGACGTGGTCTCCATGAGTTCGGTCAGCGCGGCGATGCGCGCGGGCCAGCCGTTGCCCGCCGTCGACGACACGATCACGACGGCACCACCGCGCGGCAGCAGCGGGACGACCGCTTCGGTGAGTGCCCGCATGCCGAGGAAATTGACCGCGAACACGACGTCGCCGGGGAGCGTTCCCGGCACGCCTGCGACGTTCAGCAGTGCGTCGTACGAGCCGGAGAGCTGCGCGACAGCGTTGTCGATGCTGGCGGGATCGGCGAGGTCGACGGGGATGTAGCGGGCGACGGCGACGGTGGGCTCGTTCCGATCGAGCGCGGTGACCTCGGCCCCCGCGTCGATGAGCTGTTGCGCGACGGCCGCGCCGATGCCCGACGACGCACCGGTGACGATGACGCGTCTTCCACGAAGAGACGACATGACATTCTCCTGACTGGAGCCGCCTTTGGCTCCGTCTGGGCGGTCCACCGTTGGACCGCATATATGGACGATGTTCGTCTGATATTACTCATGGCGCGTCGAAGCGCAAGAGGTATCTGAGGCCTCGACGGATTCGTCGACCCGATCAGACGAGGCGCACGGGGGCGAGTTCCGTGCCGGGCGCGTACCGGAAGTCGAAGAGCATCGCTCCCTCGAGCCGGAGCGTCGCCGAGAGGGTGCGCGGATCGATGTCGGCGAGCGCGACGCGCTCGACGTCGTGGATGCCGAGGCGTGCCGTCAGGGTCGTACCGGTGGAGCTCTCCTCCAGAGCCGGGTCGAAGACCGCGGCCCGCAGAGCTCCGTGATGAGCGTCGAAGATCACGCCGCCGACGAAGGAACGCCGATTCGTCGCCCCTCCGGCCGCAGGTGGGGCGACGGTCGGGAAGCGCACCTCGGCGCCCACGATCTCTGCGGACCCCACCGCCGTGATCGATCCACCGGCGTCCAGTACATAGCTCCAGAAGCTCGGCTTCACCGCCCAAGCGAGAGACGCACGGGCAGCGGAGTCCGACACCGGGACGGACTGGTCGGCACGCGGGGTCATGAAACGAGGCCGTATCGCGTCGGATCGGTCGAGACAACGGCGACGAGGCCACGCGCCTCCAGGCGCCGCACGTGCGCGAACACCGTTGCCAGAGCCAGGTGCCGGTCAGCCACCGACATCGCTTCCCACGACCGTGACCATGTGAGCGCGGCGGCGGCCTGGCTGACCGAACAGGGACCCCGCTGCCGCAGCACCGACGTCAGAGCCTCGCTGCGGACGGTCTGGTGACCACGCAATGCGTCGATGCGGTCGCCCAGGCCGGTGAACGCGTATTCGTGCCCGGGGAGCACGACATGATCGGCGAAGGCGCGGAGGCGCTCCAGCGCCACGAGGTAGTCGCCGAGCGGGTCGCCGTCGTCCGACGCGCGGTGCAACCCGACGTTGGGGTTGATCGTCGGCAGGATGTGGTCGCCCGTGAACAGGAGCTTCGCCTCGGGGTCGACGAAGCACAGGTGACCGGAGGTGTGGCCGGGGGTATGGACAGCGACGAGCCGGCGAGATCCGACCGCGACGATGTCGCCGTCGCGGAGGTGGTCGTCGGGCAGACACAGCTGCACGCGCAGCAGCGCGCCGACGGCGTGCGACTGCTCCCGCAGCGCGCGGACGAGGTCCGGCCCGGCATCCACGGCAACGAGCCACCGCATCTCGGACTCCGCCGCGACTTCGGGAGGCCGATCGATCATGTCGGCGAGGAACGCCCCCTCGCTCGCGTGGACGGACACCCGGGCACCGGAGAGGTCCCGCAGTCGCGCGGCCATGCCCAGATGGTCGGGGTGGTAGTGCGTGACGAGGATGCGGGTGAGATTGCCGAGGTCCAGGCCGGCATCGGCAGCGCCCGCGCGGAGGGCGTCCATGCCCGCCGGCGTATCGAGACCCGGATCGATCACGACGGCGTCCGAGCCGTCGACGACGAGGTAGGCGTAGGTGAACCGCACGGGGAACATCTCGCACGGCACGGGCACCGCCCACACTCCGGGGGAGAGCTCCACGGTCGGGGGACGGTCGCCGCGGAGCCACGCGTCCGGTTGCGCAGCGTCGACCGCGACGACGTCAGCCACCCGTGCGGTGCTGCGACCAGGCATCCGTCACCCCCATCCGTCCCAGAAGACTCGTCAGGCTCGCCCGCAGGTGCACGGCGGTCGTCTGCATGGCCAGCACCTCGTCGCGGTCGAGAATCGCGTCGACGATGCCGATCTGCTCCGCGAGGGCCTGCAGGAAGCGGGACGCCGACGGGTTCACGCGGCGCACCCGCAGCAGGTGGGCACGAATCGGCGCCAGCGCTCCGATGAGGAAGGGGTTGGCGACCGCGTCGTCCATCGCTTCGTCGAACCGGTCGACGACGGTATAGAAGACGTCGAAGCCGCCGTCGGCGGCCGAGGCGCAGGCCTCCCGCGCGGCCGACAGCTCCCGGCGCAGGCGGGCGAACACCTGCGGATCGTGCCGACGCGCGACGAGCCGCGCGACCTGCACCTCGAGCGCCTCGCGCAGCTCGAACAGCTCCACCACGTTCTCGCTGTCGAACCCCGCCACGACGCCCTGCCCGTCGCGGGACTCGACCAGTCCCGCCGCCGCGAGGCGTCCCAGGGCTTCGGTCACCTCGGCCTCGGACGACTCGAGCCGGAGGGCCAGTACGACGGGGTCGAGCACCTCGCCGGGGCTCAGCTCCCAGGCCTGGATCTCACGGACGAGCTGCTGGAACGCCGGCTCGCTCCCACGACGGATCATCCGACTCCTCCGCCGAGTATGCCCGAAGGCCGGCGATCACCGTGTCCACCAAGCGCTCCGCGTAGCGGGTGCGTTCCCCGACGAACCTCTCGATCGATCGGCCCGGGATCATCAGGTAGTGATTGATGATCGTCCCGCGGACGCTGTCGAACACCAGCGCCGGCGACGCGGTCGGGGGCAGCTCGCCGCGCGCGGCGGCAGCCGCCACGACCGACCGCGCCACGGCCTGCCACTCCATCTGGAACGACGACATCGCCGCCCCCAGGACGTCGGGGAAAATCTTCGCCTCCAGCTGCGCACGCAGCATCACCAGCCCGAGATGCCCCGACAGCGCACCGATCAGGCGCTCGGCGTACGCGATGAGCGTCGCGCGCAGCGGGGTCGACGTGTCGATCTCCATCGGCTCGGCCTCCGGCGCGGCCGCGCGGATCGCCTCGACGAGCAGCTCCTCCTTGCTCGACCATCGGCTGTAGATCGCCGCCTTGCCGACCCGCCCCTTCGAGGCGACCGCGTCGATCGTGAAGCCCGCCCAGCCCGAGTCGGCATACACTTCGAGCGCGGCGAGGAGCACCTTCTCCTTCATCCGCGGGTCGGGGGGTCGACCACGCATCGGCGCGGGCTGGGACATGGACCGAGTATGTCACGGCGGTCAGCCGAGCTCGCGTTCCGAGGAGAGCACCAGGGCGCCGGCGGCCGCGAAGAAGAGGCCGACACCCTGCACGAACCCGACACGGACGCCGTCGATCTGCGCCGCGGCTTCGCCGCGCAGCTGCCGCACCGATTCGAGGATCGCGAACATCCCGTACATGCCGGTGTGCGTGTACGACAGCCCCCCGCCGTTCGTGTTCATCGGCAGGCGTCCGCCCGGACTGGTATGGCCGTCGCGCATGAAGTCCGCCGACTCGCCGTGACCGACGAATCCGAGGTCTTCGAGCCCGTACAGGGGCAGGTGCGCGAACGCGTCGTACACCATCAGGTGGTCGATGTCGTCGTGCCGGATGCCCGCCGTGCGGAAGGCCTCCTGCGACGACAGACGGAAGGAGCGGAACGAGGAGGCGCCGTCCATCTGCGAGATCAGGGGTGACTCCGCCGATTCGCCCGAGCCCTGCAGGTACACCGCGCGCGAGGCCGAGGGCAGATCCGCGGCGCGCTCCGCGGACACGACGACGAGGGCGCCACCGCCGTCGGTCACGACGCAGCACATGTCCTTCGTGAAGGGGTAGGCGACCGGGGATGCCGCCATGACCTCGTCGACCGTGATGGGCTCTTTCTTCAAGGCCCGCGGGTTGCGCTGCGCCCATTCCCGCTGCGCGACGACCGGCTCGGCGAGATCGCGGATATCCATTCCGCGGTCGTGCAGGAAGCGCAGCGCGGGGAGGGTGAACGTCGAGTACGGCGCCAGGGCGCCATACGGCATCTCGAACTGGCCGGGAAGCGATGACGGCGTGCGATTCCAGGGCGGCATCCCGACGCGAGAACGCCCCGACTCGCCGTGGGTAATGAGCACGACATCGGCGGCTCCGCTCGCGATCGCAGCAGCGGCGTGGCGCACGTGGAGCATGAAGCTGCCGCCGCCGACCATCGTGCCGTCGAGATATCGGGGGACGATGCCGAGATAGTCGGACACCTCCATCGCCATCGGGCCCGCCGTGATGATGCCGTCGACGTCGGCGACGGTCAGGCCCGCGTCGCGCAGCGCGTTGAGCGCCGCGTTGGCGTGCAGGTCGAGCATGGACATCCCGGGGAGGCTGCCGAGCTCGTCGGTCTCGGCGGCGCCGACGATGGCGACGGCGCCGCGGTGGATGCCGCTCATGCGCGCACCTCCCCGGCGGAAGCGCCGGACGTGGTCGGCGTGAAGGCAGGGGTGAAGACCGGCAGGACGGCGTCCCCGGCCGCGCGGAAGACCACCTGGAGCGGCATGTCGAGCGCCAGGTGGGCGGGATCGGGCTCGACGTCGACGATGTTGGTCATGAGCGTGGGACCCTCCTCCAGGCGGACGAGCGCGATGATCGGCGAGAGCACGTCGACGTCGGGCAGCGGGCGGTGATTGATGATGTACGACACGAGGGTCGCCCGTCCGCTGGCGTCGAACCACTCGACCTCCTCGTCGGGGTCGAAGGGGCTGTGCGGTCGGGGGTAGAAGAAGCACCGCCCCGTCGTTCGACCGCGCTGCAGACGCAGCACACCCTCACGCACGCCCTCCCAGAACGGCGCGGTGGCCGGCGTCGGCTCGGGTTCGAGGAAGCTCATCGTGCACGCTCCGTGAAGACTCCGCGGCTCAGCACGGCACGACCGTCGACGAGCACCTGGAAGCTGTGCGCGGCGGCATCCGTCCGCCACATCTGCACCTCGAGCTCCGCGCCCGGCAGCACCGGAGCGGCGAAGCGCGCACTCATGGAGCCGAATCGGGACGGGTCGTCGTCGACGAGGCTCAGCAGCGCCCGCCCCGTGAAGCCGTATCCGCACAGACCGTGGAGGATCGGCGTGGAGAACCCGGCCTTCGCCGCGAACGCCGGATCGGAGTGCAGGGGATTGCGGTCACCGCTGAGGCGGTACAGGAGCGCTTGATCGGGGCGCGTGCGCAGGAGCACCACGGCATCCGGCTCCCGCTCGGGCACCGACCATGCTGTCGACGCGCCGCGCGGTCCGCCGAAGCCGCCCTCTCCGCGCACGAAGATCGTCGACGTGGTCTCCGCGACCGCCGCGCCCGTCTCCGGGTCGGTAAAGGATGCGCCGACCACGATCAGCGCATCGTCACCCTTGTCGAGCATCTCGATGACGCGATTCGTGCGGCGCAGCCGCCCCTCCGGGGCAAGGTCGGCATGGAGGGTGACGCTCTGCTCCGCGTGCAGCACCTGGGTCATCGAGAAGTCGCCCAGGTCGGTCCCGCCCCCACCGCCCAGCACCACGGCGAACGTGGGCAGTACCCGCTGCGCGACGCCCGCCGAGTTCTCGGTCGTGTACTCGAGCTCCCGTCGTGGATCGGCGGCTCCGGCACCGACGCCGAGCGCGTAGAGGATCGCATCGGTGCTCGTCCATTCGGCGAAGCCGCCGTCGGTCTGCGTGCCTACGGCATCGAGGTTCAGGGTCATCGTGCGGTCTCCTTCGGCGGGGTGAGCGTGTGAAAGTCCAAGGGGCGACGGGAGCTGTCGAGGAGGGCATCGACATCGGCGGGCACGACGTCCTCCAGGCGCGCCGGCAGCCACCGCGGAACATCGCGGTCGACCAGTCGCGCGCGGATGCCTTCGGCCGTGTCGGCGCGCGCGGAGAGCCCGCTCAGGACCGCGTACTCCCGCTGCAGCGTCTCCCGCAGTGTGAGGGTCGCGGCGCGGCGGACCAACGGCACGGTGACGGCGACGGCGAAGGGGGACATCTCGCGGATGCGCGCGGCCAGCTCCTGAGCATCCGGCGTACCGGCCTCCATCCGGCGGACGATCTCCACGGCGTCACCGCCACCGCAGGCGTCCTCCACCCACGGCGGCGAGGAGACCGGATCCGGTTCGCGCACCAGCCCGCTGTCACGGATGACCGTCCATGGGTCGCGACCCTCGCGCACCCCCGCACCGAGCGCGACGAGGAGGGCGTCGAGGTCGGCGACGAAGACGTCGGCGAACCCGAACGCGATCGCCTCGGATGCCGACATCGTGGCCGAGGCCATCGCCTTCATCACCCCGACTGCGCCCGGTGCCCTCCCGAGCAGACGCGATCCGCCGGCATCGGGGCAGAGACCGATGCGCGTTTCCGGCATCCCGAGTCGCGTGCTGTCGGTCACGACCCGCACGGCGGCGTGCCCGGAAAGGCCCACCCCGCCGCCGAGCACGAGGCCGTGCATGAGAGCGATGACGGGCTTGGGGTACTCCGCGATGAGCGCGTCCAGGGCGTACTCCGTGCGGAGGAAGTCGTCCGCATCGACGTCACCCGCCTGCAGATCGCCCCCGGCGCAGAACCCGCGCCCCCGTCCACGCAGCACGACGCACGCCACGCGGGGATCGCGCATCCACGCGAGGAGGGCGTCGGTGATGATCCGCACCATCTCCGCACTCAGGGCGTTGATGACCTGCGGCCGGTTGAGGGTCACGGTCGCCACGCCGTCCTCGACCTGAGTGAGGACGACGTGGCCGCCGGGGATGCCGGTCACGATGTGAGCTGGGCGGCGAAGATGCTCTTCGGCAGTCCGTCGGCGAGCGGGCGGACGTCGCTTTCGAGCGCCGCGCCGAGCTCGTCGAACGACCACGGGGTGGCGTTGGACACCGTCGCGATCTCTTCCGGATTGGAGTAGAGACCGACCGACCGGCCCTGCGCCGAGAGCACGCGCCCGCTGAGCCACCGCGACCGGTCGCTGGCCAGATACACCGCGAGAGGGGCGATGTTCTCGGGCGACATGTCGGCGTTCGTCGCCATGTCGCCGAGAGACTTCTCGTCGGGCACGGTGGCGGTGAGGCGCGTCGCCGCTCCGGGTGCGATGGCGTTCGCCGTCACCCCGTACCGCGCAAGCCCCTGTGCGAGCGAGTAGGTCAGTCCCACGATGCCCATCTTGGCGGCCGCGTAGTTGGGCTGACCGGGAGAGCCTTGCAGACCCGACACCGATGTGAAGTTGATGATCCGGTAGTCCGCGTCGGGATTGCGCTGTTCCCGGAAGTACGCCGCGGCCGGGCGCACCGTGCTGTAGTGACCGCGCAGGTGCACGCGGATGACGGCATCCCAATCCTCCTCGGAGAGGTTGAAGATCATGCGATCGCGCAGGATGCCGGCGACGTTCACGACGATGTCGAGCTTGCCGAACGTCTCGACCGCCGTCGACACGAGGCGCTCGCCCGTGGCGGTGTCGGCGATATCGCCTCCGTCGGCGACCGCCCGGCCGCCGTTCTGCAGGATCTCGGCCACGATGTCGTGCGCGGGACCGGCGTCACCGCCCACACCATCGGGACTGGTGCCGAGATCGTTGACCACGACCGCGGCGCCCTCCCGCGCGAAGGCTCGTGTGACCGCGGCACCGATGCCGCGCCCGCCGCCCGTGATGACCGCGACTTTTCCGTCCAGAACTCCCATTGTTTCCTCTTCTCTCTGAGTCATCGGATGCCGACGACGACCGTGGTCGGCGGGCGATCCGGGTCGTAGATGTCGCGCAGTTCGCGGCGCTTGACCTTGCCCGCGTCGGTGCGCGGGAAGTCGTCGAGGAACTCATAGCGCCGCGGACGCTTGTACGACGGAAGGTGCCGGCGAGCGTGTTCGTCGAGTTCTTCCCGCAGCGCCTCATCGGGCTCGACGCCCTCGATGACCTGGACGACGGCGACGACACGCTTGCCCCACTCCTCGTCGCGGACACCGATGACGCCGACGTCCTGCACGGACGGGTGCATCAGGAGCGCGGCCTCGACCTCGGCCGGGTAGATGTTGACGCCACCGCTCACGATGAGGTCGCTTCGGCGGTCGAGGAGGTACACGTAGCCGTCGTGGTCCATCATCCCGAGATCGCCGACCGTGACGAGGTCGCCCAGTCGACTCGCCGCCGTCTTCTCCGGGTCGTTGTGGTACTCGAACGGCAGGGTCGCCCGGAAGTAGATCATTCCTTCTTCGCCGGGCGCGGAATCCGTACCGTCCTCACGCTTGATCGCCACGGCGTCCGGCGCAAAGGGCCGTCCCACCGTGCCGGGGCGTTCCTGCCACGTCTCCGGGCTCGCGATGCTGACCAGCCCCTCGGTCGCGCCGAGGTACTCCCACACGATCGGACCGAACCAGTCGAGCATCGCCTTCTTGATCTCGGGTGGGCAGGGCGCTCCCGCGTGGACGATGCGGTGCAGTCCCGACAGGTCGGCCGACGCGCGGCGCTCCGCGGGCAACTGGAGCAGGCGGTGGAAGTGCGTCGGCACCATGTGCGAGTTGGTGACGCCGCTCTCGAACGCATCGAGCACCGCGTCGGCGACGAAGCGCTCGTGGATGAGAACGGTCTGACCGAAGTGCAGGGCCGCGAGGGCGAACCCGCTGGGCGCCGCGTGATAGGCGGGAGAGCAGAGGAGATGCTTCCCGTCGCGCCGGTTGAGGCCGAAGGCGGAGAGCAGGATGCCGTTGAACGCGAGCCCTTCCTCGGGGCTCACATCGGGCAGGACCCGTCGCACGCCCTTCGGGCGCCCGGTGGTGCCGGACGTGTAGCCCATCACCGCGCCGTTGCGACGGTTCTCGGGCGCCTCGGTGCGCTGGTCGGCGCCGAACGCGGCGTAGTCCCCCCAACCGACGAGCTGCTCGCCGATCGAGTAGCGGTGGGCGGGGAGCTGGTCGTCGACATCGAGGAGAGCGGCACCGAGCTCGGCATCCGCGAACAGCACCGCCGCGCCGCTGTCACGGAGGATGTAGAGGATCTCCTCGGGTGTGAGGTGCCAGTTGATCACGAGCGCGTAGGCGCCGATCTGGCCGGTCGCGAGGATGAGCTCGAAGTACTCCCGCTCGTTGTGAACGAGGGCCGCTGCGACGCCGCCCTCGGTCACGCCGATCTTCCGGAGCGCGCGCGACAGCTGGTTGACGCGTGCGCCGAGTTCGCCGAAGGTCGTGGTGCGGCCGCGCTCATCCTCGAGCGCGATCCGGCCGGGCTCGCGGCGAGCCCACTCCCACGCGCCGAGCGGCACCCGCTCGTCGGCGGCGGGCGCGTGCTCCTCGACCGGCTCGACTACCGATGACGTCATGTCTTGATCCCATCCTCTTCGACGGTCTGACTGTCGCATTTATTAACGGACGTTTATCGTCTGTTAGGCACGACCGTAGACCCGAGGGCGCGATGATGTCAATGGTGAACTGTCGGGCGAGTGGGTAGCGCGATCGGGCACCTCAGCCCGCAGGATGCCGCAGATCGCGACCCGTCAGTCGAGCGCGATGATCGGTGCCCCCGCGCCATCGCGGGTGACGTGGATGCCGCTGGCATCGACGACCGTCCACGTCGGCCCCGCCTCGGCGGCGTGGGGGCCGACGCCGATGACGCGCATGCCGGCGGCGAGTCCGGCGGCGATGCCGTTGGCGGAGTCCTCGACCACGATGCAGCGCGCGGCGTCCACCCCGAGCGCCGCGGCGCCGGCGAGGAAGCCCTCGGGATCGGGCTTGCTGCGGCTCACGTCGGCCGCCGCGATCACGACGGGAGGCATCGGCAGCCCGGCAGCCCGCATGCGCGCAGTGGCCAGCTCGGTGGTCGCCGACGTGACCAGTGCGTACGGCACGCCCTCGTGAGCCAGCGCGGCGAGAAGGTCGGCCGCGCCGGGGATCGCCACGACGCCCTCGGTCTGCGCCGTCTCGGCAGCGAGCATCTCGGCGTTCTCGGCGAGGTTGACCTCGTGCGGACGGTCGGGCAGCAGCAGCGCCATCGAGTCCTGGCCCTGCCGACCGTGGATGATCGCGAGCGTCTGCGCCGGATCGACGCCGTGATCGAGCGACCACTGGGTCCAGAGGCGTTCCACCACGGCATGCGAGTCGACGAGAGTGCCGTCCATGTCCAGCAGCACGGCCGACGCAGAGGTCGCGATACGGGGGACGGATGCCGGGACGCGCAGCGCCTCCCACCCGCCGCCGAGCGGCGGCAGGTGCCAGCCGGCGTGGACCGCACCGGACGCGTCACGGCGCACGATCGCGCGATGCGGAGAGGTGGTGTCGACCACGTGCACGAGCACACTGCCGTCGTCGCGGCGCTCCCCGCGTGTGGCAAGGCGCAGGTGGGTGGCATCGGGTGCACCGTCCACGGCCGGGCCCTCGACGGTGATCTCGTGCCAGAACGGGCCGACCGGCAGAGAGCCGACACCGGGCAGGGCGAGGCACCATCCGTCCGCCGCGTCGTCGAGGGCGAGTCCCGCGACGTCGAACGGGTCGGGACTGATCGTGAGCCGGTCACGCTCGGCCCAGCCGTCGCGCGCCGCGTCGAGTGCCGCGGTCGGCGCCGTCGGGGCGGTGTCGGCGCCCGTGGCGGCGGGGGTCGCGGCATCCGCTCCGCCTGCCGCGTCCGCGACCTCGACAGCCGCGACGAACGCCCAGAACGCGCGCAGCGTCGCCTGGGTGTCGAGGGTGGCTCCCTGGTAGGCGATGACCAGGTCGTGGTCGGGCAGCACGAGCGCGAACTGGCCGAACGCGCCGTCGAGCCGGAACCCGTGGCGGCCGCGCCAGACCTGGTAGCCGTAGCCGAGGGCCCAGTCGTTGACCTCGCCGTCGGCGGCGATCGGCCCCTCGAACACCGAGGTATCCGACCAGGGACGCGACATCTCCTCGACATACCAGGCCGGCGCGACCTGCACACCGTCGACCACGCCGCCGGCGTTCAGCATGATGGCCGTGCGAGCGAGATCGTCCACGGTCAGGTGGAAGCCCGAGGCGCCGTGCTCGATGCCGCCGTACGGTGACATCCACCGCTCCCCGATACCGAGCGGGTCGAGCAGCCGCGGGCGCAGGTAGGCGGTGAGCGGCTCCCCGGTGAGGGCGGTGACGATCGCGGACAGCGTGTGCGTGGCCGGGGAGTTGTACGCGAAGTGTGTGCCGGGAGCGAACGCGGGCTCTTCGCGCAGCAGGACGAGCGGATCGGTGCCGATGCGCTCGATCTGCTCGGCCGAGTGGCCCGTGTTCATCGTGAGCAGATGACGCACCGTGATACCGTGCGGGTTCTCCTCCCCCACGTGCAGACCCGCAGAATCGTCGAGGCCCAGCAGCCGCTCGTCGGCGAGGAAGCCGATCGCCAGCGCCGTGTACGTCTTGGATGCCGAGTACACGAGCGCCGGCCGCTCCAGCCGGTACGGCGCCCACGCGGTCTCGAAGGCCACCTCGCCGTGGCGGGCGACCAGCAGCGCGTGCGGGTCGAGACCCTCCGCGGCGAGGCGCTCGGCGAGCGCCAGCACGGCGGCTTCGGGGATGCCGAGGTGCTCCGGGGCCCGACGGGCGAGGGGGCGGAACGACGGGGAACGACGGGACTGCGGCGAGGAAGTCATCTCCTCCACTCTACGAGCGCCGCTGTGACACGCGGACGAGAAGCGCCATCGACTCCGGCACGCCACGGATGCCGGGCCGCAAGCCCGCCAACCCCGGAATCGGTGTCGCAATCCGCGGCTTCGCGCCGAGTCGGTGTCGCAATCCGCGGCTACCGCTTGATCGATGCCGCAGAACGCGACCCCGATTCGGCGGCGGGCGGCGGGCGGGGCGGGCGGCGGGCGAGGCGGCGGGCGGCGGGGCGCTCAGCGGCGCAGCGAGCTGAGCACGGCGTCGAGGGCGGCGACGAACCGGCGCGCATCGACCTCGGTGAGCACGAGGGGCGGTTTCACCTTCAACACGTTCTGCCGTTCTGAGGCGGCCTGCACGATGAACCCGTGTCCGAGCAGCAGATCGCACACGCGCGCCGCCTCGTCGCGCGCGGGCTCGAGCGTCTCGCGGTCACGCACCAGCTCGATACCGAGATACAGACCCGCCCCGTGGACGGTGCCGATGAGCGGATGCCGAGGCATCAGCGCCCGCACCCCCTCGGCGATGATGGCGCCGACCCGCGCTGCGTTCTGCGACAGGTTCTCCGCGTCGATGATGTCGAGGATCGCCGAGCCCGCGACCGCACTGACGGGGGTGCCACCGGCCGAGGAGAAGAACGTTCCTTCGCGGGCGAGGGCATCGACGATCTCGCGGCGCGTGATGACGGCGCCGAGGGGGTAGGCGTTACCCGCCGCCTTCGCCACCGAGACGACGTCGGGCACGAGCCCCTGCATCGTGCTCCCCCAGAACGAGGATCCCAGGCGTCCGTAGCCGACCTGCACCTCGTCGGCGATCACCAGGCCGCCGTACGCGCGCACCGCGTCGGCGACGGCGGTGAGATACCCGGCCGGCGGGATGACGCCGCCGGCGTTGCCGAGCACGGGTTCGCAAATGAAGGCGCCCGCGGGGCGGCCCTCGTCGGCCAGGGAGCGCGCGAGGTCGGCGACCTCGCGCGCGTAGGCGGCCCCGGCATCCGGTCCGCGGTGACGGCCGCGATAGGCGTTCGGCGCGTCGACGAGGTGCACCCAGTCGGGACGCGAGTCGGCGGCGTGCGGGTTGTCGAACGCCGAGGTGCTGACCGCGTCGGCGGCGCTCGTCCAGCCGTGATAGCTCTCGCGCACGGCGATCACGTCGCGCCGGCCGGTGGCGACGCGGGCGAGCGTGAGGGCGAGGTCCACCGCTTCCGACCCGCTGTTGACGGGGATGACGGTGTCGAGCGACGGGTCGGGGCTGTGCGCGAGCAGTCGCGCGGTGAACTCGGCGAAGGCGTCGTAGAGGAAGCGCGAGTTGGTGTTCAGCAGGTGCAGTTGCCGGGCGATGCGGTCGGCGAAGACGGGATGAGCGTGTCCGATCGCCGTCACGTTGTTGACGAGGTCGACGTAGGCGCGCCCCTGCGTGTCGATGAGGAGGGCGCCCCAGCCGCGCTCGATCTGCGGCGGCTCGGCGTAGAAGCGTTCGGCGGCGGCGCCGATCGCCTCCTCGCGCACCCGTCGGGCGTGCCGCGTCGCCCGCACCGGATCGGCCACGCGATCGGTGCCCAGGATCGCCGACGGGTCTGCCGCGCCCGGGGTCTCGGCTTCGCCCTCGGCATCCGTGAATGCCGCGTCGGCGGCGGCCTCACGCAGACGACGGGTGATGCGCAGGCGGCCGAGTCCCGGTTCGAGCTCGGCGACGCGACCGAGCGGGGCGCCGGGGTGCACGGTGCGCTCCGGCGCCGTCTCGACGACCAGACCCTCGATCCGCAGCACCACGCCGGCATCGCGCAGCTCGACCGCGGTGGTGTCGACGGTCAGGATGCCGCCGAACGGCGCGACCGCCTCGGCACCCGGACGGGTCCACAGCTCGACGCACCGCGCACGGGTGGCAGCCGGCCGCGTCGTGTCGCTCGACACGCGGCTCAGTCGGCTCTCGCCGTAGCGCAGCACCGCGACGGGGGCGGCGGCGAGCGCGTCGCGGACGAGCTCCTGCTCGATCCCGGGAACCGTCCAGCGGCCGCGATCGAGGTGCGCGCTGCGGATGCCGAGGTCCACGGCGGCCGCGGCATCCAGCTGCGCCAGGACGGGACGGTAGGCGAGGCCCGCGCGGTGCGGACGGCCCGTGGCCAGGCGCAGCTGCGCCGTCACCTCGGCGGACGGTACCCGGGCCGTCCGCGCGAAGACCTGCCACTCGTGCTCGACCCGCTCGCGCGCGTAATCGTTGCCCGGGTCGATGCGCAACTGGCTCCAGCCGCTGACGGCGAGCACGGCGCCGCGGAGCACGACCAGCGGCCAGAGCGCCTCGATCTCGGCATCCGCGAGGCGCGCGCGCTGATCGAAGCCCGTGACGGCGCGGCCGACGATCGCGAGGTCGTCGGTGCGGCCCATGAGGTCGGCGAGCAGCATCGCCAGCTCGGCGGCACGCCACGACGTCGCGACATCGCCGAGGTCGATCACCCAGTGCCGCCCGCGCCGGTCGCGCATGACGTTGTCGGCGGTGAGGTCGCCGTGGATCACCTGGCGCGGAAGATGGGCCGCGACGGCGTCGAGCTCGGCGGCGGCGCGACGGGCGGCGCCCAGGCACTGCTCGCGACGGTCGTCGGGGAGGTCGTCGATGAGCTGCTCGACGACGGCAAGGGCGTTGCCGAGCTCCCACTGCAGGTTGCGGTCGGTGTCCTCGGCATCCATTCCGGCGAGAACGTCGGCGACCTCGGCGACCAGCTCGCCCAGCTCCTCGGCCTGGGCGCCGTCGGCGTCGGTGATGTCGGACAGCGGCTCGCCGTCGACGATCTGGAAGCCGGCCACCCGAGAGACCTGCCCGTCGCCGCAAACGATCTGCGTCGTGCGGGCGCCGGATGCCGTCGTCAGCACCTCCGGGGTGAGCAGTCCCTCGGCGCGCAGGCGATCGGAGGCCGCGATGTGCAGGTCGACGGCGAACGCGTCGACCGTCGGGTGGAAGATCTTGACGAGAATGCCCGTTCCGTCGGCGCCGCGCACGAGGACGTTGCGGTCCTGCTGACTGCCCAGCTCGGTGAGCTCGCCGTCGACACCGTAGTCGCGCCGCGCGAGCGCGCGGACCTCGTCGAGGTCGACCTCGGGTCGGGCGAGCAGCCAGTTGTCGGTCATCGGGTCACGTCCTTCGGGAGAGGGCGGTCGAGCGGAGGTTCCGCCGGTGCGCGCCGCGCGGGCACCACGATTCTGGCGGATGCCGCGGCATCCGTGTGTCCGAATCAGCCCCGTCGACCGGTCATCCCGTCCGCCCGTCGATTCCGAGGCCGTGGGGCCTGGCCGCGACTACTGCACCGTCCACCAGGCGATGTCGACGAGACAGAGCTCGCCGCCGACCTCCCGGTAGAAGACGTCGCCCGGATACTGCGCACCCGCGATGACGCTCGACGTCGGCAGTGAGAGGTTGATGCTCCACGTCGGATCATGAGGGGCCATCTCTGGCCAATGAGCGGCGACGAACCGCTCGGGTTCTTGAGCGGTGAGCCCCTCCCAGTCCGCCGGGTCACGGAGGTCGGGGCCGGACCCTGCACAGACGAGCCCCTCAGCCTCTCCCGCCGCCGCAGCCACGATCAGCCTCTGCGTGGTGTCGATGACATGCGCGCCGTCGGCTCCCCAGATGAGCTCGTTCATCGTGCAGCCGCTGAGCCCCACCGCGAGCGATGCACTCAAGCCGACGACGACAATCCTCCGCACCGGCGTCATGCCGCCAACTGTATCGACGACGGATGCGCACCACCATGCCCTGTCCCGCGACCCCCTCACCGCTCCCGCAGCGCGGCGACCAGCTCCTTCGCGTAGCGGGCACCCTGGGCGGTGGTGCTCCAGGCGATGCCGATCGCACGCACGCGCTGCGGCTCCAGGGGGAGATAGACCACTCCCGGGTCGTCGCGGCCCGGTGTGCGCGGCAGGATCGAGACCCCGAGTCCGCCGGCCACGAGGCTGCGCATCGTGTCGATCTCGCTGCTCTCGAAGGTCACGTTCACGGCGACGTCGGCCTCATCCAAGATCCCGGTGACCGCCGTCCGCAGCTCCGCGATGCGCGAGAAGCCGATGAAGTCGCGCCCTGCCAGTACACGCACATCGACCGGGCCGGATGCCGCCGCGAGCGGATGGCCCGCGGGGACGGCGATGCACAGCGGCTCTTCGGCGAGCGGCTGCCATCCGATGTCGTCGGAGGTCGCGGAGGTTGCGAGCGGTGCCGTGCTCAAGGCGACGTCGATCGTGTCAAGGGTGAGCCAGCCGTAGAGGTCGCGGGCGAAGCCCTGACGCAGCGAGACCCGCACGTCGGGTCGCAGTGCGCGGAAGCGCTGGATGACGTCGGGGACCATCCACCGCGCCACCGAGTGCAGGAACCCGACGCGCAGCAGGCGCCCCTCGTCGGCGATCAGTTCCGCGTGACGGCGGGCCGACTCGACCGCGTCGAGGATGCCTGCCGCGTCGGCGCGGAAGGCGAGGCCATTGGCGTTCAGCTCGAGCCGTTTGCCGTGTCGGGCGAACAGCGCCATCCCGACCTCGTCTTCGAGTCGCGCGAGCGCGCGTGACACGTTCGACTGGTTGACGCGCAGTTCCGCGGCGGTGTCGCGCGTGTTCTGCGTCTCGGCCAACGACAGGAAGATGCGGAGGGTCTGCTCGTCCATGACACCAATTATGCGCTGAACGCATCAAAAGCGGCTTTCGTTTCATTTCCGGCCCGACTGTGCGCGGGACGACGATGGTCCGCATGGCCGTCACCCTGCTCGATCGCACCCCCACCGGGTCGATCGCGCGCATCGCCGCAGGCACCCCCTCCTACCGACGCGTCGTGGGCCTGCTCGCCGCCGGCGGTCTCGCGAACTTCGCGATCATCTACTTCCCGCAACCGTTGCTGCCGTCGATCGCTGCGTCGTTCGGGGTGGATGCCGGCGCCAGCGGACTCGCGATCTCGGCGACGACCGCGGCCATGCTCCTCGGCCTGCTGCTGTCGGCCCCGCTGTCCGATCGCATCGGGCGGGTGTCAGCGATGAGCGGATCGCTCGTGATCGCCGGCATCCTCTCGGTGGCGTGCGCGTTCGCACCCACGTGGGAGGCCTTCCTCGCCCTCCGCGCCGCGGGGGGCCTGGCACTGGCGGTGCTGCCGGCCGTCGCGCTCGCGTACCTGCGGGACGCCGTCCGCGACGACGCCCACGGGCGCGCAAACGCGCTCTACATCTCCGGCACGGCGCTCGGCGGCGCCGTGGGCCGCCTCGCGCCGCTGCCGCTGGCCGCCCTCGGCGGCTGGCAGCTCGTGAGCACCGTGCTCGGTGCGCTGAGCGTCATCGTCGGCGTGCTGGTCTGGTTCGCGCTCCCCCGCGACGGCGCGGCACCGCTGCCCCTGCGGATCGGCGACCTGCTCGGCGGCACGGTCGCCTCCCTCCGCGACCCCGTCATCCTCGCCGTGTGTGTGGCCGGCGCGCTCGCGATGGCCACCTTCGTCGGGCTGTACAACGCGGTTCCGTTCCGCCTCGATGGCCCGCCGTTCTCGCTCGGCGCGGCAGAGGTGTTCGTCTACTTCGCCTACCCCCTCGGCATCCTCGCGCCGGGCCTGTTCCACCGGATCTCGAGACGCCTCGGCCGCGCGGTCACCTCGCTGCTGGGCGCGCTCGCGATGCTCGCCGCGACCGGCCTGGTGTTCTGGCCGAACGTCATCGCGGTGTTCGCGGGTCTCGGACTTCTGACGGCGGCCTTTCTCGGAACACACTCGATCCTCAGCGGGTGGGTCGTCGCGCGCGCTCAGGCGGTGGGGCGCAGCACCTCGCGGGCATCGAGCGCCTACCTGCTGACCTATTACCTCGGCAGCACGGTGTCGGGCGCGGCATCCACGCACCTGTTCGCGAGCGCCGGCTGGACGGCCGTCGTCCTCCTCGCGGCGGGGCTCACGACGCTGTGCGCGGCGCTCTTCCTCGCGCTGCGGCTGCGAGGTTCAGCCGGAACATAGTGCCGCGTGCGAAAACGGCCCTATGGATGAACCCGAACACACGTCTCATCACCCCTCCGGCGCCGAGGCGTCAACCCCTGCGCCGGCTCCGCGGCTGCCCTTCAGTCAGCTCGCCATCTGGGGTTTCGTGATCTCCTGCGTGAGTCTGTTCGTGTTCGGGTTTCTCGGAACCGTAGGCGCGATCATCTCAGCGCAGGGCGCCCGGGCGGCGATACGCGGACGTGCGAGAGGCAAGGGCTTGGGACTGGCCGGCTTCGCCATCGGCGCGGTGGCGTTCCTCTACTGGGCGATCGCGTTCATCGTCACCCGCTCCCACTGAGTTTTTCGACCAGCATCCCCCTTATCTGCTCACGACGAGAAAGAACGGCTGACCAGCGGTTCTGCACGGGAGCGCGACCCTGCGGCACCCACTCCTGGGCGCGGGGTGTGAGAGAGGGCCGGGCGGATGGCGTGAAATGGACTCATGCGAGCAACCGTCATGTTCGGCGCCGGAGACGTCCGCGTCGAGAACGTCCCCGATCCCGTCATCCAGCAGCCGACCGATGCGGTCGTGCGGATCGTCCGCGCGTGCGTCTGCGGTTCGGACCTGCATCCCTATCACTCGATGGGCGACAGTGCGACGGGCCGCCGCATGGGGCACGAGCTCATCGCCGTCGTCGAGGAGACCGGCGCCGACGTCACCACGGTGCACCCCGGTGACTTCGTCGTCGTACCCTTCGTCTACTCCGACAACACGTGCGTCTTCTGCCGCGAGGGCTTCCAGACTTCCTGCCAGCACGGCGGCTTCTACGGCACCGGGCGGGTCGGGGGTCTGCAGGCCGAGCGCGCCCTCATCCCCCAGGCCGACGGCACGCTCGTGGTGGTTCCGGGCGTCGACCCCGACACGGCATCCGACTCCCTGCTGGCGTCACTGCTGACGCTGTCGGACGTCTACCTGACGGGCTATCACGCCGCACACCTGGCCCGCGTGCGGCCCGGTCAGACGGTCACCGTCGTCGGCGACGGCGCCGTGGGCCTGTCGGCGGTGCTCGCCGCGCGCACTCTCGGGGCGGAGCGCATCATCCTCATGGGCCGCCACACCGACCGCACCGACCTGGGCGTCGAGTTCGGCGCCACCGATGTCGTCGCCGAGCGCGGCGCGGAGGGCATCGCGCGGGTGATGGATCTCACCGACGGTGAGGGCAGCCACGTGGTGATCGAGGCGGTGGGCCACATGCCGGCGTACGAGCAGTCGTACGGTGTCGTGCGCCCCGGTGGGGTCATCTCGCGCGTCGGCGTTCCGCAGTACGAGAGCGCGCCCGTGGGCTTCGCGTCGCTGTTCGGCAAGAACATCACCCTGACCGGCGGCGTCGCCCCCGTGCGCGCGTACCTCGAGGACGCCATTCCGCTGGTGCTGGACGGCACGATCGAGCCCGGTCGCGTGTTCGACCGGATCATGCCGCTCGACGACGCCCCGGCCGCCTACGCCGCGATGGACTCCCGCGAGGCGCTGAAGGTGATGCTGACGGTCTGAGCAGTAGGAGCGCCCGGCGGCAGGCTCACCCGTTGAGCAGCTCCCAGTTGCCCTCGGAGATCACGTCGACCACGCCGTCGACGACACGGATCGCCGTCTGGTCGTCGATCGCGTAGGCACGGCCGCGGATGCCCTCCGCCCACCGGTGGGCCGCGGCGGTCGTGTTCCCCGTCCAGCCCGGGTAGTCCAGGTGCGGGAAGATCGAGAAGTCGACCAGCCCCAGCGTCTGGTCGGTGCCACCCGGATGCCGGTCCACGAACTCCGGCCCCACGCGCGGCGTCAGGGCCATGCTGCCCGCGCTGATGCCGACCCACACGGTGTCGTGCAGCTCCGGCAGGAGGTCGGCCAACCCCGAGGTGCGGATCCACTCGGCCAGGTACACCGCTTCGCCGCCGTCGACGAGCAGCGCATCGGCCGCGCGCACCCACGGCATCCATCGCTCGGGCGCGATCGTCGGCAGGGCGGTGAGCTCGAGCACCCCCACGGAGCGCCAGCCGAGCTCGACGGGACTGTGGATGCCGCCCAGCCACCGCCCCGCCGTCGAACGCCACACCGTCTCGGGCGAGCACAGCGGCTGGCCCCACTGCGCCGTCGGGATGAACAACGCGGAACTGTCGGCGATGGGTGTGCCGAGCATGTCTTCGAGCGCGGTGCGGATGCTGTCGTTGGTGACCCCGCCCGAGGTCAGCAGAAGCTTCATGCTCCCAGTCAACCGTCGGCGGCGGTCCACGACCAGGGGGTGTCGGGGGACGCACATCGGAGTGTTAGCGTGCGAGGGTGACCTCGACGCCGCCGCATCCCGACTCCGCGACTTCCCGCTCGATCCGTGTCTCTGCCGCCGTGATCACCGACGCCGACGGACGGCTGCTGCTCGTGCGCAAGGCCGGGACGAGCGCGTTCATGCAGCCGGGCGGCAAGCCGGAGGCGGGCGAGGATGCCGCACAGACGCTCATCCGCGAGCTCGCCGAGGAGATCGGGCTGCGCCTGAGTGGTGCCGACCTCACCCCGCTCGGCGAGTTCACCGCCCCCGCCGCCAACGAGCCGGGTTTCGCCGTCGTGGCGGACGTCTTTCGCGTCGACATCGGCGACCAGCAGCCGGTGACGGATGCCGAGATCGAGGAGCTGCGCTGGGTCGACCGCGCCGCGGCATCCGCTCTGGAGGTCGCGCCCCTCGCGGCGGCCTACTTCCTGCCGGAGGCCTGAGCGCCTCCGACCGAAGCCGACCGGCTCACCATGAGCTCTTGCGGTAGTCCTTGAGGAAGATGCCGAAGAGGTCTTCGCCCGCCTCACCGCGGACGATCGGGTCGTAGACGCGCGCGGCGCCGTCGACGAGGTCGAGCGGGGCGTGGAAGCCCTCCTCGGCGAGCCGCACCTTCGTGTAGTGCGGGCGCTCGTCGGTGATCCACCCCGTGTCGACGGCCGTCATGAGGATGCCGTCGGTCTCGAACATCTCGCGCGCGCTCGTGCGCGTGAGCATGTTGAGGGCCGCCTTCGCCATGTTGGTGTGCGGGTGTCCGGGGCCCTTGTAGCCACGACCGAACACGCCCTCCATCGCCGAGACGTTCACGACGTACTTTCGCCGCGCCGGAGAGGCCGCCATCGCGGGACGCAGACGCGAGACGAGCAGGAACGGCGCCGTCATGTTCGCGAGCTGCACCTCGAGCATCTCCAGCGGCTCGACCTGCTCGACCGACTGCGTCCAGCTGTTGATGTGGTTCTCATCGGGGATGAGGCCGCCGGCGTCGATCGCGGTGCCCGCCGCGAGACGCTCGAGCGACGACGATCCGGCGGCCATCGCCTCGGCGGTGAGCTCTTCGGCCGTGCGCGCGGCGGCTGCGAGGATCGGATGACTCGACACCGACTGGGCCAGGGCGAGCGGGTGGGCGTCGTTGGTGTGGCCGAAGGTCAGCAGTTCGGGCAGCGGGCCCTGCGGCAGCGGCGCGAGCTCGGCATCCACGAGCGGCTTGTACGCCCCGGCGGAGCGGCGCACGGTCTGCGCCGCGTTGTTGATGAGGATGTCCAGCGGTCCGTCGGCGGCGACGGCATCCGCGAGGCCGATGACCTGGGCGGGGTCGCGCAGGTCGATCCCGACGATCTTGAGCCGGTGGATCCAGTCGCCGCTGTCGGGCAGTGCCGAGAAGCGGCGGACGGCGTCGCGCGGGAAACGCGTCGTGATGGTCGTGTGGGCGCCGTCGCGCAGCAGCCGCAGCGCGATGTACATGCCGATCTTCGCGCGGCCTCCCGTGAGCAGGGCACGACGGCCGGTGAGGTCGGTGCGGGCGTCGCGCTTGGCGTGGCTCATCGCCGCGCAGTCGGGGCACAGCTGGTGGTAGAACGCGTCGACGGTCGTGTACTGCTCTTTGCAGATGTAGCAGGCGCGCGGCTTGATGAGCTCGCCGGCGGTCGGTGCTGCTGAGCGCGCCGCGAGCGGGATGCCGCGGGTCTCGTCGTCGATGCGGTCTGGTGCACCCGTCGCGGTGGCGGCGACGACCGCACGGTCGGCGTCGGCGATGCGCTGACGCTTCTCCTTGCGCGACATGCGCTTGACGTCCTTGTACATCTTGCCGGTCTGCCGGCGCAGGGCGATGTAGGTGGGGTCGTCCCGATCGAGCAGGGATGCCGCGTCGATGACGCGCAGCGCGATCTCCAGCTCGTGGGGGTCGATCGTGACGGGCGTCGAAGCCAGGGCCGGGGTCGCCGCATCGTCAGGGTCGGGCGTGATCTCGGTGTCTGCAGGCGTTTCGGGCACGGGGGATTTTATCGGACGCGGCTGAGCGCGAGCCCGGCGAGCAGCGGAGCGGGCGAGGGTCGACGTCGAGGCGCGTCAGCCCGCGATGCCGAGGAGCTGCTTGGCTGCGGCGACGGCCGGGGCGCCGAAGATGCGCGGGTCTTCGTTGAGCGCGCCCGAGCTGATCGAAACCCCCACTCCCGGTACGTCGACGAGCGTGCCGTAGATGCGGAGGTCTCCCGTGGATTTCGTGCCGTAGGCGATGCCGCCCCGAGCCTCGACGGCCGCATCCGCGATGTACTCCGACCCGATGGCGGCGATGTCCTCCTTCTTGGGCACATCGCCGGCTCCGTTGTTGGTCGTCACCGTGAGCAGAACGGTGTTCACGTAGTCGCCGGTCGTCGACATCCAGTTGCACTGCACGGTGCCGTCTTCGTTGCTCTGGTCGCCGAGTTCGAGTCCGTCGATCGCCGAACCGAGCACAGAGCCCATGGCGCCGCAGTCGGGGTAGCGGGCGAGCACGTCGGCGAGCGCCATGGTGGGTGCAGACGAAGCGCTGCCGCCTCCGGCGTTCTCGCCGCCGTCGCTGCCCCCGGCACCGGGGTCGGTCGTCCCGTCCGACGGCGCGCCCGTACCGGCGCCGACGGCTCCGGACGCGGAGATCGACGGGGTCGCCGCTGAGCCGCTCCCGGCGGCGCATCCCGCGAAGGCGAGCGCTCCGGCGGCGACGAGGAGGGAGAATGCGGCACGGGAAACGAGGCGGGCGGCTGTCACCCCGGCATCCTAGCCATCCGCGTGAGTCGGCCCCGGAAGTTCTCCACAGCCCCTCTGCCCCGCTAGCCTGGCGCCATGTCCGAAGACCAGATCGACGATGGCGCGCGAAACGCGGTTCAGGGCGAGAAGGCGCTCGACCGACTCGTCGCGTTCAGCGACGCGGTCGTCGCGATCGCGATCACTCTCGTCGTGCTGCCGCTCGTGGATCGGGCGATGGATGCCGAGTCGGCGTCGGCCTTCTTCGCCGACAACGTGACCGGGATGATCTCCGCGGCGCTGAGCTTCGTGGTGATCGCGGCCTTCTGGCGTGCCAACCACGTGATGTTCGTGCATGCCCGCGGCTACAGCCGCCTGGTCAGCCGCCTGCAGACGCTCTGGCTCGCCACGATCGTGTTCCTGCCTGTGGCTACGGCGCTCGACCTCGCCGGGCCGGGTACAGACCGGGTCGGGCTGGGGGCGTACATCGGCACGATGCTGCTGGGCGGGGTGATCCTGCGCGTGCAGGCGATCGCGCTGCAGCGGGCAGGGCTGAGCGACCGTGCACCCGCACCGCCGCTGACGCACTGGATCGGCACGATCTTGATGGCCCTCGCGCTCGCGCTCGTGCTGCTGTTTCCGCAGTACGGCGCTCTCTGGCTACTCGTCCTGCTGTTGGAGATCCCCCTCGGCCCCCTGCTGAGCCGCCGGCCCCGCTGACGCTTAAGATCCCATCGCCGCCTGGAAGAGTCTGAGCGCTATCAACAGCCCCGCCACGATGCCCGCGCTGGCGGCGAGCGGAACCCAGGTGAGATCCTTCTCCGTCCGCCGCGCGAAGAGTGCCGCCGCTGCGGTGCAGACAAACATCATGACGGCGACGAGGTAGTAGACGACGCCCGCGAGGTCGGCGCCTGACCAGTCGCAGCGAGGCGCACATGCGCCCCCGGCGAAGATCGTGCTCCCGACCCAGATCGCAGTCGTGATCGCGAAAACGACGACCTGGATCACGGCGACGGCAAGAACGGATGCCGCCGCACTCCTGCCTGACCTTGTGCTCATCGGCTCAGTTTGTCGTTCTCGGTCGACGCCACGCTCCAGGTGAACACATCGATCGGGTCGCTCGCGCCGTCCCCGACCGAACGGCAAGGGATGCCGGGCGACACGCCGCGGCATCCCTCACCCACCCCCGCGTGTCGACGGCGATCCCTTGCAGTTCGGCCACGCGACCCCCGCCGCAACGCGAGCCGCCGGATCAGTCCCCCGTGATCCAGACGGTCGTCTCCCCCGGCACGGTGTCGCCGTCGAGCGGAGCGCTCGACAGCACGACGCGGCGTCCCGGACTCAGCGACAGCGCGAACGGCTGCGCACCGAAGACGGTCACCACCTCCCAGCCATTCGGGCGGCGGAAGCGCAGGACATCGTCCCGGCCGGTCTCGACCCACTCCAGTCGCTCCGGCGCCAGGAGCTCGTGCCGCAGGGCGAGTGCACGGCGATAGAGCGAAAGGGTGGATGCCGGGTCGCCCTCCTCCGCCTCGACCGACGAGTCCGCGAACCACGACGGCTGCGGCAGGTGCGCACCCCCCGAACCGAAACCGAACGAGGAGCCCTCGCGGGTCCACGGCAGCGGCACGCGGCATCCGTCACGTCCGTACTGCTCCTGATGCGTGCGGAAGAAGGTCGGGTCCTGCCGCTGGTCGGCGGGGATCTCCGCCACCTCGTGCAGGCCGAGCTCCTCTCCCTGATAGAGATACGCCGATCCCGGCAGCCCCAGCAGGAACAGCGACGCCGCCCGCGCGCGCCGCAGGCCACCCGCGCGGTCGATGACCGCTTCGTCGGCGCCGGCCTCGAGCCAGCCCCCGCCGTGGCGGTTCGGCACCGCACCATCGACCTCCTCAACCCGCGGCAGGGCGTACCGGGTCGGGTGGCGGAAGACGTCGTGGTTCGACAGCACCCAGGTGGTCGACGAGCCCGAGCGGGCCGCGAGAGCGATGTTGTCGGCCACGATCTGACGGAACTCGTCGGCGTCGAACGACGCGCGCAGAAGGTCGAAGTTGAACGACTGGCCCAGGCTCTCCGGGCTCGCGTACTTCGGCACGCGGTCGGACGCGACCCAGGCCTCGGCCACCGCCGTGCGCGGCGGGTCGTACGCGTCGAACACGCGGCGCCACTCGGCGTAGATCTCGTGCACGTCATCGCGGTCGAGCAGCGGGTGCGAGCCGTCGACGGGCAGCGCGGCGAGCTCGGCCGCAGACGGCAGGGGCTCGCTCAGGTCTTTCGTCAGCATGTGGGCCACGTCGATGCGGAACCCGTCGACGCCGCGATCCGACCAGAACCGCAGCGTCGTGAGGAAGTCCTCGCGCACCTCGGGGTTGTTCCAGTCGAGGTCGGGCTGCTCGATCGCGAAGCTGTGCAGGTACCACTGCCCGTCGTCGACCCGCTCCCACGTCGATCCGCCGAACGCGGCGGTCCAGTCCGTGGGCGGTTCGGATCCATCGGGTCCGGTGCCCTCACGGAAGATGTAGCGCTCCCTCGCCGCCGATCCGCGGCCCGCGGCGAGCGCCTCCTGGAACCACGCGTGCCGGTCGGACGTGTGGTTGGGCACGATGTCGACGACGACCCGGATGCCGCGGGCGTGCAGCGCCGCGACGAGCTCGTCGAAGTCGGCCAGCGTTCCGAGGCGCGGGTCGACATCGCGGTAGTCGGCCACGTCGTAACCGCCGTCGGCCAGCCCGGACGGGTAGAAGGGGCTCAGCCACACGGCATCCACCCCCAGCTCGGCGAGGTAGTCGACCCGCGACAGGATGCCGCGGAGGTCGCCGATGCCGTCGCCGTCGGCATCCGCGAAGCTGCGGGGATAGACCTGATAGACGACGGCCTGGCGCCACCAGTCCCGATCCTCCGCGCGGGAGAGTTCGAGGGCGTCGGAGGCGGAGAGCACGGCAGACATGCGGGACCTTTCGGAGTCGGGGTCAGGTTCGGGGGGTGAGGCCGGGCGGCGGCGCGGGCGTCAGCCCTTGACGGCGCCTTGGGTGACGCCCTCCATCACCCAGCGCTGGGTGAAGAGGTAGGCGAGGATCGCGGGCGCCATCGCCATGAGGTACGACGCGAACGACACGTTGTAGTTGTTGCTGAACTGCGTCTGGAAGAGGTTCTGACGCACCGGCAGGGTCTGCAGCGCGGGGTCGGAGATGATGAGCGACGGCATCATGAAGTCGTTCCAGGCGTAGAGGAACGCGAAGATCCCGACGGTCGCGCTCATCGGTGCGAGCAGCGGGAAGATCAGCCTCCAGAAGGTCTGCCACGTGGTCGCGCCGTCGATGCGCGCGCTCTCCTCCAGCTCGATCGGGATCGACCGCAGGAACGCCGTGAACAGCAGCACGCTGAAGCTCAGCTGGAACATCGTGGCGAGGATGATCACGCCGAACGGGTTGTCCAGTCCGACGCGGCCGGTCAGCTGGATCTGCGGCAGCGCGACGACCGGGAACGGGATGAACATCGCCGCCAGCAGGTAGAAGAACGAGTAGCGGAACAGCCGGCGGTCCCAGTTGCGCACGATCGCGTAGGACGCGAACGCGGCCAGCAGGATCGTCGCGACGACGGTGCCCGCCGTGACGAACAGGGAGATGCCGGCGCCGACGGGGAACTTCGTGAGGTTCCACGCCTCGACGAAGCCATCGACGCTGAACGGCGCAGGCAGCGAGAACGCGTTGCCGTCCACGGCATGACCGGTGGTCTTGAAGGCCATCGAGACCGTGACGTAGAGCGGCAGCAGCACGGTGACGGCGCACAGGATCAGGATGATCGTCGTCGACCAGCTGACGCGCTCACCGCGTGTCCGCGGGCTCTTGCGGGTGCGGTCGGCCGCCGTGGCGAAGGCCGCGGCATCCTCGACGACGAGGGCGGGTTGCGTGGACATCAGAAGGCGTTCCTTCCGCGAGTCAGCGAGAGCTGGAGCAGGGAGATGAGGATGGCGACGACGAAGAAGATGGTCGCGTTGGCCATCTGGTAGGCGTAGTCGCCGCCGTTGAAGCCCGCGATGATCGTCATCGCGACGCTGCGGGTGGCCGTTCCGGGGCCGCCGTTGGTGAGGCCGACGATGATGTCGTAGGCGTTCAGGAAGCCCTTGAAGCCGAGGATGATGTTGATCACGACGTACCCCGCGACCAGGGGCAGGGTGATGCGCACGAGCTGCTGACCCTTGGAGGCGCCGTCGAGCGCTGCGGCCTCGTACACGTCACCCGGCACGGCGAGCAGCCCCGCGATGTAGATGAGAAGCGTGCCGGGAATGGCCTGCCAGGCGGTGACGATCACGATCGCCACCCACGCGAGGTCGGGGTTGGCGAGCAGGCTCGTCGACAGCGCCGGGATGCCGAGCGACTCCCCCAGCGCCGGAAGCGAGTTCGAGAACAGGAAGTTGAAGACGTAGGCGATGATGATGCCCGAGATGACCATCGGGATCACGAAGACGGTCCGAAGGGCGGTCTTCATCCGGATGCGGGCGGTGAGGCCGACCGCGAGCAGGAACGCCACCACATTGACGACGAGCACGGTCGCGATGGAGAACCCGATGGTGAAGAGGTAGCTCTGCAGGATCGCCGGGTCGCTGAACATCGCGATGTAGTTGGTCAGTCCTGTGAAGTGCCACTCGCCGATGCCGATCGAATCGGTGAAGCTGAAGAAGATCCCCACGACGCCCGGCACCGTGATCGCCAGCGTGAACAGCACGAGACTCGGCAGCAGGAACAGGTAGTAGATCGGCTCGACACGGCGGTGGCTGCGGCGCGCCGTGCGGTCACCGGCGGTGACGATCGTGGACGTGGTCATTGCCCGGACTCCTCTGTCTCGGTCGTGGGGGCGGGGGCGCGGAAGGCGAGGCGCGCCCAGTCGGCATCCATCGTGCGGAGGGTGCCCTGGGGGCTCGCGCCGAGCACGACGGCCTGCACGTAGTTGAAGACCGGGATCGTCTTGGGCACCAGCACCGACGGCCCCTGGTAGACCTTGCCCGCCGTGTAGAAGGGGATCATGCCCGCGATGCGCGGGTCGTCGGGCGCCGGCGCATCCTTCGTGGGAGTGAAGCCGAGCTGCGACGTGTTGTAGGCCTCGATGGTCTGGGGACGGTAGAGGTACTCGAGGAAGTCGCGCGCGGCATCCTTGTGCCGTGAGCCTTCGGGGATCATCGCGGCGAGGTCCATGTTGACGCGCACGCGGCGGTCGGACGGGTCGTCGGTCATCGGCAGCGGGAACGTGCCGAGGTTCATGTCGGGCGAGGTCTTCGCGATCTCGCTGAACGCCCACGGACCCTGCAGGTACATCGCCGCCTCGCCCTTCGCGAAGGCGAGGTTGCCGTCTCCGTAACCCCGGCTCGCGGCATCCGGGTTGACGAACTGCGACGTGAGCTGCGTCATCCGCTCGAGGGGGGCGGCGAAGTCCTTCTGGAACGAGGTCGCCGAGTCGGGCCCGACGGCGTCTCCCTCCGCCGCGAGGCGGTTGAAGAAGTCGACGACGTCGACGGCGCCGCCGACCGAGTAGTCGTACCAGCCCTGGCCGACCGTCCAGTCGTCCTTGAAGGTCGCGTAGAACGGGGTGATGCCGGTCGCCTTCAGCTTCGCGCAGGCGGCGAGCAGCTCGTCCCAGGTGGTGGGCACGGAGACGCCGGCTTGCGCGAAGAGGTCTTTGTTGTAGATGACGGATGCCGCCATCACCGAGTACGGCAGCGCGCTGATGCGGCCAGGGCACGAGCCGTACTGATCCATCAGGGTGCGCAGGTCGTCGCGGGTCGTGGAGGCGGCCGTGGTGCCGGTGAGATCGCTGAGTGCACAGCGCTGGACGAACCGCGCGGTCTCGTAGTTGTAGTTGGCGAGCATGATGTCGGGCGGGTTGCCGCGGACGAAACTCGCCGAGACGACGTCGACGCCGGAGGTGTCCATCTCGACGCGCACGCGGTCCTGCGACGCGTTGTACGCGTCGACCACGCCGTTCATGAAATCGAGGGCCTCGCGCTTGCTGAAGGTGAAGCGGATCGTCTCGCGGCCGTCGCTGCTGCAGCCGGAGAGCAGGCTCCCCGCCAGCACGAGAGCGAATCCGGCGGCCACCGCCCGGAGCGCTCGTGAGGTTCTCACAGACACCTTCGTCCTTCCGTCCGACGGCATCGTGGCCGCCCTTCCAGATTCGACTTTCATTAGATTTAGTGGTCGAATCAACTGTTCGGCAATACTCTGACAGAACACCTGCGGAAAGGTCAAGAGTGAGTCAGACGGTCCTCGACACGGGCACCGGTCGCGCCAGCGTCGACGGAGTGCTCGACTTCGCGTGGGATGCCGGCACCTTCACCGCCACCGAGGCGATGCGCGCAGCATCGCTCACTCGTTCCACCGCGATCGAGGCCATCGACACGCTCATCGCCGCCGGCGTGCTGCAGGAGCTCCCCAACGCACGAGACGCCGGCGAGTACCGCGCGGGCCGGCCCGCGCGGCGCTTCCGCTTGCGCGACGACGCCGGCGTCGTCGCGGCGCTCGACGCCGGCGATACGCACTTGACCGCGGCCGTGTCCGACCTTTCCGGCGAGGTGCTGCTGCGGCGCCAGATCGCGCTCTCGCCCGCCCAGAGCGTCGACGAGCGTCGCGACACGATCGTCGCGCACCTGCGTGCGACGCTCGCCGAGGCCGGCGTGGCCCGCGACGACGTGCTCTCCCTGTGTGTGGGAGTGGCCGCCCCCGTCACGCTGCAGGGGCAGTCACCGCCGCACCCGGAGGGATTCTGGGAGCGCACGAACCCGGGTCTGATCGATGCGCTGGGCGACGAGGCCGACGTCGTCGAAGTGAAGAACGACGCGCAGCTGGCGGCGGCAGCCGAAGGCACCGGGGGCGAGGCCGTGGGATGCCGCGACTACGTCGCGCTGCTGGCCGGCGAGCGTCTCGGAGCCGGCGTCGTGGTCGACGGCCACCTGCTGCACGGCTCTCACGGCGGTGTCGGCGAGATGTTCGCCTTCGACTTCATCCGCGATGTGGATTCCGCGTTCGGTCTCGGACCTACTCTCGAACGCCTCGCGCGCGAAGCCATCGCCAAGGCGGAGACCGAAACGACCGAGCGCAGCGGACTCGCCGCCATGGACCCCGCACAGGTGCACGGCCGCGACGTGCTGGAGCTCGCCGCCGGCGGCGATCCTCTGGCGATCGAGATCACCGATGCGATCGGCCGCGTGCTCGCGCGCATCGTGGGCGTGCTCGGCAACATGTTCGACCCCGAGCGTGTCATCGTCTGCGGAGCCATCGCCGACGGCATCCAGCCGGTGCTCGACGCCGCCCAGCGCACGCTCGCCGCCCAGATCCACCTGCCCGCGCCGACGCTGCTGCGCTCGCGTCTCGGCGGCGATGTGGTGATCCGGGGAGCGCTCGCCCGAGCCCGCGACAGCGCACGCTCGACCGCCCTGCCCCGCCGCGTCGCCCGCGCCACTCGCGCCGACTGACCGCACCGGTCCGTCCGCGGACCAGCCGCTCCCGACCCGACCCGACCCGACCCGAACGGCAAGGGATGCCGGGCGACACGCCGCGGCATCCGGCGCCGACCCCGCGTCTCGAGGTCGGAGCCTTGCCGTTCGGTCACACCGTGTGGGGGTCGATCAGCCCTCGAGGACCATGCCCACCGACGTGGCACAGGCGTCGCCACGCCAGGCTTCGACGCCCTCGCGCACAGCGAAGACAGAGATCACAAGACCCGCAACGGCATCCGCCCACCACAAGCCCCAGAGTCCGTTCAGCACGAGGCCGATCAGGACGGCGGCGGAGAGATAGGTGCAGATCAGCGTCTGCCTCGAGTCCGCGACCGCCGCAGCGGAACCGAGCTCCCGACCCGCGTGCCGCTCGGCCCACGACAGCACGGGCATGAGCACCACACTCAACGCCGTGATCGCAATGCCGACCGGCGCATGGGCCGGAGCCTCGCCGCTCGACAGCGCGATCACGGAACTCGCTGTGACGTAGGCGGCGAGCGCGAAGAAGGCGATCGCGATGACACGCAGCGTGGAACGCTCCCAACGCTCGGGATCGCGACGCGTGAACTGCCAGGCGACGGCGGCGGCCGACAGCACCTCGACGACGGAGTCGAGCCCGAAGCCGATGAGCGCAGCCGACGACGCCGCAGATCCCGCGGCGATCGCGACGACCGCCTCGATCCCGTTGTAGACGATCGTGGCGCCGACGATCAGTCGGATCCGTCGACGCAGTTGCGCTCGGCGAGCAGGCAGAAGTGCGGAACCGGTCATGCGCACGTGCACCTCTCACCGGCGCAGCAGCCGGGCTCGATGTAGAGCACGACCCGCAGAAGGTGGTCGAGGGCGGGGGTAAGGTGCGCATCGGCGAGGCGGTACCAGGTACGACGCCCTTCGGGAACAGCCGCGACCAGCCCGCAACCGCGCAGGCAGGCGAGCTGGTTCGACATCACTTGGCGCGAGACGCCCAGCGCGTCCGCAAGATCGGACGGATAGCCCGGCGCCTCGCGCAGCGCGAGCAGGATGCCGACGCGCGTCGGATCGGACAGCGCGTGCCCGAGTCGCGTCATCGCGGCGGCGTGGGTCGCGGTAGCGGTCAGCGTGACGGAAGACATGCGTCCGATAGTACAGATTCTGCTGAACTGTTCGTACACGCCGACCCGAACGGCAAGGGATGCCGGGCGACACGCCGCGGCATCCGGCGCTGACCCCGCGTGTCGATGTCGAAGCCTTGCAGTTCGGTCACCGCGGGGCTCCCCCGGGCAGCTCATACCCGGCGGGCGCATAATGTCGGGCGTGCACCTGAGTATCCCGAGCCCCGACCTCAGCTGGTCCAGCTTTCACATCGGCCCGCTGACGATCCACGTCTACGCGCTGTGCATCATCGCGGGAATCATGGCCGCCGTCATCATCACCGAACGACGGCTGCGGGCGCGCGGAGTGCCGGCGGGAACCGTGATCGATGTCGCGCTGTGGACGGTGCCGCTGGGCATCGTCGCGGCGCGGATCTACCACGTGCTCACGCACATGGGCGACTACTTCGCGCCCGGCGACAACCCGTGGGCGGTCGTCGCAATCTGGGACGGCGGCAACGCGATCTACGGCTCGATGATCGGCGGCGCGATCGGCATCTACATCGCCACGCGGCGCGCCGACATCCGCTTCTTCGCCTTCGCCGACGCGCTCGCGCCGGCCCTGCTGGTCGCGCAGGCCATCGGACGACTCGGCAACTACTTCAATCAGGAACTGTTCGGGCTGCCGACGACCCTCCCGTGGGGCCTGGAGATCTCCCCCGACGCGCCGATGTTCCCCGCCGGCGTCGCGCCGGGCACGCTGTTCCATCCGCTGTTCCTCTACGAGATGATCTGGAACCTCGTCGGTGCCGCGCTGATCATCGTCCTCGAGCGCAGAGTGCGTCTCGGCTGTGGCCGCAGCATCGCGTCGTACTTCATCTGGTACGGGCTGGGCCGCAGCTGGCTGGAGGCGATCCGCATCGATCCCACGAGCGATGCGCCCCTCGGCATCCCGGCGAACATCTGGGCCTCGTTCGCCGTCGTGCTGCTGGGCGTCGCGATCTTCGTCGTGCAGACGGTGCGCCATCGTGGCGAGCCCGATACGTCGCCGTTCACCGCCGCGGAGCAGCAACGACAGGATGCCGAGAAGCTCGCCGTCGCCCGCGAGGACGCACCGCAGCCGTCGTGACGAGCGCCGCCCCGCAGCGGGGGTGACGTGGACGCGTCCGGCGGGAGCTCAGCTCGGTGCGTCCGCGCCGAACGCTGCTGCGCCCGGACCGTGGAGGTGCCCCGTCGCGGGATCGACCCAGTTGCCGGAGCCGGTCATGCGGTGCCAACGCTTGTGGAACGCGAGGTCGGTGTCAAGAGACCCGTCAATCTATCCGTGTACAACTCCGGAGTTTTGGCGACGGCGAGCCCCGAAGGGGCGCTGAACCGGCAGACAGCCCGAGATTTCCGGAGTTATGAACGCACGGCCGGAGTAACTCCACCCGAGAGGGCCGGCGCCAGCACCGATGCCGCCGTCATCACGCCCGCGGGGTCTTGATCATCGCCCCCGCGACGAGGAACACGATGGCAGCAGCGGGCTGCACCAGCGACCAGACCAGGCCGTCGAACCCGAAGGGGAAAACCGGGTTCCAGATCACCGCGATCACGGCGAACACGACCGCCCACACCCACTGACGCGCCTGCGCGGCGAACCAGCCCACGATCAGCGCCAAGATCGCGACGACGTAGAGCACGACGATCCCCCACCCCGCCGTCAGCAGCACGGGCGCGAGGAAGAGCACGGCGGCCGCCAGCAGGGCCGGGGCGAGGGCGTTGCGCTGGAAGGTCGGCTCGCTCCGCTTCGTTCCGCTCATGCCGGCACTCCCGTCGTCGCGGGCAGGGCCGGATCGATCATGGTCATACCAGCGAGTGTGGCACGGTCGAACGTGGGCAGAAGTGCGGCCGCGTCGGCGAGCGAGATCGTGCGCTCGATGAGCTCCTGTGGGCGCAGACGTCCCTCCGCGATGAGCGCAAGCATGGCGGGATAGTCGACCGCGGCCATGCCGTGACTGCCGAGCACATCGAGTTCCCACGCGATGACGCGTGCCATCGGCATCCCCGACAAACCGCTCGCAGACGGCAGCAGCCCCACCTGCACATGGCGTCCGCGGCGACGCAGACTCAGCACGGCGTCCGCCGAAGTCTGCTCAGCTCCCACCGCGTCGATCGACACGTGTGCGCCTCCCCCGGTGATCCGGCGCACGGCGTCGGGCACCTCCGCCCCGTCGGCGACGACGACGGCATCGGCGCCGAGCGCGGATGCCGCGTCCAGCGCGGCCCGGTTGCGGTCGACGGCCACCACGTGCGCACCGAGCGCGCGGGCGATCATGACGACGCTGAGTCCCACACCGCCCGCGCCGACGACCACGACCCACTCACCCGGCTGCACGCGCGCACGTCCGGTGAGTGCGCGGAATGCGGTGGCGAAGCGACACCCGAGGGCGGCCGCGGCGGCGAAGGAGACGTCGTCGGGAATGCGCACGAGGTTGGTGTCGGCGGCGTGCAGCGCGACGCGCTCGGCGAACGAGCCCCAGTGCGTGAAACCGGGCTGCTGCTGGTCGGGGCACACCTGCGCGTCGCCCGCGCGGCACCACTCGCAGGTGCCGCACCCGCAGACGAACGGCACGGTCACCCGGTCGCCGACGGCGAACCGCTCGACGCCCGCACCGGTCTCGACGATCACACCGGCCAGCTCATGGCCCGGAACGTGCGGCACCGCGATGTCGTCGTGGCCCACCCACGCGTGCCAATCGCTGCGGCACAGGCCGGTCGCCCGCACCTCCACGACCACGCCGCCGACGGGCGCGACCGGGTCGTCGACCTCGCGCACCTCCAACGGTTCGCCCACGGCATCCATCACCACTGCACGCATCCGGACCCTTTCTTCCCCTTCACGCTAGCCGCAGACGCGGCCCTTCCATTCCTGACCGTTTGGCACCAATCATTCCTTTTTCCCCAGATCCGTGCGGGAAAGGCGCATACTGGGCAGACAGGAGATCATTCTCACGTCGTCGACGGCTACCCTGTCCTCCCCCCGTTCAGACAGGTGCCCCCCCATGGCCGCGTCCCGCTCGTTCCCTCCTTTTCTCACGGTCCTCACCGGCCTCGCTCTCGCCGCCTCGCTGACGATGATCGCCAGCTCGTCCGCGTCGGCGGCAACGGTGATCGACGGCCCCGTGGACCTCGGCACCGCCGCGACCTACGGTGTCCTCGGCGCCAGTGCCGTGACGAACACCGGACCCACCGTGGTCAGCGGTGATCTCGGAGTCTCCCCTGGCACCTCGATCACGGGCTTCGGTGCCGCGCCGGACGGCGTCGTCAACGGCACGGTCCATCAGACCGACGCTGCGGCCGGGCAGGCGCAGAGCGACACCACGACCGCCTACGACGTCGCCGCGTCACTGAGCCCCACCCAGACAGGCCTCACGGAGCTCAACGGGCTGTCGCTCACGCCGGGCGTCTACTCCGGCGGCGCCCTCGGCCTGTCCGATACGGGCGAGTTGACTCTGGCCGGCAGCGCGAACTCCGTGTGGGTCTTTCAGGCCGCCTCGACATTGACGATCGGCTCGGGCACGCGGATCATCATCACCGGTGGCGCCAGCTCGTGCAACGTGTTCTGGCAGGTCGGCAGTTCGGCGACCATCGGCACCGGTGCGCAGTTCCAGGGCACGGTCATGGCCGATCAGTCCATCACCGCGACGACGGGAGCCACCGTCGTCGGACGACTCCTCGCACGTAACGGCGCCGTGACGCTCGACACGAACACGATCACCGCGCCGAGCGGCTGCCCGACTCCGGGAACGCCGTCCGAGACCACCGCTCCGGTGATCACCTCGGCCGCGCCGACCGGCGCCACCGCCGGGACGCCCTACTCCTCCACCGTCACCGCCACCGGCAGCCCCACCCCGACATTCACGGCGACGGGCCTGCCGGCCGGGCTGAGCCTGGACAGCGCGACGGGAGTCATCTCGGGCACCCCCACGACACCGGGCACATCGACGGTGACGATCACGGCATCCAACGGCACGCCTCCGGACGACACGATCGTCGTCCAGCTCACCGTCGCCCCGCCGGTGACCACGCCTCCGACGAGTGGTGACGTCGTCGGCGACCAGCCCTCCGCGGAGCTGGCGGCGACGGGCGGCGACTCCACCGCGCCGCTCGCAGCGGCAGGTCTCCTGCTCGTGGGCGGCGTCGCCCTGACCATGATCGCTCGTCGACGTCGGTCACGACGTATCTGAGCTTCCCCCAGCCCACTGCACATCGAAGGAACCCCATGAAAACCGTCATCGTCCTCCTCGCCGTCTGGCTCATCCTCAGCATCGTCGGCTTCGCCATCGAGGGGCTGTTCTGGCTCGGGATCATCGGCATCGTGCTCTTCCTCGCCACCGCGGCCTTCGGCATCGTCCGCCGCTCCGCCGGCAAGGCCAAACGACGCGCCTGAGCACCAGCGGCATCCGTCCGCCCGGTGCCACCGGTAGGCCCGGGGGGGCGCCGGGTCAGACCGTCGCGACGGTTCCGTCCGGCTGCGCGACCGGAGCGGCCGCGAGAGCAGCGGCCGGTGCGGCGGCATCCGCGTACGCCCTCGCCTGGCGCACGAACAGCATGAGCCATGCGAACAGCAGGCCCGCGATGATGAACTCCGACCCGGTGAGGTTGTAGTAGTCGATCGGCACCCACAGAGCGACCGCGACCACGATGCCCGCGACGACGAGCACCGAGAAGACCGCGATGTCGCGGCCGATTCCGGGGACGAGCGTCAGCAGGCATCCGACGAGCACGCCGAAGACGACGACCATTCCGGATGCCGCGCCCACGTGCACCGGAAAGGCGACGGCGTCCGGCACGAAGCCGGCGACCATCAAGCACAGACCGATCACGGCCAGCAGCCAGGCGAACAGGCGGGCACGGCGCTGTGCGGTGTCGACGTGCGCACGCAAACCCACCTCGAGGTCGTGAGCGACGAAGTTGGCGAGCGCGGTGATGACGGCGCCGGTCGTGATGAGCGAGAGGTTGAACTGGTAGCCGGCGTACCCCGACTCGTTGCCCAGTTCGGAGAAGTGGAACCGCCACCAATCGCCCTGTGAGGCGCTCACCATGCTCGCGAGCGTGCCGATGAACAGCACGAGGGTGGCGAGCGAGGCGACCCCGGTCGAGGTGACCCGCGCGCCCGAGGCCGACGCCACGTACGTCATCGTGCCGACGGCGGCGGCGACCAGCGCCGCGGCACCGAACGGGTCGATCGTGAGGCCGCGGAAGCCCAGCTGAAAGAGCTCGGCGACGGCGACGACGACGAGGGCCGCCAGCATCATCATCGCCGCCGACAGGGCGATCAGGTCGGTCACACGTTTGGCGCGCGGCAGGCTGTTGCGCCAGGCGAGATATCCACGGCGCCGTTCGAGCGCGAACGAGACGGCGAACGCCGGACCGGCGGCGATCGCCGCGAGCAGCGCCGCAAGGCTGCCGACCGACTCGCCGCCGCCGAGCGGCATCCGCGCCCCGCCCATGACGAGCACGGTGGTGGCGGCGGCGACGAGCGCGGATCCCAGCGCCCACCTCGTCGCCCGGGCCTCGACCGTCGGTGAGAAGCGCGGAGTCTCGGATGCCGCGTGATGCGTCCAACGCGCGGGGGACGGCCGCCATCTGCTCACGCGTCGAGCTTACTTTCGACCTGCTCGTACGCCGTCCGCCGCCGGGCCAGGACTTCGCTCGCCTGCTGCATCCCACCCATAACCCGAACTGCAAGGCCACCGCGGGGACACGCCGCCCGGGCGCGCGTCGCACCGGCGTGTCGCCCGGCATCCCTTGCACTTCGGATGCCGGGGGTGTGGCGCGGCGGCCGGGCGCGTACGCCCTCGGCCCGCCGCGCGCCGATCCGGGCCACCCCACACCGCCCCGCGGGCACCCCAGGCCATGGCTACCTCCCCCAGCGCACCCCGGCCCGAACTGCAAGGCCACCGCGGGGACACGCCGCCCGGGCGCGCGGCGCACCGGCGCGCCGCCCGGCATCCCTTGCGCTTCGGATGCCGCCGCCGCATGCCGCCGCTCCCGCCGGCGGTCGGCACGCCTGCAGGCCCCCGCCCACCGCACGCGCTCAGCGCGCGGGCCGCACCACGCGGTAGCGCAACGCCTGGATGCCGCGGGCCCACCGGTGGCTCGAGACGAGTTCGAGGCTCGTCGGGCCGACGCCCCGCGGATAGAACGGGGTGCCCCCGCCGAGCAGGATCGGGTACACGACGCTCCGATACTCGTCCACGAGTCCGGCTGCGGCCACCGCGGCCGCCAGTGTCGCACCCCCGATCGCGACCTCCCCGACCTCGTCGTCGTCGCGCAGGCGCGCGATCTCCTCCACGAGATCGCCCTGCAGCAACGTCGTGTTCTGCCCGGGCGCGGCATCCAAGGTCGACGAGACGACGATCTTGGGCAGCGCTTTCCACACCTCGGCGAACTCGCGCTCGAGGGGGTCGAACGTGGGCTCGACCTCGGGATCTTCCCAGTACCGCATCGTCTCGTAGAGGCGCCGACCCAGAACGTGCGCATCGAGGCCGCGGACCTCCTCGAGTGCGGCGCGGAAGATGTCTTCGTCGGGCGCACCCCAGTCGAACCGCCCCTCGGCATCCGTGATGTAGCCGTCGAGGGAGTGCGACATCGAGAGGATGATCCGGCCCACGTTCCGCTCCTTCGCGTCGGTGCTGCGCCCTCGACGCTACCCCCGCCCGCGGCGGGGCGACACGGGGTCGCTCCGCGTCAACGGGATGCCGAGGTCAGCACGCCCCCGTTCGAGGCGCGCGGCACGAGGCGCTCGAGCTGCGTCACGTGCCGCGGCTCGAGCTCGGCGAGGGTCGACACTCCCAGGAGCTTCATGGTGCGCTCGATCTCGGTGCGGAGGATCTCGATCGTGCGGTCGACACCCTGACGTCCGCCCGCCATCAGGCCGTAGAGGTAGGCACGGCCGATGAGTGTGAACTTCGCGCCGAGCGCGACCGCGGCGACGATGTCGGCGCCGTTCATGATGCCGGTGTCGATCATGACCGTGGCATCTTTGCCGACTTCGCGCACGACCTCCGGCAGCAGGTGGAACGGGATCGGGGCGCGGTCGAGCTGACGCCCGCCGTGGTTGGAGAGGATGATGCCGTCGACGCCGCGATCGATGAGGCGCTTGGAGTCCTCGACGTTCTGCACGCCCTTCACGACGATCTTGCCGGGCCAGAGGCTGCGGATGACGTCGAGGTCGTCGTAGCTGATGGTCGGGTCCATCGCGGAGTTCAGCAGCTCGCCCACCGTGCCGCCGGTCGTCGACAGCGACGCGAACTCGAGCTTGGGGGTGGTGAGGAAGTCGATCCACCACCACGGCCGGGGGATCGCGTTGATGATGGTGCCGACGGTCAGCTGCGGCGGGATCGAGAAGCCGTTGCGTTTGTCGCGCAGGCGTGCGCCCGCGACGGGGGTGTCGACGGTGAACTGCAGCGTGTCGAAGCCCGCGGCCGCCGCCCGGCGGACGAGACCGTACGAGATCTCGCGGTCGCGCATGACGTACAGCTGGAACCAGTTGCGCCCGTGCGGGTTCGCGGCCTTGACGTCCTCGATCGAGGTGGTGCCGAGGGTCGAGAGGGTGAACGGGATGCCGGCGGCACCGGCGGCTCCCGCCCCCGCCGTCTCGCCCTCGGTCTGCATCAGCCGGGTGAAGCCGGTGGGCGCGATGCCGAAGGGCAGCGCCGAGGGGCCACCGAGGATCTCCGTCGACATGTCGACCTCGGCGGCGGGGCGCAGGATGTCGGGGTGGAACTCGACGTCCTGGAACGCCTGGCGGGCGCGCGCCAGCGACAGCTCGCCCTCGGCGGCGCCGTCGGTGTAGTCGAAGGCGGCCTTCGGCGTACGACGCTTGGCGATCGTGCGCAGGTCGGCGATGGTGAGGGCGCCCTCGAGACGGCGCTTGCGGCCGTCGAGTTCGGGCTTCTTGAACTGCATGAGCTCCAGGAGCTCGGCGGGCTTGGGCAGCTGACGCTTCACGGGTGACATGGCGGGCCTTTCAGGTGGGGACGACGGTGTGTGGTGACGCGGGCCGGATCAGGGCAGCATCCACGAGAGGACGGAGGACTGCAGACCGACGAGCAGACACATGGCGGCGAGCATGCCGACGCTCCACCAGATGACGCGGCGGAGGATCGCCGACTCTTGGCCGACCAGGCCCACGGCGGTGGCGGCGATGGCGAGGTTCTGCGGGCTGATCATCTTGCCGATGACACCGCCGGAGGTGTTGGCCGCGACGAGCAGCGCCGGGTCGAGGCCGGCCTTGAGCGCGGCGCTCTGCTGCAGCGTGGCGAACAGCGCGTTGGCGCTCGTGTCCGAACCGGTGACCGCCGTGCCGAACCAGCCGAGGATCGGCGAGAGGAAGGCGAACAGGGCTCCAGTGCCGGCGATGAACGCGCCGATCGTCAGCGTCTGTCCGGAGATGTTCATGAGGTAGGCAAGGGCCAGCACCGATCCGACCGTGAGCAGCGAGAAGCGCAGCTTGACGAGCGTCTGGACCCAGGTGCGGGCGGCCTCGCGCAGCGGCAGGCGGTAGACGAGCGCCACGACGACGCCGCAGATCACCAGCAGGCTGCCTGCCGACGACAGCCACGGAAGGGTGTAGACGGTGGCGCCGGATGCGGCACCGCTCGAGGTGAGGATGTGGCCGTTCAGGCCCGGCCAGGGGATCTTCACGTCGGTCGCGCCGAGGGCCGCCTTGAGGTCGGGGACGAGCTTGGCGAGCGAGAAGACGACGATGACGAGCAGGTACGGGAAGGTCGCGAGGAAGACCGTCCGCGCGTCGAGCGGGACGTCCGATACCGGGACGGCGCCGGTGGTCGCAACGGGGCCGGTGGCGGTGCGCGTCGACGCGGATGCCGAGGACGAGCCCGTGGCCGACCCGGCACGGGCCGCGCGCGACCCGGCCCGACGGGTGCGGATGCTGCCGGTGGCCGCCTTCTCGCTGGCGAGCAGGTCGACGGCGGCGTTGGTGAGCAGACGCTCACGGGCGGCCTCGGTGCCGCGCGGCTGCCAGAAGCGCAGGAGGATGACGGCTGCGAGGATGCCGGCGAGCGAGGCGACGATGTCGGTGAGCTCCACCGAGATCCACGTCGCGCTGACCCACTGGGCGATCGCGAACACGACACCGAACACGACCGTCGCGGGCCAGGTCTCGCGGATGCCGCGCCACCCGTCGGCGAGCAGCACGATGATGAGCGGGACGAAGACCGCGATCAGGGGTGTCTGGTGGCCGACGATGGCGCCGATGTGCCGGTAGTCGATGCCCGTGAGGGCCCCGGCGGTGACGATGGGCGTGCCGACCGCGCCGAACGCGACGGGCGCGGTGTTGGCCAGCAGCACGATGACGGCCGCACGCATCGGCGAGAAGCCGGCGGCCATGAGCATGACGCCCGTGATGGCGACCGGTGCGCCGAAGCCGGCGAGCGCTTCGAGCAGTCCGCCGAAGCCGAACGCGATGATGACGGCTTGGATGCGCGGATCGTCGGAGAGGGCGTTGATCACGCGCCGGAGGTCCTCGAAGCGGCCGCTGCGCACCGTCAGCTCATAGAGCCAGATCGCATTGAGCACGATCCACATGATCGGGAACAGCCCGAAGACGAAACCCTGCGTGGATGCGAGGAGTGCGAGGTCGATCGGCATCCGGAAACCGAGCACCGCGACCAGGACGGCGACCGCGAGTCCGGTCAGTCCCGCCCAGTGCGCCTTCCAGCGCAGCACGCCGAGCGCGAGGAACACCGTGAGGAACGGGAGGCTGGCCACGAGAGCGGAGAGCGCGAGGCTCCCGCCGACCGGGGCGAGTTCGGGTGTGTACATCTCTGTCTCTTTTCGTACGCCGTTGTGCGAAGGGCCGAGTGACCGGGGTGCGGATGCGGACCTTTTAGAGGTCTGACCGCTAGCGCAATCTATGTGACTGACCGCTAGGCTGTCAAGAGATTCGAGAGAGGTGGCGCGGATCCGATGGCGGAGAACGCACCCGATTCCCTGTGGCAGCCGGTCAAGAAGGCGCGCGCCCACGAGCTCGTGATCGAGGCGATCGAGGACCGGATCCTGTCCGGTGCCCTGCAGGTCGGTGACGCGCTGCCCCCCGAGCGGGAGCTCTCGACGAGCCTGGAGGTCAGCCGGGCGGGTGTGCGCGAAGCGGTCCGTGTGCTCGAGGCACAGGGCGTACTGCGCTCCCAGCCCGGAGCGGGCGCCACCGCCGGCACATTCGTGGCGGCCCTGCCGCGCGATGCGCTCACCCGCTTCCTCCGCCTGCACGTCGCGCTGTCGAACTTCACGATCCAGGACGTGACCGATGCGCGCGTCGTGCTCGAGCGCGCCAGCGCGGCATCGGCGTCCCGCCGGCTCGACGACACGGCGCGGTCGCGGATGATCGACGCGCTGGATCGCATGGATCAGCCACACTCCTCCCGCGACTCGTTCAACGAGGCCGACACGCAGTTCCACCTTGCGATCGCGGAGGCCTCGGGCAGCGCCCTCTCGGCCGCGCTGACCGCGGCGATCCGCAGCGCCATGAAGGTGCCGATCCTGCGCGCCGCCGAACGCACCGAGGAGTGGCCCGACGAGGCGCAGCGCCTGCGGCGCGAGCACCGCGCGATCTATGAAGCCATCGACGAGGGAGATCCGGCCCGCGCCGCAGACCTCACCGAAGCGCACATACGACGCGCGGCATCCGTACTGTTCGGCCTCGAGTCGCCAGACAGTCGCGCATAAGGGGCAGCCGCCTGCGCCTGCCACCCCGTCTCGGCGGCCGGGGCGCTCGCTGCGCAGGCGAGCATGATGGCGCCCAGAATCGTCATCGCCGGGTCGAGTGAGGTCATCGCGCGCGCGGTACACATGCCCCATCCCGCCCGCTCCGATGCGCTCGAGGAGGCGGTAGCGGGCGGAGGCCAAGATCGCCCCGATCACGAACAGAGCAATACCGCTTCCGATGCCCATATGCGTCCTTCCGAGAATCGCACCCACGAAGGTGTTAGCTTTGCCAAGGCGGTGGGACGGTCACCTCAGCGGTCGCTCAAAGACTGGTGAGGCGATTCGGCGAAGCAGCAGGGCTTGTTCCGCGATCCAGGGAGGAGGCTAATGTCGGACCTTCATCGGCGATCGGAAGCATTCGCCGCTCTCGCCGACCCGAGTCGACTGCGAGTGGTCGACCTTCTGACCGTCGGCGACCTCTCGCCCGGCGAGATCTCGTCGAGGTTGGGAATGGCCTCGAATCTGGTCGCCTTCCACGTGCGCGTCCTCGAGGAGCGCGGCATCGTCCAGCGGATACGCTCGGAGGGGGATAGGCGGCGCGCGTACCTGCGGTTCGTTCCCGAGGTGTTCGAGTCCATGCAGCCGGCGCCGGTCCGCGTCTCGGGGAGAGTCATCTTCGTCTGCACGGCCAACTCCGCACGCTCTCAGCTCGCCGAGGCGCTGTGGCCATTGGTCAGCGATGTGCCCGCCATCTCCGCGGGCACGGACCCAGGACCCGCGGTCAACAAGGCCGCGGTCTCCGCGGCACGCCGCCACGGTTTCGCGCTTTCCCCCGGGGCCCACCCGAAGAGCCTGGACGCGGTCTACGAGAACGGCGACTTTCTCATCAGCGTCTGTGACCGCGCTCATGAGCGACTAGCCGGTCGCGACGACGCACACTGGTCGATCCCGGACCCGGCTCTGGTAGCCACGACGGCGGCATTCGATCGAACCGTCGGTGAGCTCCGCGGCCGCCTGGCACGTTTCGCCCCCCGAGTGACGGCATCGTGAGAGACGACGCCATCGACACGCGATCCGACTATTTGCTCAAAAATGATTGAGCGAATATCATGGTCTCTTCGGGTGCCGTCCTCCCCCAATATGCGACGCGCCCGACTCGCCTCACCGCGCATGCCCCCCAGAATGCGCGGTGAGGCAATTCTCCTCGGCCTGCTGTACGCGGCGGGGGCGGCCTGCATCGTGGTGGGCGCCGCCCTCGTATCCGGGATGGGCGGCGAGTTGCCCGTCTACGGCCCGACCGACCAGGAACGAGCACGATGGGCGTGGGGTAACGCGCTCCCCGTGATCGGCGCCGTGCTGACGATCAGTGGCGGCGGGCTCCTCGTGGTGTTCCGCGGGCGTCTGGGACTCACGCTGAGGGCGGCTGCCGGGGCCGCGCTGGCAGCGCTGATCCTGGTGGGACTGCTCTACGTGTTCACCTGGGGCCTCTTCAAGGCGTGAGGTGAGTTCGGCAGGCCCCTTTCGTGGGCTGTGCGGATGCCGGATGGATGGACGACGAGTCGCGAGAGGCGCTTGCGCGTTAGTGAGCGGATGCCGGTGGCACGACCGTGCCCTGGTGGAAGCGCAGCCGTGGCGAGGTGCCGGCGACGTCCCACAGCGATGAATGCCGACTGACCCGCGACGGCGTGGTGAGGCGATAGGTGACCAGCACCAGCCCGGGCGACGGCCGCCGGAACTCCCACGCGTCGGTCTGCGGCGTGACGCGAAGCTGCGCACTCTCTTCGGCGAGCGCCGCGACGATCTGCTCGCGCGTCCACAGCATGCCGGAGCGGCCGATCTCGACGAACGCAGGGTGCAGCAGGTCGTCGACCCGCGCGGTGTCGCGGCGCACGTCAGCATCGAGCAGCGCCGTCTCGGCATCCTTCACCGCGGCCCACTGCCGCACGTCGCCGTGCCGCACCATCCGCACGATGTGGATCGGATGCCCGGCCATGACCTGATCACGTTCGATGCCGTCGCGGACGAAGCCGTTGCGCCGGTAGAACGCCTCGGCTCGAGGATTGTCGTCCATCATCCAGAGGTACGCGTCACCGGCCCCGATCGCCGCGTCCAGCAGCAGCTGCCCGGCGCCGGTGGCGTGGTGCTCCGCCAGCACGTAGATGCCTTCCAGCTCCCGCGAGGTCGGGTGATCATGGTCGCGCCCCTCGCCGGCTGTGGCCCAGCCGACGATGCGACCGTCGACCTCGGCGACGGCGACGTCGGTGCCGTCGCCGACGATGATCGATGCCCACCGCTCGACGCGCGGCTCGACCCGCAGCCCCGCAAGCGTCTCCGCCGGAAGCTGTCGTACGTACGCCTCGCGCCAGGCCTGGACATGAACCTCGGCAATGCCCCGGGCGTCGTGGACGGATGCCGGGCGCACGCGCACCTCCGAAGATGCCGGGCTCGTGGTCACTCGCTCATGCTCGCAGACGGATGCCGGTCGTGCGGCTCAGGCGGTGAGGGCCGCATCGACGATCTCGAACACGGCGGGATCCCACGTGAGAGCCCGTTCCCACGGCAGGTCGAGGCCGTTCGCGAAGAAGATGCTGTGCACGTCGCCGGCGACGGTGTGACGCTCCACCCGGGGAAGAACAGCCGCGGGCACATCGGTGGCGAGCGCACTGCGGAGCGACACCAGGCCGTCGTGCGGCCAGAGCCGATCCGGCTCACTGTGCGCGGCGAAGTGCGCGCCGCCGATCACCGTGACAGGCACGTCATCGAGCACGCCCGTCTGCGTCGCATTCCATTCGCTGAGGTAGCGAGCCGAAACCTCGGCGGCGGCACCCTGCGAGTTCTCCGCGGCGTACGCCGGCGACGCCCCGAGGATGCGGAGGGTGGCCGCGTCGCCCTGGGCGTCGTCGGCCGTGACCTCTCCGGTGAGCACGTCGCCGAGCAGAGCCCCGTGCCACGGCGTACCGAGGGTGATCAGGCGGGAGACGGCCGGAGTATCGGAGCCGAGTTCACGCAGGGCGGCCCGGCAGAACAGCCCGCCCATCGAATGCGCGACGAGCGAGACGGACGTCGCGCCGTGGTCGACGGCCAGCCACCGCAGAAAGGCGGCCAGCTTGCGTCCGGCGGCGTCGATGTCGCCCACGGCGTTGATCGTGACCGCGGCGGGCAGCACCTCGGGAACGTCGGCGAAGCCTTGCCACCCCGTGTCTTCGGACACCTCGCCATCACCGATGCGCGCCGGGGCGGTGAACACCGCGGCATGACGCTCGAGCAGGTGCGCCCGCAGAGCCGTGAGCGTGTTGCCGGCCGCGAGGCCCTGCCCGGCGGCACTGTCGGCGCTGGTGTAGGGCGTGACCGCAGCGGCGCCAGAGACGAGTACTACAGCATCCACGTCGACATCCCCTCCTGAACGCTCACCAGCCTAGAGCCGGACGGGCGGACGCGCCCCCGCGGCCTGCCGCGCGTGCGATCAGGGCGCGACGGCGCCCCTCAACGGGAGTCGTGGCGCGCGACGGGCAGGGCGTCGCCCCGGGCATCCTTCCGCGTCTTCAGGAGGCTCGCGATCGTCGCGACGGCGACGGTGGCCGCGATGAACAGCAGCGACAGCCAGATGGGGATCTCGGGAATGAACGTCACATGCTCGCCGCCGTTGATGAACGGGAGCTCGTTCTTGTGGAGCGCGTGGATGAGCAGCTTCACGCCGATGAACGCGAGGATCACGGCGAGTCCCTGGGCAAGGTACACGAGGCGCTCGAGCAGACCGCCGATGAGGAAGTAGAGCTGGCGCAGACCCATCAGTGCGAAGGCGTTCGCCGTGAAGACGAGGTAGGCCTCCTCGGTGAGCCCGTAGATCGCGGGAATCGAGTCGACGGCGAAGACGAGGTCGATGAAGCCGATCGCGACGATGACGAGGAGCATGGGGGTGACGAAGCGGCGACCGTCCTTCTTCACCGTGAGCCGGTCGCCGTCGTACTCGTCGCTGACCGGCAGCACGCGGCGCACGAGGCGCATGAACCAGCCGTCGGCGGGGTTGGACTCGCCGTGCGCGAACGCCTGTCGGTACGCGAGGAACAGCAGCAGGGCGCCGAAGAGGTAGAACACCCAGGAGAAGTTCTCGATCAGTGCCGCCCCGACCGCGATGAACGCACCGCGCATGATCAGCGCGATGACGATGCCGATCATCAGCACCTTCTGCTGGTACATCTTCGGCACTGCGAAGCCCGTCATCACGATGAGGAAGACGAACAGGTTGTCGATCGACAGCGCCTTCTCGGTGAGGTAGCCGGCGAAGTACTCGCCGCCGTACCTCCAGCCGGACACCATGCCGACGCCGACGCCGAACAGCACCGCGAGGCCGATGTAGAACGCCGACCAGCGCGCGGATTCACCGACGGTCGGCTCGTGGGGCTTGCGCACGTGCGCGAAGAACTCCCACACGAAGAAGGCGATGGTGACGGCGATCGTGATGATCCACACGAGCGGGGTGATGTTCACAGGGGTCTCCCGAAGAATGGCGTGACGAGGTCGACGCCAGAGTCTCCCCCATCCCTCACGGGACCGGTCGGCCCGGGCCGCGATGCGACCGTATTGACGAGCCGTCCGTGTCGGAGTACTCCCCCTGGACTGCTGCCACAGTAGGGCAGCACGGCGACGTGAAGCTGAGAAGTCGCCGGATGGCGACGGATGCCGCGCCGGTGCGGCATCCGCGTCACGACGCTGTGCGGATGCGCACTTCGCGCTCCATCCGCTTCTCGTGCGTCGAGCCGCTCACTTTGCGGACGAACTGCAGGGCCGCTTCGCGGACTTCGTCGTCGGTGGTGGGAGGTTCGAAGTTGTGGAGCACCCGGATGTTTCGGCACATGCGGCGAGCGTAGACCGGAGCGCTCCGCGGCGACAGAGGTGCGGCGCCGACCGCGAGTGACCTGATCAGCCCTGCGCGGCCGAGCCGTACGCGCCCGCGCGGATCTCCTCGAGCAGCGAGGGGCGGGTCGGCGTCCAGCCGAGCGCGCGCGCTTTCGCACCGCTTCCCTGCTGGTCGAGCATGAGGGCGTCGGCGAACGGTGCGCCCAGACGTGCACGCGATGCCTCGACACCCTCCGGAACGACCGGACCGCCGGCGACCGCTTCGCCGAGCTCGGTGACCGTCGCGTTGTGACCGCTGAGGCCGAGCACCCGTCCGACCGGCTCGGGGCTCTCGATCACCCGCACGTACAGCTCGGCGAGGTCGTCGACGTGCACGGTCGCCCAGTGCGGGGTGCCGTCGCCGATGACGGTGAGGCGACCCTCGGCGTCGCGCGGAGCGGAGCCCAGCATGGCGGGGATGCCGGCACCGTGACCGTGGACGATCCCGGGTTCGACGATCGTGAGCGCGAGATCGGCGGCGGCGAGCCGGGACTCCACTCCCTCACGCCAGGCGACGATCGCCGGCGGGTTGAACGGGGTCTGCTCGGTGAGGTCGTCGGACGGGCCGTGGATCCACAGGCCGCCGGTGTGGATGTAGGGCTTGCCGGTGCCGCTGAACGCCGCGATGACGGCTTCGGCGACCGCAGCGTCGAACTGCGGCGCGGTGCCGTCACTCGGTGCGGCGGTGTGGATCGCGGCATCCACTCCCTCGAGGAGCGGAGTGAACCAAGCGGCGTCGGTGATGTCGCCGACGACGGCGGTCGCACCGGTCGCCGTGGCCTTCTGCGCGGCGTGTGCACTGCGCACCGGCGCGACGACGTCGTGACCGTGGGCGCGCAGAACGTCGAGGACGGACGAGCCGATGTAGCCGGTGGCGCCGGTGAGGAGGATCTTCATTCCGTCATCGTAGGCACGCCGCCGGGGGGCGAGGGCGGTCTCGGAAAGCTCGTCAACCCCGAGATCGGATGCCGCGCCCTCCGTATGCTGGCCGCAGGCGACGGCGCGACGGGGGACCCCGGATGCGTCCGACGACGAGAGGCGGAGCGGCGATGCACGACGTGGTGGTGATCGGGGCGGGACTTGCCGGCCTGCGGTGCGCTGCGGTGCTGGCGGAGCGCGGTCTCGAGATCGTCGTGCTCGAGGCGGCGGACGCGGTCGGCGGACGCCAGCGCACCGACATCGTCGACGGCTTCCGCCTCGATCGGGGCTTCCAGGTGCTGAACCCCGCCTACCCCGCGCTCCGGCGCAGTGTCGATCTCGATGCCCTCGCGCTGCGATCGTTCCCGGTGGGCGTGCAGGTGCGCACCGATCGCGGGGTGGCCGCGCTGCGGCATCCGCTGCGCCATCCGTCGTCGATCGCGCGCACGCTCGGCAGCGGGCTGGTGAGCGCCGCGGATGCCGTGGCGTTCGCGCACTGGCTCGCACCGGCGTTCACGCGGCGACTGTCAGACCGCGCGCGCGATGACCGCCCGCTGCGCGTGGCGTGGGATGCCGCGGGCCTGCGCGGACCGCTGCGCTCAGCCGTGCTCGAGCCGTTCCTCGCCGGTGTCGTCGCCGAGGCCGAGGGGGTGACCTCGAACGCATTCGTGCAGGAGTTGGTGCGGTACTTCGCGCTGGGGCGGCCGGGGCTTCCCGCGCAGGGCATCGCGGCGGTGCCGGCGCAGCTGGCCGCGCGGGCGCGTGCCGCGGGAGCGGAGATCCGGCTCGGGGCGCGGGCGGAGCGCGTGGAGAGGGACGGCCCGATCGTCGAGGTCGGTGTCGCGGGTGGCGAGGCCCTTCGCGCCGGGCGGGTCGTGGTGGCTGTCGGGCCGGAGGCGGTGGCAGAGCTGACGCCGGTGCCGCGACCGGCGACCAACGGACTGCAGACGTGGTGGTTCGCGGCGACGCACGCGCCCTCGGCATCCGCTCTGCTGCGCGTGGACGGACGCGGCGGCGGCCGCCGCGGACCGGTCGTGAACACGGCAGTGATCTCCCACACCGCGCCGTCGTACGCACCGGCGGGCCGTCACCTGATCGAGGCGACCTGCCTGCTGCCGCGGGGCGTTGCGACCGCCAGCGAGGACGAGGTGCGTCGGCACCTCACCGAGCTCTGGGATGCCGAGGTCACGGACTGGCAGCTGCAGCGCCGCGACGACATCCCCGATGCGCTGCCCACACAGCCGTCGCCGCTGCGCGCACCCCGCCAGCCGCGCGTGGCTGACCGGGTGTACGTCGCGGGCGACCACCGCGATGCGGCGTCGATCCAGGGTGCGCTGGCGTCGGGCGAGCGCGCCGCTCGCGCGGTGCTCGTGGACGCGGGGGTGTGATGGGCGCCGCGGAGCCGCTGCGGTCGGCGGGGCTCATCGTGCTGCAGGTGATCGTCTCGTTCATCGCGTACGGGATGGTGGTGATGCAGACGTTGAGCATCGACGGCTGCGGATACCGATGCGATTTCACTCTCGTGACCGTGGCGTCTCGCGCGGCGCTGGTCGTGTCTGTCGTCGCGGCGCTGGTGAGTGTGGTGATCGTGGTGGCGCGCGGCATCCGCCCGAGCTGGTGGGCGCCTGTCGGCGGGATCGTGCTGGTGGTCGTGACCACAGTCATCGCGATGTACGCGATTCGCGTCGCGACGCAGTAACGAGCGCACCCAGCCGCGATCCCGGATGCGTCGGGCATGTCATCGACGGGCATGCCCTCGCGGAGAGCTAGACACGTGTGGAATCCGCCCGAGGCGGACGAACGACACACGCCGGGATGCCCAATTCGGTGAGCCACCTCCGACCGGCGGGCTCGACCGGAGGAAGGCGAAGTATCTGAAAGTCGGAGGTGCGGGGCACTGCTGACTCGATAGCGTCCGAAACATGAAGAAACTGGAAATCGGCGTTCTTGCCTCCGTCGTGTCGCTGGTCGTGATTGGCCTCGCCGCGCCCGCACATGCAGATGACAGCGCTTCTACGCCAGACGAGGTGGCGGCTGTGGTGGCGGACGCTGCCCCGACTAGCCTCGGTACCGCCGACACGACGCGCGCTGACAAAGCCGCCGTCTCGTCTTTGCAGAACGGTGCGAACGTGACCCTTTCTGACGCCCCGGTGGACGGTGTGAGCGTCACATCCGCAGACGGGCACGAGCTTCTGAAGGTCGATCTGCCCGGCGCGCAGAATCTCTCTGAAGGACAGATCGCAAACGATGGATCTGTCACGTACGCGGGCGATGCGCACACTCCCGCAGTGAACGTCCTCGCCGCTGACAACAAGCTCCGCGTGAGCGTTGTGATCGACAGCTCGGCACAGCCCACACGCTACGACTACGACCTTGGCGCTGGGGTGACGGTCGAGCTCAAGCCTGATGGGGGCGCGACCGCGTATGTGCAGGACACGGTCACGAACCCAAAGGACGGATCAGAAACGCAAGTCGACCGCATCGTTGGGGACGTGCAAGCGCCCTGGGCCGTGGACGCGACAGGAGCAGCGGTCCCCACGCACTACGAAGTTTCCGGGAGCACTCTGACCCAGGTCGTCGAGCATGGGCGTGCGGGAACGCACTATCCCGTTGTCGCGGACCCCACATTCGACCAACCGAACTGGTTCCAGCACCGAGTTCGTTTCAACCGCGCCGAGACCTCGACTATCGCCTCAGGAGGCGCGGGAATTCTTGCGTCCGTCGGATGTGGCGCGATGACCGCGGTCTGCGTGCTCGCCGGTAGCGTCATCTGGTGGAACGCCAGCGTTGCCGACAAGTCCGGCCAGTGCGTGCAGCTCACAGCGACATCGACCTACACGGTGGCCGGCATGATCTGGTGGGTGGATCAGTACAGCGGAGGGCCCTGCCGATGATTGAAGCAACCGACAGCAAAGCGCCGCACAGCACCGGATGGTTCCGCACCATCACCAAGCCCGGGCTGAATCTGTTCGCGACCGCGGTCGTCGCGTGTCTCATCATCATCGGGGTCGCCCTCAGCATCGCGGTGCCTCCCGCAGCCGGCGCAATTACGGTCGGAATCGCCCTGCCGAGCATCGCCTGGTGGTACTGGATGATGCGCGAATCGGGATCGAACTAGCCTCGTTCGGAGGCGTGCTGGCGCGGAGGTAAGAGGCCTGTGGGACACTCGCCCTCATGACGACTCAGCACGCCACCGGCACGTCCGGCGGTCGCATCGCCGATGTGATCGTCTCCGTCACCCTGATGCTCGTGGGCATCGTCGGGTTCGCCGTGCTCGCATTCGCGTCACTGTTCCTGGTGATGGCGGCGGACTCCTGCACCAGCGGCACCTGCAATACGGCCCTTCTGTCCGTCGCGTGGATGATCGCGATGGGTGGACCTCCCCTCGTCTTCGGCGCCGCAATCGTGTGGACGATCATCCGCCTCGCCCGCCGGAAGATCTCCTGGTGGATGCCGCTTGCCGGCGCCGCCGCCGGCATCCTCGTCTGGGTCATCGCCGTGAGCATCATGCAGACCAGCGTCGGACGCTGATGCCCCACGGGCGGCGATTGCTCGCTCACGCTTGAGCCGTTCGTCGCGAGCGCGGGTGGGGAATCAGCTCTTCGCTCGCAGGCGGTCCTTCTTGTTCTTGTTGCCGCAGGTGTTCATGGAGCACCATCGGCGAGCGCCGGCGCGACTGGTGTCGACAAACAAGCCCGCGCAGTCGGGTCCTTCGCACGTTTTGATCCGTTGACGGGTGGGGGAGCCGAGGACCTCGATCGCGTTGCGGGCGAGCACGGCGAGCGCCGCACCGACGGGATCCTCACTGCCCAGGCTCCAGCGCATGCCGTCGGCATCGAGGACAGGACTCGGCGTGCCCGCGGCTGCCGCACTGTTCACACGATCGAGATCGAGCTGAGCCGGCGGTTGCCCGTCGGCGAGTGTGGCACCCAGCCGGTAGATCGCCTCTCGCAGCTGGCGCGCCTGGTCCAGCTGGTCGGAGGTGGGGATCACGCCGGGGTCGAGATCGTTCGCAGCGAGCCACTGTCGCAGCTTCACGGGGTCGTCGAGACGTTCGAGGGGATCGCCGGTGCGATGGCTGACCGTCGCGGTGTACCGGAAGGCGAGCGTCTCGTTGTCCAGCCGGAAGAGGGCCTGCGGGTGACTCGTCTCCACGGGTGCTCTCGCTTTCGTCGCAGCGCCTGAATTCACCGAGGCGGGTGAGCCGGTTCGACAGCAGTCTAGTCGCGATTCTAAGATCGGAACCAGTTCAACCGGTTCGCACGGAGAAGGTCGGATGCCGAGTCCACCACTCTCGCCCCTCGTCTCCACTACGAGGCGGTCCCCGAAAAGAAGGAGTCATCGCATGAGCGACATCAGCGTCATCGGCCTGGGCGCAATGGGGACTCCCATCGCGCGCAACCTTCTCGACGCGGGGTACCGCGTCACCGTCTGGAACCGTTCCCCCGAACCCGCGCGCTGGCTCGCCACACGCGGCGCGCGTGTCGCGCCTCGAGTGGAGGATACCCTCCAGTCCCCCGTCGTCATCTCGATGCTCTCGAACGACGAGGCCGTCACCGAGGTCCTGCTGGACTCGGGGGTGCTGCGGTACGCCGCTGCCGGAACGGTCCACGTCAACATGGCAACGATCAGCACGGCACTCGCCGCGCGGGCAGCCGGGATCCACGCGGACCATGGACTCAGCTACGTGGCGGCGCCGGTGTTCGGCAGAGTCCCCGTCGCAGAAGCGGGCGCGCTGAACATCCTCGCGGCGGGCAAGGGAGCACATATTGCTGCTGCGCAACCGTTCTTCGATGTCATCGGCAGCCGAACATGGGTCATCGGACAGGAGCCGGCCCAAGCCAACGCGATCAAGGTGATGGGCAACTACCTCGTCGCCAGTGCGATCCAGTCTCTCGGTGAGACGATCGCCGTCTCCGAACGCGCCGGCATCGACCCGGCCCCCGTCGTCGAACTCCTCACGAGCACATTGTTTCCCGGGCCGGTGTACTCCGCCTACGGAGACCTCATCGCCGAGCGTCGCTATCGGCCCGCGGGATTCACCACGGTGCTCGGACGCAAGGATCTGCACCTCGCCCTGGACGCGGCCGCGAACGTGGGAGCATCGCTCCCGTTCGGAGAGGTTCTCCGCGACGTCCTCGACGAGGCCATTTCACAAGGCCGCTCCCTGGACGATTGGGCATGCATCGCGGAGCTTCGCCGGTAGCTGGTCGCTGGGCCGTCGGCGCACCCTTTCAGAGCTCTCACTCCCACGTGGCGGTGTCGGGGTCGATGCCCGCGGCGCGCGCACTCTCGTCGATCGCCCGGCTCAGCCACACGGCAAGCCCCGGCCGCACGGCGTCGTAGTGCGCCGAGAAACGCGGGTCGGCGACGTACATCCGCCCGAGGCACACCTGCATCTGCCGGGTGATCGGGAAGAACTGCGACAACAGGGTGCGGTGTCGCTCGACGAGGCCGTTCGACACGGCATCCCCCGGCGTCGCTCCGTCGTCGACCGCGGCACCGAGCTCCGCCTCGAACGCGGCCATCGCCTCGGTCACCGCCGCCCAGTCGCCGGCCGAGCGCGCCGCCGCACGCTCGGCGTACTGCTGCCACTGCGTCGACTGCCCGTAAGCGTCGCGTGCCTGCGCGGGCCAGTCGGTGTTCCAGTCGGCGCCGAAGATCTCGCGCTGCTCGTCGTCGGAGAGCAGGATGCCGCGCTCCTGCGCCTCGATCATGCGCGCGAGGTCGTCATCGAGGTCGTTCAGCTGGGCGATCCGCTGCGCGAGCTGCGCCCGCTGCACCCGCAGTTGGTCGGCGACATCGCCCCCCGGCTCATCGAGGATGGCCCGGATCGCGTCGAGGTCGAGCCCGAGCTCGCGGTACACGATGATGCGCCGGAGGCGTTCGAGGTCGGCATCCGTGTACAGCCGGTAGCCGGCGCGCGAGCGTGCGGCGGGGCTCGCGAGGCCGATCTCGTCCCAATGGTGGAGCGTCCGCACGGTGAGGCCGAGGCGCGCGGCCGTCTCGCCCACGGGCAGACCGTCGTCAGACATGGGACTCATTGTCGTCGGCGCCGATGCCGACCGCGCGGAGGGTGCGGCCCTCGACGCTGTCGGGGTCGAACACCTTGGCCGCGGTGAAGATCACGCGGGTGTTCTCGGGGGTGATGACCTCGATGTCGCGGGTGTTCCACATCGTGTCACGCGGTTGGGCGTCGACGCCGCAGGCGCGGAGGGCCTCGGCGATCGGATCGATCTGGTCGAGCACGCACGCGAAGCTCACGCTCGCGGCCGGGGCGGTATCGGCAGGCGCACCGGCGACGAGGAGCACGTCCTGGAACGCCCAGCGGCGCAGGTGCGACATCTGCCCCGGAATGCCGAACAGCTCGAAGAAGCCCAGGCCGCGGGTCCAGAAGCCGATGGATGCCGCGAGATCCGCCGTCGGAATCGTCACGAACATGGGCATGCCGTAGATGCCGCGAAACAGAGGCGGGGCGACGGCGTCGGGTCCCGGGGCAGGGACGGGGCTGATGTCGAAAGCGTCGGGAAGGTCGGTCATGAGACCACGATCGAGCCTGACGTCGCGTGAGGGTCAAGCCCGGGATGCGATCCGTGTCTGCAGCGTGCGGATGGTCAATCCCAGGATGCCGCGGGCCAGCAATCCGCCGGCGACGAACGGACCCGCGGCATCCTCGCCGACCGGTGGAAGCTGACGGAGGGCGGCGCGGACCGCCGGTGTCATCTGCTCGACTTGCCACTCGATCTCGGCATCCACGTCGTCGGGCCGGGCGGTGCTGACGGCCTTCACGGCGTAGGCGGCGGCGCCCAGGGCGTGCGCGCCCATGTGCGCGACGCCCGAGGCCTGCGCCGCCGACCGGGCCGCCGCGATCGCGGCGGGTGAGGTGACCGAGGCGGCGGCGCGGCCCGCGACGAACCGGCGGCGGATCTCGCCCGCCGAGTCGAGCTCGCCTCGGGCGTAGGCGCGGGCTCTCGCGATGGCGTCACGCGGGCGATCGTCGTCGGGAGCCTCGCGTTCGAAGAGAGGGAGCACGCGTTCGGCGCAGTCCGCGGCCCACGCGGCGACGAGGCGCCGGTCGGGCTCGCTCAGGGATTGCGGGGAGAGCATCTGCCCATGCTGTCACCGGAGGTGTTCGCGTGGCGGCCCCGGGCGGCGGCGCGCCGGGGAGAATGGCGGGATGACCCGTCGCGCGAAGAAGCCCGCCGCCACCGTTCCCTGGATCGTGATGGTGCCGTTCGCGGTGTCGGGCATCATCCACCTCCTGCGACCCGGCGTGTTCACACCGATCATCCCGCGCGCGCTGCGCCGGTGGGACCGGCCGCTCGTGATCGCGTCGGGAATCGCGGAGCTAGCGTGCGCGGTGGGGTTGGTTGTGCCCTCGACCCGGGCCGCCGCCGGGCGAGCGAGCGCGGTAGTGCTGGCCGGCGTCTGGCCCGCGAACATGCAGATGAGCATCGACCTCGGCCGCCGGGCCGCGCGCCGGCGCACGCCGAAGGCATGGGCCGCGTTCGCCGTGTCGCTGGCGCGGCTGCCGCTTCAGGTCACGTTGATCCGTCGGGCGCTGCGCGCCTCACGCTGATCCGCCGATCCGGCGGCGAGGAGGATGCGATACTTCCCCCATGTCGACACCGCCGCCCGACTCTTCTTCGTCTGTGACTCCGGGTTCTCAGACACTCGGCCCGAACGCATCTGGGTCCGGTGGCCGCGTCGCTGACGTGATCGTCTCCGTGATCCTCATGGTCGCCGGCATCCTCGGCTTCGCGGTGCTCGCGTTCATGTCGCTCTTCCTCGTCATGATGTCGGACGGGTGCTTCGGCGACCGGTGCAACACCGGCCTCATGTCCGCCGGCTGGCTGATCGCCCTCGCTGCGCCTCCCATTGTCTTCATCGCGGCGGTGGTGTGGACGATCATCCGCCTCGCCCGCCGCAAGGTCGCCTGGTGGGTTCCGCTCGCGGGGGCGGCCCTCTCGGCTGTGGTTTGGTTCGTCGGGGTCGGCATCATGGACGCGAGCCTCGGCCGCTGACGACCGGCCGTCGGCAACCTCGGAAAACTTGAGGGCTAATGGTAGCGAGACGCGCTGGCGAGAGTCCCTCCTCAATCGGAAACGGCGGAAGGTGCCGATCGATTGGTTCAGGTGCCGACTCATCGTGGCCTGTCACACAATCAGGGCCAGACTTTGCGACCTAATATCTAGGCAACGGGAGCCTGACCCGGTTTTCCGGACACCAACTTTGAGGCGATGATCGTCTCGGAAGGAGTCCGTGAGATGCCTGCTGCCCACCCGCCGGAGTTCC